>NZ_JBMIQI010000018.1:291874-797515 GCF_052584175.1 Billgrantia hypersalina
TGGTCTCGCCGGCAGTGGCCAGGTTCTCGAATTCGCTGCCGCTGTCGCTGAGCACGGCGTCGATGCTGTTGACCAGGGCGGCCTGTCCACCGGCGAAGGCGTCGTCGGCCGCGGTCACGGTGGTGCTGCCGCTGATTTCACCGGCGGCGATGGTAACGATGGAGCCGTCGGCCAGACGGAACTCGAGACCGTCGTGGCCAGTGAGGTCGGCGCCGTCCGGACCGGTCAGGGTCACGGTGTAGGTGACCGTGCCACCTTCGGCGACGCTGTCGGTGTTCGCGCTCAGCGTGGCGGTGACGGTGTCGATGGTGTCGACGATCTGGGCTTGTGCTGCCTCGCCCAGCGTGAGGTTCTCGAACGCGGTGCCGTCAGCGGCCGTGGCGCCTTCCAGCGCGACCGTGACGGTCTCGCCGTCCTTCAACACGTCGTCGCCTTGCGGCACACGGGTGTAGGTGGCTTCCGTCTCGCCCGCCTCGATGGTGACGGTGTTGCCGCCGTCCAGAGTGATGGTCACGTCGCGGTCCACTGCTTCGCTCAGGCTGACCTTGAAGGTCTGCTGCTGGGCTTCGGTGAACTGCTCCGAGGTCGCCGCGATGCTGACGGTGATCGGGTCGCCGCCGTTGGGCGTGCCCGGATTCCCCGGGGTACCTGGCTCGTCAGTCACGGTCACCGTGGTCTCGCCGGCAGTGGCCAGGTTCTCGAATTCGCTGCCGCTGTCGCTGAGCACGGCGTCGATGCTGTTGACCAGGGCGGCCTGTCCACCGGCGAAGGCGTCGTCGGCCGCGGTCACGGTGGTGCTGCCGCTGATTTCACCGGCGGCGATGGTAACGATGGAGCCGTCGGCCAGACGGAACTCGAGACCGTCGTGGCCAGTGAGGTCGGCGCCGTCCGGACCGGTCAGGGTCACGGTGTAGGTGACCTGGCCGCCTTCGGCGACACTGGTTACGTCGCTGCTCAGCGTGGCAGTGACGGTGTCGCTGTCGTCGACCACATCGACCGTGGCTGTGCTGCTGGTATCCAGGGCTTCGTAGTTGCCACCGTCAGTGTCGGTGATGCTCAGCTCGAGCGTACCGGTGCCTTGTGCGTAGGCATCATCGGCGCGGCTGTCGAAGCTCACGCTGCCGCTGGTCTCGCCCACGGCGATGGTGATCTGCTCGCCATTGGAGAGTTCGATTACCAGCGGACTGCCCTGCGGGGCGTTGTTCACCGTGGCGGTGACGCTGATCTGGCCGCCTTCGGTGACTTGCGATGGCGCGCTCAGGGTGATGGTGGTCGCGTCGCTGTCGTCAACGACAGTAACCGGGGAAATATCGCCTACTGTCAGCTCATCGTAGCCGCCACCCTCTGTGCCAATTACGGTAAGTGAAATCTGCTCCAGCCCCTGGACATGCGGGTCATCCGGGCGAGTCTCCAGTACGACCGAACCTGAAGTTTCCCCCTCGGGGATAATAATCACCTGCCCATTAGAAAGGATAATAGTTAATGGACCACCGACCGGGGGTGAACTGACTGTAGCAACGACAAGGAACGAGTTGCCTTCATAGAAGCGTCCTCCTTCACCCTCAACTTGACCGGGGTTCGGAGACTGCCCATCTTCAAGGAGCTGAATTTCAAATAGCACTTCGCCTCTGACCGGCTCTGGACTTGCTTCTTGAACGAGCAGAAAAGCAGCTCCATCTGCCTCAGGCAAACCACTCGAATCAGTCATGCCATACTCGAACGCCAGCGGATCCGTCTCTTCGGCAATCCGCGCCAGGCGCACGAAGGTATGCCCACCATCTGCCGCGCCACCAGGGCCGGCGCCGGCCGCTGTCGCATCGAGCACGTCGAGCAGGTCGGTGTCTTCATCGTCGAGGGCGGAGAGCAGCGCCTCGAGGTCCTCATCGAGCGCGGCGAACTCGGACGGGTCGGCAGGTTCATTGGCATCGAGCTCAGGCATCATGACCACCTGCTCGCCACCTTCGATAACCGCTGCTGCCAGCCCGTCTCCAAAGTCGAGCTGAGCGCTTCCGTTGTCGGAGGTAACCAGCACCTCGCCCTCCTGAAGCGTATCTCCCACGCGCAGCTCGCGTACGTTGCCTTCTTCGTCGCGCGCCCAAGCCCGACCAGTGATTGCGATAACGGTGGCGATGGCCATGTCCTGTCTCCCGGGGATGGTAATTCTTGTGTTGATGCCGCACGCGCCGCTGCGCCATTACGGTTCATGGCATCACAATAAGTTACCTGGGGATACGAAAAGTATTGTACCGATGGACAGGGTACGAACGAGCTACCGTCTAACTGAGAACGGCTTGCCATTTGCTGGCAAGCCGTTTGTTAAAAAAGCCACTCGTTACTCAGGCGAGGTTGACATATTGTTTCGCCAGCCGGAGCACCAACTGCATACGATCCCGTACGCCGAGCTTGCGAAATACCGCGCCGAGATGCGCCTTGACCGTGCGTTCGGTAATAGCGAGCTGACGGGCCACTTCCTTGTTGCTGTGGCCCTCCGCAACAGCCAGGGCAACGGCGCGTTCGCGCTCCGTCAGTGTCGCCAGGCTCTCGGGGGGCAGGCCCTCTCGCCCTCCCAGGGTCGTAAAGGCCACCCCGAGCACCTTGCCGAGCAGCTCGGCAGGCACCCAAATGCCCTGGTTGCCGGTCACCAGGGCCACCTGCCCCAGCATCTCGGGAGGCGAAAGCGCATGTACGTAACCCCGCGCACCGGCCTGCAGTGCCATGAGGGCTTCCGCTTCACTCGGCGCCAACGATAGCACCACGATGACGACGCCCTGGGCTGCCAAGGTAGCTGAAAGCGCCGGCCACTGGGGATGATCCGTCATTAGCCAGACGCGGTCGCCGCTGCACGCCATGAGGCGGGACTGCTCGGGCGTGATGCGCCGAATTTCGGGAAAGGCGCTACGCAACCGCGGTATCTCTGCACGCTTCTGACTGACGAACAGGATGGCCATCATCGTTCTCCCATGGAATCGCTCCATGCCCGCAGGACGGGTTTGAGCAGATACTGCATCACGGTGCGTTTACCGGTCATGATGTCGACCTGTGCCGTCATGCCGGGAATGACCTGGATTTCGCTGCCCAGGTCTTCGCCCGCAAGTGTTCGGACGCGCACCAGGTAGAAGGTGTTGTCGTTGTCATCGGTGATGGTATCGGCACTGATATGGTCGAGCTCGGCCGCAAGGCCGCCATAGATGGCGAAATCGTAGGCGGTCAGCTTGATCGTGGCGGGCTGTCCCGGGCGCAGGAAGGCGATATCCTGCGGCGCGATACGCGCCTCCACCAGCAATTGGTCATCGCTGGGAATGATGTCCACCACCTCCTGCCCGGGCTGCACCACGCCGCCTAGGGTATTGATGCTCAGACGCTGCACCACGCCATCCACCGGGGAGCGCACCTCCGCCAGGCGTACCCGGTCCTGGAGACCGGCGCTGGATTCGTCGAGGGCGCTGAGATCGCCCAGCGTCTGGGCCAGGTCATTGCGCCATTCGCTGCGGCGCTCGGCACCAAGCTCGCGCATCTGGGTGCGCGATTCTTCCACGGCTGCCTCGAGACGAGCGACAGCGGCCGATGCCTGGTTGCGCTCGCCAGTGGCACGTGAGACTTCCCGCTCGAGACGCAGGATATCCACCTCCGAGACGGCTCCCGACTGCAGCAGCGGCCGTGTCAGGTTCAGCTCCTGGCTAGCCATGTTGGCTTCACGCTGGGCGGTGTCGCGCCGAGCCTTGGCTTCGTTGAGCTCTTCTTCGCGCTGGCGGATGCGGTCGCGAAGAATGCTCTCCTGCTCGCGCAATTCTTCCCGCCGGCTCTCGTAGACTTCACGCTCCTGGGCAACAATCTCGGGCGCCTCGCTGCGTAGCGTGTCGTCAGGGTTGAAGGGCGTGTCGGTAACCAGGGCGCGAAGCCGCTCCGCCCGTGCGCGAAGCGCCAGCGCCTGCGCGCGGTTCTCGCGAAAATTGGCAATGAAGCGGGTAGGGTCGATACGCATCAGTACCTGCCCCGCCTCCACCAGCTCTCCTTCCCGCACCAGAATCTGCTGCACCACGCCACCGTCGAAGGACTGGACCTTTTGCAGCTGACTTGAAGGAATCACCCGGCCGGTGCCACGCGTCACCTCGTCGATCGACGCGAAGTAGGCCCAGGCGATCAGCGCGCCAAAGGCAAGCAGCACGACGTACAGGAACAGCCGCGCCCGGATCGGGTCCTGCTGCATGCGGGCCCAGTCGGCGTCGCTGGCCCAGTCGCGATTGAGGTGCGCGGAAGTCACACGCTTGGAGAACAACCGATCGATGAAGGGACGGAACGGTTTGCCGCCCACGTCGGAAAAACGCCCGATCGCTTCGAAGCCCTGCTGTTCGGCGCTCTTGCCCTTCGCCCTGGGACTGGAGACCGTCATCAGCTGGCCCTCCCGATCTGACCCTTGCGAAGGGCCTCGACCACCTTGTCGCGCGGACCATCGGCAACGATCTTGCCCGCGTCGATCACGATGATGCGGTCGACCAGCGACAGCAGCGAGGTACGGTGTGTCACCACGATCATCGTCTTGCCCTGGGCATATTCCTTGAGATTGGCCTTGAAGGCTTCTTCGCTAGCGTGGTCCATGGCGCTGGAGGGTTCGTCGAGCAGCAGGATCTGCGGGTCATGGACCAGCGCGCGGGCTATCGCCACGGCCTGGCGCTGGCCCCCCGAGAGCATCTGGCCGCGTTCGCCGACCTGGAGTTCGACGCCGTGCGGGTGGGTGTTGACCAGGCCTTCCAATCCGCTGAGCTTGATCGCGCGCAGCAGCGCCTCGTCGTCGACGCCATCGCTGCCGCCACCGGCGATGATATTGTCACGCAGCGAGCCGAAGAACAGGCTGACGTCCTGGGGCACGTAGCCGAGATGGCGCCGCAACTGGACCGGGTCGAACTGGCGCAGGTCGACGCCGTCGATCATCACCGCTCCCGCCGTGGGCGTGTATAGTCCCAACAGCAGCTTGTTGAGGGTGGTCTTGCCACAGCCGACCCGGCCGAGCAGGGCGACCCGCTCGCCCGGCTCGATCTTGAGCGAGATGTCGCGCAGTGCATCGCGCTCTTCGTCGGGGTAGCGCAGCGTGGCCTTGTCGAAGCGGATCTCGCCACGAATGACCGGGCGGGAGATGAACGATTGGCCTTCCGGCCGCTCCACCGGGCGCTGCATCACGCCGTCGAGTGATTGGAGTGCCGTCGAGGATTGATGATACTGAGCCAGCAACGCCGCTGCCTGGCTGACCGGCGCCATGGCGCGTGAAGACAGCATGTAGGCGGCGATCAGTCCGCCCTGGGTCAGATTGCCGTCGATGATCAAATAGACACCGATCAGAATCACGCCGACCGCTACGGTATGCTGGGCCCACATGGCAACGTTGGAAACCGAGGTGCTGACCAGGCGCAGCTGCGCCGACGTGCGGGAGAGGAAGGCCGTGGCCTTTTCCCAGCTTGCCTGGATGCGGCTCTCGGCGCGCAGGGTCTTGACTGTTTCCAGGCTCGACAGCGACTCGACCAGCGTGGCATTGCGCTGGGCGCCGACGCGCCACGTGGTTTCGGATAGCTCGTGAAGCTTGCCTTGTGCCGCCAAGGCATAGAGCAGCACGAAAACGATGCCGGCAAGTACCGGCAGCACCAGCGGAGCGTCGATCAGCGCGATGACGCCGGCGAACAGCAGCACGAAGGGAAGATCCACTAGCGCTACCACCGTGGCCGAGCCGATGAAGGCGCGTACCGACTCGAAGGATTGCAGCGTCGAGGCAAACGACCCGGTCGAGGCAGGCTTGGCTTCCATGCGCAGCCCTAGCACTTGGGACATGATCCGCGACGACAGCTTGACGTCGGCCCGGCTCGCCGCCAGGTCGACGAAAGCACTGCGCATCAGACGCAGCGCCAGATCGAAACAGAGTACGATGAAGATGCCGGCCGCCAGCACCCATAGCGTTTCGGTGGCGTGGTTGGGCACCACGCGGTCATAGACGTTGAGCACGAACAGCGGCATGGCAACCGCAAACAGGTTGATGACCACCGAGCCGGCGATAACGTCACGGTACAGCCGGCGATTCTCGCGAATGACGCCCCAGAACCAGTGACGGGAACGCTGTTTGCCGACTTCAGGGCCGCGCGCATCGAAGCGAAAACGCGGGCGTACATAAATGGCCTGGCCGCTGTAGCTCTCGGTCAGCCCATCCAGGTCGACCTCGGTCACGGCGTCGCCAAGTTCAGGGAAGATCACCCTGGCACGGCGGGCCTTGAGATCGAGCGCCACGAGTACACAGGCACGCCCCGGCTCCAGCAATAGCACGGCGGGGAAAAGCGCCGAGTTGAGCTGCACGATACGGCTCTTGACGATACGTGCCGTCATGCTGGCCCGGGCCGCTGCACGCGGAAAAACCCCCGGGGTAAGGCGTCCCTCTTCCAATGGCAGCCCCGCGGTCAACGAATCGGCCGTTACCGGATGATCGTGAGCCAGGGCTATGGTCTGCAGACACTCGAGCAGTTCGTCACGAACTGCCGAGCGAGGCGCCTGCTGAGAGGCGTCCAGTACTTCATGCTGCGTCACGGGAACCTCGGGGATGAGGCCCGTCCGGCAGCGCCGGACGGGTGTAGCTGGATAACATTCGCCATCGGCTCACGGGCGAACCCGGAACGAACGGCCTCGATCCCAAGAGGTTCAGCCCTGCACGACGTAGCTGTCGGCGTAACCAAGACGCCTGAGCTCGTCGCGCAGCGCCGTCAGTTCATCCGGATCGCCGATGGGGCCGAGCTGCACCCGATGCAGCTGGGACGTGCTGACCAGACGCATGGGTTGGGCAAAGGTATCGCTGAGCTGGCTGCCGACGCTCTGAGCCTTTCCGGAGTCGCTGAGCGCTACTACTTGCAGGTAGGCCCCCTGCTCCACCACGCGCGCTTCCTGCTGCTCTTGCTGCGCAGCGGCTTGCAGCTCGCCATAGATGCTGGCGATCGGCTGCGCGTCGGCCCACGCCTCGACCACGCTCGTCTCGGTCGTCACATCGTCTGGCTTGCTCGTGGCACCCGGCCATTGCTGAATGGCGCTCAGGTCAAGGTTTTCGCCTACCCGCTCGAGCGTGACCTCGACGCGACGATTCTGGCGACGACCCTCAACCGTATCGTTACCTGCAACCGGCTCACGGGAACCGTAGCCGCGGGTCTGGATCAGGCTGCCATCGACTCCCTGGCTGACGAGATACTCCGCCACGCTATCGGCTCGCCGCTGTGAAAGCGGATCGTTGATGACATCGCTGCCGGTACTGTCGGCATGACCCGCAATGAAGACCCTGGAAAGATCGTTGCGGCCGCGAATCTGGTCCGCCAGTTCGGCGAGTTCCTGGCGCGAATTCGGTCCCAGTTCAGCACTGTTGATGGCAAACAGCGCATCGGCGGAGAGCGTAACGTCGGGCGCACGGGTCGGGGCCGGGGCACTGATGCCACCGGTGAAGTCTGCCAGGGTATAGCCGCCCGGTCCTTCGATCGGGCATAGCGCCTCAGGGTCGAGGGCCAGGCCATCGCTGCCCAGTTCAGCCAGGGTCGGCATATCGTCGCGCATCACGCCCAAAGCCTGCATCAACTGCCCCATGGCGGCGAGAGTGCGCGCATCGGCGAGAGCGATGTCGTACTGGGCATTGGCATAGGCGCGGCTTGCCTCGAAGTATTCGTTCTCGCTGTCGAGCACGTCGAGCAAAGTACGCTGGCCGATATCGAACTGCTGCTGGTAGGCGCCGCGTACGCGATCGATTGACTGGCGGTGCTCGTTGAGATAGCGAATCTGCTCGCGTAGACGATGAGTGTCGTTATAGGCGATCTGTGTGGTCTGGCGCACGTTGGTACAGGCCAGGTCACGCTGATCGATCGCCTGTTCGACACGGTCGCTGGCGGCACGAAACGAGGCCAGGTCGCTGCCGCCGCGATACAGGTTCATGCTGGCGACCAGCTCGATACTGTGGCGATCGCGGCGCCCGAAGCCGTCGTAGCCGCTTTCGTTGTTGTTGGTGCCGGTGCGGCCACGCAGGTCGAGCCGCGGCTGGAACCCTGCGCGAGTCCCCTCCTTCTCGGCCCTTACCGCCTCGATGTTCTCGATGGCAGCGTGGAAATCGGGGTTGCCCTGGAACGCCAGGTCGACGGCCTCAGCCACTGAGGGCGGCAGAAGGTCGTCCAGCTGCGGAGCCGGCGCCAATTCCTCGGCCGGCAGTTCGCCAACGATGCGTTGGTAGCGCACGGTGACGTCGTGCAGGTTGGACGCCTCGGTCATCAGGTTGGACTCGGCCAGGGCCAGGCGACCGCTGATCTGCTCGAGGTCGACCCCACGGCCGGCGCCGGAACGAACCCGATCCTCGATCTGGTTGTAGACGCGCAGATGGTCGGCATAGTTGTTCTGGGCCAGCTGCACCAGTTCACGGTAGCGCTTGACGTCGAGGTAGGCCTGCGTAGCTTCCAGCGCAACGTTCTCGCTGGCTCCGAGCAGCTCGTAATAGCTCACCAGTTTGGCGCGATCGAGGCGCTCGACCTCGTTGCGGGTGGCAAAACCGTCATAGATCATTTGCGACAGGCGCAGTTCGGCGAAGTCGGTATCATAGCTGCCGCGACCGTCACCCTCCCGGTCTTCGAGGCCGACACCGGCCGACACGTCGATGGTGGGGAGATAGTTGCCACGGGCCACGCCGACATCGTGGCCTGCCGCGCTCAAGCCGTTCCAGGCAGCCTTGACCTCGGGATTGGTGACCAGGGCCTGGCGAACCACCTGCTGGATATCGGTAGCGCCCGGCGCCGCCAGACCGGGCGGCAAGGTCTGAGCCACCGCAGCGGCAAGGGGAAGAAGCGCAAGCGAAGACCCCACCATGACGGCCTTGGCCAGCCGGTGGGTACGAGAAAAGTCAGTAGCATTTGTCATGGGTGTTCCCTTCATGATTCGGATGCCCCGTCTGCACAGGCGCTCCGTCGTGTTGTGGTCATGTTCTTGTTATGGCGGGGCGCATCCGGAGGAGGCCGGATGGTGCATCCATTCCCGATTCCCTTTCGAAACTGACTTAGGCCCGCTCGTCATCTATATGTAACAATTTTGATACTAGTGGCGGGCTTCTTGTGGCATTTTTGTAAGCTAGCGTAAACGAGACGGGTAGAAAGTCCAATAGTTTCTAGTACCGTTATTCAACCTTTCGCATGGGCGTGAACTATATCGAGACTGACGAAGCTGAACCTCTCTGTGGGAACTCCCGCTGCTCATCCTGAGCTGGTCACGATGCTCTTCCGGCCTACACCAAACATGCTATCGTCAGCCCTGACCGACATGGGCTACCAGCACAAGGAGAGACGACATGTCTGCTTCATCCGAGATACAGAAAGCGCGCGTCATCAACGAACTGCGTGGCTTCATCAAGAAATTGCTCCAGGACCCCCAGATCCTCGAGCAATCCTTGACCATCGCTCGCCGACACTACAGCGAAGACAACCCCGAGGATGCCGCGGCCCGCATCGCCAACGAAATCTCCGACACCACGAGCGTGCATATCCCCGAGGATCCGAGCGAACACTCGGAAGCGGACAAGTTGTTCCTGGAATTGCTGAAGGAAGTCATCAGCGAGGAACAAGCGCTTTATTGAGTTCCGGCCCGGGCGGTACGCGCCCGTGGCGGTGACTCGCGCAGCTCGCGGCTGACCGAGACGCACACCGGCCCGGCCCCCTCTGGTATAATGGCAAGCAATTGTTTTTATGTTCATTACAAGTGGCTTGCCATGTATTACCTGCTCAAACTCTTTCCTGAGATCACCATCAAGTCTCGTACCGTGCGTCGCCAGATGACGCGTTGTCTGGTCGGCAACATTCGTAACGTGCTGCGTCCCCTCGGGGATTCGCTACGCGTTCAGGGGGGCTGGGATGCCATCAAGGTTCATCCGCTGGAGGATGCCGACAGTGAATGGGCTCGGCGACTCGAGAAGACGTTGCGTCATATCCCCGGCGTGCATGAGGTGCAGTGCGTCGAGGAGGTCCCCTTTGTTTCCTTTGCCGATACCACCGAACGACTCTTGCCGGTCTGGCGTGATGTCATCGCCGGGCGCAGCTTTCGCATCACGGTAAAGCGCAGGGGGGTTCACGATTTCAGCTCGGAGCAGCTCGAGCGCCACCTTGGCCGTGAACTTCTCGATGCCGCTCCCGGTGCCAGGGTCCAGCTCAAGGCACCGGAGGTGGATGTCAGAGTGGATGTGGTCGAGGATCGGCTGCGTCTGGTGCGCAAGCGCTGGCCCGGGCTCGGGGGCTACCCGATGGGACTCCAGGGGCAGGCTCTGGCCCTGGTATCGGGTGGCTATGACTCTCCTGTGGCGGCCTGGAAGATGATGCGTCGAGGCCTCAAGACACACTTCCTCTTCTTCGAGCTCGGTGGCGCCGGCCACGAGGCTGCCGTACGCGAGGTGGTTCATCACCTTTGGAACACCTATTCGCGCTCCCATCGGGTCAAGTTCATCTCGGTTCCCTTCGAAGGTGTGGTGGCGGAACTGCAGCGCAGCATTCCCGACGGGCTCATTGGCGTGGTCCTCAAACGCATGATGGTGCGTGCCGCCAGCCGCATCGCGACTCGCTCACGCATCCCCATGCTGGTGACCGGCGATGCCATCGCCCAGGTCTCGAGCCAGAGCCTGACCAACCTGGTATTGATGGACGAAGCCAGTGACGTGCCGATTCTTCGTCCGCTCATTGCCGAAGACAAGCAGACGATCATCGATACGGCTCGCCAGATAGGCACGGCCTCTTACGCCGAGGGCATGCCCGAAGTGTGCGGCGCCGTTTCCCAGCGGCCCAATACCCAGGCACGCCACGACAAGGTGGTTGCCGCCGAGACGAACTTCGACTTCAGCGTGCTCGACGACGCCGTGGAGCGGGCCGTTTCGACACGCTCAGACCGTCTCCTCGAGCAGGACGAGGCTATATCCCAGGTAGGAACCTCCCCTGTCGAGGTGGTAACCGACCTCCAGGCGGCGGCCAACGATGCCTCCGTCAGCGTGATCGATATCCGCCCACCCGCAGAGCGTGAGGCCGCACCTCTCGTGCTCCATAATGTGGAGTGTCTGGAAATTCCCTTCTTCGAGCTGCAGACGCGTGCCGAGACACTGCCCGACGACCGCCGCTACCTGCTCTATTGCGACCAAGGCGTGATGAGCCGCATGCAGGCCATGCACCTGCACGATCGCGGGCTGAGGCACTTCGGCGTCTATCGTGCCTCATGAACTGGTGATGGTTACAAAATCTTTTTTAGTAATCCCTTTATCGCCTCGCTGGACTGCGCTAAAACGAAGGCAATAAGGTCGCGGTCGGGTGGAGTGACGTATGGGTACGGGCGGTTCTTCGTCACGCCGGAATTCGACTGACGTGGTGTGGCTGGAAAATGGTAATTCGGTCGAACAACGCTCGCCTCTCATACAGGAGCCGAAGCTCGCACCGCCCGCCCGTAAGGAGCCTTCGCATCGCTACCTTTATCTCGGGCTCGGTATCCTGCTGCTGTTGTTCGGGGTCTCCCTCGCCACGCTGCTCGTGGCCGAGGCCAAGACGTCTCATTTCCAGGCCCAGGAACTATCCCGCTATGCCACGACCCTGAGCTATGCGGTGGAGCCGGGGCGCAGCGATCGCATTCACTATCCGTCCCATGGCCCCTTCGACCAGCGTCTCGGCTATACATTGCTGCCGGAATTCGAATCACGCCTGCTGGCCCGCGGCTATGAGATCAGCGAGCAGGCACGGTTCTCCCCGGCCCTGCTCGACTACACGCGCCGTGGCTTTTTCCCGCCCTATCCGGAAAAGACGCAAGCCGGGCTCATCGTCGAGGAGTGCCGCGGCGAGCCGTTCTATCAGTTCCGCCACCCCCTGCGCCAATACGCCAGCTTCGACACTATCCCCCCGGTCGTGCTGAAGGTGCTGCTGTTCATCGAGAATCGCCAATTGCTGGATGAAAGCACCCCCTACGCCAACCCTGCAGTCGATTGGCCTCGCTTCACCCGCGCTGCGCTATCGCAGGTCGGCCGCGCTCTCGACTTGTCTGCACAATCGGCCGGTGGCAGCACGCTGGCCACCCAATTGGAAAAGTATCGTCATTCTCCTCGTGGCCTGACCTACTCGCCGACGGAGAAGTTGCGCCAGATGGTGTCGGCCAGCGTGCGGAGTTACCGTCACGGGCCGCAGACGCTGACCGCCCGTCAGGAAGTCGCGCTCGACTATCTCAATACGGTCCCTCTCTCGGCCGCGTCCGGTTACGGCGAGGTGCATGGTCTCGGCGATGGGCTGTGGGTCTGGTTCGGCGCCGATTTCGATAGTCTCAATCGGCGCCTGGCGAATGGCACTGATGAGCTTGGCGAGCGTGCAGAGAGGGGGCTCGCATTGCGCCAGGTCGTCGCACTGATGATTGCCCAACGTCGTCCCTCCTGGTACCTGGCGGGCGGCAGGCAGGCGCTGGAGGAACTGACCGACAGCCACCTGCGTTTGCTGCGTCAGGAAGGTGTGGTACCGGCAGAACTTGCTCAGGCCGCACTCGAACAGCGGCTCGTGTTCCGTGACATGGCCACGCAACCCTATGGGCTTAACATCGAGCCGGACAAGGGTATCCAGATGGCGCGTCAGCGCCTGGGCGGCTTGCTGGGCTTGTCATTCTACGATCTGGACCGCCTCGACCTGCGCTCACGCACCACGCTGCATGCCGAGCTACAGCGGGACGTGACCCGCTACTTGCATCGCCTGGCGGATCCCGAGTTCGCCGCCGAGATCGGGCTGCTGGGGGAGCGCATGCTTTCGGCGGAGCGGACACAGGACGTGAGCTACAGTTTCACCCTGTTCGAGCGCGACGAAGACGGATTCAGGGTTCGAGTGCAAACCGACAACACGGACCAACCCTTCGACATCAATGGGAGCAGCAAGCTCGAGCTCGGTTCCACCGCCAAGCTCCGTGTCCTGGCCACCTACCTGGAAATGGTTGCCGAACTGCATGCACGCCACGCCGGCAAGAGCATCGAGGTGCTGCAAGCGGTCGAGACCGATCGCCAGGATGCGCTCAGCCGCTGGGTGCTGGATCGCCTCATCGAGGCACCGGACCTCGCGCTTGGCGAGCTGCTTTCCATGGCCATGGAGCGGCGCTACTCGGCAAGCCCGACGGAAGCCTTCTTTACCGGTGGCGGCCGCCACACCTTCGGTAATTTCCGCCGCGAGGACAACGGCCGCAACCCGACGCTGACCGAAGCCATGCGTGAATCGCTCAACCTCCCCTTCATTCGCCTGATGCGCGACCTGGTGCGCTACAGCATCCATCATGAGACGCATCGCTCGCCGATGCTGGACGACGACAGGGATCCCAGGCGGGAGGATTACCTGCGCCAGTTCGCCGATCGCGAAGGCAGCACTTTCCTGCAGCGCTTCTGGGGCAAGTATCGCCAACATGACAGCGAGACACGTCTCGCCACGTTCCTCGGAAGTATGAAAGCCACGGCGCCCAGGCTGGCCGCGGTGCATCGCTACCTCTTCCCCGAGGCCAGCCTCGACGAATTCAGCACCTTCCTGGACACATGGCTGCCCAACGGTAGCCGGCCGAGCGATCGTGAACTCGCCTCGCTCCATGAACGCTATGCACCGGGCAACTTCTCCCTTACCGACCAGGGCTACGTCGCCGGCGTCCATCCGCTTGAGCTATGGCTGGTGGGGTACCTGTTCGACTACCCGAATGCCAGTGTCGCCGAGGCCACGGCGGCCAGCGCCGACGAGCGCCAGGAGGTCTATGGCTGGCTGTTCCGAACGCGGCATCGCAACGCCCGAGACGTGCGAATCCGTACGATGCTGGAGATCGAGGCCTTCGCCGATATCCACCAGCGCTGGCAACGCCTGGGTTACCCGTTCGGCCACCTGGTGCCCTCGCTGGCGACAGCCGTGGGCTCGTCGGGAGACCGCCCGGCCGCATTGGCCGAACTGATGGGGATCATCCTCAACGATGGCGTCAAGCTGCCCACCCTGCGCATCGACGAGCTGCACTTGGCTGACGGTACCCCCTACGAGACGCGCTTCCTGCCCGCCGTTGGTCAAGGCCAGCAGGTCATGGCGCCGGAGGTGGCCACAACGCTGCGTAATGCGCTATCGCAAGTGGTCGAGGGCGGCACCGCACGACGATTGCACGGTAGCTTTTCTCAGGGTGATGGCACGCCGTTGGTCCTGGGCGGCAAGACCGGCACCGGCAACAACCGCATCGAGACGGTGAGCCGTAGCGGACAGGTGATTGAATCGCGCGCCCGCAATCGCACCGCCACCTTCGTCTTCTATCTCGGCGACAACCACTTCGGGACCTTGACCGCCTACGTGGCTGGCAGCGCTTCGGATGACTTCCGCTTCACCTCTGCCCTGCCGGTCCAGGTGCTCAAGGGCATGGAGTCGATCCTGAGCCCCCATCTCGACCCGGGTGCCGGCAGCTGCTTGCCGGCCACCCGAGACGAGCCCCGAGGCGAATATCATTTCGCCGATGACAGCGAGGTTGATCCGTCCGACGCCGAGGACGCCCCGCCGGATCTCGCTGTACGCTAGCCGAGTGCAGGCGCTTGCGGTATCCCCGGCTAACGCTTGCGATAGGGGATGCCGAAAAATAGCGAGTAGAACACCGGTACCGCGATCAGGGTGAGCAGCGAGGCAAAGGCCAGGCCGCCCATGATGGTGACCGCCATGCTGTTGAAGAAGGCATCGAACAGCAACGGCAACATCCCGAGGATGGTGGTGCCGGCGGCCAGTGTGACCGGTCGCAGTCGGCTGATGCTGGCATCCACCAGCGCATCCAGACGCTCCTTGCCCGTATGGATCTGCCCGTCGATCTCGTCCACCAACACGATGGCATTCTTCATCAGCATGCCCGACAGGCTGAGCATGCCCAGCAGCGCCGTGAACGAAAAGGGCAACCCGGTAAGCAATAGCCCCACGACCACACCGCAGATCGACATCGGCACCACCAGCCAGATGATCAGGGGCTGGCGCAACTTGCCGAACAGCAGGATCGATACCACCAGCATCGCCACGAAGCTCAGCGGCAGTTGTTGCGCCAGCGACTCCTGGGCATCGCTGGAGTTCTCGTATTCACCGCCCCACGAGAGGGAGTACCCGGGCGGAAGCTCCATCGCTTCGATGTCCTCGCGTATCGTGGCGTGGGCGGCTGCTGCCGTATAGCCCTGGGCCGGATCGGCCTGTACCGTCAGGGTACGCACACGATTGCGACGATGGATCATGGCCTCCTCGCTCTGGGTCTCGAACCCATCCACGATCTGCGCGATGGGAATGAAGCGCTGCTCGGCATTGCTCCATACCATGCGATCCGCCAGACGCGAGACGTCATGCCGTTCATCCGCCGGTGGTCGGGCAACGATGGGGATCAGGCTATCGCCTTCGCGGTAGGTCCCCGCACGCACACCTGAAGAAGCGAACTGCAGGGTCTGCGCCAGCTCGTCGCGACTGACACCGGCAATTCGCGCCCGCTCCTCGTTGAACCGCGGCGCCACGACGGTTTCCTGTTCACGCCAGTTCTGGCGGATATCGATCAACGCGGGACTGCCACGCATGATCTGCTTCGCCTCTTCGGCCAGGTGGCGCAGCGTCGCCGGGGCGTTGCCATGAAAGCGCGCCTCGACCTGCGCCCCGCCGCCGGGCCCGAACTGGATACGCTGGGTGCGCACCCGCGCGTCGGGAAAAGCCGCCTGCAGCGCCGAGTAGACTTCCGGATCAAGGGCGTCGATGCGCTCCAGGCTCTCCGCCCGCACGATGAACTGGGCATAGGCGGGATCTGGCTGCTCGGGAGCATAGGTCAGCATGAATCGCGTCGCTCCACGCCCGATGAAGGTCGACACCGACTCGACACCCGCCTTGTCCTGCAGGTAGGCTTCGATCCGCTCGGCATCGCGCCGGGTAGCGCGAATGTCGCTGCCCTGGGGCAGCTCATAGTTGACGTAGAATATCGGTGTATTCGAATCGGGAAAGAACGATTGCGAGACAAAGGTAAAGCCCCAGGCACAAGCTGCCGTAATTCCCACTAACAAGGCGACGGTCAGCACGCGAAGGCGAAGCGCCTGCGCCAGGAAGCGGGCATACAAGCGGTAGATGAGACCGCCGTGGGGGTCCTTGTCGCTGCCGATCTGGGCGCCGCGGAACAGGTAGTAGCCGAACAATGGCGTGACGGTGATGGCCAGCACCCAGCTCAGCAGCAGCGAGATCGCGATGACCGCGAACAATGAGAACAGGAACTCGCCGGTGACGTCGTCGGAAAGCCCAATGCCGGAGAACGCCAGGATACCGATCACCGTGGCGCCGAGCAGCGGAATCTGCGTGCGCCCGGCGGCATCGCTGGCGGCCTCCTTCACCGGCCTGCCACGCTGCATGTTGATCAACATGCCCTCGGCCACCACGATGGCGTTGTCCACCAGCATCCCCATGGCGATGATCAAGGCGCCGAGCGAGACACGCTCCATCTCGATATCGAATATCCACATGAAGAACAGCGTGCCGAGTACCGTCAGCAGCAACGTTGCACCGACCACCATGCCGACGCGCCAGCCCATGAACAAGCACAGCACGCCGATGACGATGGCCACCGACATGGCCAGGTTGACCAGAAAATCGTTGATCGCCTCGTCGACCACGCGATGCTGTTCGTAGATGGGATGCAGCTCTACCCCCAGCGGTATGCGCCCCTCCAGCGATTCGAGGTGACGCTCCACGGCCTCCCCCACCTCGACGATGTTGGCCTCGGCCACGCCGGCCACGGCCAGCGTGAATGCCGCCTCGCCATTGTGGCGTATCAAGTGATCCGGCACCTCCACCGGCTTGCGGGTCACGGTGGCGATATCCACCAGCGAGATCTGCTCGGTGGTGCCGGGACGACCGATGCGGATCGCCTCGATATTGGCCACGCTGTCGACGCCGGCACGCACCACGATACGCACGTGATCGTTCCCAATGCGCATTGAGCCGGCATCGGTGACCTGGTTCTCGGTCTGGACGGTGTTGATGACATGGTCGACGGGTATGCCCAGGGTGGTGAGCCGCTCGTTGGGGATCTCGATATAGATCGCCTCCTCGCGCTCGCCCGCCGTAGCGACCCGAGCCACGTTGGGTACCGTGAGTATTTCGCGCTGGAGAAAGCGCGAAATGTCGTCGATCTCGTCTTCCGCGTAACCCGGCGCAGTCACCCCAAAGAAAATACCGTAGACCTCGCCGAAATCGTCATTCACTTGCGAAGACGAAGCCCCTTCCGGTAGCGCACCCTGCGTGTCGTTGATCTTGCGTCGCAATTCGTCCCAGATTTGCGGCAGCTCATGGCTGCGATAGCTGGAAGCCACCTCGACCTCGATCTCGGAGTGTCCTGGCATCGAGAGCGACTCGATGATGTCGATCTGCTGGAGCTCCTGGATGGCCATTTCCAGGCGCTCGGTTACCTCTTCCTCGACTTCCTCGGCGGTTGCCCCCGGGTACGGTGTATTGATGATGGCATTCGGGATGGTAAACGAAGGATCTTCGAGCTTGCCCAGGTTGTTGAAACCCCAGAGGCCCCCCAGCAGGCAGATGACGATCACGAGCCAGGTGAAGACCGGTCGCTCGATGGACGACTTGGCGATATCCATAACCTGCTCCTGGACCTAGAGGGACGCATCCATGGGCCGTACGCGGGCGTTCTCGTGCATCAGGTGAGCACCCGCGGCGACGATCTGCTCTCCCTGGCGCAGGCCGGTCAGGACCGGCACCGACTCGCCGCCGATCTCGCCGACGAGAATTCGCCGCGACTCGACGCGCTGCTCGTCCGGGGCGTAGACCCAAACTTGGAAATGGCCTTCGTTGTCCTTGTCCAGCGCGGCCACGGGGATACTCAATGCCCCGTGTTCGACGGCCTCGACCAGCGAGACCTCAACGGATACCGTCATGCCGGGCATCGCGCCAACGGAAGCCGGATCGACGATGGCGAGATCCACCTCGTAGGTCTGGGCCACATCATCTGGCTCGGTGACATGCTCGCGATACTCGAGCAAGAAACTTTCGCCGGGTACGGACAGCAGTTCGGCTTCGATCCGAAAACGCTCGGGGTCGGTGACATGACGCACCAGGGTCTCGGGAACGTTGATCTTCACGCGCAGTTCGGTCACATCCTGTACCCGCACGATGGGCGTGTTGGGTTGCACGTTGCTGTGATTCTCGACCAGCCGGCGTGTTACCAGCGCATCGAACGGCGCTTCGATGGTGGTGTAGGAGAGATCCTGACGTGCGCTGTCACGTTGCACTTCGGCAAGTTCATAGCGGGTCCGCACCTCGTCGAAGGCAGATTGGGAAACCGAATTGTTGTCAAGCAGGTGCCGAGTGCGTTCCATCTCGCGGCTGGCCAGCTGATACTCCGCCTCGGCCCGCCTTTCGGCCAGTTCATAATCGGTGGGGTCGAGCCGCGCCAGCGTCTCGCCTTCGGGAATGACTTGCCCCTGGCGTGACGGCATCTCAACCAGTTGCCCGCCCACGCGAAACGACAGGTCGACCGTTCGTACGGCCTCTACCCGGCCGACGAAACGCCGACTTGGTACCAGGGTCTGTTCGCCCACTTCCATGAGCTTCACCACCCGCGCTGTCGGCTCCACCTCGCCCGTCTGACGTTGGTCGCAGCCGACCAGCGCCATGCCAAGAAACGCCAACAGCCATGCAGCCCGCGTCATCGCCGACCTCCCTGTGAAAACCACATGCGCAGCAAGGCTGTGGCAAAGCCCCACTGCCCGAACGACTCACCTTAGACCATACAGCGATGTAGGTAAGCTACACAGGCTTATGCCGGAAATTCAAGCACACGTTTGATTTGGATCGACTCGAGGGTCTGGGTGAGCAGAGAAGGGAATCTGGCTGGAGCGGGCAGGTTGGCGCGTTTATCTTGCCGTTCGAACCTAAGGGTCACTCCGGCTAAGCTGGAACTGACAAACACAAGGAATGTGGTAGACGTTTCATGGCCGAAACAAGACCGGACCGGGAATACTCACCTCAGCCCAGCACCATCGAGCAATGGGCGGGGCGTTACCTGAAATATCGCAATCGACGTAGCGACATGCCACGTCAAGCGTGCCACCCGGGGGATATTGAAGGTATCAAGCAAGCCTTTCACCGCAGTGTGGCAATGGCCACGCTGGCGGGCATAGTGTCGGGTGGCGCCATCGGGGGTATGGAATGGTACATGCGCCAGGGGATGCTTGATGGTATGCAGGGCATGACCCTGAAAGAGCAGTTGCCCTATTGGACCGGTTTCTTTGCTGTTGCCGGCGTGGTCAGCGCAGTGGAAATCGCATTCCTCTATTGGAATGCGCTGCGTGGCGTGGCGACCATCAGCGAACGAGCCCGGGCGCCATTGCACGGCAGCGCTCATGCCAGGCTGACCCTGCTGGGATTGAGTCGCGTTGCACTTGAATTCCCCAGCCCGCGCCACAGGATCTACGGCATCGACCCCTACGCTCGGATGAGCCGCTGGAAACTCACCGCCATGGCGGTCATGTATCGCATGAAGGTAGGCGTCAGCAGTTTCATGCTGCGCATCTTGCTGCGCCGCGTGCTGGGCCGCGTCGCCCTGCGCGGCCTGCTTCCCCTGGTGACCGGCCCGCTCTATGCCTTGTGGAATGCGATCATTACCTGGCGGATCATGGGCAAGGCCAGGGAGCAGGCGCTGGGTCCCTTTGCCATCGAGGCGATGGTCGAGCCGTTGAGACATTCCCCGCTGAGCGAGCGCGCGCAGCGCGTCGTGCTGCATGCGCTTGGCGCCCTGATCATGGCCAACCAGGATGCCCATCCCAACCATGTCTACCTGCTTTCATGCCTGCTCGATGTCTTCGACACAAGCGAGCAGTCCATCGACGTGGATTGGCCCCAGCAGCGCTTCGTGCTCAACCGACTGGAACGACACGAGAAGTACCGGGTTCTCGAGCTGCTGGCCGCTGCCACGGTGATGGCCGGAAGATGCAAAGGCAAACGTAAACGCTTTCTTGAAGAACTCTATGATGCCTGCAACCTGGCCTACCCGGACCAGAAGGCCCGAACCTGGCGACGTCGCTTCATGGAGGGGAAGCCGATCGTGGAGACCGCACTGCACCCAGCGAATCAGAACAGCCCGAGCTGACGATCGATCAGGCGGGCAAAGTCGTCACCGACGAAAGGCAAAATGGCATCGGCCACCGGCTGGAGCTGCCGGGAGAGATAATGCTGATAGTCGATGGCGGAGCGCCGCAGCTCGAGCGGCTCCGGCCCCGACACGGTGATCACGTAGCGAATCCAGCCGCCATGCTGATACTGCCGCGGCCGGCCCAGCCGATCATTGAGCTCGTCAGCCATGCGAGCAGCGCGTACGTGGGGTGGCACGTTACGACGATAGTCGTCGAGTCGTCGACGCAGTCGCCGCCGGTAGACCAGGCGCTCGTCGAATTCACCGGCCAGGGTGCGGCTGATATAGTCGCGCACGTAGTCGCGGTAGGCTTCGCCCACGAAGATGCGCCGGTACAGCTCCTGCTGGAATATCTTGGCCAACGGCGTCCAGTCGGCCCGCACCGTCTCCAGGCCCTTGAACACGACGCGCTCGCTGCCGTCGGCATGGCGCACCAGCCCGGCGTAGCGCTTTTTGCTGCCCTCCTCCGCACCCCGGATGGTGGGCATCAGAAAGCGCCGGAAGTGGGTCTCGAACTGCAGTTCCAGTGCGCTCTCGAGGTCAAGCTCCTCCTCGAGGTGCTGCGCCCACCAGCCATTGACGCGCTCTGCCAGTCGCTGGCCGATGGACCGGGCGGCATCCTCCTCGTGGGCGCTACCCAGCCAGACGAAGGTGGAATCGGTGTCGCCATAGATCACCGTGTAGCCCTCTGCCTCGATCAGCTCCCGGGTGCGGCGCATGATGTCGTGGCCGCGCAGGGTGATCGAAGACGCCAGGCGCGGGTCGAAAAAACGACAGCCGCGCGAGCCAAGTACGCCGTAGAAGGAATTCATGATGATCTTCAGCGCCTGGGAAAGGGGCGCGTTGCCTTCGCGCTTGGCGGCTTCACGCCCCTGCCACACCCCTGCCACCATGTCCGGAAGGGCATGCCGAGTGCGCGAGAAGCGAGCGCCGCGAAATCCAGGCACGGTCTGAGGCTCCGGCTCCTCCAGGCCCGCCATCAGCCCTACCGGGTCGATCAGGAAGGTGCGAATGATGGAGGGGTAGAGACTCTTGTAGTCCAGCACCAATACCGAATCGTAGAGCCCCGGCCGGGAGTCCATGACGAACCCGCCAGGGCTGTCCTCGCCCTGACGTACGTCTCTTTCCCGGGGAAGATTGGGCGCGACGAAACCGAGGCGATGCATGCGTGGCAAATAGAGATGCGAGAAAGCCGCTACCGAACCGCCGCTGCGATCGGCCGGCAGCCCGGTGACGCTGGCCCGTTCGAGCAGAAAGTCGATGAGATCGGTTTTTTCGAAGATTCGTGTGACCAGTTCGCAGTCCTTGAGGTTGTAGCGGGCCAGTGCCGGCTTGTCCTCGGCGAACATACGGTTGATTTCGTCCATGCGCTGGTAGGGGTTGTCGATCGCCTTGCCCTCGCCGAGCAGCTCCTGGGCGACGTTCTCCAGGCTGAACGAGGCGAAACGCCAGGTGGCCTGGCGCAGCGCCTCAATGCCGTCGACGATCAGACGGCCGGCAGCGGAGGCGAAGTAGTGGTTGGCATTGCTGCCATGGGCACGCCAGCCTAGCGTCTCGCCGCCGCGCCCCAGCGCCAGGGGCACGCCCAGCCGTTCGGCGTGGCGCAGCAGCAAGCGGAGGTCGAACTGCACCAGATTCCAGCCGATGATCGCATCGGGATCATGGCGGGCGAACCACGCATTGAGCCGCTCCAGCATGACCTCATGAGTGGCGCAGTATTCAAGCGCGAAATCCCGCTGGCGCTCGGCCTCGCCGCCCTGCCCGTTGGCCGGCCCCAGCATGTAGACCTGGCGCTGTTCGCCGCATTCCAGGCCGATGGAATACAGCTCGCCGCGCTCGCTGGTCTCGATGTCGAGCGAGGCGAGTTTGAGCCTTGGCCGATAGCCGTTCACCGGCTTGAGCTGGCCATCGACGAAGTGGCCTGCGGCGGTTTCCCGCCCCGTGAATCTCACCGCGGCGGTAATGAAGCGCTCCATCAGGTAGCGCTCCGGAGGGCGCACATCGGCTTCGAAGACTTCGACACCGGCCTCTACCAGGCGCCGCTCCAACTGCTGCAGCTGACGATACTGGCCGCAGTAAAGGCCGATAACCGGCCGATGGTCGAAGTCCTCAAGCGCCAGGGGACGACACTCCACGCCCCGCTCGGCCTCAAGGACACGTTCGGCCTGAGGCCGCTGCTCAGCGGGCAGGAAGGCTACCGAAGGCTGCGGGGGCAGGCACACGCAACATGGCCCGGCATCGGTCGCCAGCCAGAAACTCACCTCGCTGCCTGCGGGGGTGTCCCGCCAGTGTCGTGTCAGTACGAACCCCAGCCGCTCCACCGCCGCCTCCCGCCCCACTGTCGTGCCGCCATTCTACCCAGTGGGGACGAGACTTGTCGTCGGCGGGCGGCTATCGCTCGAGAATGGCTCGGCAAGCCGGCGGCAGCGAGCGGCTTGGCTGCGGGTAGGTCTCGGGACGTGGCGTCGGCGCAAGCGCCTGGCAACCCTCGCCCGGGGGAGGTGGCGGCTGGTCGATGCACGCCGTCTGGCCCGGCGGGCAGCGTAGCCGAACGTGCAGGTGCTCGTCATGAGAGTGCCAGGGGCGAACCACGCGCAACCAGGAGCGATCGTCCCACTGCCGCTCGCAGAGGTCACGCTTGACGGCGGAATCGACGAAGATACGCGACACCCGCGGGTCCTCGGCAGCCAAGCGAATGAGTTCGGCATGTTGCGCCGTCCAGCGTCCATCGAGACGGTTGGTACGCGGATCGACCAGGATCGGCTGTTCGAGCCCCTCCCTCTCGTTTCGCTCGAGCATAGGCAGGTCGAGGCGAAACCAGAGGTCGACGTCAAGCCCGGTCTGGTGGCTGACATGGCCATATGGCATGGGCCCACCGCGTGGCTGCGCCATGTCTCCCACCAGAATCGGGCCGAAGCCTGCCTCGTGGACGCGACGTCCCAGGCGCTCGATATAGTCGACCAGTGAAGGATGGCCGTAATGTCGGTTACGCTCGAGGTCTACCGCCTGGTAGCCGTCCCCCTCCTTGGGCAGCGGCACGGCACCGGCGATGCAGCCGCCATCGTAAGGCCCGATGATACGCGGCGGGCCCGAGGTGGGTTCACGCAGTTCGGCCCATTCCTCGGCCGCTGTGGCGCTCGTCGTGCCGCCCGTGTAGAGAGAAACCATGGCCAACAACAGGACGCCCACCTTGCGTGGGCGCCGAAACAGAGCATTTCCGTACATCTAGATCTTCCATGCTGGGTGGGTTGTCCTCAGTCACGCTCCTGGAGGGCAAGCCATTCCAGGCCGGGACGATAGAGCATGTCGTGCTCGCCGTCGAACAGCACGAGTTCCGCCGGACCCGACTGCAGGTGCAGCAGCACCGGCGCCTCGGCCTCATCGAAACGAGCGTAGTCACGATCCGTATGCAGCGAGCGCTCGCGCAGCTCGTCGGGCACCTCCCCGTTCTGCATGATCGCTTCGATCTGCTCGTCCGAGAGACGAGCCTCTTCCTCGACCAGATCATTGTAGGCCTGCAGTGCCTGCTCGACCGGCACGGTTTCGTCCTCGATGCCGTGGGCAATCAGCACCCGCATGTCGCCCGCGACTTCGGGAACATGCGTCATGGGGCTACGCCGACGACACTCCTCGTAGGCATCGCTGCCCTCCTCCGGGACACCGCCACAGGCATCGGCGATCTCCTCGGCATACTTTTCGCCCTGCTCATCGTTCCATTCGTACCAGCTCACCAGATCGTAGACCGGCACCCATGCAGCAACGCCGGCGAAAACCTCGGGGTGGCGGCTGGCCAGGTGCAGCGCGTTCATCGCACCGCCGGAGTAACCCAGCAGGTAGATGCGCGACTCATCGACATTGGCATTCTCCCGCGCATACTCCAGCGCATCCTCCATGTCTGAGATGGCGAGATCGGAAGCCGTCGATTCGGGGCGTCCGTCGTTGGCGCCGCGGAAGTCGGGATGCATGAAGACCCAGTCGTTGGCGACGGCAAACTGCCCCAGGGGGATATCGATGTTCTGCAGGTAATCGGTACTCCAGCTATGCAGCACGAGTAGCAACGGCTGCGCTTCCTCGCCCTCGGGTGCGTAGAACAGGGCCGGCTGGTCGTAGTCATCGGCGCTGGCAGAGATTTCGATCGCCTCGATGTCGGGGATGTACTCCTCCCATGTCGAGAGTTCGGCATCGATCAGCGAACCGGGGAAATCGGTTACCACAAGATGCTCACTAGGGTGTTCGAGGCCGGACTCCTCGGGCTCGCTGGACGCTTCGTGCCCTAGCAGGCGTCCCGGCTCGGGTTCCCGTGCCTGCGCTTCGCCGACACCGGCCTGCAGGGTAACGGCGGATACCGCAAGCAGCAGCGTCAGCCCGCCGATACGGGCACCGATGCGGAGCCGCCCGCTGGTCCGTGCGGAAAAGGGAATGTGGGATTCGGCGCTGGGCCGAGCGAAATGGCCTGTGCGTTCCATGGCGTGTCTCCTGACGGGCAGGTTCCTTGTCTTGTGCCTTGAAGTCTAGCTTCAGTGCACCAGGCTGCCAGTCAGCCTTCTCGCCGGTCACTGATCGCGAGGGAGATCCCGGCGCATTCCCGCTCCGGGTATCGTGACGCCGTCGAGGCTCGATTCGCCCTGTGCCTCCTCGTTCCCCACTACACTGAAAGAGCCGTCGGTCTCGAGTATGACGGCGTCGACTCGCGTCACGTCTCCCTTGCCGGCGGCACGTATCGCCGCGCGAACTTCGTCCTGGGTCACGCGTGCCTGGCGCATCGCCGCGGGTAAATAGTCTCCCCGGTAGAACAGAAGCGCCGGCTCACCGGTTACCAACTGGCGTATCCAGCGCGTGCGGACACTGGACCAGGTCACCAGGTACTGCATACCGATCAGCAGGGCGAAAGCCAGCGCGCCCTGCGCCAGGGTTACGTCCTTGCTGAGGATGACGGTCGCCAGCACCGAACCCAGCGCCACGGTCACGATCAGGTCGAAGGCGTTCATCTTCGACAGCGTGCGTCTTCCGGAGATGCGCAGCAGGAACACTAGCGCCACATAGCCGAGCACACCCAACACCGCCGTTCGCAACAGGGCCTGCCATTCGTCGAAAAAAACCGGATCCAAGTCTGCCTCCATTTCGCGTCGTGTCTCGCCATAGCCTAGCGTACTGCGGGCCTCTTGATGCCAGGCTCGATTCCACGCCATCGGATGCAGACGCACGCCAACAGGGATACAATCGGAAGTCTGTTTTTCCTGGGAATATCAGAGCCGATATGTCGAACAACGCAAGCGCCCCGCGCAAGATCCTGGTCACCAGCGCCCTGCCCTACGCCAACGGCTCGATCCACCTCGGCCACCTTTTGGAGTACATCCAGACCGACATCTGGGTACGTTTCCAGAAAAGCCGCGGCAATGAGTGTCACTACGTATGCGCCGACGACGCCCACGGCACCGCGATCATGCTGCGCGCCGAGCAGGAAGGCATTAGCTCCGAGGCCTTGATCGAGCGCGTATCGAAGGAGCACCAGGCCGATTTCGCCACCTTCGGGGTCGCCTTCGACAATTATCACTCGACGCATTCCGACGAGAACCGCTACTTCAGTGAGCTGATCTATACCCGCCTGCGCGATCGTGGCCATATCGCCACCCGCGACATCGAGCAGATGTACGACCCGGTCAAGGGGCTGTTCCTGGCCGATCGCTTCATCAAGGGTACCTGTCCCAAGTGCAAGACCGCCGACCAGTACGGCGACAACTGCGAAGCTTGCGGCGCCACCTATACGCCCGCGGAGCTGATCGACCCGGTATCGGCGATCTCGGGCGCCACGCCCGAAGTGCGCAGCTCGACCCACTATTTCTTCAAGCTGCCGGACTTCGCCGACTTTCTGAAGCAGTGGACCCGCGGCGGCCACGTGCAGACCCAGATCGGCAACAAGTTGCAGGAGTGGTTCGAGTCGGGGCTCAACGAGTGGGACATCTCCCGCGATGCGCCCTATTTCGGTTTCGAGATTCCCGACGCCCCGGGCAAGTACTTCTACGTCTGGCTGGATGCTCCAATCGGCTACCTGGCCAGCTTCAAGAACCTGTGCGAACGCACCGGCATCGATTTCGACAGCTACTGGCGCAAGGAATCCGACGCCGAGGTCTATCACTTCATCGGCAAGGACATCGTCTATTTCCATGCGCTGTTCTGGCCGGCCATGCTGCATGGCGCCGACTTCCGCACGCCCACTGCAGTGAATTGCCACGGCTTCGTCACCGTCAACGGGGCCAAGATGTCGAAATCGCGCGGCACCTTCATCAAGGCCGCGACCTATGCCGAACACCTGAACCCCGAGTACCTGCGCTACTATTTCGCGGCCAAGCTCACGTCACGGGTCGACGATCTCGACCTCAACCTGGAGGATTTCGCCGCCCGGGTGAACGCCGACCTGGTGGGCAAGGTGGTCAACATCGCCAGCCGCTGTGCCGGCTTCGTCAAGAAGCTGGGTGACGGCCGGCTCTCCTCCCACTGCACCGAGCCGGAACTGGTGGCACGCTTCATCGCCGCCGGCGACACCATCGCCGAAGATTTCGAGGCTCGCGAGTTTGGCCGCGCGGTGCGCAAGATCATGGAGCTCGCCGACGAAGCCAACACCTACATCGCCGACAAGGAGCCCTGGGTACTGGTCAAGCAGGAAGGCCGTGAGCAGGAGGTGCTGGATATCTGTTCGGTAGGCATCAACCTGTTCCGTCAGCTGATGGTCTATCTGGCGCCGGTAGTGCCTGCCATGGCCGAGCAGGCCCAGGCGTTCCTCAAGCTCGCTTCGCTCGATTGGGCGAGCCGCCATGAGGTTCTGCTCGAGCACGAGATAGCCAAGTTCAAACCCTTGATGACCCGCGTCGAACGGGAGAAGATCGATGCCATGATCGAGGCTTCGAAGGAGGACCTGGTGGAAGAACAGAAACTCAAGGAGGCCGCCAAGGGACCGCTGGCCGACGATCCTGTCGCTGAGCAGATTGCCTTCGACGACTTCGCCAAGGTCGACCTGCGTATCGCCCGCATCGTCAAGGCCGACTACGTCGAGGGAGCCGACAAGCTGCTCCAGCTGACGCTGGACCTGGGCGGCGAGACACGTAACGTATTCGCCGGCATTCGCTCCGCCTATGCGCCGGAGGCACTAGAGGGCCGCCTGACCGTCATGGTGGCCAACCTGGCGCCGCGCAAGATGCGATTCGGCGTGTCCGAGGGTATGGTGCTGGCCGCAGGCAACGATGACGGTATCTACCTTCTCTCGCCGGATTCAGGCGCCGAGCCCGGCCAGCGCGTGAAATAATCCTCGCAACACCACGTACCGCTCGAGAGCACGGCTTCGGCCGTGCTCTTTTATTACCGTTCGGTCCCGTTTCGATTAAAGATTCATTTACCCCTGCCGACATTGAACTTAGGCGATCACCTGTTTTCGCATCGCTCTCCCCAATGCCGGTGGCGGCACTTGACACAGGCGCACTTCATGACCTCGACGTTCGGCTCACTGCGTAATCGCTTCCTCCTTTCGCTGTGTGCCGTGCTGTGCCTGGCCCTGCTTGCACTGGTCCTGGTCGCGCGCTTCCAGATCATGCCGATTCTGCTGGAAGACGAGGAGGCCTTCGCCAGCGCCGAGCTGGACCGCGCCGAGAGAGCCCTCGGCAGCGAACTCAACCATATGCGTCGTCTGGTCGAGGACTGGGCGTACTGGGATGACACCTACGATTTCGTTCGCGGCGAGCGCCCTGAATACGTCGACTCCAACCTCTACGAGGCAACACTCGAGACGCTCGACCTGCACATGATGTTCTTCCTCGCCGAGGATAATTCCCCCTACTGGATCGTGGGTTACGACGACAACGGCGAGTTCACTTCCTGCCCCGGCATGGCACCACCATGCGACTGGGCCGCCTCCACGGTCGACCTTCTGCGCCCCCAGATAGCACAAGGCCTGGAAGACGCCTCCCATACCATGATGCTGGCCCTGCCGGAGCTGGCTTTGGTCGGCCTGGCACCGATTCACCAGAGCCGCGAGGAAGCGCCTGCGGCGGGCTGGCTGGCCATGGTGAGACCGCTGAGCGAGCCGTGGATCGAGCAGTTGCGCGAAACCACCGGCATCCAGATGGAACTGAGCAGCGCAACGCGCCGCGACGGCCCCAGCGAAGCACTGGAACGGGTCTCACCGACGCACATGTCGGCCAGCCGATTCATACCGGCACTGCCCGACAGCAACGCCATACGCATCGACGCCCTGCTGCCACGCCAGCGGTACCAGGCAAGCCTGGAGACGTTCCGCTTTGCCCTGTACTGGACCAGCGGCGTGCTTATCGTCACGCTGCTCACCGTGCTGTGGCTGCTTGAGCGGATGGTACTCTTGCCCCTACGTCGTTTCGCGCGCTACACCCAGCGCCTTCATCGGGAAATGATAGCGCCGGCGATGCCGGAAAGCCTGGCGGCGCGTCAAGACGAGATCGGTACCTTGGCGCGCGAGTTCCGCCACCTGTTGGATCACCAGCGCAAGCAATCCGAGCTGCTGCTGGAAATGAGCCAGCACGATCCTCTGACTGGCGTGGCCAACCGTCGCCTGTTCGATGAGCGCTTCACCGAGACCATGAGCTTTCGCGGCTCACGCGAGCGTATAGCGGTCATGATGATCGATATCGACCATTTCAAGCTCTATAACGACCATTACGGTCACCAGGCCGGCGATGTCTGCCTGATGACCCTGGCGCAGTGCATGGAAGACGCTCTCAAACCCCACGGCTACCTCGTGGCCCGCACCGGCGGTGAGGAATTCAGCGTCCTGCTGCCCGGCACCTCGCTCGATGTCGCCCTTGACCATGCGCGTGCACTTCTGCATGCCATCAACGAGCTTCGCTTGCCTCACGAAGTCTCCCCGACCGGGGCCAGCGTGACGGTAAGCATCGGCGTGGCGGCCCACCAGCCGGATCTGACCTCACCGACCGACATCATGCGCGCCGCCGACCAGGCGATGTATCGGGCCAAGGCGAACGGTCGCAACCGGGTCGAGGCCTGCCAGCCTCTTGCCCAGCCTAGCCCCGTCGACCGCTAAGCCTTCCTGGCCCGACCGTGCTGGCCCAGCGGTATGCTCAGGCCAAGCCAGGGTTTATAATGTCGCGCCACGTTGATACCCGCAGCCCAACAGGAGCACAAGTGACGGCCGAGCCAGCGTTGATCGAGGCCATCGATGCCCTGCTGCCGCAAACCCAATGCGGCAAGTGCGGCCATGCGGGCTGCCGGCCCTATGCCGAGGCCGTGGCAGGCGGCGAGGCGATCAACCGCTGCCCGCCCGGCGGCGAGGAAACCGTCGCGCGTCTCGCCGAGCTGACCGGCCAACCGGCCCAGCCTCTGGAACAGCCGACCCAGCTTCCGCTGACCGCCGTGATTCGTGAAGCGGAGTGCATCGGATGCACCAAGTGCATCCAAGCCTGCCCGGTCGATGCCATCCTCGGCGCCAGCAAGCGCATGCACAGCGTGATCACCGCCGAGTGCACCGGCTGCGAGCTGTGCGTTGCGCCCTGCCCTGTAGACTGTATCGATCTGGTACCGCACCCCGAGTGGCAGGCCGCCAGCCATGAAGCCGAGCGACGAGCCTATCTGGCAAGGCGTGCCCGGCTGGGCCGTAAACGCCACCGGGCACGCCAGCAGCGGCTGGCCCGCCTGGAACGCCAAAGGCGACTGGAGCGTCAGCGTCGCAGGATACGGCAGGGCACGCGGACCTCTGCCACGAGCGCGGGCACCGGCCTGCAGCAGCGTCAGCGCCAGATGGCGGTGAAGGCTGCCCAGCAAGCGGTAAGACGGGCCCGACTGCAGCTCGAGAGCGCCCAGCGCCGCAACGACCCGGAGGCCTGCCGTCTGGCCGAGGGGCAGCTCGAGCAGGCCACTGCTTTGCTCGAGGAGGCTCGCGCATCGCTGGAGGCGAACTCGCCGCAAGGAACTCGACCCTCGCAATGAGCCCAATCCGTTCATGAATGCCCAGAAACGCTACGAGATTTTCGCCCGCCTGCGCGAAAACAACCCCGAACCGACGACGGAGCTGCACTGGGGCACGCCCTTCGAGCTGCTCACCGCCGTGCTGCTCTCCGCTCAGGCCACCGACGTGGGCGTGAACAAGGCCACCGCAAGCCTGTTCCCGGTGGCCAATACGCCGCAGGCCATCCTCGACCTGGGCCTCGGGGCCCTCAAGGAGCACATCAAGACCATTGGCCTCTACAATACCAAGGCCGAGAACCTGATGAAGACCTGCCGAATCCTGGTCGACAAGCATGGCGGCGAAGTACCGCCCACCCGGGCCGAGCTCGAGGCGCTGCCGGGCGTGGGGCGCAAGACGGCCAACGTGATCCTCAATACCGCCTTCGGCGAGCCCACCATTGCCGTGGACACGCATATCTTCCGCGTCTCCAACCGCACCCGCATCGCGCCCGGCAAGAACGTGGCCGAGGTCGAGCAGAAGCTGCTGCGTCACGTGCCCAGGGAGTTCCTTCGCGATGCTCACCACTGGCTGATCCTGCACGGGCGCTACACCTGCGTCGCCCGCCGGCCACGCTGCGGGAGCTGCGTGATCGAGGACCTTTGCGAATACAAGGAGAAGGTCGAACCGGCTTGAGCGCCAGTCACCGTGCCTCACGATGCGACTAATGAGGGCTTTGCATCGTTCGGCACAGTCGTGGACGATAAGCGGTAGATAATAATAACCCGAGCCGCACCATGCCGTTACACGAACGCCCCATCGAAGAGCGCATCGAAGCATTGCTCGCCCTGTCTCGCGCCCATGCCGATACCTTCTGCAGCCCCTCGGCGTGGCTGGCTCGCGAGCGTTACCTTGCCGCCCACCCTACCCGCATTTTGGCCTTGAAATGCATGGACGGTCGGATTCATCTCCCCCACGCCACCCAGACCCCGCTGGGGATCATCACGCCCTTTCGTAATCTCGGGGGAATCTTCCACCTGGGCTGGCCCTACCTCGGCGAGATGCTGACGGAAGCGGTCGACGATGCGATCCATGGCGGCCATGGTGTACTGCTGATCATCAGCTACCATTTTTCCCGCGGTGACCGAGCCCGAAGCTGTGCCGGTTTTGCCTGCGACACGCAGGCTGCGATGGCGCATGCCAACGAGATCCGCGAGCAGGCCGAGCGGATCTTCGGCCGGGACCGCCGCAACGTCTATCCCCTCGTGTGCGGCTTCGAGACCGATAGCGATGCGCTGATCCTTCATGGTGCCGAGGACACAACGCTCGACATCGGCCAGCTCGAGCCCGACGCGCTGGGTGACCTCGAGCGCCGCGTTGCCGGCCTATGCCCCGACATGCCTGCTGACATCCGCCGCGATCTGCTGCCTTTGCTTCAGGGCAATCGTCGCCATGTCGATTCGCTGCGAGGCACCGCCCGGGCATTGGATATCGAGCACCGCGAATGGGTCATCTGCATCGGCCGGGGCTTCGATTTTCTTCATCTGCCCAACACGGCATTGATCGTCGGCCCCTACAGTCCTGACCTTTCCGAGCCCATCGCCACGGCAGCGGCCATTATCGAGGCGAACATGAAGGCCGGACGCATCCCAGACGACGGTTTCCTGCTGCTGGCCTCGACACCCTTCGAAGCGATCGGCGTGGATCGCGCTCGCGCCGAGCTCAAGTCGCGCTTCCTGTCGGAATTCGCGGCACGCGTCATCGCTAAAGCCCACCCTCGGCTCGCCGCACGGATGCTCTCGCGTACCGCTGTGGTGCATTGGCCCAGCCGCCGACTGGATCTTCTCGAACACGCTTGACCGGGGAAACCATGAACTTGTTCAAGATTCTGATGCTGCCACCCACTCTCAACGTGCTGCTGGTGCTGCTCGGCCTATTGCTCGGCCCGAAACGATTACGAGGTGCCGCATTGATCGTGCTGGGGCTCGCCGGGCTATTACTGCTGGCCACGCCGTGGGCCAGCCACACCCTGCGCCAGGGGCTGGAGCCCTATTCGCCGCCGGCACGCGCCCAACTGGAAAGCGCCGAGGCTATCGTCATCCTGGGCGGTGGCCGTGACTACGTTGCACCGGAGTTCGGCTGGGGCGATGCGCCGGCCAATGCTACCTGGCGACGCTTGGCCTACGGCGCCCTCCTGCATCGTCATAGCGAGCTGCCGATTCTGGTCAGCGGTGGCCGCGTACACGGCGAGGACGCCGCCGAGGCCAGCCTGATGGCGGCCGCCCTGCACGACGTCTTCGACGTGCCGGTCCGCTGGCGAGAAGGCGAGAGCCGTACCACCACTGAAAATGCCCGCCTCAGTGCCGACATCCTCCGCACGGAAGGCATTACACGCATCGCGCTGGTGTCGCAGGCATGGCACCTGCCGCGCGCCGTTGCAGCGTTCGAGGCACAGGGAATCGCGGTGGTGCCCGCTCCTACCGACTTCACCAGCCCGGCGCCCGAAGGGCTCGAGGCCTGGCTGCCCCGCGCCTACCACCTCAATCAAAGCACACGGGCGCTGAACGAGTGGCTGGGCCGCGTAGCCTTGCGGCTGCGTGACTGGCTGCCCTAGGCGTCTAGAAACCGGCCTGCTCGAGCCGGTAGGCAAGATCTTCCAGGATGGGGATGCCCTGAACGTCGCTCGGCAACAGCGGCAGCCGCGGTCGAGGCAGATGAGCGAAATGCTGGTCGATGCGCGCCAGGTAGGAGGCCTCCTGCTCGCGCCGGGCACGCAGGAAATCGCCGTCGGCTTCGTCGGGTATCACCCGATTGACCAGGGTACCGGCCACGGGGATGCTAACCTCCTCAAGGGCTTCGACGGCACGCACCGTCTCGAGGATCGGCAGCCGCTCGGGGGTCATCACGAACAGGAAACTCGACTCCTCAGCATTTTCAATGCGCCGCCGGGCACGATGGAACAGCCTGCGCCTCTCGATCAACGTTCGTGCCACGCCTTGGGTTCGCTCGTCGAGATCATTGAGGGGGTCCTCGCGGGGGTCGTCGAAAGGCGTGGCCACGTCTCGGCCACGCTTGGGCGTCAGGTGAGAGAGAACCTTGCCCAGTTCCTCGGACTTGCGATTGTGCGCCAGCAGGCCATCGACCCAGGCCGCCATGGCTTCGGGCAGGGTCAGCAGACGCAAGGTGTGACCGGTGGGTGCGGTATCGAAGATCACCAGGTCGTAAGGCGCGCCATCATCCGTGACGATGCGAGACAGCCGCTCCAGCAGGGCGGCCTCCTGGGCGCCCGGCGATTGGCGGGTCAGGCGCATCTGGCGCTCGAGTTCCTGCATCATCTCGGGGGCGGCGTAGCGGCGCATCTGCTCCGTGACGCGAGCCAGGTGGGCCTCGACCTCGGCGTCGGGGTCGATCTCCATGGCGTCCAGGTTGGGCAGCATGCGCCGTGGCACATCGCCCAGCTCACGGTCGAAGACATCCCCGAGGCTGTGGGCCGGATCGGTGGAAACCACCAGCACGCGGCGCTCGCGGCGTGCCGCCAGCACCGCCAGCGAGGCAGCGACCGTGGTCTTGCCCACGCCACCCTTGCCACCCACCCAGAGCAGGCGTTTGTCGAGTAACTGTTTCATGTCATTTCATACCCTACTGGCATGGCGAGCATTGTGGCCCGGCTACTAACAACACCTGAAATGCTCCAGAGGCGAGCGCTCCATCCCCATGCGCCGATGCCAATCGTGAAAGCGTTCGAGCAGCAGCGGCTGCAGCTCCAGCGTGTAATAGGCGGCGGGATTGGGCACCCCCATCATTTCAGAGAATACCAGCAGCATGAATAGGTCGTCCTCGTCGCGCCGTGCGCGGGCGATGGCGCCGCGATAGCGCGCGCTATAGAACTCCTCGGCGACGAAACGGGCCTGGCTCAGCCAGGCCCGAATGCGTTCGCGACGAGCGTCCTGCGCCTTGTCACGATTGTCTCGCATTGCTGTCTCCGTCGTTACTCCTGCTTGGCCATCTGTGCCCGGGAGCGCTTGAGCGCCGAGGCACATTCCATGGCCACCAGAATGGCAGCGATCAAGACCACGATATCAACGAACAGCAGGAAGTAGTTGCCTTCGTTGAAGAAGGTCCGCAGCTGGATGAGCAGCGCGGCGATGGTCATCACCAGCAGGAAGCACAGCGGCGCCAGGGTGTACCACATGGGGCGGCGCTGGCGCACCAGCATGACCGTGACCACCAGCAGCGTCAGGCCCGCCAGCAGTTGGTTGGTAGTGCCGAACAGCGGCCAGATGATCATCCCACCGGTGCCGTCGGCACCGCCCGCACCGAAGGCGAGCAACAGACAGCTGCCCACGGCCAGCAGCGTCGCCGGCACGTTCTTGGTCATCCACCTGAGATTATAGATCTCGCCCCACTCCTGAAAGATGTAACGCTGCAAGCGCAAGCCGGTATCCATGGTGGTGCCGGCAAAGAGGGCCGCCATCACGGTGAGCAGGGTCGCCGCGGTGGCTTCGGGCAGGCCGAGGCCGTTGTGGATCATGTAAGCGCCGCCCTCGACGAAGGCATTGACGCCGCCGGCGCCGAAGGCGGTGTAGACGGCCTGCCAGTCAGCAAAGGTGGCGAAGCCTGCGGTGGCGGCCAGGATGGCCGCAAGGGCCAGCATGCCCTCGCCCACGGCACCGAAGTAGCCGACGAAGCGAGCGTCGGTTTCCTTGTTGAGCTGCTTGGAGGTGGTGCCGGATGATACCAGGCCATGAAAGCCGGAGATGGCGCCGCAGGCGATGGTGACGAACAGCAGCGGCAGCATCGACGGAGTACCCGCCGGCAGGTCGCCGTTGACCATCGGTGCGACCACGCTGGGGTTGAGCAGCACGATGGCGCCATAAAGCACGATCAAACCGATGAACAACTGCAGGCCATTGATGTAGTCCCGCGGCTGCAGCAGAACCCACACCGGCAGCATCGAGGCGATGGCGGCATAGCCGAACAGGATCAGGATCCACACGGCATTGCCCGAAAGGGCGCCCACCTCGGCCGGCATCTGGAGCGGCACCGAAGGGCCGATGAAGATCAGGACATACAAGGCGATGACGCCGAGGATCGACACGACGGGCAGGCTCAGGATACGGCGGTAGATCAGCTGACCGATGATCAACGCGACCAGAATGGCGCCCCACACCGGCACCACGGCGCTGGAGAAGTTCATCATCAACCCGGCGATGACCACGGCAAAGACCGCATTGACCATCAACAGCACCAGGAAGATGACGATCATGAAGATGCTGCGCGCCCGGGCGCCCACCACGTCGCCGGTCAAGGCGCCGACGGACTTGGCCTTGTTGCGCACACTGGCCCAGATGGCGCCGGAATCGTGTACGCCGGCAAAGAATACGGTGCCGAGCACGACCCACAGGAAGGCTGGCAGCCAGCCCCAGATGACGGCGATGGCAGGCCCGACGATGGGCGCGGCACCCGCCACCGAGGTGAAGTGATGCCCCCAGAGGATATAACGGTTGGTCGGCACGAAGTCGACGCCGTCCTCGAATTCGTGGGCGGGGGTCTTGAAGTCGGGATCCAGGCGGTAGATCTTCGCGGCAATGAAGCGGGAGTAGAAGAAATACCCCGCGGCCATCCCGGCAAGGCCTAGAACCAGCAGGACGATAGCACTCATTCTGGTCAGCTCCATTTTGAGGAAGGGTCCTTATCTTTCTTATCGGCTCGCATGTTACGCGAAGCGTCGGATCTGCAGCTCGCTTGGCTCTGCACGGCAAGGATGCGCAGAGCGAAAGGGCAAGTCCAATCGGGACTGTGGTTTATCAGCAAATCTCGACCAAAGTCGAACCAACTTCCTCATCATGCCAGCCCCAGCCGGCACTGAGCCGATTTCATGCTGACAGGTACTGGTCCAAGGTCTTACTGTCACAAGCGCGACGTCACGTTACGCTGCCGTAAAATGCCCCGCCATGAAGGATACCCCCTCATGCAAGAGATTCTGCTGCAACTCGCCATGGCCGGTGCTTTCGGAGCCTTCATCGGCATGCTGTTCCGCGTGACACGCAAACCGGGCCAGGCACGCGCCTTCATGTTCACCCTGGTGGGCCTGGCCGCCGGCCTTACCGCCTACCTGATCTTCTTCGTGCTGAGCCGCACCACAGGCGCACCGCCCTGGCTGCTGCCGCTGCTGGTATTGCTGCAGGTCTGGCTGTGGCTCGGCCCGCTGGGGCCCAAATTCTGGCGGCTCGAGAAGGACGGCAACGAACCGCGCTGAGAAGAAAGGCTGCCCGTCGTTGCCGTAATGAGCCCGCCCCTCATGCCACTTCTGCCAAGGTCGTCTTTGCCGCCCTTGCCATGCGCACTAGACTGAAGATCAACAACATACAAGTTCCGCAAGGAGTAGCGAATGGCCAAGGTACTGGTGGTGGACGATGAGCCCAATATCGTCCTTTCGCTGGAGTTCCTCATGCAGCAGGCCGGTTTCGACGTGACGACGGCCGTCGATGGCGAAGGCGCCCTGGCCGCGATCGAAGAGGCACCGCCCGACCTGATGCTGCTCGACATCAGCCTACCCGGGATAAGCGGCTTCGATGTGCTGGAGCAGCTGCGCCACGACCCCCGACACGCCCGCCTTCCCATCATCATGCTCACGGCGCATGGTCGTGAGGTGGAACGCGAGAAAGGGTTGGCCCTGGGCGCCGACGACTACGTGACCAAGCCCTTCTCGACCCAGGCGCTTGTCGAGAAGGTCAAATCCCTGCTGGCCGAGGACGCCTGATGCTGGGGCGCAAGCTGCCCAAGCGCCAACGCCTGATCGGCCTCTGGTTGCTGCTCAGCGGAGTCAGCCTGCTGGGAGGTGCCATCTTCGCGGCCTGGCTCGACAGCCTGTTCCAGCCTCAGGGTCTGGCTCGCCTCGTTCTCTGGCTCGGCTGTTTTTCGGGCGGAGGTACCATCTTCCTGGTGGGCTTGCTGCTCGAGCGCATGCTGTTCACCCCGCTGCGTCATCTCCAGGTCCAGCTCGCCAGACTTGTCGCCAACCCTGACGCTCGCGACGACTATCCTCCTGAAGGTTGGCTGCGTGGCCTGGGCCCCGACCTGATGCGTGTGCGCGAAGCCTGGCGCAGCGATCGTACCCGCCTTGCCACGGCGCATGCCGAAGGCGCACGCAGCGCCGCTCGCATTCGCCAGGAGCTCGAGACGCTGCTCCAGGTTCTCGATACGCCGCTGCTGCTCTGCGATCATCACCGCCGCATGCTGCTGTTCAACCAGGCGGCCGAAAGCCTGTTCGACAATCATCCGGGCCTTGGGCTGGGTAAGCGCCTGGACGCCCTCCTTCCGGTATCAAGCCTGCAGGATTCCCTGGGCCAGCTGCCGGAAGATGGCTCGCCGCGCGAACTCCTGATGCCGTGCGACGAGCGCTGGCTGCACGTGGTCATGCGTCGGGTGCCCCAGAGCAATGGCGAGACGCTGTTGACGCTGGCCGATGCCACCACCACCTGGAACAGCGAGATGGGGGTTCGCGCCAGCATGGCCGAACGCATTGCCCCGCTGCGCCAGCACGGTGCGAACCTGGCCAGTGCCGCCGAGGCACTGAGCAGCGTTCGCCATGCCCGGCACATCGACGATACCCTGCGCCAACGCCTGGAAGCGGTCATTGAAGAGGAGAGTCATGCGCTGGGCAACGAGATCGAAGGGCTCGGTAGCCTGATCGAGGACATGCAGCAGCAGGGCGAACGGCTGGCGCCGCTGTGGTCCAACGACCTGTGGCGGTCGCTCAACGAACGCCTCGCCGACAGCCACATCGAGGTGCTTCCCATCGGCATGCCGGCCTGGTTCAAGGGCGATGCGCCCGCGCTGCTGGTCATGCTGGAGGCCCTGCTGGTACGCCTGGGCGAGGAAACCGGCACAACGCAATTCGAAGGCGAGATCCTGCTCGGCAATCGCCGCGTCTATCTCGACCTGATCTGGCCCGGCGAACCACTGCCACAGCGCAAGCTGGCGGTGTGGGCCGAACAGCGGCTCGAGACGCTTCCCCTCTCACCTCGGATCGGCGACCTGCTGAGGCAGCACGCCAGCGACGCCTGGAGCGTGGCCGACGCTGATGACCGTCACGCCCGCCTGCGCCTGCCATTGCCCGCCATGGATCGGGTCGGTGCGCCGCCCGACCAGCTCCCGCCGCGCCCTGAATTCCATGACTTCGGCATCGCCGACCTGCCGCCTCCCGACGCCGAGCTGGCCCGCTGCCCGCTGCGTGCCCTCGAGGTGGTGGCATTCGACACCGAAACCACAGGTCTGGAGCTGCGCCGCGGCGACACGGTCATCAGCCTCGGTGCGTGTCGCATCGTCAATTCCCGCCTGCTGGCAAGCGATGTCTTCGACGTACGTGTCGACCCCGGCAAGCCGATCCCGCCCGCCAGCACGGCGATCCACGGCCTCACAGACGACGACGTAGCCGGCGCCCCGCCGCTGCCCGTCGTGCTGCCGCGATTTCGCGACTATATCGGCGATGCCGTATTACTGGCCCACAACGCGGCTTTTGACCTGCTGGCGTTGCAAGCCCCCGGAACCGGCACCACGCTCGACATGCCGGTACTCGACACCCTGCTGATTTCCCGTGCGCTGGACGAGAGCCTGGACGGTCACGATCTGGATACCCTCGCCGAGCGCTACGACCTCAGCTTTCCGCCCGGCACACGCCATACGGCACTGGGGGATGCACGGGTGACGGCCGAACTCTGGCTGGCACTGCTGCCCAGGCTAGAGGCACGCGGTATCGAGACCCTGGAGCAGGCGCTGGCACTGCAGGCCACCGCCCTCGACAGGGAGGACGCCTGCACATGAACGCCTCCCGCGTTCGGGCCCGGCTGGTCGCCTTGATCGGCCTGACGGCCCTGCTCTTCTCGCCGCCGCTGGTCGTGATTTTCGATCGTCCGCCTGAGGCCGGGCTCTCGTGGTTGCCGCTCTACCTGTTCGCAGTCTGGCTACTGGTCATCGGCCTCGCTGCCTGGCTCATGGAGCGCCGGTGGGAGGACGGTTGAGGCGATGAGAACCGACTCGGTCGTGCTGACGGTCGCGTTCGGCTATCTGGCGCTGCTGTTCGTGATCGCCGCCTGGGGCGACCGGCGAGCCGAGCGTGGCCGCTCGGTAATCGGTTCGCCGACGGTCTACGCGCTCTCCATCGCCGTGTACTGCACCGCCTGGACCTTCTACGGCAGCGTGGGACGCGCGGCGGAGTTCGGCCCCAGTTTCCTGCTGATCTATCTCGGTCCGACGCTGGCCATGCTGATGGCGCCGCTGTTGATTCGCAAGATGGTGCGTATCGCCAGCACGCAGCGCATCACCTCCATTGCCGACTTCATCAGTGCCCGCTACGGCAAGAGTTCAAGCCTCGGCGCACTGGTGGCCTTGATCGCCCTGATCGGCGTCACGCCCTATATCGCCCTGCAGCTCAAGGCGATCACCCTCAGCCATGCCGTGCTGGTCAACTACCCGGAAGCGACCGATTTTCGCCTGGCCGAGGAGAACTTCTGGGTCGACAAGTCGTTCTGGGTCGCGCTGGTGCTGGCGATTTTCATCATCCTGTTCGGCACCCGCCACCTGGATGCCAGCGAGCGCCACGAAGGCATGGTCGCAGCCATCGCCTTCGAGTCGCTGGTCAAGCTGGTGGCCTTCCTCACCGTGGGCGTGTTCGTTGTCTTCGTGTTGTTCAACGGGCCCGGCGATCTGTTTCGCCAGGTAGCCGCCGCTCCCGAGCTGGCCGGGGCCCTGGGTCTTGCATCGGTGCCAGGCGGCGCCATTGGGTGGGTCGGCACCCTGGCGCTCGCCTTCCTCGCCTTTCTGACCCTGCCCCGACAGTTTCAGGTGCTGGTCGTGGAGAACGTCGACGAGCGACACCTGAAGCGTGCCAGCTGGCTGTTTCCGCTCTACCTGGTGGCGATCAACCTGTTCGTGATACCTATCGCCATGGCCGGCCTGCTGCTGCCGATGGGCAACAGCGACCCCGACAGTTTCGTGCTCACCCTGCCACTCTCCGCCGGCATGGAAGGCATACCGCTACTGGTCTTCATCGGCGGACTCTCGGCGGCCACCGGCATGGTGATCGTCGAGACCATTGCGCTTTCCACCATGGTCAGCAACCAGTTGATCATGCCGCTGCTGCTGCGATCCCGGCAGCTGCACCTGAGTTCGCAAGGCGAGCTTGCCGGCTGGCTGCTGGGGATCCGTCGGGTGGCGATCATACTGATCCTGCTGCTGGGCTACCTCTACCACGCCTTGATCGGCGACTCCTACAGCCTGGTGACCATCGGCCTGGTGTCGTTCGTCGGTGCCGCCCAGTTCGCACCGGCCATGTTGATCGGCATGTACTGGCGCGGTGCGACTCGGGCCGGCGCGACCCTGGGTCTGCTTGCGGGTTTCGTCATCTGGATCTACACGCTGCTGTTGCCGGGTTTCGCCCAGTCGGGCTGGCTGGATGCCAGCTTCCTCGAACGGGGGTTGCTGGGCCTGGCGTGGCTACGCCCCTACGCCCTGTTTGGCCTGGAGGGCTCCGACATCTACAGCCACGCACTGTTGTGGAGCCTGCTGGCCAATGTCGGACTGCTGGTCGGCGTCTCGCTGTTTACCCGCCAGAGTCCGGTGGAACAGACCCAGGCGGCACTATTCACCGAGGCCATGAATCCCGAACTCCAGCACACCTCGCTGTGGCGCGGCCAGACCACCCTAGGCGAGCTCAAGAGCCTGCTCCATCGCTACCTCGGTGCCACGGCCACGGCACGGATACTGGCCGATCCTTCTGGCACCCAGGCCGACGATGCCCCCGCGACGCCCACCCTTATCGCGCGCGCCGAGCGAGCCCTGTCGGGAGCCCTGGGCAGCGCGTCGGCGCGGGTGCTGATCAATTCGGTGGTACGCGGCGAGGCGCTGGACCTGGAATCGATCCTCAGCATCCTCGATACCACGTCGCAGACGCTCGAGTACAATCGCCGCCTGGAACAGAAATCCAACGAGCTGGCACGCATCGGCGAGGAGCTTCGCGCGGCCAACGAGCGGCTGCGAGAGCTCGACCGCCTCAAGGATGAATTCGTTGCCATGGTCAGCCATGAGCTGAGAACGCCACTCACCTCGATCCGCGCGTTCGCCGAGATCCTGCGCGACGCCACGGAGCTGCCGGAGGAGAAGCGCCTCCATTTTCTCGAGGTTGTCGTGCTGGAGAGCCAGCGCCTGTCGCGCTTGATCGAGGAAATCCTCGACCTGGCACGGCTGGAGAGCGGACGGCTGACGCTCAACCCCCAGCGTCTCGACCTGGTGGCCCTGATACGCCACAGCGTGGATGCCGTCCACCGGTTGCAGGAGGATCGCGGCGTGGCGCTGGAGGTTGACCTGGAACTCGACGAAGCACCGGTAATCGGCGACCCAGATCGCCTGGAGCAAGTCGTAATCAACCTCCTCGACAACGCCGGTAAGTTCGCCGCTGACGAAGCCCCTCGCGTACGCCTCCACCTGGCCCGCCACAAGCACAACTTCCGGCTCAGCGTGGAGGACAACGGGCCGGGGATCGTGACGGACGAGCGTGAGCGTGTGTTCGAGAAATTCCACCAGATAAAGCGCTACGGTGAAGCCGGCGACAAGGCCCGCGGGCGTCCGCGTGGTAGTGGCTTGGGCCTGCCGATCAGCCGCGGCATTGTCGCCCACTTGGGCGGCAGGCTATGGGTCGACGACGCGCCCACGCTCAATGGCGCCTGCCTGGTCATGGAACTGCCCGAGGCGCCTGCCGACTCCGGGCTGGACGGGTAATGCAGGGGGGAACTAGGCACTACCTGCCGCTGCCACCCTGGGCCGCCCTGACCAGGCCTCGAATGACTTGCATGTCGTGGCGCAGCAGCAGGCGCTGGTCATCCTCCAGGCCTGTCATATCGATCCAGCCGTCGGCGATACCGCCCGCTTTCAGGCTTGCCAGCTGTGCCGTCAGCAGGCGCTCCTGCAGGCGTTCCAGTGCCGCGATGCCGGCCCTCGCCTGACGGGGCCCGAGCGCTTCCTTCACCACTAGCGCCGTCAGTCTCGAGCGGGTATCGGGGACACTTACGCCATGGCGCAGCGCCATCAGACGCACCGCATTGACCAGTGGCAGCAGTCCCCGGCGCTTGAGATCGAGGGCATTCGCGTGTGGTGCCCCTTCATCGCCTCCCGAAAGCCGGCCGAAGCGGTCCAGCGCCACGGGCAGCTCATCGAGCAACTGCGCCATTTCGTCCAGGAACAAACCGGCCCGAGGCATGAGCCGTGCGACGTGACCGGCCAGCTCCTCGGCCAGGCCGGCGTCGCCATAGGCCGGATGGAAGTCGAGCAGGATATTGCTCTGCTGGACGCGCTTCACCCGGCGCTCCTGAGTCCACAGCGAAAGCTGCTCGCGCCACTCCGAGAGACGCTTGCGCCACATCGGCCAGCGCGCCATGACATGGCCGTGACACAGGGGGATGCCAGCCTCATCCAGGCGGTCGGTGAAACGCTCCCCCAGGGCCTGGAAGAAGCCGTCGACCTCGTTATGGCGCGAGTCGGGGTAGTCGGCCACGATCATGGCGTTATCCTGATCGGGCGCCAGCAGGCTTTCGTGGCGTCCGGCGGAACCCAGTGTGAGCACGCAAAACGCGACCGGCGGTTTGCCCCACCCTTGCCCCTGCATTTCGTTGAGCGAGAGCTGGATGGCACGGCGATAGAGCATCTCGTTGTGGTCACTGATCAGCTGGCTAATACGCCATGCCGGCAGGTCGAGTCGCTCGAGGGCCTCGACCAGCTGCGGCTGCCAGGCGTGTGCAGTGGCCATGTCGGGGGCCGGACCCAGCATGTCCAGTGCATCGCACAGGGGGGCCAGCAACGTAGCCGGTTCCGGCAGGCTGTTGCCGGCGAAGAGTTCGCGCCAGGGTGAGGCCCGATGAAGGACTTGCATGTCGTGTCGTCAGCCCGACTTGAACATGTCGTCGCCGATCTGGTCGATGAAGCGCTGCGCCTTGCTCACCATCAGTTGGTCGCAGGCCTCGCGGCCCGGCACCAGGTCGGAGCGCTCGAAGCGGTGCTCGAGAAGCTCGCCAGCCGCCCCCTCCTTGCGAATCCAGCCGCTGACGCGATACTGGCCGCCCTGCTCGGCCGGTTCCGAGACGATCTTGTAGCCGTTGTACTCCACCGGCTCGGCAGCCTTGGCGTTGCCCGGCTTGGCGTCACCGCCACCGAACAGCCCGCCCAAGAATTTCTTCAGCATTGTTCTCTCCTCGAGCTTGCAAACGAGAGCGCCGGCCCTTGGCCGGCGTCGACGAAGACATCGATAAGGGAACGCCTGATTTATGTCGCGAGCGAAGAGAGGTTGGCCGCCACCGGAGCACAGTACCGAGCGAAGCGACAAACAGCCGTAGGCTGGCCCCGGAGGGGCGAGAAGCCGAAGGCTGCGAGTCAACCGGAGCCTATGCGGTACTAGGTGGATTTCGACCGGACTCGCGCACGAGCACCGCTGGCGGCCAGCTCTTCACACAAAACTCGAGTACAGCAATAAATCAGCGTTTCCTTAGCTCTGCTGGCGGCCCTTCCCGGCCGCAATACGCAGACGCAGGGCGTTGAGCTTGATGAAGCCCTCGGCATCCTTCTGGTTATAGGCGCCGGCATCGTCTTCGAAGGTGGCAATCGACTCGTCGAACAGCGACTGCTCCGACTTGCGTCCCACCACGGTGGCGCTGCCCTTGTAGAGCTTCATGCGCACCACGCCGGAAACGTTCTTCTGGGTTTCGTCGATGGCGGCCTGCAGCATGCGGCGCTCCGGACTCCACCAATAGCCGTTGTAGATCACCTTGGCGTACTTGGGCATCAGCTCGTCCTTCAGGTGCGCCTCCTCGCGGTCGAGCGTGATCGACTCGATGGCGCGATGGGCACGCAGCATGATGGTACCGCCCGGGGTCTCGTAGCAGCCGCGGGACTTCATGCCGACATAGCGGTTCTCGACGATGTCGAGACGGCCAATGCCGTTGTCGCCGCCCAGCTTGTTGAGCGTCTCGAGCACTTCGTGGGGCTTCATCGCCTTGCCGTCGATAGCGACGATATCGCCCTGCTCGTAGGTCAGCTCGACATAGGTGGGCGAATCCGGCGCGGCTTCGGGCGACACGCTCCAGCGCCACATATCCTCCTCGGCCTCGGCCCAGGGGTCCTCGAGAATACCGCCCTCGTAGGAGATGTGCAGCAGGTTGGCATCCATGGAGTACGGCGACTTTTTCTTGCTCTTGGAGAAGTCGACGGGAATGTCGTGCTGCTCGCAATAGGCCATCAGCTTCTCGCGGGAGGTAAGATCCCACTCGCGCCACGGCGCGATCACCTTGACGCCGGGCTTGAGCGCATAGGCGCCCATCTCAAAGCGCACCTGGTCGTTGCCCTTGCCGGTGGCGCCGTGGGAAATGGCATCGGCGCCGGTCTCGTTGGCGATCTCGATCAGGCGCTTGGCGATCAACGGACGCGCGATGGAGGTACCCAACAGGTACTCGCCTTCGTAGATGGTGTTGGCGCGAAACATCGGATAGACGTAATCGCGCACGAACTCCTCGCGCAGGTCTTCGATATAGATTTCCTTGACGCCCAGTGCCTGGGCCTTGGTGCGTGCCGGCTCGACTTCCTCGCCCTGACCGATGTCGGCGGTAAAGGTCACCACCTCGCAGCTGTAGGTTTCCTGCAACCACTTGACGATGACGGATGTGTCCAGGCCGCCGGAGTAGGCAAGCACGACCTTCTTGACATCGGACATTCGGGGCTCCTCTCAGGTAAACGTCACAAGAGGGAAAGTATAGCGTGGCTGTCGCCCGGCGAATACCGGCGGCAGGACGTATCGCGGCCGAACTGATAGACTTTTTGCCCATGAGAGCCGGCCCGGCCTCGCCGCTCGTCGCATGAAAGGCGACGTTTCCGGCCATGAGACGAAGAGAGACACATGATGAGGAGAGGCGCATGAGCGAGGCGATCACTCGCGAGTTGATGGCCCAGCGGTTTCGCAGTTTCCTGCCGGTGGTGGTGGACCTCGAGACCGGGGGGTTCAACCCGGAACGCGACGCCATACTCGAGATCGCCGCCGTGACGCTCAGCATGGATCCGGAGGGCAACCTGATGCCGGATGCCACCTATGCCTACCATGTGCAGCCGTTCTCAGGGGCCAACGTCGAGCAATCGGCGCTGGACTTTACCGGCATCAAGCTCGACGACCCGCTGCGCCAGCAGGTCGCCCTCTCGGAAGCCGAAGCGCTCGGGGAAATCTTTCGTCCGGTACGCAAGGCCATCAAGGCCCACGGTTGCACCCGTGCGGTGCTGGTAGGCCACAACGCCGCCTTCGACCACGGCTTCCTCAATGCCGCGGTCAACCGCTGCGGCATCAAGCGCAATCCCTTCCACCCCTTCTCCAGCTTCGATACCGCCAGCCTGGCGGGACTGGTCTACGGCCAGACGGTGCTGGCGCGAGCATGCCGCGCGGCGGGCATTGCCTTCGACAATCAGGAGGCGCACTCGGCGCGCTACGACACCGAACGCACCGCGGAGCTGTTCTGCGCCATCGTCAACCGCTACAAGGATCTGGGGGGGTGGGCGCTGGCGCAGCGCGAGCAGGGCCTCGAAGATCTCTAGAGGCCAATCGGCTCAGTCGGAATCTCCAGGCCCCGCTGCGTCACGCTCAATGGCGGGTGCCGGTATCCTGCTCCCAGCCCGCGGGCATATCGAGATCGTTCTCGCCATCGGCGGAACCGCCGACGCCGGGCTTGTCGATGATCTGAACGGAGCTGGCTTGTAGGCCCTCGTCACCCTCATTGGGCTCGAAGCGTACCCGGGTACCCACGGTCAGCCGGTCGAAGTCGCTGTGCATCACGGCATTGCGGTGGAAGTAGTACTCCTGTCCGCTGATGCTCTTGAGGAAGCCGTAGCCGTCCTTATCGAAAATCCGCACGACGGTCGCCACCGGGGGCAGCGGTTCGTCGTTGTGCTGCTTGACCTTGCCGTCGCGTTTGGCCGTCTGCTTCTTGAGCTGCTTCTCCATCGCCTCGAAGGCATTGCGAATGATGGGACGCAGCTGAACCTGGGGATCGGTGACCTTGTCGCTCTTTTCGGCCACGAGCTCGCCCTTGGCCGGCAGGGTAACCTCGACGAGCGCTCGATAGGGGTTGCCAGTTCTATGGGGGTTCTGGGTCTGCTCGATGACGACCCGGCAGGAAACGATGTCGCGATTGTAGTGCTCGAGCTTGGCCACGCGCGACCTCACGTATTCGTCAATCCATTCGGAGCGTGACACATGCTGGTAAGTGATTTCCAAGGGTGTCTGCATGCTGAACTACCTCCCTGCCTTGAAGCTTCCTTAGCCTGAATCCATTTCCGGCCTTCAAGAACCAGCGTGGTAGCCTGCGAGGTCTATTTCAATCATCCTTGAGCGGGCATTTGGTGTCACTAAGTAACTTCAGTGTTGTCCTCCCCAAAAGACACAAGGCCCGCGAGCCGAAGCTCACGGGCCTTGAGAGGACATGTCTTACGACGTGAAATCAGGCGTCACCGCCCTCTTCCTTGGCCTTGGCGCGTGCCGCCGCGTCCTTGATCAGTTTTTCAAGCTCGCCGCTCTGGTGCATCTCGGCCACGATGTCGCAGCCGCCTACCAGTTCGCCTTCCACCCACAGCTGAGGGAAGGTCGGCCAGTTGGCGTACTTGGGCAGCTCGGAACGAATGTCGGGGTTATCCAGCACGTTGACGAAAGCGAAGCGCTCGCCACAGGACATAAGGGCCTGTACCGTCTGAGCGGAAAAACCGCACTGCGGCAGCTGCGGCGAACCTTTCATGTAGATCAGAATGGGGTTTTCGCTGATCTGGCGCTGGATGTTCTCGATGGTAGTGCTCATGTGCGCTCCCTTTGGATCGTGGTGCCGAGGCCGCCGGATGAAAAATACCCGAGCGCGGCACTCGGCCTTTTACTCATGGCCCCATTCTACTGATGAGGAGCGAATTGCGCATCCCCCACAGGCTGGATAGGATGGTGGTTTTTTCGCGCGGAGAGATCGCCATGGCGACACGCCATTTTCTGACCCTGCTGGATCTGAGTCCCGAAGAATTGCACTACCTCATCCAGCGCGCCATCACGATCAAGAACCGCCTGCGTGCCCAAGGGCCGACCTACGCCCCGTTCACCAACCGCACGCTGGCGATGATCTTCGAGAAATCCTCCACGCGTACCCGGGTCTCCTTCGAGACAGCCATGGCCCACTTCGGGGGTCATGCGCTGTTCCTCTCGCCGCGCGACACTCAGCTCGGGCGCGGCGAGCCGATCGAGGATACCGCACGAGTGCTCGCTGAGATGGTCGATATCGTCATGATCCGTACCTTCTCCCATGCCGGCCTCGAGACGTATGCGGGTGCCAGCACGGTGCCGGTGATCAACGCGCTCTCCGACGATTACCACCCCTGCCAGCTGCTGGCCGACGTGATGACATGGACCGAGCTGCGCGGCAGCGTACGCGGACGCACGGCGGTATGGATCGGTGACGGCAATAACATGTGCCATTCGTGGATCAACGCCGCGCGCCAGTTCGACTTCCAGCTGCGTGTCTGCTGCCCCGAGGGCTATGAACCGCGCCGGGACATCCTCGACGCCGCAGGTGACCGGGTCGCCCTGCTTCGAGACCCCGCCGAGGCGGTGGCCGGGGCCGATCTGGTAACGACCGATGTCTGGGCTTCGATGGGCCAGGAAGAGGAGCAGGCCAGGCGCGAGGCGGATTTCGCCGGCTTCCAGGTCAGCGAGGCACTGCTCGATCTCGCCAAGCCCGATGTTCTTTTCCTGCACTGCCTGCCCGCCCATCGCGGCGAGGAGATCAGCGAGACCCTGCTCGACGACCCGCGCGCGGTCGTCTGGCAGGAAGCCGGAAACCGCCTGCATGCCCAGAAGGCGCTCATCGAATTCCTGCTGCTGGGCCGGGTCGACCACTGACCCTCTTTTCCGCTGCTGCGCCGGGATTCAATGCCCGGCGTTGCAGCGCCGAGCCTCGAGCTGTTCACGGAGTTCCCCCGCTGGCAGTGGACGACCGAACAGGTAGCCCTGGAAGGCATGGCAACCCTGATGTTCCAGCCAGTCGCGATGTTCCCGAGACTCCACACCCTCTGCGATCACCTCAAGCCCAAGGTTGCGTCCCAGGTCGATGATCGAGGCACAGATCACCGCATTGGCGCTATCCTCGAACAGCGGGCGCACGAAAGACTGGTCGATCTTGAGCTGGTCGAGCGGCAGGCGGTTGAGATAGCTCAGCGACGAGTAGCCAGTTCCAAAGTCATCGAGGGCGAAGCGCACGCCGAGCGCCTTGAGGCACTGCATGGTATCGCGCACGGCGTCCGGCTGTTCCATGAACAGGTTCTCGGTCAGCTCCAGCTTGAGCCGTGTCGGATCGGCCCCGGTCCGTTCGAGAATCGTTCCCAGCCGGTCAACGAAGTCGGGCTGCTGGAACTGCATCGGGCTGATATTGACGGCGATGCTCAGGTCCGCGGTTTGCGACCTGTTGGCCCACTCGACTAGCTGACGACAGGCCGTCTCCAACACCCATTCTCCAATCGAGATAATCAGGTAGCTTTCTTCGGCAATGGCGATGAAATCGTAGGGCGTCACCATGCCGTACTCCGGATGTTGCCAGCGCAGCAGCGCCTCGACTCCGGTCACTTCGCCTTGTCGGTCGACCTGAACCTGACAATAGAGCTGCAACTCGTCGCGCCGCACCGCCTGACGCAGATCGCTCTCGAGGATTGCCCGACGCATGGCCTCTGCCTGCATGCTGGGGTCAAAAAAGCGCCAGGTATTGCGGCCGGCCTGCTTGGCCTGGTACATCGCCATCTCGGCCTGCTGCAGGCAGGCCTCAGCATCTTCGGCACCATCATTCAACAGAGTTACACCGATACTGCCCGACAGCAGATGGCGTCGCTCTCCGAGTCGGCAGGGTTCGGCCAGCATCGCCAACAGCCGAATCGCGATTCGTTCAGCCTGCTGAGAGGCAGCCATGATCGTTTCACCCAGCCTCTCGGCCAGAATGACGAACTCGTCTCCTCCCAGTCGGGCCACCAGCTGGATATCACGGCTTGCTTCGCCGATGCGACCGGCCATGATCCGCAGCAACTCATCGCCCGCCTGATGGCCCAGAGTGTCGTTGACCTGCTTGAACCCGTCCAGGTCGACGAACATCAGAACGCCTTGCCGCTCATGGCTATCAGCGCTCTGCATGGCCTGGGTCAGACGGTCGATCAGCATGCGCCGGTTGGGCAATCCCGTCAGCGGGTCGTAGAATGCGAGGCGATGCGCTTCCTGTTCGGCGGCGCGGCGCACCGAGATATCGCTGAGCGTCGCCACGTAACTGCTGACATGGCCGGTCTTGTCCCGTACCGCACTGATCGTGACCCATTGGGGATAGGTATCGCCGTTCTTGCGCCGGTTCCAGACCTCACCCTGCCAACTGCCATGCTCCCGGATGCTATCCCACATTGAACGATAGAAGTCGGCATCATGCCGTCCTGAGTTGAGTATTCTCGGGTTCTTGCCCAGCACCTCCCCGGTGGTATAACCGGTGATGCGTTCGAAGGTGGCGTTCACCTTGCGAATGGCGCCGCCGGCATCGGTGATGAACATACCCAGATGAGTATCGAATGCCAGGGCGGCGATTTGGAGTTCTGGCTGAAGGGATTCGTTGAGCCGATGCAGGGCCTTATCGCTCTGGTGTAACTCTCTTTTGGTATGCGCCAGCAGCATTCCCAGCAGTCCAGCAAACAACCATCCAAGCATGAGCGGCAGTCCTATAGGTGTTAGAGGCCAAGCTAGGCAGCCTAGCCTTGATGAAGCAGCAGCTCGACACGGCGGTTGGAGGCCCGCCCCTCCATTGTTGCGTTGCTCTCCAGCGGCCGTGTCTCGGCATAACCTACCGCCCGCATCCGCGCGGCAGGAAGGCCAAGCTCAGTGAGATAGCGCAGCACGGCAATGGCCCGCCCCGAGGAAAGTTCCCAGTTGGAGGGGAAGCGCGAGGTGGCGATGGGGAGGCTGTCGGTATGCCCTTCCACCGAGATATCGCCCTCGAACGTCTCGAGAACGTCTCGCAGACGGCTCAATACCTCTCGCCCTTGCGCGGTGAGTATCGCTTGCCCACTGTCGAACAACAGATTGTCGTCTATGCGCAGGATAATGCCCTGCTGCCCCTCGGCCACGCTGACCCCCTCGATGGCAAGCCCCGGGAAGCGCGGCTGCAAGCCATCGTGGCGCGGTTTGAGGCCCGCCCCTGCCACCATGCGAGCCGCGGCTTCGGCCTGCGGTGAGACAAGGGCTACGGCTTCGCCGCCGTGCCGGCTGCCCTGGATAGCCAGGCCGTTGCCGGCCAGCGAGAGCAACAGCACGAACAACGTGATGAGCAGCGTCAGCACGTCCAGGTAGCTCACCAGCCAGCTTTCTCCCTCGCCGTCGCCAACCTCGGGGGGAGCCAGCATGTCGCGCATGCTGCGATCAAGCATTCTGCGCCTGCTCGTCGGAATCGCCGCGCCTGGCCACTTCAGGGTCGCGGATCTCATCGTGGTAGCTGGCGACGAAGGAGTTGAGTGTTTCTTCGATGAAGGACGGCAGGCGTCGCTTGGTGATCAGCGATATCCCCTCGAAGACCATGTTCATGGCGATCAAGCGCTCCTCGGTCCGCCGTTCGAGTTTCACGGCAATCGGCTTGAATACCAGATTGGCTAACAGGATGCCGTAGAAAGTGGTGAGGAGAGCTACGGCCATGCGCGGTCCGATCACGTGCAGATCGCCCGACTCCATCACCTCCAGCATGTTGACCAGCCCCACCAGGGTACCGATCATGCCGAAGGCGGGCGCATAGGTCGCCATGGTACGAAAGATCTGCGCCTCGGCATGCTCCCTTGCCTTGAGCCGGGCGATTCGCCAGCGCAGCAGGTCGAAGATCTCATCTTCCTTGGTATTCGCAATAACCAGTTGGATACCGGTACGAAGGAAGGGGTTGCGCGCCTTTTCCAGCGCTGCCTCCACGGCACGCACATCGCCCTTGAACCAGAGTCGGGATATGTCCACCAGCTCCTTGATATCGTCGCGCATATAGGTGTTCTCGCGCCGGAATACCAATCCCACCAGACGCACCACCCGGACGACTTCCTTCAGCGGATAACTGATGAACGTTGCCGCCATGGTGCCGGCCAGCACTATGGCAAGGCCCGGCAGGTTCAAGAAACTCTGGGGCGATTCTGCGGTGAAGAACAGTACGCTGACCAGCAACACGATGCTGGCGAACATACCGATAATGGTTGATGGATTCATTCGGGCTCCTGTGATGCAAGGCATCGAGTCTAGCGGAAAAGATCGGCAACATAAGCGGTCACTTTAGCGATGACTTGATATTGCCGTTGGGTCATTGATTCAGATCAAGTTTTGTACATAGCTTAAGTTCCCCGCCCAGCGGCCGATACGGAAGATAGGGTTCTGACCGGCGGCATGCGACGCACTGGAACGACACCAACCGGACGAACAATCAGAGAGGAGCCGCCATGCATCGATGTGCCGATAGGGAGGGACACTGCGAACGCTGCGAGGGGGTACTGCCGTTCGAGTTCACCATGGCCTTCCAGCCGATCATCGACCTGGCGACAACCCGGATCACGACCTACGAGGCCCTGGTCAGGGGACCAAACGGGCAATCCGCCGCCAGCATTCTGGCGCAGGTGACGCCCCGCCTTCTCTATCGCTTTGACCAGGCCTGCCGCATCCGTGCCATCGAGCTCGCCAGCCAGCTCGGCATGAGCGAAAGCCTTTCGATCAACTTCCTGCCCAATGCCGTCTACGAACCGCAAGCCTGCATCCAGGCGACACTGGCGACCGCAGAGAAGGTTGGCTGGCCGACCGAACGGCTGGTGTTCGAAGTCACCGAAAGCGAAAAAGTGCAGGACCATCAACACTTGCGCCATATCATCCAGGCCTACCGCAGCATGGGCTTCGTTACCGCCCTGGACGACTTCGGGAACGGCTTCGCCAACCTCGACCTGCTGGCGGAGTTGGAGCCGGACCGACTCAAGATCGACCGTGCGCTGGTGATGAACTGCCATCATGACTCTCGTCGTCAGGTGATACTCAAGGCTCTGGTCGGCCTGGCCCACGAGCTCGGCATCGACCTGGTTGCCGAAGGCGTGGAAACACGCGAAGAAGCCCTGTGGCTTGGCCGCCATGGCCTGCTTCAGCAACAGGGTTTCTACTATGCTCGTCCCAGTCTCGAGAGCTTGGCGCCGAACCTGGAGCCAGGCCTCTCGGTACTGCGTCAAGCATTGTAGAAAAAGCGGTTCCATCACGACCGTTACATTGAGAAACATGCGATCATTCCTGGGTGCGCAAAACACTCAGCAGGGGAGCCAAGCAGTATGTCCGAGCAAAGGGACACAGAGCCTTTCACCATCGCCCTCCATCCGGTTCACGATGCCAGCCATCACCATGTGGCGGATCGTCTGGTTTACAGCCAGCACACCGATACCGAAGCCGATGATCTCATGGCCGCCACCGCCAGGGCGCTGGCCAGTGCCGTCTATGAACTAGGCGACAGTGGCCTGCTGGGCGACAGGACATTGTTCGTCGAGCTGCCACTGGAGTGGCTGGATCGCCCCGACCTTCTGCCCACCCCGGCACCGCGGCTGGCGCTCGGCATTGCCGAGGCCCGCACGATCGACGCCGAACTGCTCGCACGCCTCGACGACATCCGTGAACGAGGCTACCGGGTCATCGTGCCGTCGCACCTGCTCAAGCAGGACCTGGAGGCCATGCTCGGGCGCTGCGATATCATCCAGCTCTTTTCCCCCGGCGATCTCGACAATGCGACCCTGGAGAAACTCCCGGCACGCAACATCAAGCTGCTCGTGGAAAACCTGGAGAGCCGCGAGGAACTCGACAGCTATCGGGTAATGGGCTGCGACTACTACAACGGCCACTACCTGGCAAAACCCAGCTATATCGCTTCGCCGCCCCGCGGGCGACATGGCAACCGCGCCGCACAGATCCGCCTGATTCGCGCCCTCTACGAGGACAACAGCGACCTCAACCGGCTGCACGAACTGGTGGTTCAGGTTCCCCACCTGCACGTGGCCATCCTGCGCCGCGCCAATTCGACTTACTTCAATCGCGGGGGGAGAGAGGTCGATCTGCATCGTGCGGTACAGATACTGGGGCTGATCGAGCTACGCCGGTTGATCCTGACGCTGACTCTCGCCAGCCTGCAACCCTCCTCTCGCATCGTGTTGCGCATGGCGCTTATTCGCGCGTTCATGTGCCGCAACCTGGCAGCTCCCTTCCCGTCACTCGACGCCGAAGACGCCTTCACTACCGGTCTGTTCTCGATGATGGATGCACTGCTCGAGGAGGACCGCGCCACCCTGCTCGACCAGCTGCCGCTGGGCGAGCCGATCATCGACGCCCTCAAGCGGCGCGAGGGCCCGCTCGGCGCCGTGCTGACGCTGTGCGAGAACCATGAACGCCAGGTCGAAGAGGCGATCGACGAAGTGCCTGCCGATCGGCTTCACAACTGCTACATGAACGCGCTGGCGTGCACCAAGGCCCTCATGGACAATCTCTAGCTGGCTTCGGCCAGGCGCGCCCGCAACCGGCTCACCGCCTGGCTATGCAATTGGCACACCCGTGACTCGGTGACGCCAAGTACGACCCCGATCTCCTTGAGGTTGAGCTCCTCCTGGTAATACAGCGCCATCAACAGTTTCTCGCGCTCGGGCAATGCCTCAATCCCTTCGACCAGCTGCTGGCGCTTCTCTTCATCCAGCAGGTTATGGAATGGCGTATCGATGGAGGCATCTTCGATCCCCGGCTCGACGCCTTCGGCCATGAGCGCCTCGAAGGGCAGCAGGTGGCCGCTGTTGGTGTCGCTGAGCAGCTGACGATACTCCTCAAGGGCCATATCGAGTTCGGTGGCAATCTCGTTCTCTTCCGCCGGCCTGCCCAGCTTCTGCTCCAGCCGCCGCACGGCCTCGTCGACCGCACGTGCGTTGCGCCTTACGCTGCGCGGCAACCAGTCACGGCTGCGCAATTCATCGAGCATGGCGCCTCGGATGCGCTGGCTGGCAAAGGTAGCGAAGCTCGCCCCCTGGGTCGCATCGAAGCGGCCCATGGCTTCCAATAGCCCCACCGTGCCGGCCTGGATCAGGTCATCGAGTTCGATACTGGCGGGTAGCCGCACTTGCATCGACAGCGCCTGACGCCTGACCAACGGCAGGTACTCATCCAGCAGGTTCGCCTGCTCAATCTTGCCTCGTGCTGTGTACATGCTCTTGCTCTCGCGGCTGACGATTCCCTCGATTGTCGAATTTCACGTTCGACGGGACAGGCTCTTGCAGGCTCTCATGATTGACGATGACCTGCAGCCCCTGCAGGGTCACGGCGCGCTGGCGGCGATCCTGCAGTGAAAACTGGAAATAGATTGGCGTATCGGCCGGCATGCCCGCCAGGGAATCTGTCTGCCCTCGCGGCCCCGGTAGCGGCACGCAATCTCCCGCGTGGCAGAGCCAGGCATTCACTTCGCTTCCGCCTGCATGCTGGTACTGCCAGCCGACCCGCCCCATCACCTGCCCCCGGGCCAATTCGGGCGAGGGCGGCAGCATAGCGGCAGACGACATGCGGCGATCGGCCATCACCACCTGCAGGGCAGGCGCCGACGCAATCCAGCTCCCTGCCGCCTGGGTCATACCCGCCCACACGCCACTAGCGGCCAACAGCACCACGAGGCGAAGCATCATGAACGTCATCTTGCCAACACCAGCAGCTCGATGCCGAAATACTCCTCGGCGACGTACTGGAGGTTGGACAGGAGCCCCTGACGCCCGACACCCGGCGGGTGGACCGCGATCAAGCGTTGCGGCCCGCCTTGTTCGGCGATCCGCTTGAGCATGCGGTAGCCCCGGCGGAAGGCTTCCAGATCGTCATCCACCCACAGCGCCCAGTGGGACTGCTGTTCGGCAAGCAGCGGCAGATGCGGGCTGGTGATCGGCAATGCCACGATGCGCCAGGCGCGCGGATCCCCTACCCAACGCCGCCCTTCCCGCGACCAGCTCTCCAGCAGCTCGGTCACCCTTGCCGTGTGTCGCTCGGCGGTGCCCGGCAGACCCAGCACCATCAATGTCAATTCCTGTTCGGAGCGCGCCGGTCGTGACGGCGGCACCGGTGCACGGGCGGCGGCGGGCCTGGTTGACGGCCGCGCAACGCTCTGCGGTGCTACGTCATCCGGCGTCATACCCGAGGCCAGTTCGACCAGCATCTCGGCCACGTGTGTCGGGCATTCATCCTGCGCATTTCCGTTCGCCCATTGGCGCAAGCCTGCGGCCTGGTCCCGTCCCATCTAGCCTGTCTCCCTTTCACCTAGGCCAAGGTGGCGAATGGTATCGCGCACCAGGAAGAGTTGTATTAGCGCTTCGAGCAGCGCCACATCGCGACGGCGACGACGACCGCCACCGAGGCCGAGCAACTCGGCCCTGAGGTCCATTGCCGCATCGTCATCCGACAGGTCCAGGTGGGCCGCCACGGTTGCCAGCCCACTGGCCATGAGCAGGCGGACGTCGGCGCGCAACTCGCCCAATTCGGCGGAATCCAGGCGCTGCCAGGCCCGGCGAGTCAACTGCGGCAGGACATCACCCTGTAACAGCGTAAGTAACAAGGGTTTCGGCTCGTGTCCCAGCCGTGCAGGAGCGATCCAGTAACGCCGAACCAGCGACTTGCCGCTCTCTTCATCGCGAATCTCGCCGAACCAGGCGCTTGCAATGAGGTTCGCCTGATCGCGCCGGCCGCTCCTGAACGTCACGCCGATCGGCAACGTGCCGAGGAACAGGCGCGCAGCGGCTCCTCGAAAGCGGCAACGGATTTCGCCTACGGTTTCGGCGATGCTCTCGAGTCCAGCCAGGCTCTGCCGCTCACCGCCATGCTCGACCCGCAGGCTGCCCCGCACCTGACTGCACCACATCAGCTCCTGGCGCTCCAGCCATTCGCCCGCTTCGCCGTCAGGGAGACCGTTCAACAGGTGCACGCCGATGCCGTGCCGCTCGAAAGCCGCCTCGAGGCGCGCCTGCTGACCCGCCACCTGGCGATGCTGTAACAATGGCAACGCCAGCCAAGTACCCTCGGGGCTGAGTGCCAGATCGGGCATCGCCCAAGGCTCACCGGATACCCGTCGCCGCTCGCTCCAGAGCATGCCGAGTGCCTGACCGGTCCGCGGATAGTCGGCCAGCAACGCATCAAGGCGCTGCTGTTGAATCGACGCAGGCAAGCCAAGCAGGTTCCATACCGACTCCAGACCGTCGAAACCGGGCAGGCGCTGGCGCAACGCCTGCAGTACCGAGGCCAGCCGGCGACCCTGTCCCAGCAAGCCGCCGCCCCGCCCGAACGTCTCCGCCGGGGTTGGAAGGGCCATCGAGCGCGTCAGCGGCACGCGACTGGCAAGACACTGTTCGATCAGGGCAGTGGGATCCGCCAGGGCCATATCCTCCGGTACACGCTGACCGTGCGAGACGAACAGCAGCCGCAGTCCGTGGCGCATCACGATATCCAGCACCGGTGCCAGCCTGCCCGCCTCGTCCTGCTTGGTGATGATACAGTCGAGCAGCTCACCGCCGGCCGCCTGGGCCGCCTGTCGGTAGCGCACCACAACTTCCTCCAGGGTTTCGGGCTGGCTGGCCGCATTGAGCAGCAACACCAGGCGTACCGGTATGTCACCGCCGCGCAAGTGCCCGACCTGCTCGATGACACGCTGGTCGCGCTGGCTCATGCCCACCGTGTCGATGATGATCCAGGACTTCCCTTTCATCCGCTCCAGCAGGTCGGAAACCGGCTGGTCGGCATTGAGCGCGTACATGGGCACGTCCAGCAGCCGCGAATAGATGCGCAACTGCTCGTGGGCCCCGATTCGGAAGCTGTCCGTGGTGACCAGTGCCACCGGGCGAGTGCCGTGGCGCATGACATAGCGAGCCGACAGTTTGGCCGTGGTGGTGGTCTTGCCCACCCCGGTGGGGCCGATCAGTGCCACGATACCGGCACGATCCATGAAGGCGGCTTCGTCCTCGAGCCCTTCAAGCCGCCGGACGAGCTGACGCGTGAGCCAGCTCATGGCGCGGTCGTCCACCTCCGCATGGCTTGCCAGCTCTTCCGGCAGTGCCGACACCACCTCGCCTGCGAGCGTCTGGCCAAAGCCGGCCTCGAGCATCACCTGCACGAGCTGCTCGGCAACCGTGCCGGCCGCTCCCGGCCGGTCATGCCCGCGTGTGAGAAGCGCACGCATGTCGCGCATCTCCTCGAGCAGCCGCGCGCTCATGGCCTCGAAGGCCTGCGCCGGGTCGGATTGGGCAGCTGGTGCCGGCGTAGGCGCAGGCGCAGGCGTCTCGGCGGATAACGCATCGGTGGGCTGCGATGCGGCGGATTCGGCCATCGCCAGGATCTCGACGCCTTGCTCGGTGCGTCGATTGGCCAGGATCAGAGCCTCATCGCCCAGGGCCGCACGCACCTGGCGCATGGCGTCGCGGCTGTTAGCAGCGAGGAATCGCATCACACTCATTTATCGACCTCCTACCAGCGTCGTGACGCGCAGTGTCCTGTCATCGGGTATTTCCGCCTGCGACATGACAACCAGATGACGCATGCGCCGACGCAGGAAGCGGGACAGCAGCGGACGCAGGCTGTGTTGCACCACCAGCACGGGCGGCTCACCGCTGGCTTCATGCCGCTCCACGGCCTGTTCGGCCTGCTTCATCAACGTTTCTGCCAGCCCCGGCTCGAGCGCCCCGTTACCGTTCATGGCCTGCAGCAGAACCTGTTCAAGCTGGGCATCGAGGCCTATCACATTCAGCGTATCGCGCCCCGGGAACCACTGCTGGGTTATCGCCCGACCCAGCGCTATCCGCACCAGCGCGGTCAGCTCATTGGTATCCTGCTGGTGTGGCGCGTACTCCGCCAAGGTATCCAGGATAGTGCGCATGTCGCGAATCGAGACGTCCTCTTCCAGCAGGTTCTGCAGAATGCGCTGCAGTGCCGTGAGGTTGACCGCCTTGGGTACCACGTCCTCGACCAGCGATTTCTGCTCTTCACCCAATTTATCGAGTAGCTTCTGCACCTCCTGACGCCCCAGCATCTCGGGTGCATGCCGATGCAGCAGGTGATTGAGATGGGTGGCGATCACCGTACCGGCGTCCACCACGGTGTAGCCGTAAACCTGGGCGTGCTCGCGCTGGCCGGCATCGATCCAGACCGCCGGCAGCCCGAAAGCCGGATCGGAAGTGGGTGAGCCCTGGAGCTGGCCGGTGACCTGACCGGGGTCGATGGCCAACCATTGACCCGGAAACGCTTCGGCGCGACCGATCTCGGCCCCCTTGAGGGTGATCACATAGGTGTTGGCCCCCAACTCGAGGTTGTCGCGGATGTGCACCACGGCGGGAAGGAAGCCAACTTCCTGGGCGAACTTCTTGCGTACGCTCTTGATCCGTCCCAGCAGCTCGCCGTCCTGGCGCTGATCCACCAGCGGGATCAACCTGTGCCCGACTTCCAGGCCCAGCGTATCCACCAGCTGGACGTCGTCCCAGCTGGCCTCCGGCGCCTCCGGCTGAGGTGGCGGCGCGGTGCTGAGCTCCTTCTCCACCAGGCGCTGCTCCTTCTGGCGCGTCAACATCCAGGCCAGGCCGGCCAGCAATACGGTGAAGATCAGGAAGACCAGGTTGGGCATGCCCGGCACCAGGCCCAGGAGCCCCATGACCAGGGCCGCCAGCACCAGCACCTGGGGATTGACGAACAGCTGGCTGATCATCTGCTGCCCGACGTCCTGCTCGGTATTGACCCGGGACACGGTCACGCCTGCAGCGGTGGAAATGACCAGAGCGGGAATCTGGGCCACCAGGCCGTCGCCGATGGTCATCAGGGTGTAGGTCCGTGCGGCATCGCCGAAGCCCATGCCATGTTGCAGCATGCCGATCAGCAGCCCGCCGATGACGTTGACCACCATGATGACCAGGCCGGCCATGGCATCGCCGCGAACGAACTTGCTGGCCCCGTCCATCGAGCCGTAGAAATCGGCCTCCTGAGCGACTTCGCCGCGACGGCTACGCGCCTCCTCCTCGCCGATCAGACCGGCGTTGAGATCGGCATCGATGGCCATCTGCTTGCCCGGCATGGCATCGAGCATGAAGCGCGCACCGACCTCGGCAATCCGGCCCGCACCCTTGGTGATGACCATGAAGTTGATGATGACGAGAATCAGGAACACCACCAGACCCACGGCGAAGTTGCCGCCGATGAGGAATTCGCCGAAGGCCTCGATGACCTTGCCGGCCGCGTCGCCGCCCTGATGGCCTTCCATGAGGATGACCCGGGTAGAGGCCACGTTGAGCGACAGGCGCAGCAACGTAGTGAACAGCAGCACCGCCGGAAACGCGGCAAAGTCGAGCGGCTTCTGGGTGAACATGCTGACCAGCAGCACCATCACGGCCAGGGCGATGTTGAAAGTGAAGAGCAGATCGAGCGCGAACGGCGGCAGCGGCACGATCATCATGCCGAGGATCATGATGATCAGGATCGGGCCGGCCAGCAGTTTCATGCGGACGTCGCCCATCCAGTCGCGGCGCCCCATGAGATGACTCAGGGATTTCATCGACGAGCTCCGCCGGGCTCGGACGGCCCTTGGTCAGTGGCACCATCGACCGCATCGGCGGCTGGTATTTCCAGGCTTTGCGGTATGGTCAGGTTCTCGGGTTTAGGCGGCACCTCTCCCCCCTCTCGTGAAACGTGCTTGAGACGGAAGGCCCAGGCCAGCACCTCCGCCACGGCGGTATACAGATCCAGCGGAATCTCGTGGTCGAGGTCGACGTGATGGTACAACGCACGCGCCAGGGGCGGTGCCTGCAACAGCGGTACGCCGGCTTCCTCGCCAAGCTCGCGAATGCGCGCCGCCACCATGTCGGCACCCTTGGCCACCACGCGGGGGGCGCCCATGCGCGCCTCGTCGTACTGTAACGCCACCGCATAATGGGTAGGGTTGGTGATGATCACGTCGGCCTCCGGTACCTTGCTCATCATGCGGCTTCGCGCCATGGCCTGCTGTTGCGAGCGGATGCGCGCCTTGACGTGCGGATCGCCCTCCGACTCCTTGTGTTCACGCTTGATCTCTTCCTTGGACATGCGCAGCTTCTTGGCGTGGCTCCAGAGCTGATAGGGAACGTCGATCAGGATCACCACCAGCAGCGTCAGCACCATCAGACCGCAGGCTTCGGCCGCCATCCACAGGGCGCGGGCCAGTGCCTGGCTGGTGGGCAGGTTCATCAACGCCAGGTACTCCCCGATGTTGAAATAGAGGTACGCCATGCCGACGCCACCAATCAGGATCGACTTGGCCACTGCCTTGAACAACTCCACCAGTGCCTGCGTGCCGAACATGCGCTTAAGCCCCTTGAACGGGTTGAGCTTCGACATCTGGGGTTTGAGCGACTTGGCTGAGATCAGCCAGCCCCCCAGCAGGGCCGGTGCCACCAGCGCCACCAGGGTAAGCAACAAGAACAAGGGCAGCATGGTCAGCAGCGTACGGCTGCCAAGATCGAGCACATTGCTCAGCATGGGGCCGGTTTCGAAGGCCTGGCGACGCTCGAACAGAAAAGCCTGCTCCATCACCAGCCCCAGCTGGTCGTAGAGCAGCGCGCCCATCGACCACATGCCGACCACGCCTCCCAGCAGGAGCATGAAGGTGGTGAGCTCCCGGGAGCGGGCAACCTGACCTTCCTCGCGCGCCTTCTCGAGGCGTCGAGGCGTGGCCTCTTCGGTCTTTTCCTGATCACTGCTCTCGTCGGCCATGGCACCCGCACACTTTTACGCACGGTGGCCATTGTGGCGTCAACGGCAGGCTGGCGATACGCCAAAAAGCGCCGATGATCGTGGCTTTATCGGCCAGGACCCTCGACGCTGGAGAAGGTAGCGAAGTGAGACACGATCCAGCCATTCGCAGGGATCGCCGTCACTCTTCGCCTGGGTTACGCTTTTCAAGCGTAGGGGGTAGCCTAGAAACCGAGCTGATCGAGAAGATCGTCCACCTGATCCTGATTGGTCACGACATCGGCGCCGGGCTTGATCTGTGGTCCGTTGAGCAACCCTTCCTCACGCCGACGCGCTTCGTTCTCCCATTGGTCGTTGGCCTTGCGCTGCATGCTCTCGCGAGCCACTTCCTCGGGAACATTGTCGATCAACACCTGGACAAGCTGATGCTCGATCTCGCGAATCACATCCATCATTTTCTTGATCACCTGGCCGGTCAGGTCCTGAAAGTCCTGGGCCATCATGATCTCGATCAGCTCCTTCTGGGTGGCCTGGGTCTTGACCGGCACCTCGCCCAGGTAGGAGCGTGTCTGCTTGACCAGGTCGCGGGCCTCGTCGAGCTCCTTGGGCTCGGCGAACCACTCCGCCCAGCGCTTGTCCAGCGACTCGGCGCCATTGCTGATCGAATCCTGCAGTGGCTGGGCACGATCGATGGCGTTGAGGGCGCGTTCCGCAGCCTGCTCGGTCATGGTGGCCACGTAGCTCAGCCGGTCACGCGCATCGGGGATGGCTTCCGCCGCCTTCTCGATCTCCTTGTCCAACCCCAGCTCACGCATGCTTTCCCTTAGCATGCGGGTCAGCTGCCCGATACGCTGGACCAGCTCTTCGCCAGCGGCATTAGGTTGAGCCTCGCCAGGCTGCTCATTAGCGCTCATCTTGTTAACTCCTCCGCAAGCGGATCTCGCTTGCCGGCTTCACTTGCCCAGTTTTTCGAAAATCTTGTTGAGCTTCTCTTCCAGCGTCGCGGCGGTGAACGGCTTCACCACGTAGCCGCTGGCCCCCGCCTGAGCAGCCGCGATGATGTTCTCTTTCTTCGCCTCGGCAGTCACCATCAATACGGGCAGCTCCTTGAGCGCCGCATCGGCACGGATCTGCTTGAGCATCTCGAGCCCGTCGAGGTTCGGCATGTTCCAGTCGGACACCACGAACTCGAAGGAGCCTGAACGCAGCTTTGAAAGCGCTTCCTGACCGTCTTCGGCCTCTTCCACATTGGTATAGCCCAGCTCCTTGAGCAGGCTCCGAACGATCCGGCGCATGGTCGGGAAATCGTCCACCACCAGAAAGCTCATGTTCTTGTCGGCCATCGTGATTCCTCTTCTCTATCAAGCTACGTTCGTTGTGACGGCCGCTGAATGCCGTCATGGATGCATAAAAAGGGTCAGAACTCTTCCCACTCGCCCGCCGCCACCGGCTCGGCCTGGGGCTTGCGCCGCGGCTTGGGATCGGCATCGGTCACCGCGCGCGCGCCCACCCGGGCCGGGACGTTCGGTTTGGGCAAGGTGGGAGCAGCGGCACGCTGCGTCTGGTTCGTTACGCTGGCGATATCCCCAGCGCCCCGAGGCTCATCACGCCTGGGCTCACGCTGTGCGTCGCCAGCCAGCCGGAACACGGCGACGGCCTGTTCGAGCCGCTTCGCCTGCTCCTCGAGCGAGGCGGCAGCCACCGTGGCCTGCTGCACCAGAGAGGCATTCTGCTGGGTCACCTGGTCCATTTGGCCTACCGCCTGGCTCACCTGCTCAATGCCGTCGCTCTGTTCCTGAGAAGCCGCTGATATCTCATCCATGATATCGGTGACACGACGCACGGCCTTGACCACTTCGTCCATGGTCTCGCCCGCCTGTTCGGCCAGGGTCGAGCCCTCTTTCACCTGAGCCACCGAACCGTCGATGAGCGCCTTGATCTCCTTGGCCGCCGTGGCACTCCGGCTGGCCAGATTGCGCACTTCACCTGCCACCACGGCAAAGCCGCGACCCTGCTCGCCCGCCCGGGCGGCCTCCACCGAGGCGTTGAGTGCCAGGATGTTGGTTTGAAACGCGATGGAGTCGATCACGCTGGTGATATCGCTGATCTTCTGTGAGCTGGCCGAGATACCGCCCATGGTCTTGACTACGCGATCGACGACATCCCCGCCGCGCTCGGCGGTGGTAGAGGCGTCCAGAGCCAGTCCGCTGGCCTGACGTGCGTTGTCGGCGTTCTGGCGCACCGTGGCCGTAATCTCCTCCATGCTCGAGGCGGTCTCCTCGAGCGAGGCAGCCTGTTGTTCGGTGCGCGAAGAGAGGTCCGCATTACCGCCAGCGATCTCTCGGGTGCCGATATGGATCGAGCTGCTGCTGTCGCGCACCTGACCCACGATGCGACCCAGGCTTTGCTGCATGTTGCGCATGGCATTGAACAGCTTGCCGATCTCGTTGCGGCTGCCCTCGGGAATGCTGCCGGTCAGATCGGCCTTGGCAATGGTCTGGAGGTGCTTGACCGCGGAATTGAGCGGTCGAATGACGGTGGCGCGAAGCCCTGCATAAACCAGCACCAACACGGTTACGGCAATCGCCATAGCTGCCAATATTATGAAGACGAACCGCTCTGACTGGGTGCGGAAGTCAGCCGTCATCGCCTGGGCGTTATCGAACGCATAGTTAACGAACTCGGTCATGCTCCCGGCAAGTGAAGCGCTCGGTTCGAATAAAGCCTCGCGCAGGTTGTTAAACTCCCGAGCACTCAGCTCATCCAGCGCTTGATGTTGCTCCCGTACCAGGCCCAGCACGGAGGCAAAATCCTGTTCGATTCGACGAGCCATGCCCATGGCACGCTCGGATTTCGGTGCCGCGACAAAGTTGCTGAAGTGGATTTCGGCCCGATCCATTCGGTCTGCCGCGATATCGAGCTGCTCATTGGCGTCGGCCATGCGTCCCAGCATAATCTGATTAGAGGCGATCTCTAGACTCACCCGGGCCACGTTGAGCAAGGCATCCGCGCGGTTGATCTCGTTGAGCTGCTGCACGTTGATGCGGTCGAGGTCCGCCATGATCCGGGCGGCCTGGCGATCCGACATGATCGAGAGAGCGGATACGACAGCGATCAGCACGGCAAAACTGGCCAATGCAGCAATAACGGAAGCATGAATGCTAATGTTGCGTATAAAGCGGCTCATCAATGGCATTCCTCGCGATTCGTTCAGTCAAATTCCGTAACGTCTTATTCAGGTTATTTCCCCGATCAAACTCGCTGCGCGCGGCCGGAAGCCGCCACCAGCGCCATCAGGCGCTCGGGAATGTCGTCTAGGCCGATCACCTCCACCGCCCCCCCCAGGGCAATGGCTTCGCGCGGCATGCCGAAGACCACGCAGCTCGCCTCATCCTGCGCCAGGGTGGCCGAGCCGGCCTGGCGCATCTCCAGCAACCCCGCCGCGCCATCCTTTCCCATACCGGTAAGAATGACGCCGATGGCGTTGCGACCTGCCTGGGTGGCAGCGGAGTGGAACAGGACATCGACCGAAGGGCGGTGCCGATTGACCGGCGGCCCGTCATCGAGCCTGGCGACATAGTTCGCACCGCTTCGGGAGAGCTTCAGGTGAGCATCGCCAGGCGCGATATAGGCATGCCCCGGCAGCACACGCTCGCCGTCGCTGGCTTCCTTCACGGTCACGTTGCAGAGGCGATTCAAACGCTCGGCGAAGGAGCGGGTGAAACCACCAGGCATGTGCTGTGTGATCAGGATGGCCGGGCTGTTGGCCGGCAGCGGCTCGAGCACGGCGCGTATCGCCTCGGTACCTCCCGTGGAGGCGCCGATGATGATCAGCTTTTCGCTTGACACCAGCGGGGCCTTGAGAGTCGCCCGCGGCGCAGCCTGGGCCTGTCGCGCCTGACGCGGGCGCGACTTGGCGGCGGCTCGAATTTTCTCGGCGATGTCATTGGCGTATTCCAGCATTCCGCTGCGGATACCCAGGGACGGCTTGGCGACAAAGTCCAGAGCACCCAGTTCCAGTGCCCGCAGGGTGACCTCGGAGCCAGCCTGCGTCAGCGACGACACCATCAGCACCGGCATGGGCCGCAGACGCATGAGACGCTCGAGGAAATCGAGACCATCCATTCGCGGCATCTCGACGTCAAGGGTCAGCACGTCGGGATTGTGGCGCTTGATCAAGTCGCGCGCGACCAGAGGGTCCGGCGCTACGGCCACCACTTCCATGTCCGGCTGCGAGTTGATGATCTCGCTAAGCAGGTCACGAATCAGCGCCGAGTCATCAACGCACAGCACCTTGATCTTGTTCGATCCCAAGGCAGGTCTCCTGGTTTGTTAGGGAGTCTTGCGCCCCAAGCCAAATAGATATTTCGTTACATCGGCGCAGCCGGCTGAAACTTTAGGTTGTGTCTGAAAATCGGCGAGCACGGGTCAGGCAAGGCAAAACCAATGCGAAGACGGACCGGGCTCACGTGCGAGTCACCAGGCTGAAAATGAGGAAACGCCTAGGCCAGGGTGTAGACCGTTTGGCCGCGCAGGCGAAACACCTTGCTGATGTAGGAAAAATTCTCGGAGTGGCCGGCAAACAGCAAGCCGTCGGGCTTGAGCAGGGGGGCGAAACGTTCGAGGATTCGCGCCTGGGTCTGCTTGTCGAAGTAGATCATCACGTTGCGACAGAAGATGGCATCGAAAGGCCCCTTGAGCGGCCACTGCGGCGCCAACAGGTTCATGTGCGTGAATTCCACCATGGACGACACTTCGGGCCGAACCCTGGCCATCCCCTCATGCTGGCCCCGCCCCTTCTGGAAGAAGCGCCTGACCCGGCTCTCATCGAGCTTGCGAACCTGTTCGATGGGATAGACGCCCGCTCGAGCACGGGTCAGTGCCTCGGTATCGATGTCCGTCGCCACGACACGGGCTTCGGTCGCCCGCGCGCCCAGGCTCTCCTGCAGTGTCATGGCGATTGAATAGGGCTCCTCGCCCGTTGATGCCGCCGCACTCCAGATGCGTACGGGACTGCTTGCCTTGCCGACGTGCTCGGCGAGCAGCGGGAAATGATGCATTTCGCGAAAGAAAGCCGTGAGGTTGGTCGTCAACGCATTCGTGAACTCCTCCCATTCACGTGCATCAGGCTGGCGTGCCAGGCGCTCCAGGTAGTCGCTGAAGCGGGTCAGGCCATGGTGACGCAGCCGCTTGGCCAAGCGGCTGTAGACCATCTCGCGCTTGTGTTCCGCCAGCACGATGCCGGCCCGCTGATAGATCAGCTGGCGAATCTTGGTGAAGTCTTCGTCGGTCAGGACCAGGTCGCGTTCAAGATGCCCCAGCCCTGACCACTGCCCCGGTTCATTACCGGGCGTCCGTGACTGTGTCAAAATGTTTCCCACTCTTCATCGGCTGCCGCCTTGCTCGATTTGCCTGCTGTCCGTTTTATGGGAAGCGGGTCGTGCGACAAGGCGGGAGCGGTAGCCCGTGAACGTTCGGCCTTGGCATGTTTGCCCTGGCTGTGTAGCTGGCTCGGCACCTGCTCGAGCCCGGCGCCGCGCAGGCGGAAGACCCGAATGGCTTGGTCGAGCAGCTCCGCCTGGTGCTGCAGGTCGCTTGCCGCCCGTGCACTCTGCTGCACGCGCTCGGCATTCTGCTGGGTGACCTGGTCCATCTCGGTGATGGCCTGGTTGATCTGGCCGATGCCCCCGCTCTGCTCCTCGGAGGCCGCGGTGATCTCGCCCATGATGTCGTTCACCCGCTGCGAGGCCGCCACCACTTCGGCCATGGCGCTCTCGGCACGCTGGACCTGGCTGGCCCCCTCATGGATCTCGCTGGCGGAGCCGTCGATCAGGCGACGAATCTCCTTGGCGGCGTCCGCGCTGCGCCCCGCCAAATTGCGCACCTCACCCGCCACCACGGCGAAGCCGCGGCCCTGCTCGCCCGCCCGGGCTGCCTCCACCGAGGCGTTCAGCGCCAGGATGTTGGTCTGGAAGGCGATCGAGTCGATGACGTTGATGATGTCCTTCATTTTCTCGGCGCCGGCGGTGATGCGCTCCATGGTCTGCACCACCCCATGCATCAGTTCGCCGGTGTCGCGGACGCGGCTGGCGTTGTCCAGTGCCAGTCCGCTGGCCTGGCGGGCGTTATCGGTATTCTGCTGCACCGTGGTGGTCATCTCCTCCATGCTCGAGGCGGTCTCCTGCAGCGAGGCGGCCTGCTGCTCGGTGCGGGCCGACAGGTCCTCATTGCCGCGGGCGATGGAGCGCGATGCGGGCGTTACCACGTCGATGCCCTGCTGCACGCTGGCGGTGGTGCTGTAGAGGCTCTTGCGCATGGTATTCAGTGCACCGAGCAGCACGCCGACTTCGTCGCGCGTACGCTTCGGCGAACGTATCGCCAGGTTGCCTGAAGCGACCTGCAGGGTGAAATCGACGGCGCGCCGAAGCGGGCGCGTCACTGCCCGCCGGGTCCAGATGCCGAGCAGGACCAGAAACAGGATACCGATCGACAGCGCTGCAGCCTGGCCGATCAGCATCATCTGCTGGCCGCGCTCGGCCTCACCGGCCAGCTGATTGGCATAGTCGAGCTTGCCTTCGATCAACACATTGATGCCGTCGGAAATGCCGTCGACTTCGGCCCGCAGCACATCGTTGTAGGCCTCGTAGGCGGCAAAACCACTACCGTCGATCAGCGCCTGCAACGTGGGCCGAATGCCTTCATCGACGGCTACGCCGAGCTGGGTGTCGAGAGTCGCCACTACTTCACGCGTTGCGTCCTCGCCATCGAGGAAGCTTGCCCATGACGCGTTGATCCGCTCGACGACAGTTTCGGTTTCCTCCGCCAGTTCCTGTATCTGGTCCGGGCTAAGCGCCCGCGGGTTGCGCACCGGGCGCTCGAGATCGCTCATCAATTGGCTGAGCAGTTGATCGATGCGCTGCAGGTCGGCGATATCCTGCACCCCGTTGTCGTTGAGGTAGGCCACCCGATCGCCGGACACCTTGAGCCCGTAGAGTCCCACGGCCCCGCTGAGCAGCAACAGCAGAACAGGCACCAGCGTCAGCGTGACCAACTTGGCGCTGATGGTATGCACGTTGAACCGGGTCAGCGCCCCAACCAGCCCACGATGCACCAGCTGCCCCTGCCTGAACCTCAGTTTGCTTCGCCCTGCTCGCAGCTGGGCGTAGCGTTTCGCCGTCGCCTCGATAACGGCCGCCTCGGCACGCGTGCGTACCGAGGTGTAGCCCTGGCACTTGCCGTCGTCGAGAATCGGCGTCACCGTGGCCTGCACCCAGTAGTGATCGCCATCCTTGCGCCGGTTCTTGATCACCCCTTGCCAGGATTCGCCCGTCTCGATGGTCTTCCACAAGTCGGCAAAGGCTTCCTGCGGCATGTCGGGATGCCGAATGAGGTTGTGCGGCGCGCCAATCAGCTCTTCATGAGAGTAACCACTTACCTCGACAAACGCTGCGTTAGCGTAGGTGATACGCCCTTCCAGATCCGTTCGAGTGATGAGCAGGTGCTCATCGCTCAGTTTGAACTCCCGCTGCGTTACCGGCTGATTGTCGCGCATAGTTATTATCCTGTGCCGTCCTGGTAAGTCCCCTGGTGCTGCTTATGTTCAGAACGTCTCCCACTCTTCGTCCATTGCCGGCTTGCTCGCCTTGGCCGGCGCCCGCTTGGCGGGACGAGGATCTTGCTGCAAGCCAGGCACCCTGGCCGGCTGGTGTCTCTCGCCGCCCGGCTTGCTCGCTTGCGCCGCTGGCTGGCTGGGCACGCTTTCAGGGCCGGCGCCGCGCAGGCGGAAGACCCGAATGGCCTGGGCCAAGTGCTCCGCCTGGTGCTGCAGGTCGCTTGCCGCCCGTGCACTCTGCTGCACGCGCTCGGCATTCTGCTGGGTGACCTGGTCCATCTCGGTGATGGCCTGGTTGATCTGGCCGATGCCCCCGCTCTGCTCCTCGGAGGCCGCGGTGATCTCGCCCATGATGTCGTTCACCCGCTGCGAGGCCGCCACCACTTCGGCCATGGCGCTCTCGGCACGCTGGACCTGGCTGGCCCCCTCATGGATCTCGCTGGCGGAGCCGTCGATCAGGCGACGAATCTCCTTGGCGGCGTCCGCGCTGCGCCCCGCCAAATTGCGCACCTCACCCGCCACCACGGCGAAGCCGCGGCCCTGCTCGCCCGCCCGGGCTGCCTCCACCGAGGCGTTCAGCGCCAGGATGTTGGTCTGGAAGGCGATCGAGTCGATGACGTTGATGATGTCCTTCATTTTCTCGGCGCCGGCGGTGATGCGCTCCATGGTCTGCACCACACCATGCATCAGTTCGCCGGTGTCGCGGACGCGGCTGGCGTTGTCCAGCGCCAGTCCGCTGGCCTGGCGGGCGTTATCGGTATTCTGCTGCACCGTGGTGGTCATCTCCTCCATGCTCGAAGCGGTTTCCTGCAGCGAGGCGGCCTGCTGCTCGGTACGTGCCGACAGGTCCTCGTTGCCGCGGGCGATGGAGCGCGACGCGGGCGTCACCACGTCGATGCCCTGCTGCACGCTGGCAGTGGTGCTGTAGAGGCTCTTGCGCATGGTGTCCAGCGAGCCGAGCAGGGCACCGATCTCGTCACGGGTCTCTGGTGGGGTGCGGACGGCCAGGTTGCCCGAGGCGATCTGCAAGGTGAAATCCGTCGCACGACGTACCGGCCGGGTAATGGCGCGCATGATCCACACGCTGATGATCAACAGCAGCACGAAACCGAGCGCCATGAACCCGAGCTGGCCGGCAAGCATGCGCTGCTGTCCCTGCTCGGCTTCTTCGGCCATGCCCAGGGCAGCGATGCGCTGCTGCTCGATCAACTCGTTAACTTGGACCGTCAGGGTCGCTGCGCTATCTCGCAGATCCGAAGTATTGTTATTCAGAGCCATCATGGCGTCGAAAGCCTCGGTCCCGCCCAAGGCATTGGCCATCGGGGCCAGCCCCTCCTCGAGGAAGCCTGTCAGCGCGGCATCGAACTCCAGCGCCAGTTCGGTTCGGTTGCGAGCCAGGAAGTCGCTCCATAGCCCTGACAGCTCCTCGGCGAGGTCGGCCAGTTCCTCGGCGTGCTGATGCCGCTCGCCGAGTATTTCCATGCGCTCGTTGCCGGTAAGGCGCTGCGGCCCTTCATTTATCAGCTGGCCGAGCTGCTGCAGCCGTATCACGTCCTGCAGCCCGTCGCGGTTGAGTTCCGCCAGACGCTCGCCCGATTCCTGTAAGCCATAGAGTCCCACAGCGCCACTGATGGCGAGCAGCAGCAGGGCCGAGACGGTCAGCATCGACAGCCGAGCACGGATGGTCCGCGGGTTGATGCGTGCGAGCCAGCCCAGCGGCCCGCGCCGCACCAGTTGACCCTGACGAATGGCGAGGCCCGAACGGCCGGCTCGCATGCGCGCGTAGTCACGCTCGGCGGCTTCCGCCAGCTGGGGTTCGATGGCCGTGCGTACCGAGGTGAAGCCCAGGCACTGCCCCTCCTCGACGATGGGCGTAACCGTGGCGCGCACCCAGTAGTGGTCGCCGTTCTTGCGTCGGTTCTTGACCACGCCCTGCCACGTTCCGCCGCCCTGAATCGTCTTCCACAAATCGGTAAAGGCCTCCTGCGGCATGTCAGGGTGACGGATCAGGTTATGGGGCGCTCCGATCAACTCATCATGCTCGAAGCCGCTCACTTCGACGAAAGCCGAGTTGGCGTAAGTGATTCGGCCCTTGAGGTCGGTGCGAGTGATCAGCAGTTGCTGATCATCCAGTTTGTATTCCCGCTGCGTGACTGGCTGATTGTTGCGCATTGTCATTATTCCCTTTAACCGCCTCGATTCATCAGGGGTGGGCGTTGCTTACGGCACCACCTGTCCAAGAGTTCTACGGCCTCAGAACGAGGCCCACTCCTCTTCTTCTTTTTTATTCGGCGGTGCGCTCGATGCAGCAGCCGCTTGTGAGCGCCCGGCAGGCAGCGGGTCGCACGGTATGGATTCCGGGAGGGCCTTGGTTGCCTTTGTCTGGGGGCTCGCATCGCCGCTGCGGGAGCGGTGCTCCACCGGCCCGTTCGCTTGTCCGGACAGCCTGAAGCGCAGCACGGCCTCGCGTAGGCGGGCGGCTTCCGCCTCCAGTTGTGTCGCAGCCGTGGCCGCTTGCTGCACCAGGGCCGCATTCTGCTGTGTCACCTGGTCCATTTGGGTCACGGCCTGATTGACCTGCCCGATGCCGTTGCTCTGCTCCAGCGAGGCCGAAGCAATTTCATCCATGATGTCACTGACCCGCTGTACCGCGGCGACGATCTCGCTCATGGTCTGGCCGGCCTTGTCCACCCTGGCCGTGCCGACATCCACCTTCTCCAGCGACGCCGCAATCAGGGCGCGAATCTCGCCGGCTGCCGAGGCACTACGCCCCGCCAGGCTGCGCACTTCCTGGGCCACGACGGCAAAGCCCCGTCCGTGTTCGCCGGCCCGGGCAGCCTCGACCGAGGCATTGAGGGCCAGGATGTTGGTCTGGAAGGCGATGGTGTCGATCACGCTGATGATGTCGGACATCTTGTGCGAACTCTCGCTGATGTCGTGCATGGTCGAGACGACCTCGCTGACCACCTCGCCCCCCTGGGCCGCGGTGCGCGATGCTTCGGCCGCCAGTTGGCTCGCCTGGCGCGCATTGTCAGCGTTCTGCTCGACGGTGGAGGCCAGCTCCTCCATGCTCGAGGCGGTTTCGGCCAACGAAGCGGCCTGCTGCTCGGTGCGCGAAGATAGTTCGCCGTTTCCTTCAGCGATGTCCTGCGCCCCGACATAGATACCCTCGCTGCTGCTGCGCACCGTCCCGACGGTGTCGGAAAGGCCGTCTTGCATGTGCTTGAGGGAGGTGAAAAGACGCCCGATCTCGTTGGTGCCCCGATTTTCTACCGGCTGGGAGAGATCTCCCTGCGCCAGGCCCTCGAAGTACCCGACCAGGCGCGCGAGCGGCCGCAGCACATTGACACTGATACCCCAGACCACCACGACCATGACCGCCACCGAGCCTGCCAGTGCGGCAATGATGACCAGACGCATCATGCCTGCCGTGGCGGCGAAAGACGCCTGGTAGGCGGCCCCCGACTCCCCGGCATGTGGCGCCATCGCCGCCACGGCGGCACTGCCCTGCTGCAAGGCGTAAAGCCCCAGGCCACTGAGCACGGCGATCATGCCGCCGAAGAAGAGCAGGACCAGGAACCAGCTGGCCCTGACCGTCAGGTTATCGAGTAGCTTCACGTTTCCCCCATCCCAATCAACCCCAGGCAAGCCGTCACTCAAGTGACATATCGGCTTTCTCGTCAGAAACTTGACGGTCCTATTCAGCAACCCGTTCGACCAGTTCCATTTCGTCGCTGGTCAGCAGCTTGTCGATATCGACGATCACCAGCATGCGGTCATCGAGGCTGCCCAGGCCGCTCAGGAAATCCGACGACAGGGTGACGCCGAACTCGGGAGCCGGCTTGATCTGGTCGGGTGAAAGTGTCATCACGTCGGAAACGCCATCGACGACGATACCGACGACTCGATCTTCGACATTGACCACGATCACGACGGTCTGGCCGCCATATTCCACCTTGTCGAGATGGAACTTGATACGCAGGTCAACGATAGGAACGATCACGCCACGCAGGTTGGTCACGCCCTTGATGAAGTCCGGTGCGTTGGCGATCCGTGTCACGTTCTCGTAGCCGCGGATCTCCTGCACCTTGAGGATGTCGATGGCGTACTCTTCTTCGCCCAGAGAGAACACCAGAAATTCACGGTTATGGGCTTCGGCCGCGGCCAGTGCCGCATCATTCATCTGGTTCATGATCAGGTCTCCAGCTCTTTGTCGGTGAGGGCTTCGAGTGACGGTTTACGCTCAGGCCGGCGTTTTTCCTTCTTCGCCCGGCTGAGGCGATGCAGACCGGTGATGTCGAGGATCAGCGCCACGCTGCCATCCCCGAGGATGGTGGCGGCGGAGACTCCCGGCACCTTGCGGTAATTGGTTTCCAGGTTCTTGACGACGACTTGCTGCTGGCCAACCAGATCATCCACCAGCAGCGCATAACGACGCCCCTCGCCCTGCACGATTACGGCGATGGTTTCGGTGAGCTCGGTCTTGGCGTTGGGCACCTCGAGCGCTTCGTGTACCGCCACGACCGGCAGGTACTCGTCACGCACTTTGAGCACTACGTCGTCGCCGGCCATGGCATAGAGGTCTTCCTTGGCCGGCTGCAGCGACTCGAGGACGGCGGACAGCGGCAGAATGAACATCTCTGCGCCTACCTTGATCGACATGCCGTCGAGGATCGCCAGGGTCAGCGGCAGGACAATGCGAATCGTGGTTCCCTCGCCCGGACGCGACATGATCTGCACATGGCCGCCCATGCCCTGGATGTTACGCTTGACCACGTCCATGCCGACGCCGCGTCCCGAAACGTCGGTGACCTCCTTGGCGGTCGAGAAACCCGGGGCGAAGATGAGCTGCCACACCTCGTCGTCGCTCATGCTGTCGGATACCGGCAACCCGTTCTCCCGCGCCTTGGACAGCAACCTGTCGCGGTTGAGGCCGGCGCCGTCGTCAATTACCTCGATGATGATGTTGCCGCCCTGATGCTTGGCCGAGAGCACCAGCTTGCCGGTGCGTGGCTTGCCGGCCGCTTCGCGGGCGTCGGGCGGCTCGATGCCGTGATCGAGGCTGTTGCGCACCAGATGTGTCAGCGGATCGATGATGCGCTCGGTGAGGCTCTTGTCGAGCTCGGTCGACTCGCCCTCTGTGACGAGCTCGATCTCCTTGCCCAGCTTGCTGGCCGTCTCGCGCACCACCCGGGGAAATCGGCTGAAGACGAAGTCCATGGGAATCATGCGGATCGACATCACCGATTCCTGCAGGTCCCGGGCGTTGCGCTGCAGCAGGCTCATGCCATTTTGCAGGGCACTATTGGTGCTGTTGTCCATCTCGCTGACGGTCTGGTCGAGCATCGACTGGGTGATGATCAGTTCACCCACCAGGTTGATGATCTGATCGACCTTGTCGACAGACACCCGTATCGAAGTCGACTCGCCGCCGGGCTTGGCCTTGCCCTTCGCCTTGGCGGCCTTGGCCTCACCCGTAGGCTTGCCGGCAGCGGCAGGCCTGGCCGGTTCCGCCGCGGACTCAGCCGGCTTGGCAGCCGCCTCGACCGGTGCGGTCGGTGCAGCCTCAGGGGCTTGTTCCTGAGAAGCCGCTTGCGGTGGTTGCCCACCATCGACAGCGCGGATCTTGACCTGGTCGGCATCGATGATGAAGCACATCACCGCCTCGATGTCGTCGTCGCTGTCAGTCGAGACGAGCGTGACTTCATAGCACGCCTCGTCGCCGCCATGGTTTATCACTTCGCCCAGCTGCCCCAGCTCTTCGACGAGCAGCTGGCGGTCCTTCTCGCTGACGTTGAGCAGCGTCACGATGCGCTGGGCAGCGCCGTCGTCGCTTGCGGGCTGCTTCTCGGCCTCTGGCTTGGCCACGGGCTTCGGCTCGGGCTTGGGCGCGGCAGGAGCCCCGCCCTCCAAATCCTGGCCGATCTCCTCGAGAGCGATCTGCTGGAGCGTCTTGCAGATGCGCTCGAAGGCCTCTTGATCGGGCTCGTCGCCGTTGCGATAGGCGTCTAGCTGATCGCTGAGCATATCCTTGGTTTCCAGAAAGGTATCGACGATATCCCGGCGCAGCGTCAGCTCGCCTTTGCGGGTATGGTCGAGCAGGTTCTCGAACAGATGCGTGGTTTTTTGCAGGACGTCGAAACCGAACGTGCCTGCCCCCCCCTTGATCGAATGGGCGGCACGGAAGATGGCGTTGAGCTGCTCGCTATCCGGCGCGTCCACGTCGAGCTCCAGGAGGTAGCGTTCCATGTCGGCCAACAGTTCTTCGGCTTCCTCGAAGAAAGTGTCATAGAAATCCGTGATATCCATGCGCTTTACCACCTGGTGTCAAATTGATTTCCTGTCGCCTCGCTCTCGCCCTAGTCGGGATCGAGCGTGTTGCGCAGACCTTCAGTAAACTGTTCTATGGGCGCCAGATCGACATCGCTTTCGAGGCGCGAACTCATCGGACTCGGCACGCCCGGACCGTTGAGAATGTTCGGTCGGCGAATGTATTCCGACACCTCCGGCAGAAGCACCAGCAGCTCGATCCGGCGGTTGTCGGCATCGAACGGGTCGGTGTCCGGCAGCAGCACGCGGTCGGCAAAGCCCGAGACCCGCAGCAGCTTGTCCGAATCGAGCCCACCGGCGACCAGTTCGCGACGCGAGGCATTGGCACGATCATTGGAGAGCTCCCAGTTGCTGTAGCCCCGATACCCGCCCGCATAAGCCCGACTGTCGGTATGTCCGCCAATGCTCAGGTCATTCGGCAGGTCGTTGAGCAACGGCGCAATGGTGCGCAGCAGGTTGCGCATGTAGGGCTCGACGCGGTCACTACCCACGGCGAACATGGGCCGCTGCTCCGTATCCAGCAGTTGGATACGCAACCCTTCGGGCGTCAGGTCGAAGCGCATCTGCTGGCGCAGCTCGCGCAGCTCGGGATCGGCCTCGATCACCGTCTCGATGCGCCGTTGGAGATCCATGAAGAAACGACGCTGCTGTTCGCTGGGCCGCGAGAACTCACGGGTATCGATTCGCGCTCTTTCGCCATCGCTGTGGGCCGGGTCAGGACCGCCACCGGGAATGGCTCGGGTACTACCGGAACGATCCCCGCCCGTGACCGCGCTGGCCAATGGCGCACTGAAATACTCCGCCACGCCCTCACGTTGCTCGTCGCTCGCCACCGACAGGATCCACATCACCAGGAACAGTGCCATCAGGGCCGTCATGAAATCGGCCAGGGCAATTTTCCAGCTTCCGCCATGGTGGGCGTGGACGACCTTCTTGCGCCGGATGATGATCGGACGCTTGTCTGCTCCCGCGCTCATTCCGCTGCCGCACCCGACTTGGCGTTACGTACATACTCCTCGAGCTCGGTAAACCCGGGGCGCTCTGCGGTATGCAGCGCCTTGCGGCCGAACTCCACCGCCAGTTGCGGCGCATAGCCATGAAGGCTGGCCAGCAGGGTAATGCGGATGCACTGCAGCATCTTTTCCGCCTCCTTGATCTGGCGCTCGATGCTGCTGGCGACGGGATTGATGAAGCCATAGCCCATCAGGATGCCGAGGAAGGTACCGACCAGGGCATGAGCGATCATCTCCCCCATCTGCTCCGGCCCGGCGTCGGCGTAGGTCAGGGCCTTGACCACGCCCATGACGGCCGCCACGATGCCGAACGCCGGCATGGCGTCGCCCACCTTGGCGATGGCATCCGCCGGGATATGCGCCTCCTGCTCGAAGGTTTCGATCTCGTGGAGCATCAGCTCGTCGATCTCCATCGGATCCATCCCGCCCGCCACCATCAGGCGCAGGTAGTCGGTGAGGAAATTCATGATCATCGGGTCGGCCAGCACCTTGGGGTGCTCCTGGAACAGCGCACTCTCCTGGGGGCTGTCGATATCGCGCTCGATACCGAGCATGCCCTCGCGGCGGATCTTGGTCAGCAGCTTGAACTGCACCGCCAACAGCTCCATATACATTGACTTGTTGTATTTCTTGGTGCGCTTCAGTTTTGGGATGATCTTGAACGTCGCCTTGATCGCCTTGCCGTTATTGGCGGCAATGAAGGCACCTATTCCGGCCCCACCGATCATCAGCAGCTCGGTAGGCTGAACGAGCGGTCCCAGGAAACCGCCGGCCAGTACGAAGCCGCCGAAGACGCACAATATGACTACGAGATAACCGAGCAGAATCAGCACAACCGATACCTTTTAAATGGATGCGAGTCGTCGTTACCCAATGTATCGGCCAGGCATGGCAACACTTGAGGCTCAAAGGCAAAAAAGAGAAGGGAAAAGGGAGAGATGCAGACAATGCGGTCAGGGAGATAGCATGACGCCGCCCAACATGGAGCGGCGTCAAAAAGGTCCGGCACTCAGGCGATGACCAGTTCAGCCAACCCGCTTGACCAGCACGGTTTCGCTTTCGATGGCAGCGGCTTCGCGCTCGCGCCGCTTGCGCGTCTTGCCGGCCCGGGAAGGCGGCATGCAGATTCCGCACACGTAGTCATGGTCCGGCGTGTGCGCATGTGCAACGAAGTCGCCGCTGCAGTGGGTGCAGGCAGAGAGCTGCAACAGGTCGCTCTCGAAGAATCGCACCAGGGTCCAGGCACGCGTCAGGGCCAGTACCGGTTCAGCCTGATCAATGGCCACCTGCTCGCTGTAGAGCCGGTAGGCCGTGACGAACGCCTGCATTCTTTCGCACTTCTGCTCTTCGAGCAGGCTGCGATAAATGTTGTAGAACAGCGAGGCGTGAACGTTGGGCAGCCAGGTAATGAACCAGTCGGTGGAGAAAGGCAACATGCCCTTGGGCGGGGACATGCCACGCACTTCCTTGAACAGGCGAATCAGGCGTGCACGGCTCAGGTCGGTCTCGGTTTCCAGCACCTGAAGGCGAGCGCCGAGTTCGATCAGTTCAATGGCAAGCTGAACCTGCTGCATTTCCTCGACAAGACTTTTCTGTGTCATCACTCGCCCCCCCGTGACAAGGAAGCCGCTCCACGCCCTGCCATCAGCAGCGAGGCGTGGAACTGGGACAATCCATTGTCACGGGGGTTATCGACGACCTGACGGAGCTGCTCAATGCCTTCGAAACCGAAGTGGCAGAGCAACTGATTGGTACGTGCCAGGCACGTCAGTTGCGCGGCACCGAGCGATTGCAGAAAGTTGGCGGTTTCGTCATCGATCTTTAGACGAAACATGGCCGCCGCTCTATCGTCAGCGATCAAGCGCTGAGCCAAGAGTAGATAGGCGAGGTTGAGCTCCTGGATATCTTCCAGGTGGTTCGTATTCTTCATTCTGGTTTCCCTGCACGCGGTTGATTCGCGTGTCCTTATATTCTTGTCTCTTGCTATTCCAAGGATCAGGCGGACGCCCTAGCCTCGTAAGGACATACTCGACACACATGCATTGTGACCACTGTTTTGCTACCTGCCAACACCCCATATGAGCGCATAGCCTTAAGACAAAAAAATGAGGCTGCTAATGCTTTCGAACGAGTTTGTTAACGCATTGTGCGGCAAAGCAAAAAAAGTTACGTGTCGATATTGACAAAGCCTTAGTCGCTATCATTCAGTAACAAATTTTTACATATTAGAAGGGTTTTTTGCCCTCTTCCCCTTGCTTGTCGGCAACTTCGTAGACCCAGACGAGCAGTTCAGCGATGACCTGATAGAGCATCGGCGGGATCCTCTCGTCGAGGTCGAGGCCCATCAGCAACGACACCAGCTCAGGGGCATCGTGAACGTAAATGCCTTGGCGCTTGGCTTCGGCCAGTATTCTTTCGGCCATGTCGCCGTAGCCCTTGGCCAGCACCCGCGGGGCATCGTCTCCGTCGCGATAGGCCAATGCCACCGCCTGGCGGCGACGTTCAGGCCTGGGTTCCGTCATCCGTTTCTCCTTCTGCCCCTTCTTGCTCCATAGGGCGCGCATCGATCAACACCGACGCCAACCCTGCCGCCCTGAGCCGACGCTCCAGCTCGGGGACACCGGCTTGGAGAGCCTCCAATGCAGATGCGTCACGGCTCTGCAGCTGTAAACGAACATTCTGCTCCTGCAGCCACATGGCAACGCTGAGCTCGCCCAACTGCGGCACCGAGAGCTTCAGCTCGGAGTGCCATGCCTCCTGGCGCGACTCCTCCTCACCACTACCCGACGAGTCTCCTTCGCGGCGGGCGCCGGCAGGCAAGTGGATCACCAGCGCCATGAAGATGCCTGACCAGACGTCCCCCTCCCAGCGCAGCATCGGCGTAACCAGCATCTCGAGCTGATGGCGCACCACCCCCTGAAGACTCTCGTGCACAGGCTCACCGCCGGCGGGACGTGCCCGCGACGACTCGATGCCCTCCCGCATCGCGGGCTCCGTCAACTCACCACGCGCCGCTACCGGCGCCGCACTCTCCCGGGCCTGACCCGCCGGCCCAGAGCCCTCGGCGATAGGCCGCTCGCCTCTCGCCGCTGCGGGATACAGCAATTCGGTAGCCGCATAGGAGTGTGCCGCCTGGGCTGCCTGGCCTTGGCCGGGAATCGTCTGCCCCACTCCGGATGGCAGCGCGCCGGGCGGCGTTATCGGGCTCTGTGGCGCTTGCGGCGATGCCGGCATGGGCGCCGGCGCTGGCGTACCCGCCTGAGTCGGTGCGGCAGCAGTGAAGCGCAGCGTTCGCATCATCTGGGGCTCACGCTCCAGCTGCTGTCGGCTGACTTCGCCTTTATACCAACGAGAGAGATGGGACTCGTAAAACAGGCCGCTGTCGCGTATCCCTGACTGCAGCCTGTCGGCCAGTGTCGAGGCGCTCGGTACCCCGCTCGAGTTCATCAACGGCACCGCCGCATTCAGTACCGAAGGCGGTGCAGGAAAGCGCACCAGCAGATCGGCGATGGTGCGTGCCGTCGGGCTGAAGTGAGTCTGGGCGGAAGCGGGGGGTGGTAGAGCATCGGCGCGTGGCGCCTGGCTTTCGCCTCGCGGGGAAGGCGTGGCAGTGCCTGGCAGAGGTGCCAGTACCGGGCGACGCCCCTCCAGCCGCGAGTCGCTATGCAGAGCCCTGGGGCCTTCGCCCGGATCGACCGGGCGCACCGGTTCAGTCAGGTCGCGCGGCGCCGCCGTGTCGACACGCTTGCCCAGCACCTGGTGGAGAAGCGTATCCAGCAGTGGCGTAATGCCACTCACGGCGTCTCCGGACCGAACTTGTCGGAGGCTTCGATCACGGCAGTCGCCTGCTTGCCATAGCTGCGATGCAGGTCACGCTGACGACGGCTAGTCCCCATCAACTGACCCAGCTCGCTACGGCGTAAAAGGAGCTGTTCGCGGATGGCCAGGTCATCGCCCAGAATCGCTTCCAGCAGATCGGCCTTGCGCTGCACGCCGTCATGATCCAGCTCGGCCTCCTTGTCGAGCAGCCTGATACGATCCGACAATCGTAGATAATCGGATTGGCGCTCGATAAGCGCATCCCACTCACCGGCTCGCGCCAGCTCGAGCATGATGGCGACCTGCTGCCGAAGCTGGGCGTAGCCGTCGAGTAGGGCTCGGGTTGTCGTCATGGCCATTCAGCCTTGCGCTCCTGCACTGCCGATCTCCCGCCATGCCGAGGCGATGTCGTCCAGTAGGTTCTCGGCCTGGTCGAGGCTCTCCTGGTCGTTGTGCAGGTTGGCGGAAAGCAACAGCCGCGAGATGTACTCATAGAGCGAACCGAGCCGCTCGGCGATTTCGCCGCCTTTTTCGGTGTCCAGCGCCGCCAACAAACCGTTGTTGACGATATCCAGCGCCTTGGAGATGGCCTTGCCCTTCTCCGCGGTGTTACCCGCCTGCATGTGGATGCGTGCCGCGCGAATGGCCCCCTGGGCACCATCGAACAGCATCACGATTAGCTGGTGGGGCGAGGCCGACATCACACCGCTCTCCACCCCGACCCGTGCATAGGCCCCGGCGCCACGGCCGTAAGCGGCTGTTCCTCGCATGACAGTCATGGCGAAACTCTCCTATGGTTCATGACCCGGTTACTGCGGCATCACGCTGGCATGGCCGATCACATGTGCCGTCACTTCTTGCGCCCGAGCTGGGCGTTCATCATATCGAACTGCTGAAACAGGTAATCGCTCACCTGGTTCATGTTGGCAATCATGCTGTCGAGCTGACCGAACTGGGTACGGTAACGCTGCATGGTCTGTTCGATGCCGCGCTCCATCCGCTCGTAACGATCCTTGAGACCACTGATACGAGACTCGAGCCCCCGCTTGGCGTTATCCAGCAAGCCACGATCGCGCAGCACCTGATCCAGCGTCTCGCCCAGCTTGCCGGCAAGGCCGCCCGCCTTGTCCTCGCCAGCGAAAAAAGCGGCAAGCGACTGGGGATCGTTGGCAACAATCCCGCTCATCTTTTCCTCATCGAGCTTGAGGGTACCGTCTCGCTGCAGCGTGATGCCCACATCCGACAGCATGCGCAGATCGCCCCCGCCTACCGCACCGCCAAGCACACCGCGCAGGCGCGATTCGACGGTACGCAGGGCGCTGTCGCCCAGCAACTCCCCTGCGACACCGGTATCTGCATTGAAACGCGTCATCTCCCCGACGTTCTTGCGCAGGTCGTTATACGCCTTGACGAAGCCGCTTACCGCCTCGCGAATGGCCAAGGTGTTACGCTCCACCACTACCGTGTTGCTGCTGCCCTCGGCAGTTTCTTCAGCAAGATCGAGGGTCACACCCTGGATCGCCCCCTCGACCCAGTTGGTCTGGCTCGTGATGGCGATGCCATTGACGGTGAGCGAGGCGTTCTTGGCCGCCACCACCGTTTCGGGCGTAACGCCCAGGTGCTGTTCAAGCCCTCCGGAAAACTCTGCCGTAACTGCCGCCTGGGTGCCGGTCTCGCTGGAGGTAATCACCAAGCGATGCGGGCTACCGGAACCATCATCGATGATGGTAGCCGTGACACCGGATTTACTATCGTTAATCGACTGGCGGATATCTTCCAGCGTGCTCTTGGCAGGATCGATGACGATATCGATCGGCTCGCCTTCACCGAGCGTCAGCCTTACGTTGCCTCCGCCCAGCTGCGCTGTCTTGTCCTCCACTCCGGTAGCGGCAATGCTCTGCGCCGTGGCGAGTGCAGTCACGCTGACAGAGTATCGCCCCGGCGGCGCATCGGACTTGGCGGCGGCTGTGATACCCGTACCGGTTACGCTGCTCGAGACGCTCTGGAAGAACTTCGGGTCATTGAGCTTGGCAGCCGCCTCTTGCAGCTTGGTCAAGCCACTCTGCAGCTTGCCATAGGCCGAGATCTTGGCCTGGTGCCCCTGCTGCTGCAGCTTGATGGGCTCGAGCTTCTTGCGCTCGGCCGCATTGAGCTGATCGAGCAGACTATTCAGATCCAGCCCGGAACCGATGCCCAGTGAGCTTATCGTCGCCATGACGCTTCCTTCTTCATGCGGCTATTGTGGCAGGCTTCGCGCCAAGGGTTCCGGTGAAAAGCCCGCGATCAAGGGGTTATTTCCTAATATCGGCCGGTCACGAACCAACTTTAGGGCGGATACCCTCACCCTGCAGGATTGCCTCATGTCGAGACGGCGACCTCCTCGACCATCTCTCCCAGGCGCGCGGTCACGTCCCCACGCATTATCTCGCCCACGGCCTCGCCGGGCGGTGAAACCTCTTCCGTGAGCTGCACCTGGAAGGGCTTGCCCTGCTGATCGAGCCGTTGTATCCAGCCCAGCGCACCGCCCGAGAAACGCACCAACGAGCCCACCGGGCGCAGCCCGAAGCGCTGCACGTAGCGCTTCACCCAGCGTGGATCGAACTGCTGGGGTGACTTGAGCAGATGGCGGTATACCGCATCGATGCGCCACGCGGGCCGGTCGGCCCGGTCACGGCGCATGGCGTCCACCACGTCGACCACCGCACCCATGCGAGCCAGTTCGGAAAGGTCGTCGCCTTCGTTACCTGCCGGGTAGCCGCTACCGTCGAGGCGCTCATTGATACCCGTCACCATGGCTCGCATGATGTTTACCGAAAGCCACTGACAACGCTCCAGGCGCTGTACCAACAGCTCGACATGTGCCTTGAGACTGGCATACTCATCGGGACCAAACGGGCTGGCCGAAAGCAGGCCGGGCGGCAACAGCCCCTTGCCCAGGTCGTGGACCATGGCGCTGGCTGCGAGCGCCTTGCGGACGTCGCGCGGTACCGAGCCACTCCCGGCCAGCGCCAGCACATGCACGGCAACACTCAACCCGTGGCGCACCAGCAGCGGCTCCTGCCCCAGGCAGCGGGTGGCGAAGAGCAAGGCCTCGATATCCTCCTCCGCCAGCTGCAGCAGCATGTCGGCATGCCGAGACAGCTGTACGGGATCGATGCCGTCCCCCTGCTGCAACTCCAGCAGTTGGGCATCGAGATAGCCTGCTACTCTGGCCAGCCGCCGCGCCATGGGAGTCGGGTACGCCAACAGGTTACGCCGACCCACCGGGGCAGCGGCCCCCACCGACTGGCTCTGGAACAGAGTCGACGGCAGGCGGCCCACATCGGCCTCTTCACCATAGCGTGACGACTCGCGCTCGATCTCGCGCACGAAGAACCAGAGCTTCCGCTCCTGCTCGGCGCTGCAGTTCTCGAAGTGAAAGCCGACCCGTAGGGTCTGACGATCGCTATCCGCCACCTTGTGGCGCGGTGCCGCTTGAACCGAGAAACGTGTGCCATTGGGAAAGCAGAGCTCGATCTCGACCAGAGCCGCTTCAGCCAGCAAGGTAGCCGCCGAGGAAGGCAGTTCGAGCTGGCAGCCCTGCTGCGAAAGGTCCTTGAGGTCGCCCTGCACCGTGGCGTCACCACCGGCTTCGATACCGCGAACGATGGCCCCCACCTCCATGCCCAACCGCAGGCGGGCCCGAAAGGCCTCGCGACGCTGCAGTTCTTCGAGGTAATGGGGGTACTCGCATTGGCAGCGTACTCGCCCCTCCTGCGTCTCGATCTGCAGCGACTTCACGAAGGGGGTGCGGATCATCTTGCCTTGCACCTGCCCCAGCAGCTGAAAACCGATACCGCGCTTCAACTCACCGACGATTTCACGCACCGCGGTAATATCGAGAACCATCGACTCGGGCGCCGACAGCTCCATCACGACGACGGGCAAGGGCGTGCTTCCGGTTTTTTCCAGCAGCAGAGACGCACCGCCCGGCTGGATCAACTGCTCCAGCAGCGCCTCGATCTCGGTCGGGCTCCCCACCCGAATGAACTCGTCCTGCCCCATCCTTGTCTTCCGCCCCTTCAGTCGTTGAGTGTTTTACCGTTTGCCGTGGTCGCAGCAGGGCTACTTATTGAACGGCAGTAACGTGTTCCTGGCCGGCGCTGTCTGCTCCCGCAAATAGCCCTGCAGCTTCTCGAATGGCATGGGCCGGGCAAAGAAGAATCCCTGGAACACATCGCAGCCATGCGCCGTCAAGAAATCGCGCTGGTCGGCTTCCTCTATGCCTTCCGCCACCACGGTCAAACCCAGGTGATGTGCCATGGAAATGATGCCCTGCACGATTGCGCTGTCGTGTCGGCTGGTCGCGATATCACGCACGAAACTGCGGTCGATCTTGATCTTGCCGATGGGCAACTGCTTCAGGTAGCTAAGGCTCGAGAAGCCGGTGCCGAAGTCGTCGATGGAAACTTCCACTCCCATGTCGCGCAAACGATGCAGCGTATCGACGGCCGCAGCGGTATCGGCCATCAGAACCCCCTCGGTCAGCTCCAGCTCGAGGTACTCCGGCGCCAGCCCGGTCTCCAGCAGCGCCTGCTGAAGGTTACTCAGGAAGTTGGCGCGCCGGAACTGCAGCGGCGAGAGGTTGACCGAGACGCGATAGTGTCCATAGCCCTCGGCAGCCAACCGACACATGTCGCGGCACGCCTGGCGCAGCACCCATTCGCTGATCGGCCCGATCTGCCCGGTATCTTCGGCCAGCGGAATGAACAGGCCGGGTGAGAGGTAGCCCTTGACCGGGTGCTTCCAGCGCACCAGCGCCTCGAAGCCAATCACCCGTCCGCTGCGGGCGTCCAGCAAAGGCTGGTAATGCAGCTCGAAATTCTCCGCCTCGATCGCTTCCTGCAGATCGTTGCGCAGCGCCATGCGCGCGCTCACCTCATCGTTGATGTCGCTGGTAAAGCACTCCCAGGCGTTACGTCCCTTCTGCTTGGCACGATACATGGCCATATCGGCCTGCTGTATCAGCTCGACGGGATTATCCAGCGCTTTGTCCAGGAAGGCGATACCCACACTGGCGCCGATGTAGAGCTCATGATTGCCGACCCGATACGGGCGGCGTATGCAGGCAAGAAGACGCTCCGTGAGTCGAATGGCGCTCTCCTCACGCAGCAGCTCGGGCAGCAGAATGACGAATTCGTCGCTACCGAACCGAGCCAGCGTATCCCCCGGGTCCAGCTCATCGGCCAAACGCTGGGCCACCTGAATCAGCACCTGATCGCCCACCTCGTGGCCGAGACTGTCGTTGATCGGCTTGAAGTCGTCCAGGTCGACAAACAGGACTGCAAGATGACGCCCGTGGCGCTTGGCGAGTTGAACATCGTGCAGCAGGTGGTCCTCGAACAAGGAGCGATTGGCCAGCCCCGTCAGCGCATCGTGGCTGGCATGAAACGACAACTTCGCCTCATAGGACTTGCGCTCGGAAATGTCGTGCTGGACACCTACGAAGTGCGTGACGACGCCCTCACCATCCCTCACCGGGGCCAGGTAGAGGTTGTTCCAGAAGGGCGTGCCATCCTTGCGGTAATTGCACAGCGTGACACTGATTTCGCGCTGCTCCTTGATCGCTTGCCTCAGCAGCTCCACGGCTTCCGCGTCCGTCTCGCTGCCCTGCAGGATACTGCAGTTTCGCCCCATCACATCATCGCGACTGTACCCCGTGATACGCTCGAAGGCCTCGTTGACATAGACGATGGGCACGCTGGGGAGCCTGGCATCGGCGATAATGATGCCGTTGATGCTCGCCTCCACGCTGCGCTGCAGAAGTCGCAGCTCCGTCTCGCGATGGTGCTGCTCGGTCATGTCCTTGGCGATGCCATAGAAGCCGATGACCCGGCCGTTAATCACGATAGGCAGATTGGTCACGTCGAGATAGACGCTGTGCCCTTCACGGTGGCGGATGGAAACCGAATAGCGGAAAGCCTCGCCCTTTTCGCCAGCTCGATAGAGCGAACGGATTTGCTCCTGCTCTCCCGGCTGGACCAGTATTGAGAAATGCGAGCCGATCAGTTGCTCGAGAGCATACCCCGTCACCTTGCTGCAAGCGGTGTTGGCCGAGGTGAAATGACCCTCCATATCAACTGAGAACACCGCATCGGGGTGGTAGGTGAACAGCGACCGGTAGCGCTGCTCGTTCTCCTTCAATGCCTCGCGGTTGCGTTCACGCTCGACCGCCAGCGAAACCAGTTCGGCAGCTTCGATAACGCGTCGGCGGTCGCTCTTGGTGGGTTCCCCCGGCCGGCAGTAGTAGATGGCGAATGTGCCCAAGACCTGAGCGTTGCTACCCGTCACAGGATACGACCAGCACGCCTTGAGGCCATGCCGCTCGGCGAGCTGATGGAAGCCGCGCCAGCGCGGATCACGTGCGATTTCGGGGCATACCACGAAGTCCCGGATAAAGGCCGCGCGGCCGCAGGCACCGTTTTCGGGGCCAATCGCCACTCCCGCGACGGCCTTGCAAAAGGCTTGCGGCAGATTGACGCTGTAGAGGCGCTCCAGGCAAAGCCTTGCCTCGTCGCACAGCATGATGGAAGCGATACCGCCCGGCACCTGGGCCTCAACGATGCGACAGATGGCGCCAAGCGTCTCCGCGAGCGGCTGATCGCGGGCGATCAAGGTCTGTACGCGCTGCTGGGCACGCAGGTGGCGCTGGGTACGTGCCAGAGCCAGCGAGCGGCGCCGGCTCAGATCGGCCATGGCCAGGCTGAAGGCCAGCAGGTAGCTCAGCACCAACCCGCCTACGGCCACTCCGAGCGGCATCCCACCCAGCAGGCCCGCTGTGGTCGAGGGCCCTTCGCCGTGCACGCGTACCCTGACAGTTGCCCCGCCGGGGAGCACCAGCCATCCGTGTCGGAGTTCCAGATTCGCTTGGTCGTCAGTCCCTTGATTGGTCACCATCAGGCGACCGTGCCGCTGGACGGAAATCGTAAGCGGCGTCACGAGTGAACGAATCTCCTGGCTGAAGAGATGGCTCAGGTCGAGAACAGCCAGCAGACGGCTATCGGCGGGCTCGGGCAGCGGTACCGAAACGAGAGCCAGCTCGGGCCTGTAGGCATCCGGCAGCACCCAGCGCGGGTAGCTGCCCCCTACCGCCAGCCAGTCCATCAGCCAGTCATGGCGCTCGAGCCAGTTCAGCAGCTGGAATTCGGTGTTACGCTCCCGCCCCCAGCGGAACTGTTCATTTTCTTCCCCCTGCCAAAACAACGACAACAGGCTCGGCATGTCGCGAAAGAAAGCGTTGACTTCAACCTGACGATAACTATCAGGCGGCAACTCCCCCAACTGAGCCCAGCGCTCCGCCAGACGCTGCAGCTCTCGCTGCTGTCCATCCACCACACGTTCGGCGGTGATCTTGAAGTTGGAAAAAAGATCGTTCGCATGTTGCTGCCTGGCTTCATGCTGCTGCCAGGTGAGCGCGTACCAAACCAGTCCGCTCGCCGTCACACCACCCGCCAGGGCCAGGATAGCCCCACGCCCCAGCAGTGGCGCTACGTACGGGTTTCTCGCCTTCAATACCATGGCGGTACCGCACAGCAGCGCAGGCAAGGCGGTGAAAGGCGTGGCGAAAGCCGTACCCCAGGGGCTCGAAGCGAGCAGGTCGGGGCGCAGCCCGGCCACGATGCTCAGGCCGCCAATCACGATGATGCCGATCCCCCCCAGCCACCACATCAATCGAGCACGCGACGAGCCGGTACCAGCCATCAGGCAAGCCGAGACGATCAGTAGCGCAATGCTGGTAGCCGGCGAAAGTGGTTCATAAACCTCAGGAAACGTGGCGGTAAGGCCCTGTGGGAGCCACACCAGCACGGGGGCATGGAGCCCGAACGGCAGCAGCAGCGCACCGCACAGCTGCGCCGCCGACCTCCTGCCCAGCAGATTGGCCAACAGGCCTGCACCGACCAGCAGCATGATGGGCAGGCTGACCGAGGCCGGCTGCCACTCAACCGGCAGCTGCCAGTTCGCCAACCCGTAGATGGCGCCCATGACCAGCAGCAGCACCGGCACGAGAAACAACCAGGTATGCAACGCCACCTGCTGAGAATTGTTGGGCATTTTGCCCCCGCTCGCTAACTATCCTGATCCTATATCGGCAGGAAGCCGCAAGACTTGAGGCTGCGCTATTGTGCAAGCGCGCTATCGGATGCCGCCACCACCTGGTTGCGCCCTTCCCGCTTGGCCTTATAGAGGGCCTCGTCGGCGCGCTTGAGTGCCGCCTGGGGCGGTTCGTCCTGCTCCAGCCGGGTCACGCCGATGCTAGCAGTCACCGCAATATGCTGGCCATCGTGGTCGGTGAACTCGCTTTTCTCCACGGCGTAGCGAATCCGCTCGGCCACCTCCATTGCCCTGGCCTGGCCACTACCCACCAGAATGATGATGAACTCCTCGCCGCCATAGCGTGCCACGCAGTCGTGCCGCCGCGTCTGCCTGACGAGCAGACCGGCAAACTGGCACAGCACCTTGTCGCCGATCGAATGGCCATAGTTATCGTTGATGCGCTTGAAGTGGTCCAGGTCGAGCATCAGCAGCGAGCAGGGCACGTTACCAAGGCTGTCTTGCCCTTCGGTTTCACGCTGCCAGGCCTGAACCTTGGCCAGGTGCACCTCGAGCGCACCGCGGTTGAAAAGACCTGTCAAGGGGTCGTGAGTGGCTTGCCGATAGAGCCGAAGCAGCAGGCTGAGCTGGAAATGGTTGGCCGCCAGGGAAACCACCAACAGGCTTCCCAGCAGCCAGAGATTTTCCATGCCGCGACCGGTCAACCAGCTACCGTCGACAACCTGGGAAAAGGCCAGCAGCCCCAGCATGGCAAGACCGGCACCCAGCGACTCCAGCAGCGTGAAGGGAAAGACGCTCAGCGCGGCCACCAGCAGGAAGGGAATGAACCCATACCCTACCAGGCTCGACACCTGGTCTGGCGGCAACATGGCCAACACCAGCAGATAGAACCCTGCCGGCAGTGCCAGCAGCATACCGGCGCTGAAGCGGATCCGCCGGATACGCTCCCGGCTCCCATAGGCAAGCGCCAGGACACCTACCAGCCCCAGCATCAACACGACCCGGCCTATCAGGATATGGCCCAGCAGATCGGTCGGCAGCACCAGGGCATCCACCACGATCCACAGCGGCGAGAGCAGCGCAAAGATGAGCCCCAGCGCCAGTACGCGGCTGCGCAGGTAGCGCGCATGGGCGAAGGCGAAATCACGTGAGTGGTGATGCCAGCTCAGGGTATCCCGCAGTGAACTCAGACCGACGAAAAGTTCATGCCCCACCTCCGGCGGCTCGGCTAACGCATCCAGGTGGGGGTTCTCGTACTCGCGGGGTTCGCGTGCTTTTCTGATGAGCATGGCTTGGCCTTGTGGATTGGCCGCACGTCAAGATGGCCGGTAACGGGAGCGCGTCATAGAGGCGCGAATGAAACGCAACTGTGCCGATTCGTCGTTATAGCAGAGCGAGTTAATCGTAACGAGACATCGAAGGTTGACCTGAGACAAATAACGCGCGGTTAGGTGGCTATTTCAAGCGCGTCAAATCAAGGAAGCGCCCTTCAGGCGTGAAAGTGAGCCGAAACGTACCATGCACACCCTCCCGGGTGACGACACGACGCAGCGCTTCGGCAGGAAACGCCACTCGCCGGCCATCCAGGCTGGAGGCAAGCACCTGACCTACCCGGCCCTCGTAGTGGGCAAGGCAAGCCTCGGCAGAAAGCTGCAACACGACATCGATACTGGGCATGACGGTAACGAAGGCTCCTGGCGACGTGACCTGGCGTTAGAATTGCCTTCAACGCACGACGCGACAATACTCTACTCGATCCTGTCTCTCGAACGGATGACCCTCATGTTCGCTTCCACGGTTATCGGCCCTGTCAGCTACTCAGCCCAAGCGCCTGGCCCGGCCCAACCCTCGGTGCGTGACGAGCCAACACGCGCGCTGGGCGAAGCCGACAAGAGTGACTCGGCAAATGCCGCGGGCGAAGAAGCCGCCGATGGCAAGGTGGCCAAGGCCGATACTGCCCAGAAGCCCAACGGAGAGACCCTCAGCGAGCAGGAACTGCAACAGCTGGAACAGATGAAAACCACCGACCGCGACGTGCGCCAGCACGAGCTGGCCCACCAGATCGCCGGCGGGCAGTATACCGGCGCGGCCAGCTTCCAGTACGAGCGTGGCCCCGATGGCAAGCGCTACGCCGTGGCGGGCGAAGTCCCCGTAGACTACGGCCCCGTGCCCGGCGACCCTCGTGCCACCATCGGGAAGATGCAGCAGGTGATCAGCGCGGCCCTGGCGCCTGCCGACCCTTCACCCAAGGACCACCAGGTGGCCGCTCAGGCACGTCAGTATCTGCTGACTGCCCAGTTAGAACTGTCGCGCCAGGCCAGCGAGCTGCACGCCAGCCAGCGCCCTCCCCTTAATAGCGGCGCACGCGCCGAGGAGACCACGGCCGAATCGAGCGCGCCACAGAACACGGCCAACCGTAACACGCTGGATGCCTCACCTTCGCTGAGCCAATACGACGTTATCGCTCGGGCGGTGCAGAGCCAGGGCGGTAGCGCCAGGCTCAGCAATACGGCCTGAAGCCCCGCGAGTCCTTCCAGCGTGGAATTAACGCTAGCCATCTCATGACGATAGCGACTTCTCATAAGGCCCTGCGCGGCATACGCTCTCGCTTGCGCGCGGCACCCGTTTACGTTGCGTAACCGGGGCGCCCTTGCCCGAGCCCTTGCTCGCTTACGCAGGAAACCCACATGAAAAGAACTCAAACAAGCGCCTGGCATAACGCCCGTCTCGGGTTAATTGCCTTGAGCATGGTGGCCGCTGCTACCTCAGCCCATGCCCAGGAACCGGATTGGAGCGCCGAGCCCAGCTACGGCAGCGTTCACCTTCAGGCCGGCTTCACGCCCGACCCCTGGACCCAAAGCCTGCAGGCCGGCGGCTCCTCGCCGGTAAGCGCCAAGCTGGGCCCCAACTGCACCGGCTACATCATGGCCAGCGCCCCGGACGTCGACCTGCACTACACGGCCGGCAACATGCCGCTCTATGTCAGCGCTAGCTCAGGCAGCGATACCACGCTGGTGATCAACGCGCCCGATGGTCGCTGGTACTGCAACGACGACTTCAATGGGCTCGATCCGGTGGTCATGTTCCAGAACCCGCCAAGTGGAATGTACAATATCTGGGTGGGCGTTCACGGCAGCGATCAGATGCAGTCAGCGACGCTCCGGATCACCGAGTTGAATCCGACTCAGTAATCAATCCGATCAGACGGGCCGCTCAGTGCGGCCCTGCTCCAGCATCGCCAGCGTATGTTCCCGCTGCTGTTTCACGGACAGGTCGAATATTTCCAGTAGCTTGTCGTAATCTTCCCGCATCTCTTCATCCATGCCGGTGGCCTCAAAACGCGACATTGTTTTGTGGGTTTCTTCAATGACCTGCTGGAGCTCGTCGATTACCCGTTGATGCTCAGCTTCATTCATTCGACATCCCGCCCCTATCCGTCTGATATCCATGAGCCTGGGCATACAGCCGACGAATGCTCTCGATGGCCACGGTTTCATGCTCATCCAGTGCCAACGAAGCGTCTTCCAGCCCTTGTTGAACCGCAATAAACTCCTTAGAAAATCGCCTGAGAAGATGATCGAGATTCATGCGGATCATGCCGAGTTCCAGCTCGAACTCCACCTTGAGTTTATTCAGCCTCAGTTTCTCTCTGGGATCGAGACAAGACTGAATCTTGACCTCAAGCGTATCGGCAAGGAAATGCTCGGTCGCCTTTAGCTTAGGCATAAGAATATCGAGCAGTTCCCTTGCCGATAGGCTCGTGTGTCGTTCGGTCATCTAGTTCTCCTTAAAAAAACAGGCGCCACGAGGGCGCCTGTCGGGGTCCAGAGAGCGAGGCCAAACAAGCTCCTCTCTCTTTGTCTGGTCCAGATTAACCCAGCAGAGACAGCACGTTCTGCGGGATCTGGTTGGCCTGGGCCAGTACGGAAGTGCCGGCCTGCTGCAGGATCTGCGCACGGGTCATGTTGGCCACTTCCACCGCGTAGTCGGCATCTTCGATGCGCGAGCGGGCGGCAGACAGGTTGGTTTCGTTGGTCTGCAGGTTAGTGATGGCAGATTCAAAACGGTTCTGGATAGCACCCAGATCAGAGCGCAGGGTATCCACTTGGCTAAGTGCATCATCGATAGCCTTCAAAGGATCGACAGTCAGTGCCTCACCTACACTAGCTTCACCATCTGTGGCAATAGTTGCCAGATTGTAAGTGCCATCACCATTATCGATGACGTACTCACCGGTGCCATTACCATCCTTATCGTTAATTTCGACAAGATCGGAGCTAGCGAGATTGGTAGCGGTATCGAGCGTCACATCGGCAAGAACGCTATCCACCGGCCCGCTTTGGGTATCAACATCATCAGCATCGACGGCTGTTGAGCTAGAATCAAAAGTCAGGGCACTTGCGTCGCTAGTATCGATGTCATAGTAGTTCCCATCACTAGCCAGCGCGACGTAACCGCCACCATTCTTAGCAAAGATATTTCCGTCTGCAGCCACATCAGCCAACGGCGTGCCATTCTGGTCCTCCATGTCAGCAATAGCACTAATATCAAACTTAACGGTTACTCCTGTGTCAGTATTAGAGGCAGTAGCGCCAAAGTTCTCTGACTGGATAGTACGCTGCGTCACATCAAGGCTATCCATTCTCATGGTTTCTGAAGTGATCTTTTTGAGATCGACACTGATGGTTTCCCCATCATTTGCACCGACCTGAATGGAAATTGACTGGTTTTCAGCCAGCACTTTGGTGCCGTTGAAATTGGTTTCCTCGGAAATACGATCAATCTCATTCAGACGTTGGTTAATTTCATCTTGAATGGACTTAAGATCATCTGCGGAGTTAGTGCCATTCTGTGCCTGTACGGTCAGCTCACGAACGCGCTGCAGGTTGTCATTAACCTGATTCAGTGCGCCTTCAGCGGTCTGGGCGACAGAGATACCGTCGTTGGCGTTACGCTGCGCAGTAGACAGACCCGTGATCTGGCTGGACATGCGGTTGGCGATGGCCTGACCGGCGGCGTCGTCCTTGGCGCTGGTAGACGGTCCTGACAAGAATGGCTTGATTAGCAAAGACTTTTTATGATGCTAATAGTATCACGACGACTTCTTTCTACTCATTTTCTACAGCGCGAGCCTTGAAAAGGAGTAGCTGGCGCATGGCAAAAACCAACCAAGCCATTGATTTCAATGGAAGAGGCACTGTTTTGGCTTTCTACGTCTGATCATTCTTGTCCTTGGGCAGCTTGCTCAAGGTTTCCTGCGTCCTTTTTGCTATCCGGTCGTGGTCGTCCTTGGTGAGCCGGACAGGCTTCAGAACCCCGATTCCGGTCTGCGTCCGGTCCTGCCGCCGCCGTCCCTGGTCAGCTAAGCGCTCTCTGAGGGACTCAAGTGCCTGCGGTTCGAACTCGATCTGAACGCTATCCGAGTAGAGGGTATCGACCTTGACGCCGATTTCTCTCAGTTTTCTTAGCACGTTGGAGTAGGAATCCAGCCGCATCGCGACTTCCATGGTCTCGGCACGCGCAATGGTTGGCTTGGAGACGCCGACCAGTTCAGCGAACTCGGCCTGATTGAGACCAAGGGCACCACGAACGGAACGCAGCGCTACGGCTATCTTGAGGTGGGCGTCGATGTCGTCGCTCAAAGCCAAGGCTCCAATGATACTATTAGTATCTCAATAATAGACAGGGTGCCGCCATCGTGATACTGTTAGCATCACGAGGTGACAGCCATGCCAAAAACTAAACTCACACAACCCTTTGTAGCATCTGCTTCCTGCCCCACAGGCAAGCAGAAGATCGACTATTTTGACACAGATGTGCCCGGCCTGCTGCTGAAGGTCATGCCCACAGGCAAGCGTACCTACTATGTCCGGTACAAGGATCCGCACGGCAAAACAAAGGAACGTAGGCTCCATGATGCCAGCGTGGTTAGCCTGGATGATGCGCGCCAGCAAGCGAAGCAGACCCTTTCCAAGATCGAGCTTGGCCAGGATCCGTTTGCCGAGAAGGTGCTGAAGCGTCAGGTGCCAACGCTCAATGCGTTCATCCATGACACCTACCTGCCCTACATCAAAGCAGCCAAGAAAAGCTGGCAACTGGATGAAGCTCAATTACGTCTGCATGTGCAGTCCAGCATCGGGAAGCTGTATATGGATGAGATTGCCTCTCAACATATCAACAGCCTTTTCATCGCTCACAGCAAGGCTCACAAACCAGCGAGTACCAACCGGATGCTGAACGTCCTGCACCGGTTATTCGTTTGCGCGCTGGACTGGGAAATTCCCGGAGTGACGCAGAACCCTGCTGCCAAGATTCGCAAGCTGAAGGAGAATAATCAGCGAGATCGGTATCTCTCTGAAGATGAACTAAGGTCACTTTGGAAGGTGCTGGATGAACTGGAATCTACCGTTCATGCCAACCTATTCAAAATGCTGATCTTGACAGGGGCGAGAAGAAATGAAGTTGCTGAGTCCAAGTGGTGCGACATCGACCTAATTCAGAAGCAATGGCGCATTCCCAAGAACAAGTCGGGCAAGGTTCGCTATGTGCCATTGTCGGATTACGCTGTAGCTCTGCTGAAAACTGTCGAACGGTTTTCTGGCTGTGACTATGTGTTCCCGAACCCTGAGACACTGAAGCCTTATGTCAACTTGTTTCATACCTGGGATGCAATTCGAAAGGATGCTGGAATTCCCGACATCAGAATTCATGATCTACGCCACACCCATGCCAGTTATCTGGTCAATACTGGCACACCGATTTATGAAGTGAAGGAATTACTGGGACATTCGAATGTAGCAACGACACAGCGCTATGCTCATCTCAGCAACGCGACACTTCTCAGGGCAACCAACACGGTGGCAAGCTTTGTCAATGAAACACTTGCCACCATACCCGGACAATTAGAAAGAAGTCAATTGAAAATTGGGCACCCGGCTTAATCAAAGCCGAATTCGTCGCCCATCTAGGCTGACCTGATCCCAGACAATGGGATCACTATTCAGAGTAGAATGAATTTGTTTGGTCATGTACTCCACCACGGGTCCAACATTGTCAATTCGCTTGATCCATTCATCACTGGCTGCAGTCAACGCAGGATTCCCTGCCGAAGAACTGGCTTGCAGCCATGATTCAATTACAGCATCTCGCAAATTGAATTGATTGCGTCGCTCAGGATTGAGAATTTGCGGCGTGAGATCTTGAATCATCATGTGAACATGGAGCGAATTATCGAAATACCCTTCCTCAATTACCGGAAACGACGTAATTCGCTTCTTGGATCGACGTCCAAATGCCTTTTCACTCAGTTTATTGAGGAAATTCTCAATTGCATTTACTGCCGCGAACCTATCTTTCACAGCATGCTTGAATGTTAACGTGAGAAACCAGTCGAAACTAATATCACCCAGCATCTTCTTGACACCAGCGACATAGCGAAACTTTCTCTTCTCCTCTTCAGTCAGCACAATACCTCTTACCTCAAACTTTCTTCCCGTACTAGTTTCCATCATCTTCTCTCCTGTGTTCAATTTATCAATCGATCAGCTGAATCTACAGATAATACAACCACCAAGACATCCGCCGTCATTGTGCAGATGCCTAACCAACCGGTATAATATTCGGCCTGTGAGCCTCTTTTCGTGGAAGTCTGCCACTGCAGTTAAGTCCACAGAGTGCGAAGAACTGCCTTCACTCACCCACCTATTTACGATGGGCATCTGGAATTCGACCGCATGTCTCAAAATTTTTCAGCCCGGCCCCGGCCCACTGACTCTGAGAAGGCTTTGATCGTTGATCGGATCGAGAAAAGGCAACAATATGGGGTCGTGAGCTATGCGGAAGCCTGCCGTGAGCATGGCGTAGCGCTGAGCACGTTTCAGCGCTGGCGCAAGGCCATCAAGGGAGAGCGCCAGCCAGCCAAGCGTCCCAAGACGCCTGGAAGAACGCTGACGGCGGAAACGCAAAAGCTGATCATCGAGCTGGCGCAAGATCCACGTCATACCAGCGGGGCGAGTGTCGCCAGGGCCGTCAGGGAAGCCGGGGTTGCGGTAGGAGATGCCACGGTGCTGAAGATCCTGCGTGACGCAGGAATCTATCATCAGATCAAGCGTAGAGGTCGACCTTAGCGCCCTGGATGCAGCGTTTCTGACACGGTGTAAGAGCCAAGACAGTGGGTCAGACTCTGGGCTCCTATTCTATGATAGATATAACTGTAACCACCGCCCTGCCGTGCAAGGGTCACACGGTGGATTGTTTCGGCAGTTTCATCGTTGTGGGCAATGCCGTCTTCATGAGATCCGCCAGAGAAGCGCTCTGGCGAATTTTGACAGTAGCCCTATGGGTAGGCATGGGAGATAGATAAAAAAAGGCTCAGCGAAGCTGTCAGGGCGCACCAGAGCGCGTCGACTGCGATGACTCCGACGCATCCAGCATCTGCATCACGTATTGCCGCTGCTCCTTGATCACCTGAGTGGCAATCTCTTCAAGCCGGGCATAGTCATCCGACATCTGCTCATCCATGCCTGTAGCCTCGAAACGCTCCATGGTGGCGCGAGTGTCGTCCAGCACCGCCTGAAGCTCATTAAAGACTTGCTGGTGTTCATCGGGTGTCATGCTCGCCTCGTTTGCACTTGGGTGCGCTTTCAAGGAATGTGGTTCTGCCCCCCATTACTATTGGTATAATTCGGAAACCGAGAAAAGGGCCGCCAACCCTACTTTAGTGCACGGCCCAATTTTAGATCATTCAATCATTAACACCTTGGGTGTCAGCTTGCTAAAATCAAGTCCAAGGAGCATGCCTTGCTGATCCCCATTTTTAATCGGGGTGACATGTGTCCAGCCAGCATCAAAGGCAGTCTGGGAAAACCAGTCAATTACGGTTTGACTAAAATTTTTTGCTTCACTCCCCGTTTCTTGGTTGTACAAGGCTACAACCATTTCTTTGGTGCAAAAATGGGTGGGATTTTGAATAGTAACCCTAGTGGGATCAGGAAAGTTAAAATTTCGACCGGGACGACCCATAAGCCTTAACAAGCCTCTCTGAGTTAGTTTCATAAGCCATAAAACGGGGGCCAATGGCCCCCGTCATTACTTACCACTTCAGCCTTGCGGCCACGCCTTAACTTAACCCAGCAGAGACAGCACGTTCTGCGGGATCTGGTTGGCCTGGGCCAGTACGGAAGTGCCGGCCTGCTGCAGAATCTGCGCGCGGGTCATGTTGGCCACTTCCACCGCGTAGTCAGCATCTTCGATGCGCGAACGTGCGGCTGACAGATTGGTTTCGTTGGTGTTCAGGTTGGTGATAGCGTCTTCAAAACGGTTCTGAACGGCACCCAGAGAAGAGCGCAGACCATCAATTTTGCTCAGAGCTGCGTCCAGCGTGGCAAGCGGACTGGCAGTGGCTTCGACAGATTCACCAGCAGCACCGCCAACGATGATATTTTCGGCTTTAGCACCGATAGTGACAGCAGCTGTCGGATCGTCAGTGCCATTTCCATCAGTAATACTGACGCTTGCAGCATAAAACTCATTGTCAATCTTGACGTAATGGTTACCGTCGTCGTCCACAGTGAAGTCTGCAGCCGCAACAGTTACTTCCTCACCACCACGAGTAAAGGTGATGTCGGCGTGAGCTACGGTAACCGGAGTGCCTTGACCGTCTTCCAGAGCGGCTTGAGTCAGGTCACCTTCACTGACAAGTGTCTGGACGTTAAAAGCACCGTCAACCAGTGTTTGAGAGTTGATTTGCTGAAGCTCTACCCCGATGACTTGACCATCGTTGGCACCGACCTGAATGTTCAGAGTAGAATTTTCAGCCAGCACACGGACGCCGTTGAAGGCGGTTTCATCGGAAATGCGGTCGATTTCTGACAGACGCTGGGTGATCTCGTCCTGAATGGACTGCCTGTCAGCAACGGAGTTGGTGCCATTCTCAGCCTGAACGGTCAGCTCACGAATACGCTGAACGTTATCGTTGATCTGACTCAGAGCACCTTCAGCAGTCTGAGCCAGCGAGATACCGTCGTTGGCGTTACGCTGAGCCTGTGCCAGACCGGTGATCTGAGCGGTCATGCGGTTGGCGATGGCCTGACCGGCCGCATCATCCTTGGCGCTGTTGATACGCAGGCCGGAGGAGAGACGCTCCATGGAAGTCTGCAGGGCATTCTGCGACTTGCTCAGGTTGGACTGGCCGATCATCGAGGTGATGTTGGTATTGATGACTGACATGGGTCATTCCTTCTTTTCGTTGAGGGCTCCATTGGTGGGCCCACTGAACCTTGTTTCATTGGCCCAGCATCTCGGGCCTACCTCAACGGCGCCGTTGGCCGTTACCCTGTTTAACGGCACTTGGCGCTGGGACTTTAGGGCGAGAAGAAAAAATTTTCGTTTGGCGTTGACAGCCTATGCACGAGACCTGCCCCAGCCGAGGATTACGGCGTGAGCGCGCGCGCGGGCGCACAGGCGATTATCGGAAGCGACGACCACCCCAGGGTCCAAAGAAACAGAAACGCCGCCAGGCGATGCCTGACGGCGTTTCCGCTCGATCAGCTGCGATCAATCCCGCCCAAGCTGGGCGTTCATATTCTCGAACTGCTGGAACAGGTAGTCGCTGGTCTGGTTCATCTGGGCGATCATGCCGTCGAGCTGGCCGAACTGGGTGCGGTAGCGCTCGATGGTGCCTTCGATGGTCTGCTCCATGCGCGTATAGCGCTCATTGAGGCTCTCGATGCGGCTCTCGGCGCCGCTGATGGCGCCACCCAAGGCGCCGTTGTTGCCGACGAGCTGCGTCACGGTTTCGCCCAGTTGGCCGGCCAGGCCGCCAAGCGCATCCTCGCCAGCAAAGAAGTCACCCAGCGAATCCTGGTCGGTGGCGATCACCTCATCCAGTCGCTGCTCGTCGATTTCCAGCGTACCGTCGAGCTTGAGCGAGAGACCGATGTCGCTGAGCATGGAGAAGCCGCCCTCTTCTGCCGCCACGCCGCCGGCCAGCACCCCACGCAAGCGCCCTTCGACACTGCGAACGGCACTGTCGCCAAGCAGGTCGCCGGCTTCGCCGCTCTCGCCATCGAAGGCGGTCAGCTCACCGATGGAGCCCTTCAGGGTATTGAAGGCTTCGACGAAATCGGTGATGGCTTCCCGTACCGCGCGTGTGTTCTGCTCGACCTTGACGATGCTGCTGCCCTCTGCCGCGAGGTTGAGCGTAACGCCCTGGATGGCATCCTCTACCTGATTGGTAGGGCTGGTGATAGCAATACCGTTGACGGTCAACTGGGCATCCTTGCCCGCGCTGTCGACGGCAGTTGCCGTGTCGCTGAAGCTCACCCCATCGGCCAAGGCGACGCCGGTCCAGTCCATGCCGGTGATCGAGGCTTCTTCTCCGGTTTCGGTGGACATCAGCGCCAACCGATGGCCTTCGCCATCGTTGACGATCGAGGCGGTGACGCCGGCCTGCTCGGCATTGATGGCGTCACGGATGTCTTCGAGCGTGCTATCCGCTGCGATGGCAACCGGCACGCTTTCGCCGTTTCCGCCGTTGGCATGCGCGAACTGAAGCTGCAGCGTACCATCACTACTCGTCACCGCGTCATCGAGCGATTCGATCCCTTCCAGGCGTGCCGTGGCATAGCTGCCTGCAGATGCCAGATTGGAAACTTCCACCGCGTAGCTACCAAGGCTGGCGTCGGCAGAGGCAGCGGCATCCACAGCTTCGCCGGAAGTGGATGTGGAAAGGCTTTGGTAGAGCGAGGCGTCATTAAGCGCATTGGTCGCGGTCTGAAAACCCGACAGCGCCCCTTTCAGCTCGCCGTAGGCAGAGATCTTGACCTGCTGGGTCTCGATCTGCTGTTCGATGGGCTCGAGCTTGCCGCGTTCGGCATCGTTGAGCTGTTCTAGCAAGCCGTTGAGATCGAGCCCGGAGCCGATGCCAAGGGAAGAGATGCTGGCCATGAGAAACTGCCTTGTGCCGGTGAATTCGGGTGCCGGGCGTGATTACTGCGCTCGGCACCTTCCTTATCTTTTAGTTGTCGGCTGCTGGCAGGTGAACTTTAGGCCCGTTTCTAATAATTAGCTCAGCTCGACCAGTGCACGCTTGGCGATTCTTTTGCTGGACGAGGCGGCCGGGGAAGCCAGTTGCGTCATGGTTTGGCTCCGCTCGCTGAGTTTGAACCCACCCACAGCCTCGGCTAGACGATCGGCCTGTTCCTTGAGCTGCTCGGCCGCGACGGTGGATTCCTCCACCAGCGCGGCGTTCTGCTGGGTCATGCGGTCGAGCTCGGCCACGGCCACGTTGACATGGCCGATGCCGTCGCTCTGTTCTCCCGCCGCCACGCTGATTTCGCCCAGCACCTTGGCCACGCGGTTGACGCCCGCGACCAGCTCATCCATGGTGGCGCCGGCTTGCTGTACCAGCTGGGTACCTGAGGCCACCTTCTGGCCGGAGGCCTCGATCAGTCCGCGGATCTCTCGCGAGGCCTCGGCGCTGCGCGTGGCCAGCTGGCGAACTTCGCCCGCTACCACCGCAAAGCCGCGGCCCTGCTCCCCGGCCCGGGCCGCCTCGACCGAGGCGTTGAGTGCCAGCAGGTTGGTCTGGAAGGCGATGCCATCCATCACCTTGACGATATGACCGATGCGCTCCGATGAGGCCGTGATTTCCTGCATGGTGGTCACGACCTGACCCACCACTTCGCCTCCACGGGTCGCCACGTCGGAAGCCGACTGGGATAGCTCGCTGGCATGGCGCGACGAGTCCGCCGTGTGCTCGACCGTGCTGGCGATCTGCTCGATCGAGGCCGAACTCTCCTGCAGGCTGGCGGCGGCGTTCTCGGTACGCCGGGAGAGATCCTGGCCGCCGCTGGCGATTTCGCCTGCGGCCACGGTGACCGACTCGCTGGCATCACGAATCGTGAGCATGACGTCTTCAATACGGAAGACGAACTGGTTGAATGCCGAGGCAATTTGCGCGACTTCATCTCGGCCATCCTCCGGCAGCCGTTGGGTGAGGTCGCCATCGCCGCTGGCAATGTCGGTCATGGCGTTGCGCACTGCCTGCAGGCGGCGGAACATGATCGTCAAGAGCGCTCCGAGAACCAGCACGGCTCCCAATACCACCAGCACCAGGGTAAGCGCGGAACTGCCCAGCACTGCGCGTAGGCCGGCAGTGGCTTCGCGCTCGTCCAGCGCGACGACCAGCTGCCAGTCGGTGCCGGCAATCGGCTGGCTCTGAAGCAACCGTGGCCGGTCTGAAAGGACCATTCGCTCCGGTTCGCTCGCCTGCTGAAGCCCGGCAAGGAAGGCTGCGTCCAACTCAGGAGAAAGCTGGGTAGAGGGCTCGAGGCTCAGCTCAGAGTCCGGATGAGCAATCAGTGTGCCATCCGCCGCAACGAGAAAGGCGAAGCTGCTCGGTGTCGGTGCAATACTCTCGACAATGGCCACCACATCGTCGATGGCCACGTCACCGCCGGCCACTGCGGCCAGACGGCCATTGCGTTCAAACGGGCTGGCGATGGTGACGACCAGCCCACCGGTCACGGTATCGACGTAAGGCAGGGTGACGATGCTCTCGCCTTCGGCGGCGGCGCTTTCGTACCAGGGGCGTACTCGAGGATCGAAATCGGCAGGCGGCTCCCAACCGTCATAGAAGATGGTTTCGCCAGTGTCCTGGTACGCCATGTAGGTGGCCAGGAAGCTGCCGGACGCCTGGATCGCCTTCAATACGGGATCGAGATGGTCGGCTCGAATGCTGCTCTCCATCGACTCGAGCATGCTGGCATGCACGCCTACCCACTCACTGATAGTGCGGCCGTTGCCTTCAGCGACGGAAATGAGATTGCGAGAGAGCTGCTCGTCGTTATGCGACTTGACGGTGTAATAGCTGACAGCGGCATTGATTATCAGGGCCACGGCAATGACGGATGCCGCGGCAAACAGGAGTCGGAATCTAAGGGAAGAAAGCATGAAGTTCTCACGATATCGGGATGCGTATCCGAGCACCTCCTGTGCCTCGGGCTGCCCCTGATATCGGCCGCCAACGACTAGACTTTAGGCGCAGATCAACGCGCGTGAATGATCACCTCAACACGTCGATTCTGGGCACGCCCCTCTCCCGTGTCGTTGCTCGCCAGGGGGCGCGTGTCGGCCAGGCCCACCGCACGCAGGCGCTGCGAGTCGACGCCTGCGCGCTCCAGGGCGTGAACGATGGCAATCGCCCTGGCGCTGGAGAGCACCCAGTTCGAGGGAAATTCTTCTGTCTGAATCGAGCGGCTGTCGGTGTGCCCTTCCACGGCGACGTCACCATCGTGGCGCTGAATCACCTCCATCAGTCGCTGGATCAGCACTTCGCCGTCTTCGGTGAGTTCGGCAGCGGCCGTGGGAAACAACAGACGATCTTCCACCCGCAGCTTGATCCCTTCCGCCACACGCGACACCTCGACACCTTCCAGATCGGCCAGGTAGGGGGCTTCTTCCAACCGCTCGTCCAGCGCCTGCTGCAGCGCTTGCGATGCCGCGATGGCTTGCGGATCGACTTCATGCGCGCCATTCGGAGGGCGGTCGGTCACTACCAGAACGAACTCCCCCTCAGGATTCGGCACCAGGCCGTTTGCCGCTAGTACGGTCTTAGGCACTTCAGCCTGCGAGAACAAGAGCGGAGAGGGTTCTCGCTGCGCCAGCAGGGCCAACGGCGTTGGTGGCGCCACGAAGGCAGGCGGTGCGCCTGTAGGGGTTCGTGGTTCGGTCCCTCGCGGCGGGCCCGCCACGCCCAGCGCTGCCGTAATAGCTGATTGGCTCAGTCTGCCGGTAACGGGCTGGGGCTCGACGGGCACGGGCTCAGTCGTGGGCAGCGCCTGGGCCATTTCACTGGGCAGCGGTATTGCGAAGGGAATCGGCGTCGGGCGCTGCGCTGACGTCTCATCAGCGCTGCCGAAATGGGACAGCGTGAAAATGAGCACCATCAAGGCAACCAGCAGCGTCATGATGTCCAGATAGCCGATCATCCAGGTGCTGTCCTGGTCGTGATCGTGATGGGTGGGCATCAGCGACTCGTGGCGCATGGGGCCACGATGATCGCCACTACTGGCGTTCAGTGAACTCATCGAAACGGCAATAATCCGGAAAAGACGATAAAGGCGCCTAGCCTAACGGGTCGGGCCTTCAAGTGAAATGACGAAAAGCGTGAGGTTTCGTCAGGCGTCTTGCGCTTCTACTCCACTGCGCGTCGCCAGGTAGAGGCTGGCAAAGTGCTCGGCCGGCACCGGCCTGCCGGTCAGGTAGCCCTGGATCAATTCGACCCCGTGGCGCCCCAGAATGTCGCGCTGGGCCTTGGTTTCGACGCCGACAGCCGCGAGGCGAAGCTCCATTTCGCGTGCCAATCCGGCGACTGCCGCCACGATCGCCGCACTGCCACGCTGGCCGCTGTCCAGCCGTTGCACGAAACGCCGGTCGATCTTGAGCATGCTGATCGGCAGATCCTGCAGGTAGCCGAGGGAGGCATAACCGGTGCCGAAGTCGTTGATGGCGACCTCGCCGCCCAGGCGGCGCAAGCGCTTGAGCACGACGGCCGCCTGGTGGGGCTTGTCGAGCAGGGTGCGCTCGGCGATCTCGAACCCCAGCAGGCCGGGGAGCAGTCGGTGCTCCTTGAGCTTGGTGGCAACACGCACGGGCAGGTCGTGTTGCCAGAACTGCCGCGCGGAGAGGTTGATGCTGATGGGCACCGCCCCGATACCGACGGCTCCCCAGGCAGCCAGCTGTGCACAGATCTGCTCCAGCACGTACTCGTCCAATTGCGGCAGCAGCCCCGCTCGTTCGGCCAGGGTAACGGCACTGATCGGAGGCACGCTGCCCAGCAGCGGATGATGCCAGCGCAGCAGGGCCTCGGCGCCATGCAGCCTGCCGCTTTCTCTCTCGAATATCGGCTGATAGTGCAGCTGCAGGCCCTCGCCCGAGACGAAGGCTTCGCGCAGGGCCTTTTCAAGCGCTCGCTGGCGATCGTCCTGCAGGTTCATCTCGTTGCGATAGAGGCGATAGCCGTTGCGTCCCTCCTGCTTGGCCCGATACATGGCCACGTCGGCATTGTGCACCAGGGATTCGGCAGTGGTGGCATCATCGGGGTAAAGACTGATACCCAGGCTGCAGCCAAGGCGAAACTCCTGGCCCTCGAGCACGCAGGGTTCCCTCACGGCTTCTACCAGTCGCCGCGCAATACGGGTTACCTCGTCAACCTCCTCGAGATCGGGAAGCAGCACGAGGAACTCGTCGCCGCCCAGGCGAGCCAGGGTATCGTCCTCGCGCAGGCGAAGCTGCAGGCGCTCCGCCATCATCACCAGCAGCTCGTCGCCGAACGCGTGGCCCAAGGCATCGTTGACCTCCTTGAAATGATCGAGATCGACGAAGATCACCGCCAGCCGGGTCTGGTTGCGATGGGCATGGCGGATCGCCAACTCGAGGCGGTCCTCTAGCAGGCGCCGATTGGGCAGGCCGGTCAGGGCATCGTAGTAGGCCAGCTTGCGAATGCGCTCTTCGTTCTCGCGCAGGTGGGTAATGTCGCTGAACAACGCCGCGTAGTGGCTCACCGCCCCATTGTCGTCGGTGATCGCCGTGACGGTCAGCAGCTCCAGGTAGAGTTCGCCACTCTTGCGCCGGTTCCATATCTCACCGCGCCAGTAACCGCTGCGCTTGAGCGCGTCCCACATTTGGCGATAGAAAGCGGCGTCGTGGCGCCCCGATGACAGGACCTGCGGCGTCTTGCCGATCACCTCTTCGGCCGTGTACCCCGTCATGTGGGTAAAGGCGCGATTGACGAATTCGATGCGATTGTTTGGGTCAGTAACGATGATGCCTTCCAGCGAGGAATCGATGACTCGCTCCGCAAGCTGAAGGTTTTCCCGCGACTGGGCGAGCGCTCGGTCGCGCTGCTCCAGCGCGTTGCGCAAATCCTGCATGTAGAGGTGCTCGGCGCCGGCCAGCATATCGCGAAAGCCCAGCAGCCCCACCACTTCATCGGCTTCGTCGAGTACGGCCAGGTGGCGTACGCGATGGTTCATCAGCAGGTCGCGGGCGGCAATCAGGGTGTCATGCTGATTCACGGTCAGGAGAGGCCTGCTGGCCAGCCCTTCGATGGGCGTGTTGCCCGGGTGGCGCGCCACGAACCGTACCAGGTCGCGCTCGGTCAGGATGCCCAGCTCGCCGTCGGCACACTTGACCACCACCGCATCGCATTCGGAGAGCCGCATTGAACGCGCGGCTTGTGCCAGCAGCTGCTCGCCATCCAGCACCAGCGCCCGCTGGCGCATTGCCGCATGTACCTCTCGGAGTCGCAGGTAGGGTTCGAGCCCCTGATTCAGGGCAACATCGGTCTGCGACAGAATGCCGACCGGCGCCCCCGCGTCATCGACGACCAGAAAATGGCGACGTCTCTCGGCGTTGAAGCGCAGCGCCGCCTCGGTCATGGGCGTGGAAAGATGCAGGCTTGCCACCGGCTGGCTCATGATCTTAGAGATCGGCAGGCGAACGGCTTCGGGGTCGGCGAAGTTGACGGCCAACGCGTCGTGTTCGGTCCAGATACCCAGCGGCTGCCCCGCCTTGACCACTACGATGGAACTGCACTGGCGCGCCGCCATGCGCTCGGCGGCCATCCAGAGTGGCGTGTCGGGCTCGCAGGTGAGAAGCCCGGTCTGCATGATGCGTTCGATGGGTAGCTCTTGGCTCATGTCGCCTCACTGGCAGCTGCTGAAAACATCGGCAGAACACCACCGTATGCTTGCACGCACGTTCGGGATTGGAACGCCACGAAATGTAGCCAATCCGTAACAGCATTCTATCCTCTTGGCCCCACTTTGCACCAACGAACCGTCAATCCAGCCAACGCTGCGGTCGTGGTCACAATCGAAACAAATAATTTCGAGTCGAGGCTAAAGCTGCGACTTTCGCGGCCGATAGAGTTAACGGGAGAGGCTATCTAGAAAAGACGATCTGCAGAAAGCCTTGGAGGGGGTGCTGTTTTGCCAGCATCAGCACGGGGATATCCATAAGGAAACAACATGTCTTCGCCATTGACCGATGCCACTAATGCCTTGAGCACGTCGGCACTGCATGACCTGACGCCACGTCAGCGCAAGGAAACCGTGCTGGCTACATTGCCCACCGCCGGCACCATGCTGGCCCAGGCCGAGAGCCACGGCATGTCACCAAGCCAGGCCGACCTGGTGGAGCCGGTACAGCGGATCAACGAAGTGCTGCGCCAGTATGGCGTGGAGTTCGAGCTAAACGACACGTCGCGCGTCGTCACTCGCATCGTGGACAGGGAAACGGGCGACGTGCTGCGTCAGATTCCTTCCGAGGAGGTACTGGCCATCGCCGAGCGGCTGGATGAACTGCAGGGGCGGCTGATCAATCTACAGGCTTGAAACCGACAGTCCATAGCGAACTGGAAAGTCGGCGTGCGAATACCGGATATCCAGCCTCAGACCTGCATGTTCATGACGTCTTTATAGGCCGCCACCAAGCGGTTACGAACCTGCAGGCCCATCTGGAACGCCACGCTGGCCTTCTGCATGTCGACCATGACGTCGTTGAGTTCGACATTGGGATCGCCGGCCTGGAATGCCATGCTTTTGGCGGCGGAGGCCTGCTGCAGGCGATTGATGCGCTGAATCGAGGCCTGCAGCTCGCCGGCAAAGCCGCCCTGCCCCACCTGAGTGGAAACCTGCTGGCCCTTGGCGGCCTGTCCACTGGCTTGGGTCGCCAGCGTCTGCATCTGGGCCAGCGCCGACTGGATGGCAGGTGAACTCATGATCAGCACCCTCGCTCGTTAGGTTATGGGTCGTCTCGTGCGCCTGCGGCCTCCCGAAACCGGCCCCTGGCGAATGTAGAGCAAGGCTATCAGGTTACGTATTTTCACCAAACGACCAATTGGCAGGTAAAAAAGGGGCTTTTCCCGCCTTTGGCGTAGAGGGCGACTCGCATAATAGCGTTCATCACAGTTGCGCCCCGTCAGGGGCAGCCAGAACGCGGTGAACGGATGCAGTCAATGCCATCTTCCAGCAACACTTTCCATGCAGCCGATGGTGCTCTCTTCTGGGGGCGCGCATGAGCAATGGTGCCACGACGCAGGAGCGTCAGGCCTCGTCAGCCAGCGCTTCCTCTACTGCGCTGCTCGAGCGACTCCAGCAGCAGCTGCGCGGCAACCCGCTGATCGCCATCCTGGTCGGCGGCGCCGCGATGGTCGCGATCGTGGTCGCCCTGATGATGTGGGCACGCGAGCCCGAGTATCGCGTCCTCTACAGCAACCTTACCGAAGCCGATGGTGGGCGCATCATCAGCGAACTGGAAACCCGGGGCGTGCCGTATCGCTTCAGCGAAGGGGGCACCGCGCTACTGGTACCGGGCGATTCCGTACATAGCCTTCGACTCCAGTTGGCCGAGCAGGGCCTGCCGCGCGGCGGCAACGTCGGCTTCGAACTGATGGACAGCCAGGCATTCGGCGTCAGCCAGTTCGCCGAACAGGTCAACTTCCAGCGCGGCCTCGAAGGCGAACTGTCGCGCTCCATCGAGTCCCTGGGGCCGGTGGAGCGCGCGCGCGTTCACCTGGCCATGTCCCGGGACTCGGTATTCGTGCGCGACCGCGAACCCGCCAAGGCCTCCATCATCGTGACCCTCGAGCCGGGTCGCGTGATGGGGGAAGGCCAGGTTGCCGCCATCGTCCACATGGTGTCCAGCAGCGTACCGGACCTGGCCTCGGAGAACGTCACCGTGGTCGACCAGAACGGCCGCATGCTGTCGCAGCCCAACTCTCAAGGTCGCGGTCTGGATGCCACCCAACTCGATTATATCGCCGAGGTGGAACGCTCGTTCCAGAAGCGCATCGAGAGCATCCTGGCCCCGATCCTGGGTCGCGAGAGCGTCAGCGCCCAGGTGGCCGCCCAGATCGACTTCTCACGCCGCGAAGAGACTTCCGAGCGCTTTGGCCCCAACCAGCCGCCCAACGAGGCGGCGGTACGCAGCCGTCAATCGAGCCTCTCCTACAACGGCGGCGATGGCGTCGCGCTGGGCATACCCGGCGCGCTGAGCAATACACCGCCGGGCACCGCCCCTTCTCCCATTGAGGAGCTCCCCACCGATGAGGAAGGAGAACTCACCGAGGAGGCTAAGCAGAGCCTGCAGGCACTGAACAACCTGCAACAGGACGACGTGGTCAATTACGAAGTCGACCGTAACATCCAGCACATCCAGCATCGGCAGGGCCAGGTGACTCGCCTGTCCGCCGCGGTGGTGGTGGATTATCGCGAAGAGCGCAACGAGGACGGCGAATGGCAGCGCGTGCCGCTGAGCGACGCCGAAGTTGCACAGATCGAACGCCTGGTGCGCCAGGCCATCGGCTTCTCCCAGGCCCGGGGTGACGAGATCGAGGTCGTCAACAGCCCGTTCAGCCGCATCGTCGAGGAAGCCGAAGAGCTCGAGTGGTGGCAGTCGCCCGAGGTCCATCAGCTGGCCCTGACCATTGGCCGCTACCTGCTGGTGGCACTGGGTATCCTGCTGGGCTACCTGCTGGTACTGCGCCCGCTGATCAAGCGCTACACCGAACAGCCCGTGTTGGCCAGCGCGCCGGGCACCGGCCTGCAGGTTCGCGTGGGCGACGACAGCGAGCCGACCGAAGGCGAACTGCAGGCGACAGGCGATGAAGACGATGCTCTGCGGCCCTACCAGAAGCCCAAGCGCAAGCGCCGCTCGTCGGCCTATGAAGACCATCTGGCCGAGCTGCGTGAGCTCGCCCAGGAAGACCCCCGCATGATCGCCATGATCGTACGCAGCTGGATGAACAAGAATGAGTAGTGCCAAAGCGATGAGCGGCGTTCGCCGCAGCGCCATCCTGATGCTGGCCCTCGATGAGGACAGCGCGGCAGAGGTATTCAAGTACCTGGGGCCAAAGGAGATCCAGCAGCTCAGCATGGAAATGGCGGAGATGGATCAGGTCTCTCACGAGGACATGCAGCAGGTCATGCTGGAGTTCCATCGCGAGACAGAAGAGTTCATCGCGCTCAACCTCAACTCCAGCGACCATATTCGCTCGGTGCTGACCAAGGCATTGGGCAGCGAGCGCGCTTCCAGCCTGATCGAAGACATTCTCGAGAGTCAGGGCAGCAGCAGCGGCATCGACTCGCTCAACCTGATGGAAGCCACCATGGTGGCCGAGCTGATCCGCGACGAGCATCCCCAGATCATCGCCACCATCCTGGTGCATCTGGAGCGCCACCAGGCCGCCGACGTGCTGGAGCAGTTCGACGACAAGCTGCGCAACGACGTGGTGCTGCGTATCGCCACGTTCAGCGGCGTGCAGCCGGCCGCCCTGCAGGAACTTACCGAGGTGCTCTCGGGCATGCTCGACGGCCAGAACCTCAAGCGCAGCAAGATGGGCGGCGTGAGGACGGCGGCCGAGATCCTCAACCTGATGAACTCCTCGCTCGAGGAAACTGCCATCGAGACGGTTCGCGCCCACAGCGAGGACCTGGCACAGAAGATCATCGACGAGATGTTCCTGTTCGAGAACCTCATGGACCTGGACGATCGCAGTATCCAGCTGGTGCTCAAGGAGATCGATACCAACTCGCTGGTCGTCGCGCTCAAGGGGGCACCCGAAGGGCTCATGGAGAAATTCCTGCGCAACATGTCGCGGCGTGCCGCGGACCTCATGCGCGAGGACATGGAAGCGCGCGGGCCGATTCGAGTCTCCCAGGTGGAAGCCGAGCAGAAAACCATCCTTCAGGTGGTCCGCCGCTTGGCGGATTCCGGCGAGATCGTGCTGAGCGGCGGAGACGACACCTATGTCTGATCGGGTGCCTTCCTCTTCCGAGCGGCATGCCCCCTGGCAGCGCTGGCAGATGGGCGAGCTGCACGCCGATACGCAAGGCGAGCGCCCCGCGCAGGAGCTGGACCCGGCCGAGCAGGCCAGACGCCGAGCCGCCTTTCAGCGGCAGGCGGAGCTGAAGGCGCTACGCGAGAAGGTCATGCAGGAAGCCCGCGAAGAGGGCTACCAGGCCGGTTTCGAGGCGGGGCGCACCGAAGGCCATGCCCAAGGACTGAAAGAAGGAAGAGAAGAGGCGCAGCGCGAGCTGAAGCAGCAGGTGCACGACACCGTGGCACCGCTCAAGCCGCTTGCCGATCAGTTCGCCGGCGCCCTGGAAGCGCTCGACGAAGAGATTGCCAATGACCTTGTCGAACTGGCCATGGCGACCGGGCGCCAGCTGGCCGGCGAGGCGCTCAAGGCGCGCCCCAAGCAGGTGCTGGAGCTGGTCAAGGCCCTGCTGCACACGGAGCCGCCCCTGGTTGGCCAGCAGCGCTTGTGGCTCCATCCTCAGGACCACCAGTTGGTCCAAGAGCATCTGGGCGCGGAGTTGGCGGCGGCGGGTTGGAAACTTCAACCGGACGCTCAACTGACCCGCGGCGGGTGTCGTGTCACCAGCGCGAATGGGGAGCTGGACGCCACCTGGGAAAGCCGATGGGAGTCCGTCAAGTCGCAGGTCAGGCGGCGGCGCTCGGCGAATCCCGATGAAGACAACGAAGCATAGAGACAGTACATGAGCGAAGCAGCATCACCCACTCTCAACACGCACCAGGCACGCTGGCAGCACACGCTGCGGCACGTGCGTGCGCGGGTGGAGACGGTGCCAGGGTATCGCACCAGCGGTAGGGTACTTCGCGCCACCGGCATGGTGATCGAAGCCGTTGGCCTGCGGGTGGCGCTGGGTAACGCCTGTCGCATTGAGCTGCTCTCGCCCGGCGGCAACGAGCCGCCCCGCTTCGCCGAGGCCGAAGTGGTCGGCTTCAACGGCGAGCGCCTGCTGTTGATGCCCCTCACGGAGATTGCCGGCCTGATGCCCGGCGCGCGGGTCTTCCCGCTGGGAGACGGCCCCGACCACGCCGCTCGCCGCTTCCCGCTCGGAGAGTCACTGCTGGGCCGCGTGGTGGATGGCAACGGTGAGCCGCTGGATGGCCTCGGCCCGGTGGATGACGCCCCGCGCGCCCCGCTCTCGACGCCACCGCTCAATCCGCTGAAGCGAGCGCCGATCAACCAGCAAATCGATGTCGGCATTCGCGCCATCAACGCCCTGCTCAGCGTCGGACGCGGCCAGCGCATGGGCCTGTTCGCCGGCTCCGGCGTGGGCAAGTCGGTACTGCTCGGCATGATGGCCCGTTATACCGGCGCCGACGTCATCGTGGTGGGGTTGATCGGCGAGCGTGGCCGCGAAGTGCAGGACTTCATTGACAACATCCTCGGCCCCGAGGGGCGCCGTCGCGCCGTGGTGGTAGCGGCACCCGCCGACACCTCGCCGCTTCAGCGCCTGCAGGGCGCAGCCTACGCCACGCGACTGGCGGAGGGCTTCCGCGACCAGGGCAAGAATGTGCTGCTGATCATGGATTCGCTGACGCGCTACGCCATGGCCCAGCGTGAGATCGCCCTGGCCATCGGCGAACCGCCGGCAACCAAGGGCTATCCGCCCTCGGTGTTCGCCAAGATTCCCAGCCTGGTGGAGCGTGCCGGCAATGCGGAACGCGGTCGCGGCTCGATTACGGCCTTCTATACCGTGCTGACCGAAGGCGACGACCAGCAGGATCCCATCGCTGACTCGGCGCGGGCCATCCTCGATGGACATATCGTGCTGTCGCGTACCCTGGCCGAGGCCGGGCATTATCCGGCCATCGACATCGAGGCCTCGATCAGTCGCGTCATGACGCACATCATCGACGACCAGCAGCTGGCGATGACCCAGGCGTTCAAGCGTCTCTTCTCACGCTACCAGCGCAACCGCGACCTGATCAGCGTCGGCGCCTACAGCCCCGGTCACGACCCTCAGCTGGATGAGGCCGTGCAGCGCTACCCGCAGCTGGAGCACTTCCTCCAGCAGGGCATGAATGAAAACGCCTCGATCGAGGCTTCACGACAGGTTCTGGCTGAGACACTAGGAGTCAGACAATGAGTGCATCGTCCCAACTCGCCATGCTGAGCGACCTGGCACGCGACGCGCGCGACCAGGCGGGCCAACTGCTCGCCGGTGAACGGCAGAACGAACGCCAGGTGGCGTCCCAACTGGAGTCGCTCAATCGCTATCGCCTCGAGTACGCCGAGCGCTTGCAGCAAGCCATGCGCGAGGGCATCGACCCCGCCAGCATGCATAACTACCAGCAGTTCCTGGCCTCGCTCGACGCCGCCCTGCAGCGAGCCAGGCAGGCACTCGATGCCCAGCAACATCGCGTGCAGCAGAGCCAGCAGCAGTGGCAGCAGAAACAGAAACGGCTTTCGGCCTTCGACACTTTGGTGTCGCGGCGCGATGCCGAGCGTCAGCGCCAGGAAGCGCGCCGAGAGCAACGCACCAGCGATGAGATGGCAGCCGGACGACTATTACGCCAGCGTATCGACCCCACGTCGTGAGCCGGTAAGGAGAAAAACATGAATATCCAGACGATCCTGTCCGCCCTGCCGACACAGCTCTCCGGCAAGCCGGAGTCCGGTACCGGCCAGGGCCAGTTTGCACTGGCACTCAACCATGCTGCCGTGGCCAACTCGAGCCAGGCCGGCAACGCCTCGCTGCCCGCCCAGTTGAATGCCATGACGGTCGAGGGTTTGCCACCGCCCACCATGGCCGCCCAACAGGCATTGCTACACGCCCTGAACGCCCACGCGACCCAGCCGCTCAGCGGCGAGGCGGAGCTTGCCCAGCCCGACGCACAGTGGGACGAGATCATGGCACGTCTGGCCCTGATCGAAGGCAGCCATCAAGCGCCGGTCATTACCGATCTGCCCGCCCTGCCCCAACAGGCGCTGGTCGATAAGGATCTGACCGATCCAGAGCTGACACTACCCGCCGACGCGATGTCCACCGAGCTTGCTGAGCAGCCCCAAGCGGCCGCCTTAGTGGCGGCTGCCATGACCGAGACTCAACGCCAGGATAGCCCCCTGCCCGGAGTCAACGCACAAGGGACTAACGCTACACGTCCCGACATGTCGGCCCTGACGACTTCGTCCGTTTCGGCCAGCCCGCTAGCGGCTCAACTGGCGGCATCCGCTGCAGCTGCGGGTCAGGAAGCTGAAGGCGACGGCGAGGCTCCGGCTCGCCCCACCGACTTCACGAGCTCCCTGGCCAAGGTTGCGGCACCCCAAGCCGGTAACGAACTGCGCGCGATGGCACCGGATACGGCACGCACCGGCTTCGTGCCGGAGGCCGCCTCCATGGGCCAGCCCCAGCCCAGCGGCACCGCGGCTGGCCAGGCCAACCCCACGGCACAGCCCGCCCTGCCCAGTCAGGCCAGCCTCAGCGCGCCGCTGCAGAGCCCGGCCTGGCCCGGCCAACTGGGCCAGCAATTGGTGCAGTTCGCCCGCCAGGGCGGAGAACAGCAGGTCGAGATGCGCCTGAACCCGGCCGAGCTGGGCCCGCTCTCAGTCACTCTCAAGGTGACCGAACAGGGCGCTCAGGCGCAGTTCCTGTCGGCTCATGCCCAGGTACGCCAAGTACTCGAGCAGGCTATCCCGCAGCTTCGCGAGGCGCTGGCCGAGCAGGGCATTTCCCTCGGCGAGGCTTCGGTGGGCGACCATCGCCGCCAGGATGCCCAGGCCTTCGCAGGGGGAGAGGGTCGACACGGCCAGTCCGGCACGGACCAGGGTGAAGGCATTCCTGCCATGGACAACGACGTGGCGCTGGGTACCGCCACCCCGATGTCGCTGGATGGCCGTGTGAACCTCTACGCCTGAGACAAAATGCCAAGATAAGCCCATTCGCGCGGTCTGTTCCTGTCATCACAGGCCGCGCAACTTCGACACAATACCCTTCATCCGCTGGTTCAACACAATAGGCAAGGCAATGGCAAAATCGACGGGTGGCTCCTCCAAGCTGCTGTGGTTGATGATACTGCTGGTACTGCTCTCCACGGCAGCCGCTGGAGCGGCCATCTATATGGTCATGAGCGATCGCAACGGCAATGAGGGAGAGAACGCCCAGGCGCAGCAGTTGCAGCGTCAGGCACCGATCTTCGTCAAGATCGACCCCTTCACGGTCAATCTCGCCGACGACAGCTTCGGCTCACGGCTCCTGTACACCGGCATTTCGTTGAAAGTCGGTAGCGAAGAGACCCGTGAGATCCTCACCGAGCACATGCCACAGGTACGCAGCCGACTGCTGATGCTCTTCTCCGGCAAGCAGGCGAACGAACTGACCACACCGGACGGCAAGCGCCGCCTGAGCGAAGAAGTCATTGCCATTCTCACCGAGCCGCTGACCGAGCCGCAGCCCGCCCTGGAAATCCGGGATGTGCTGTTCACCGAGTTCATCGTGCAGTAACCGGGTGTTCTTGCCACATGTCCCAAGACGATCTGCTGTCACAGGATGAGATCGACGCCCTGCTGAAGGGAGTCAGCGGCGACGATGAACCCGTTGCGCAAAACGACGGTAACACTCGCGTTCGCCCCTATGACCCCGCGACACAGCACCGCGTCATTCGCGAGCGCCTGCAGGCGCTGGATATCATCAACGAGCGTTTTGCGCGGCATTTCCGCATGGGGCTGTTCAACCTGTTGCGGCGCAGTGCCGATATCACCGTCGATTCGGTACGCTACCTGAGCTACAGCGAGTTCTCACGCAACGTGCCGGTGCCGACCAATATCAACATCATCGGGATGAAGCCCCTGCGCGGCTCGGCGCTGATCGTGTTCCCGCCGAACCTGGTGTTCATGGTGGTCGACAACCTGTTCGGCGGCGATGGCCGCTTCCTGACCAAGTCCGAAGGGCGGGAATTCACCAACACCGAGCAGCGCATCATCCAGCGTCTGCTGCATCTGGCCATCGACGCCTACGAGGAGTCGTGGAAGTCGGTCTATCCGCTGCAGATCAGCTACCTGCGCTCGGAGATGCAGTCGAAGTTCGCCAACATCACCAACTCGCCCAACGAGATCGTGGTGAACACCAACTTCAATATCGAAGTGGGCAATCTGACCAGCAGCTTTCAGATCTGCATTCCCTACTCGATGGTCGAGCCATTGCGCGACCTGCTGGCCAATCCTCTCAGCGATGGCCACCATGACCAGGACGGTTCCTGGACCAAGCGCATGGCCGGCGAGCTCCGCCGCTCCGAGGTGGAGCTGATCGCCAATTTCGCCAGTGTTTCCACCCGTATCGCGCATGTGATGGCGCTCAAGGTGGGCGATGTACTTCCCTTCGAACTCCCTGAAACGGTAACCGCCAGCGTCGATGGCGTTCCGGTGATGGAGTGCGATTACGGTAGCCAGCACGAGCAGCGCGCGCTGCGTGTCATCCGCATCATCGACCATGGTGCACAGAACCCGGTGTCCAAGGACGCCTTCATCAAGGGCGCAGCGCCTCAAGCCAAGGATTCCAAGCATGACTGATCCCAAGAAACCCGATCAGAACGTTTCCGACGACGACTGGGCCGCCGCCATGTCCGAACAAGACGGCACCCCCGCTGTCGACGACGATCCCTGGGCCGAAGCCATGGCCGAGCAGGAAGCGGCCGAGGCAGCGGCAAGCAGCGGCGGCGATGATGACCCCTGGGCGGAAGCCCTGGCCGAACAGGAAGCCGCCGAGGCGGCCGCCGACGAGACACCCGCCGCAGCCAGCGCGCCCGCGTCTGCTCCGCAGTCCGCCGGCGATCGCGTTTTCCGCCCGCTGGACAAGGGCAAGGAAGGCGGGGCGGCCCGTGACCTCGAGATGATCATGGACATCCCGGTCAAGCTGACCGTGGAGCTGGGCCGTACCAAGCTGACCATCAAGCAGTTGCTGGAGCTGGCCCAGGGCTCGGTCGTCGAGCTCGACGGACTGGCCGGCGAGCCGATGGATATCCTCATCAACGGCTACCTCATCGCCCAAGGCGAAGTGGTGGTGGTCGACGACAAGTACGGGATCCGCATCACCGAGATCATTACACCTTCAGAGCGGGTGCAGAAACTCAACCGATGAGCAATACCGCCAATTCCGAGACCGCTGCGGGACTCGACTCTCTCGCCGTCGGCGGCGATGCCCTGGTGGGCATGGCCACCTTCGGCAAGACGGCCGCTGCGCTGGCCCTGGTCATTGCCATCATTCTGGTGTGCACCGCACTGCTGCGCCGCTGGGGCCCCCAGAAGCGGGCCGCTGGCGGTCACCTGCATGTGATCGGCAGCGCCGCTCTCGGCAGCCGGGAGCGCGTCGTGATCGTCGAGGTCGAAGGCACCTGGCTGGTGCTCGGCGTCGGTGGCGGTCAGATCAACAAGCTGCATGAACTGGATGCGCCGGTGCGAGAATCGGGGGATAACGCCAGCGGCGCACCCGACGGCGAGCGCTTTGCCGCTCGCTTCGCCCGCGCGCTCAAGCAGAACGCCGGCCTGGGCGGCTCCGGGCGAGGCGACTCATGACACGCCCCCGCTTGCCGCTGCGTTCGTTGGCGCGACTCGTTGTGCTCGCGCTGATCCTGCTCCCCCTTGGCGCTCATGCCCAGCAGATCCCGGGGATCATCAGCCAACCCCTGGAAGACGGCGGCCAGCAATGGTCGATCCAGCTTCAGACCCTGCTGCTGCTCAGCTCGCTGGCATTCCTGCCGGCCGCGTTGCTGATGATGACCAGCTTCACTCGCATCATCATCGTCCTGAGCCTGCTGCGTACGGCGATCGGTACCCAATCCACGCCGCCCAACCAGGTCATGCTGGGTCTCGCCCTGTTCCTGACCTTTTTCATCATGTCGCCGGTCATCGGCATGGTTTACGAAACCGCCTGGGTACCGCTGTCGGCTGAAGAGATCACCTTTCAGGAGTTTTTACAGCTGGCCCAGGAGCCGTTCCGCGAATTCATGCTGGCGCAGACTCGCGAACCCGACCTGGCCCTTTTTGCGCGACTGGGCGATATCGGTCCCATGCAGGGGCCCGAAGATGTGCCACTGCGTATTCTGGTGCCGGCCTTCGTCACCAGCGAGCTGAAAACCGCGTTCCAGATCGGTTTCACCATCTTCATTCCGTTTCTGATCATCGACCTGGTGGTGGCCAGTACGCTGATGTCGCTGGGCATGATGATGGTACCGCCGGCCACGATCTCGCTGCCGTTCAAGCTGATGCTTTTCGTGCTAGTGGACGGCTGGCAGCTGATCATCGGCTCGTTGTCGGAAAGCTTTTTCATCTAGAGGTGCCGTTATGACTCCCGAAATGGTCATGAGCATTGCCTACCAGGGCATGCGTGTCACTCTGTTCCTGGCCGGCCCGTTGCTGATCACCGCGCTGCTGACCGGGCTTATCGTGAGCCTGTTCCAGGCCGCCACCCAGATCAACGAGATGACCCTCTCGTTCATTCCCAAGATTCTCGGCGTGTTCAGCGTGCTGGTACTCGCCGGGCCCTGGCTGATCGGCCTGATTGTGAATTTCACCCGCAATCTCTTCACCAGCATTCCCAGTATGCTGATGTGAGGCGAACATGGTCGAGGTGACCTTCGCCCAGCTGCACGGCTGGCTCGTCATCCTGCTGTGGCCCTTCGTGCGGATTCTTGCCTTTTTCGCCGCTGCCCCCCTGTGGGGTCACTCCAGCGTGCCCCGACAGGCCAAGGTCGGGCTGGCATTCCTGATTACTCTGGTTATTGCGCCGGTTCTTCCCTCCATGCCGGACGTACCCATCATGTCGTGGGCAGGCCTGGGCCTGATGGTCGAGCAGATGCTGATCGGCATCGCCATCGGCCTGGTGATGCATGTGGTCTTCGCCGTGGTACAGGCTGCCGGTGAGTTCATCGGGCTACAGATGGGACTGGCCTTCGCCACCTTCTTCGATGCCGGCAGCGGCACCAATACCATGATCCTGTCACGGGTGTTCTTCATGATCACCCTGCTGATGTTCCTTGCTTTAGGAGGTCATCTGATGGTGCTCGAGGCGCTCGTTTCGAGTTTTCATGGCCTGCCGGTCGGCATCGGGGCGTTCAATCCCGCCGCTTTCGAGATGCTGGTACGCTATGGCGGCACCATCTTCGTGGCAGGCATGTCACTGGCGCTACCGCTGGTCGGTTCGCTTTTGATCATCAACCTGGCCATGGGCATACTCAACCGCTCCGCCCCGCAGCTGACGGTGTTCAACATCGGCTTTCCCATGACCCTGACCATCGGTCTGGTGCTGCTGATGGTACTGATGACCGACTTGTCCCGCTTCTTGCAGCGCCTGTTCAGCAACGGTATCGAGTTCATCTACTCGTTGATCGAAGCCTTGGCGCCCCTGACCTGAGCCAACGTCACGTTCGTCTTCGAAATGCAGGGTCAAAAAAACCGCCCCGGCGAACCGGAGCGGCGAAACGAGACCGTGCTTTGCAAAGGCAAACGACACGATCTGCAGGGAACCAAAGTACGACGGTGACAAGCCTTGGCATCCCTGCCAGGGTGGTGCTTACAAGAAGTTGAACAGCGACATGCCCTTGACGTCGACGAAAGCCTTTTGAGCCGCCTGTAGCCCCACCTGGCGCAGGCTGTACTCGGAGATGGCCTCGTTGTAATCCAGATCGACAAGATCCGAAAGCGTCTGCTCGTAGTTCATCATGCGGTTGCCGCCCACGGCATCGACCACGTCCAGCTCGTTGAGCCGAGCCCCCATGGAGGCGCGTACGGTCAGGACGTTATCGAGGCTGTTATCCAGCTCTCGCATCACCGTATTGATGGTATTGCGAAAGTGAGCACGATTTTCGGCGGTGCCTTCCTGATCCAGTTCCAGCAGGTCGATGGCATCCTTCAAGGATTTGAACACATCCTGGTTAGCGCTGGCATCGTTGGCCGGGCGCAGCTGCAGCTGGTCGCCGTCTACCGGCTCGCCCTCGAGGGTGATGCTAACGCCACCGAAGGCGATAGTCTTGCCGGTTTCGTAGGCTGCCTCCGTCACAATGGCTGTCGCATTCCCCTCTGTGTCGAAAGCGGTAACGCTATAGACCGTGTTGCCATCGGCATCGGTCCCGAACTCAAGCTGGAAGGCATCGCCAAAATTCGCATCGTTAGGGTCGACGCGGTTAGGCCCGCTGGTAAAGGCAACCGAGCCTTCGTTACGCACATAACCCTGCTGGGTACCGATGCTGATGTTCCCAGCCGATTCACGTTCTGCCCGCGCCACGTAGCCGGCCCCGGAAGGCACGCTCTGGAAAATCGCCTTGCCATTGTCAGCCACCGGCATCAGCCGCGAGGCATCGATGCGCTGTTCGCGTGTATTCTCGTCGCCGATATAGTCGACACCCGAGACACCTTCTCCGGTAGTACGTGCAAAAGGCGGCGAGTTGTCCTGGTAACCACCGAACAGGTAGCGGCCATTGCCGTCGCTGGCGTTGGCTTGGCCAACAAGCGTTTCGTAGATGCCGCGTAGCTCGGAAGCCACGGACTGGCGATCGACATCACTCAGGGTATCGCTTGAGGCCTGCACCAGCAGTGTCTTGGCACTGGTAATGGCATCGCTCACGCTGTTGAGCACGCTTTCGCCTTGGGCCAGCGTATTACGGGCCGACACTCTCGCATCGGCGAACTGCTCAGTCACCGCCTTGGCCTGGGATACCCCCACCGAGCGCGAGGCTGCCTGAGGATCGTCGGAGGGATTGACCACGCGACGGCCGCTGGCGATCTGCTGGCCAACCTTCATGAAATCGCCCTGCTGGCGGTTCATGGACGAGACGCTCTGCTCGTACATGGTCACGGTGCTGATACGCATCGTACGGGACTCCCTGAGAATCAGTTACGCAAGCCGAGAATGGTATCGAACACCGTGGAAGCGGTATCGATGACCCGGGCGTTGGCCGTGTAGAATTGCTGGTATCGGATAAGGTTCGCCGCCTCTTCGTCCAGGTTGACCCCGGATTCGGATTGCTGCACCGCCTTCAGCTGATCGGTAAGCCCCTGCCGCGCATCAAGATTGACCTTGACGATATTGGTACGGTTGCCGACATCGCTGACCATGCCGCCATAGGCTTGGCTCAGCGAAGCGCGGCCGGCCACCAGGGATTGACTCTGCAGGTTCTGCAACGCCAGGGCATTGCGGTTGTCGCCTGTGCCGGAGGCGGCGACAGAGAGCGAAAGGCTAGCGGTATTGCCATCACCGGGGACGCTGTCGACGACAAATTCGATGCCATCGAGGTTGATCCGGTCCCCTGCCACGATTTCATCGCCCGCAGTATAAGCCCCACCGTTGACCGTGAACGAACCGGGATCAGCAGGCGTCGACACCGTCGTTACCCCGCCCGCCGTTGATAGAGTGAAATCATGAGCGGTGGCACTGTTAAAAGCGCCTGCCTCGGCACGCAGGCCGGAGACTGCTAGATCACCTGAAGTCGCTACGAAGCTACCCGCGGCAACCTTGTCCAAATCGCCTATCTTCGATTCCATGTTCGCCGCCGCGCGACGTACCGGCTGCACTTCGTAGCGGTTGCCGTCAGCTGGCACATCGCTGAACTCGAGCGTAATGCCGCCGAAACTCAGTACATTATTATCCCAACTGACTTCATCGGCCGGGACGGCCTGGCCGTTATCCTTGCGGGTAATCTGCGGTTCGCCATCCTGGAAGCGGATGGTGTAGTCGGTCGCGCGCAGCTTGTCTATATTCGTCTCGTCGAATGCCGCTGACGTGACTTCCGCCCCACCGGTATTGCGCGGATACGAGTACGCCTGGGGCTGGCCAATACTGAAGAAGTCTTCGCCTTGCTCGCCGTTAAGATCCATGCCCAAGCGGTGCTGCTCATTGAAGCCCACCGCCAACGACACGGCCAGCTGGCCGATCTGGTTCTGGGTCTTGTCGAGCGTTTCGGCGCGGAAGGTCATCAATCCACCCAGGGTACCGCCCTTGATGGTGTCCTCCGGCAGTGCCACCCGATTACCGCCGGAATCCTTGTAGCCCAGCACTGTCCGCTGAGGATCGTTCGGCGAGTCCATCGCTTCAAGGCGATAGTGGTTGGTACCGGAAACCAGCGGCTGGCCGTTGGGCAGGCTGATGTTGTAGGTCTTGCCATCCTGAACGTCGAGGCGAACGTCCATGCGTTCGCTGAGCTCGGCCACCAGCTGGTCGCGCTGGTTGAGCAGGCTGTTCGGTGCCTCGCCACTGCGCGCACGTGCCAGGGCAATCTCGCGGTTCAAGGTGGCGAGCTGTTCGGTCGTATTGTTGATCTGGGTGACTTCGTCGCCAATCTGACCGTTGATCCCTGTTTGCATATCCTGCAGGTAGCCATCAAAGGCGCGGAACTGGGCGGTCAGGGTATCGGCGGTGCCGAGCAGGCCCTGGCGGGCCGCCGGGTCGGAAGGTGCACCGGCGAGGTCTTCGAGCGATGAGAAGAAGTTCTGCATCAGCGGTGCCAGGCCCGCTTCGCGATCGGCCAGCAGATTGTCGATCTGGCTGATCTGGTTTTCGTAGGTCTTCAGCGCGCTGGAAGAACTGGTCGCGGCATTGAGCTGCGAAGCCACGTACTGGTTAAACTGGCGCTGAATGTCGTTGACCTGTACCCCGGCATCGGCGCGGTTCTGCCCCAGGAGGGTCAGTTCGCGATTGTAGCCCGGCGTATAGACGTTGCTGATGTTGTTGCTTGTGGTGTTCAGCGCGTTCTGTGCGGCATTCAGGCCGCTCAGGCCGACGGAGAAAATGGTGCTCATGGTGTCGTTTCCCTTTCGCCAATGCCCTTTATATCGGCCTGCTTACCCGAAACTTTAATGAACTGTTGCTTGCTCAATAGCTGAAAAAGACCAATGATTCGCCACGCTGCTGCACCGGCCCCATGCTATTCATGACGGCGATCAGCTTGTCGGCGTAGGCCGGGTCGGTGGCATAGCCGCCGGACTGCAGCGCCCTGGCCGCCTGCTCGGCACTGCCGGCTGTGGTCACTTCCGCATAGCGGGGATTGTTGCCGATCAGCCGCGCATAGTCGGTGAAGGCTTCCTCGAAGGAGCCGTAGGCGCGGAAGGTATCGTCCACACGCGTACGCCGCCCGTTGAGGTATTCATGAGTGGTGACGTCAGTGGTACGACCCTGCCAGTTACTGCCCGCCTTGATACCGAACAGGTTGTAACTGTTGCCGCCATCTGATGTGGCGATCTCGTGGCGCCCCCAACCGGTTTCCAGGGCGGCCTGTGCCAGGATGAGCTCGGCCGGCACGCCTGTCTTGCGGCTAGCGGCCTGGGCAGGCCCCGCGAGACGCTCCAAGAAGCGCTGCACATGCTCGCCACTCGGACCGTTAGAGCCGGTTCGGCCCCGCTGTTCAGCTGACGTAGCTGCAGCCGCTGGTTGGGTTTCAGGAGCTGGGCTAGGCAGCGCGGCATCGAGCGCCGACATGAAACCGCCACGCACGGACTCGAGCTCCTCAAGGAAGCTGGACGGCATCGGTGCCGGTTCAGCCTTCTGGCCTTCCACCGGCTCGTCGCGGCCCGCTTCCTCTTCGTTCACGGGCTGCAGCGCATCCTGGAGCACCCGTGGGGTACCCCGGGGTATTCCGGCAATCAGTTCGCTCAGTTCATGATCGGCAACACCGGAACGGGAACCCGCCAGCCCCATCTGCCCTTCCAATTGTGCGACAAGGTGATCGGCCAGCCCGATGCCGCGACCCGCCATGGTCTGCGCCCACTGCTGGTCGAGCATCGACTGGTAGAACTCGCCCTGCTGGCTGTCGAGCAGGCCGCCGGAGGGAATGGTGTCGCGCATGCTCTTGAGCATCATCTGCAGGAACAGCGCCTCGAATTGCTGGGCCGCCCCGCGCAGGCCGGCACCGGTATCCTGGCGTGCCGTGTGCTTGAGCCGCTCGAGGCCCTGCACGTCAAGGGCGAACTGGCCGGTGGCGTCCTGGATGCTCATCAGATGATCTCCAGCTCGGCACGCAGCGAGCCGGATGCCTTGAGCGCCTCGAGGATTGCCATCAAGTCGCTGGGCGTGGCCCCGAGGGCGTTGAGGGCGTTGACCACATCGACCAGGTCGGCGCCTTCGACCAGGCGCAGATAGGCATCCTGCTCCTGAACCTCGATTTCGGTATCCGGCACCACCACGGTTTCACCCGCACCCAAGGGAGCAGGCTGGCTGACCTGGAAGCGGGTGTCGATGACAATGGAGAGGTTGCCGTGGGCCACGGCGGCACGATGCAGCTTGACGGCGCTGTTCATGACGACGGAGCCAGTACGGGCGTTGAAGATGACCTTGGCCGCTGCCTCCATCGGCGTTACGTTGATGTTCTCCACCTGTGCCATGAAATTGACCCGCGAGTTGGGGTTCGTCGGCCCGTCGAGTGCGATCACGCGGCCGTCCCGTGCCGCCGCCACGGGGCGACCGAATTCTGCGTTGATCGCGTTGACCACCCGCTGCGCGGTGCCGAAGTCGGCCTGTTTGAGTTCAAGCTCGAGCAGGCCGGCATTGGCGCCAAGATCTACCGGCACCTCGCGCTCGACCATGGCACCACCGGCGATACGCCCGCCGGCCAGTTGATTCACCTGCACTTGGGCGCCGCCCGCCTGCGCACCGGCGCCGCCCACCAGCAAGTTTCCCTGGGCGATGGCGTAGGTGTCGCCATCGGCGCCCTTGAGCGGGGTCATCAGCAACGTACCGCCACGCAGGCTGCGAGCGTTACCGATGGAGGAAACATTGACGTCGAGCCGCTGACCCGGGCGAGAAAACGGCGGCAGGTCCGCGGTGACCATGACGGCGGCGACATTGCGCAACTGCATGTTGGTACCCGGCGGCACGGTAATGCCGAGCTGCGACAGCATGTTGGTGAGACTCTGCCCGGTGAAGGGCGCCTGCATGGTCTGATCGCCGGTACCGTCAAGCCCTACTACCAGGCCGTAACCGACCAGCACGTTGTCGCGTACGCCGGCGAAGTTGGCGATTTCGCGAATGCGCTCGGCCTGAGCCGGCAGCGCCAGCAGGCACAGCCATGCCAACAGCAGGATTCTTGTCGCCAGTGACGGGGAACGGTTTGGCTTGGGCATCGTGTGAATCATCATGGTCGCCTCGCTCGTGCTCGCATCAGAAAGGCGAAATGTTGAGGAAGAAGCGCTGCATCCAGCCCATGTACTGCGCCTCGTTGATGTAGCCATTGCCCACGTATTCGATACGGGCATCGGCCACGGCAGTCGATGGCACGGTATTCTGGCCGGTAATGGTGCGCGGATTGACCACGCCCGAGAACCGGATGAACTCGACGCCCTGGTTGATGGCGATCTGTTTCTCGCCGCGTACCCGCAGGTTGCCGTTGTGCATCACTTCGAGTACCGACACAGTAATGGTGCCGGTGAAGCTGTTGTTGGCCTGTGAACCGCCACCACCAGCGAAATCGCTCTCGCCGGAGAGGTCGAAGCCGTATTCGGCCAGGCGTTCCAACGCGTCGGGCATCCCCTGCAGGTCAAGGCCTGCCGAGCCGTTGCGGTTCATGTTCGATTGCGAGTTCTTGCTGGCGCTGACCTGCTCGTCCAGCACGATGGTCAGGATGTCGCCTACCATGCGCGGACGACGGTCTTCGAACAGCGGCTGCACGCCACGGTGCGCCTGATAGATGGAGCCATTGGCCAGCCGCGGCGGCGGCTCGGCAATGTTGATCTGCTCCTGCTCTCCCACCACCGACGCACGCGGCACCTGGGCGCAACCACCCAAGGCCAGCATTGCAACGGCGAGAATCGCCAGGGCCACTCTCGCGGCCAGGGTACCCTTACCTTTCATTCTTACTCGCTTCCGGCCGAACGCTTCAGGCCACGGTGTTGCGTTTATCGTCGATCAGAGCTGGCTCAAGCGCGCCAGCATCTCGTCGCTGGTCTGCACGGCACGGCTGTTGATCTCATAGGCCCGCTGGGTCTGGATCATGCTGACCATCTCCTCCACGACGTTGACGTTGGAGGTTTCCACGTAGCCCTGGAAGAGCCGGCCGGCGCCATTCATGCCCGGCATGGCTTCGTTGCGTGGGCCGGAGGAAGTGGTTTCGCGATAGAGATTGCCGCCGATACTCTCCAGGCCGGTCGCATTGACGAAGGTGGAGACGGTGATCTGGCCCACTTCCAGCGATTCATTGACGCCGGGCTGAGTGACCGAGACGATGCCGTCTTCACCGATGGAGATCGACAGGGCGTTGTCGGGAATGATGATGGCCGGTTCCAGCGGATATCCGTTGGCGTTAACCATCTGGCCATTCTCGTTGAGCTGAAAACTGCCGTCACGGGTGTAGGCGGTAGTACCATCGGGCATCAGTACCTGGAAGAAGCCGTTACCGTTGATCGCCAGGTCGCGGGAGTTCTCGGTCTGCTCGAGGCTTCCCTGGCTGTGCAGGCGCTCGGTGGCCACCGGACGCACCCCGGTACCGACCTGCATGCCCGAAGGCAGCCGGTTCTGCACATCATTCTGAGCACCGGGCTGGCGCAGGTTCTGATAGAGCAGATCCTCGAACACTGCCCGAGAACGCTTGAAGCCGTTGGTGCTGACGTTGGCCAGGTTGTTGGAGATGACGTCCAGCTTGACCTGCTGGGATTCCAGGCCTGTCTTGGCCGTCCACAGTGACTTGATCATGATATTTTTCCTTTACCCTTCGGGCCGTCAGCCTTGGATGGAAAGCAGGTTATTGGCCCGCTGGGCGTTCTCGTCGGCAGTACTGATCGCTTTCATCTGCATTTCGTAGCGCTTGGCCACGTCGATCATCGCCACCATGGCTTCAACGGCGCTCACGTTGCTGCCTTCCAGCGCACCGCTGGCGAGACGGGCTTCGTCATCCCCCTGCAGTGCCGCTACCTCGCCCTCGGCATTGGGGGCCATGCGGAACAAGCCATCATCGCCACGCACCAGGTTCTGCTCCGGGGTGACCAGCTTGAGTCGTCCCACGTCGACCAGAGCCTCGGGACCTTCACCCTCGCCGATGGCGCTGAGCGTACCGTCGGCACCGACACTGACGCTCGACCCCAGCGGCACGATGATGGGACCGCCATCGCCGATCACCGGGCGCCCCATGACGGTGACCAAGCCATCGCCATCAACGGCCAGGTCACCTCGCCGGGTATAGGCTTCCGTTCCGTCGTCCGCCTGCACGACGAGCCAGGCATCGCCGTGCAAGGCGACGTCCAGCTCGCGCCCGGTATGGGTGATGGGCCCCGGGCTGAAATCGCTGCCCGGCGTGCTGGCCGCAACCGACACGCGAGTGGGCAAGCCTTCGCCCTGCACCGGCACTGCGCGCATGGCTTGCAGCTGTGCGCGAAAACCACTGGTAGAAACGTTGGACAGGTTATGGCTGACGACAGCCTGCTGATCCATGCTCTGCTTGGCCCCGCTCATGGCGGTATAGAGGATGCGATCCATGACTCAACTCCCTTAGGCTCTATCAAAAAGTGCCTGCGCTCGGCCAGACGGCGTTAAAAATCGGCTCAAAATACTCATTTACAGCTCGTAAACTCCGTTTTTTCACCGATTTTTGCCTTGTCTGGCCTTCGCTCGCCAACTTTTCAGACAGAGCCTAGCGCTTAGTTTTTGCGCTTAGCGCAGGTTGATGGCGGTTTGCAGGAGTTCGTCCTGGGTCTTGATCGTCTGCGAGTTGGCCTGGTAGGCACGCTGCGCCACGATCATGCTGACCAGCTCGCGAGCCATGTCGACGTTGGATGTCTCGACCGCACCCGAAACGATGCCGCCCAGCAGGCCGGTACCTGGTGCACCAACCAATTCCTGTCCCGATTCGTTGGAAGCGCGCCAGACGTTGTCGCCGGCGGGCGTCAGTCCTTCGGGGTTGCGGAAGCTCACCAGCGAGATCTGCCCGGCGGGGCGCGACTCCTCGTTGGAGTAGTTGCGCATGATGGTGCCATCTTCATCAATGGTAATGCCCACCAGGGTGCCGGAGGTATAGCCGTTCTGCGTCAGGCTGCTGACGGTAGAGGTGTTCCCGAACTGGGTAGTGCCGGCGAGGTTGAGTACGAACTCCATCGGTGCAGGATCTCCACCCAGCTCAGCCGCAGTGAAGTTTATCTCAGGCATGGCATCCTCAGCAGGATCTACTAGCTTGCCATTAGCATTGAACTCCAAGTTAAAGTCGTTGGCAGCACTGTAATTCCCATCCATAGTCATTTTGGCGTTCCAGGTATTCGTGGCGCCATCTGCCTTTTCGTAATAAACAGTGATATTTCTAGGATTACCCAGCGAATCGTAGACGGTGAAGTTGTTGGAGTAGTGGTAGTCGATCATGGTGCCATCGTTTGTTTCCACCGTGCTCAAATCATCGCCTGCCACCTTGCGGGCATCCAGGTTGAGGGTGGTACCGACGCGCGTGGTGGCACTGGCATCCAGCTCCTCGGCGGAGACATTAAGCGGTTGCGGCTGGCCACCCACCTGAACCTGACCCTGAGCGTTGAGGCCGTAGCCCATGATCTGGAAGCCCTGGGCGTTGACCAGGTCGCCATCGGACTGCATCGAAAGCTGGCCGTTGCGTGAATAGACCACTTCGCCACTCGTATCCATGTAGCGGAAGAAGCCGTCGCCGGCGACTGCCAGGTCCAGGTTACGGTTGGTGGACTCGACGTTGCCTTCGTTGAAGTTCTGCAGCACAGACGACACCCGCGTGCCCAGGCCGACCTTTGAGCCGGCGAAGACGTCGGAGAACTGGACATTGGAGCCCTTGAAGCCGACGGTCTGGGAGTTTGCGATGTTGTTGCCGATCGTGCCCAGCTTCTGCGACTGGGAGTTCAGGCCGCTCAATGCTTGTGAAAAACTCATTTTTCGTTCCTCTGCCTAAGTGCCGCTATACGCGGTTCTCTTATGTGGTATCAGTGAATGTTGAATCAGAGAATCTGCTTGACCTGATCGAGGCCGACCTGGCCATAGACCGCCCCCAGGTCCAGCTTCACGCCGCCGTTCTTGTCGGGCGGCGTGACCCCGCCGACCACGGCGTAGTTGAGCGTGGTGGCGTCGATCGTCTTGTCGCCGCTGGTGGCCTCGATGCGCACGCGGTAAGAGCCTGCTACGGCTGCCTCACCCTCGCTGGTCCGGCCGTCCCAGGTAAAGGATTCCACTCCCGCCTTGACCGAGCCGATGTCGTAGCGGTTGATCACCTGGCCGCTGGCGTTGGTAATCACTACGTTCACGTTTTCGGCCGACTGGGGCAGTTCGATGCCGAAAGGCGTGGTATGCGATTCGCCGTCCGCGCCCTGCTCGAGCAGCACGCGATCGCCAGGCACCAGCACACCCTGGCCGATCAAGCCGGTGGCCTGCAGCGTCTGGCCGGCGTTCATCTGGTCGGTAATGCCACTCAAGGTCGTGTTGAGATCCTCGATCCCGCTGACGGTATTGATCTGCGCCAGCTGGCTGGTCATCTCGTGGTTGTCCATCGGCTCGAGCGGGTCCTGATGCTGCATCTGGGCAATCAGCAGGGTCATGAAATTGTTGCGCAAATCGGCCGATTGGCTGGCATCAGGCGCGGCAGGGCCGCCCTGGTTCAGGCGCGTGACGACGTTGGCGTCGATGGTATTGGACATGCGATTAGCCCTCGCCCAGCGTGAGTGTCTTGAGCATCATCTGCTTGCTCGTGTTCATGACCTCGACGTTGGCCTGATAGGAGCGCGACGCCGAAATCATGTTGACCATTTCATGCACTGGCTCGACGTTGGGCATGGTCACATAGCCCTCCTCATTGGCCAGCGGGTGCTCGGGGCGATACTCCAAGCGCATGGGCGAAGGGTCCTCGACCACTTCGCGCACCCCAACGCCCCCGACGCCACGTCCGCCCTGCAGGCGCGACTCGAACAATACCTGCTTGGCCCGGTAGGCCTCGCCATCCGGCCCGGCCACGCTGTCGGCGTTGGCCAGGTTGCTGGCAGTGACGTTCATGCGCTGCGACTGGGCGCTCATGGCCGAGCCGGCGATATCGAACACGGAAAACATCGACATGGTAAGATCTCTCTCAGTCTGATCCGGCCTTTATTCCGGCTGCATGGCGTTCTTCAGCCCCTGGATGCGGCTGTTCATGATGGTCAGTGCCGCCTGGTAGCGCACTGAGTTGTCGGCGAACTGGGTCCGCTCGCGATCCATGTCCACCGTGTTGCCATCCAGGCTTGGCTGGTCGGGGATGCGATAGAGCAGTTCCTGGCCGGGCGCCGTCATGCCACGGCCCGACAGGTGCCCTTCCGAGGTTCGCGCCAGCGATAGTCCACTGCCGGACGTGCGCCCCTGCTCGACCGCCTTCTTTAGCTCGCTGGCGAAATCGATGTCGCGCGCCTTGTAGTTCGGCGTATCGGCGTTGGCGATATTGCTCGCCAGGATCTGTTGACGCTGCTGACGCAGCCCCAGCGCCTGCTGGTGGTAATTAAAGGCGGCCTCGAGCTGGTCGATCATGCCGGCACTCCCCGTGCAAACCCAGATGGAAAAGATGCGGAACTTCTTGAGGTTGAAGATTAACGATGCCTCTGTCATTCCAATGGCTGAAACAAGCCACGTTTCCTGGTTCATTTCGTCTGTTTCAGTACGACGGCGGCGGCTAGAATCCTGCCATGGCCCCTGTTGGACGACCTCGCCCCATGCGTTTCACCCGCTTCGCCCTGCTGCTGACGTTGTCGTTGACCACCCTGGTGACGATAACGGCCGCCTCGGCTGACGACACCGAGCTGCTGCAAGCCGTGCACGGTTTTCTGCATGAGCAGGCACAGACGTTGGGCGATGAGCTCATCATTGAGCTGCGTCCACCGTCCGCCAGGCTGCCGGCCTGCGAATCCCCGGATCCTTTCCTGACCCGCCCGGGCCAGGTACCCCTGGGGCGCATTTCCGTTGGTGTGCGCTGTGGCCAGGACGGGCGACAGGTACGCTATCTGCAAGCGGAAATCGGGGTGATGGGAGAGTTTCCGGTGCTCGATTCACCGCTCGCCGCCGGTGATACCGTGCAACGTGAAGATCTGGTCATGCACGAGGGAAACCTGGCCGAGCTGCCCAATCGCGCCCTGCTCGACATCGATGAAATCGTCGGTCAGGTAGCGACTCGCGCCCTAAGCCCCGGCCAGCCGCTGTTGGCCCATCAGTTCCGCAGCCTGCCCCTGGTGGAAAGGAACCAACGTGTCGTGGTCGTAGCCAGAGGAGCCGCCTTCCGGGTTTCACGTGAGGGGCAGGCCCTGGAGCCAGGCGCCTTGGGCGATCGAATCAGGGTTCGCTTCGATAGCCGCGAAGTCGTGACGGCCGAGGTAGTCGGCGAGGGTGCCCTTGTCGTAGACTTCTGAATCCGACCGCAGCACGCTGACGAGTGCAATTGTCTGGCAAGGCGTTTTGCGCCTGGGAAACTTGCGCCGATAAAAAAGGCCTAAAGTTTACCAGCACGCTGCCGATAGCAGAGGAAAGCATTCGGTCATGAGGCCATTAACGTGAAAATCAACAGCCAGAACCCCCTGTCTCGCCCGACCCAGACGACACCGCGCGAGGAGACTCAGCCGGTCAAGGGTGCGACTCCGTCGGGACAGCAGCAGCCCGGCCCATCGGCCGCCACGCACCTGAGCCAGAAAGCGACCGACGCCTCGCGCGACATCGACACGGCTCGGGTCGAGGAGATTCGCGAAGCCATTCGCGATGGGCGCCTGGAGATTCGCGCCGACCGCATTGCCGATTCGCTGATCGAGTCTCTGTCCGCGGAGAGCCGTGGGGAATGAGTCTGGCCAAGCTTCTCGAGGAACAGCAACAGCGCTTGGGCAGTATCATCGAAGCGCTGAGGCACGAACGTACTCTGCTGGCCAGCGCCGATATCGATAGCGAAGCGCTGGCCGAAGCGGCCAAGCGCAAGCAGGCCATGCTGGCGAAGCTGGAAGCCAGCGAAACGCTGCGCCAAGGCGTGCAACGCCGTCTGGGCTATGCCAACGACGCCGCAGGGGCACGACAGGCAGCCGCCGATGCCGGCTGCGAGCAGGCTTGGGAGTATACCCTCGAGCTGACACGCGAAGCCCAGCGCCTCAATACGCTGAACGGCGGGCTCGTCACCCTGCGTATGGAACAAAACACGCGCCTGCTCGATTTCATTCATAAAGCCGCAGAGAAGACCGTGTACCGCGCCAGCGGACGCGTGGCGGCTCAGTCGGGACGAATCAACGCTTCCGTCTAGCCCACCCTATCAAGACCACTCGACCAACCGAAACGGCAGCTCGCTCGAGCTGCCGTTTCGTTTATGCTTCTCCCTTCCCGACCTTTCTCTCGGCCAAAGCGCCTCACAAAAGCGTGTCGATCAGGTCATCGTCGGGCGTGGTTATCACTACGGTATTGCGTCCTTCGGCCTTTGCCCTGTAGCTTGCCTGGTCGGCGCGGGCGAGCACGGCTTCGACAGATTCGTCCTCCTCCTGTAGCGCCGTGACGCCCATGCTCAGGGTAATGTTGTAGGTCTTGCCCTCGTTGGTCACGGTGACCTCGGACACCGCACGCCGCAAGGACTCGGCGATCTCACTGGCCTGCTTGAGGGTACAGCTGGGCAACAGGACGGCAAACTCATCGCCACCCTGGCGGGCGACATGGTCGCTGCGCCGGACCTCCCAAGCAACCACCTGGGCGATGCGCCGTAGCATTTCATCTCCCAGGGCATGCCCACCCTCATCGTTGATCGGCTTGAAGTGATCCAGGTCGAACAGGATCAGCACCGAAGGCGTGCCGGTCTTGGCATATTCCGCCAGCGCTTCCTCGAGACGCCGCTCGAAACCGCGACGATTGAGTAGCCCCGTCAACGGGTCGTGCTCGGCTTCCCAACGCTGTAGGGCTTCTTGCTGCCGGCGCTCGGTAATGTCCTTGACCATACCCACGAAGCCCAGGGGCTGATCGTTACCGAGTACCTGACTGGCATGTACTTCAACCCACAGGGTAACCCCGTCCGGATGCAGGAAACGCAGTTGACGCAAGAAATCACTGCCGGTCGCCCGGGTGTGGCGCCACATATCCTGGGTGCCCTGCTTGTCGTCAGGATGAATCCTTTCCCACCAATCCTTGAAGCCTTCCTTCCCATCAAGCCCGAGCAGATCGAGCAGCGCCGGATTGAAATAGTTCAGGTGTCCCTTCAGGTCTGCCACGAACATGCCGATGGGCGTCGAGCCGAGCACGGCGTCGAGAAATGCCTGACGATCACGAAGATGTTCCAGCGCCGCCAGCCGCTCATGCTCCAGTCGGTTGAAGCTGCTTGCCACCTGACGCATCTCCTGCATGCCGGTGGAGAGTTCGAGATATCGCCTTTCGCCCGCGCCGACCTGGGCGATCTGCCGCTCGAGCCGATGGAGAGGCTGCAGAAGCCGCCTGACCAGCCAGCGCATGGTGATGAGCAACACGATGGCCAGCACCAGCCAGGCCCACCATAACCGGGCCAGAAAGTCTCCCAGCGGCTCCTGCGCCTGCGCCTGTGGCACTGCCACCTTGACGATCCAGTTCGCCGGCCAGATCTGTCGATACGCCATCAAGTTCGGCGTCCCGTCGGCGCCCTGGGTGATGCTCTCACCCTGCCAGCCGCTCAGTGCCAGCGCCATCGTGTCGTCGGCAGCAGAAGGAGACGCTTCCTGGGTCAGGTGAGTGCTGCGGTGCGGATGAAACAGCACGTCGCCTCGGGCGGTGAGCACCGATACATAGCCATCCTCGCCCAGCCGGATGGTTTCCAGGCGACGAAAGAGGCCGCCCCGTGTCAGATTGATCATGCCACCCACCATACCGGCGAAGGCGCCTTGCTCGTCGAAGCGCGGCACCAGCATCAGCACTTGGGAATCGCCGCTCGCCCGACCGACGAAAGGCTGGCTAACGTAGGGCCAGGGCGAATGTCGTACCATGCGATAGTATTCGGTCCCGGCGGTATCCAGCCCCATCCGCCCCGGCACCTCGGGCCAATCCGCGATCACTCGCCCCTCGGCATTGGTGACCATCAGCCCCTCGAACCACTCCAGCAGCACCTGGCTATGCGACAGCCGATACGATATTTCGCTCGGCTCTGCATCGTGCAGACTCCGCTCAAGCCGCTCGAGCGCGCTTAACCGGCGCTCGACCTGTTCGGTCATGTCGTCGGCGATAAGCTGCGATTCGTAGCGCAGGTGGGCAAGATTGGCCTCGTCGACGAGATCCTTGCCGAACTGCCAGGCAAGTGCGAGCACGACTCCGACGATGACCAGCCAGGTCATGACCAGCCCTGCCAGCAGACGCCCCTGGAGCGAGCAGATCGAGCGAGCCATGGACCCGAAATGTGACGTCACGTGAAAGATTTCCCCTCGGTCAAGGTAACAGGCGGCCTGTCGGTGGGTATTGACAGGACATGCCGCCCTCCCTTGGCAGCCCCACGCATGGGAAGTGCATCACTACCATCGCTATCGGCATTTCCCAAGCGAACTTGAGCCCCCAATGCGCATCCAACATCTTACTCAGCCAAGGAAGGGCCCTCTCAACGCAAGGACGTCGGCTCCCTCAAGTTCGCGTCAAAGTGGACGATATAACAGCATCTCCTTGGATACGTTTCGGCGACAGCTCCCTGATGAACCAACACGGCAACCGCCCCCCGGGCAAGCAGATCCCAATCCTTGCCCAACATCCTGCCCGGCTCGTGCAGCAGGCTTTCGAGCAGAGCCAGACCGGCATGGTCATCACCGATGCCGAAGGGCGAATCGTGCTGGTCAACGACGCCTTCTGTCGCATCGCCGGCACCGATAGCGCCGAGACGGTCGGTTGGCCGATCGAGCATTTCTTCGTCTCGCTTCGCTCCCCTTCTTCCCAACCCCCTATGGCGGACAGGAAGGCGCACGAAACTGTCACCTGGCAGCAGGAAGTACTATGCCGCCGCAACGACGGTGAATCGATGCCCGTGCTGATGACGGTTGACGGCCTGCTCGACGACCAGCATGTCCCGCATCACTATTTTCACACCTTCGTCCTCCTGAACGCCCCCGGCGGCGAACTTCTCGAAGATCGCCACTGGATCCACATCGACCCCATGACGGGCCTGCCGAACTGGCTACTGCTGCGGGATCGGCTAAGCCACGCCCTGGCACAGGCAGAGCGTGCCGACACCACGCTCGCGCTTCTGTTCATCGATATCGACCGCTTCAAGACGATCAACGACGCGGTCGGTCACATCGAGGGCGATCGCATGCTGGGCGAGATTGCCCAGAGGCTGCAGCGTGAGGTGCGCAGCAAGGATACGCTGGCCCGACTCGGCAGCGACCAGTTCGTCGTGCTGCTGGAAAAGGATGGCTCGGCCGAAGCCGCCCAAGTCGTGGCGGAACGGCTCCAGGAAGCCCTGGAGCCGCCATTCATCACCGGCGATCGCTACCTGTTGATGACGGCATCGATCGGCATCGCCCTATACCCCGGCGATGCCCAGGACATCGAGACGCTGATCTCAACGGCCCGCAGCGCCATGTTCATTGCCCGCAAAAAGGGCCCCGGCCGCCTGGCCTTCGTCGATCATCGTCTGACGTCACGGCTCAAGGAGAAACATCGGCTGGAGGGCCTGCTCAGCGAAGCCATCCACATGCCGAATGATCATTTCGAGCTGCACTACCAGCCGGAATTGGAGCGTCACTCTCTTCACTGTACCGGCTTGGTAGCCATGCTTCGCTGGAAGCACCCTGGACGGTGGCAGCATCCACCGGCCCACTATCTGGACGTGATCGCGCGCCTGGGGCTCGGCGTACGCCTCAATCGCTGGATGATCCAGACGGTAATCGCCGACCACCGCCAGTGGCGCAACGCCAACTCCCGCCTGGGCAGTTTGCCGGTGGCCATCCCTCTTTGTGAAGCGCATTTGACCCAGGATACATTCGACCACCGACCGCTCGATCACTTTTTGCGTCATCATGAATCGGCCACCCTCGAGTGGCTGACGCTGAAAATGCCCGCGCAGAGTTTGAGCAGCCACCTGGACAGCGCCACGCACATGTTCAAGCGGCTCGAGCAACTCGGCATACGCCTCGCGGTCGATGAACTCGGCGATACCCCTGTCGACCTCGCCTCGCTAGCCCGCCTGCCCTTCCAGAAGGCCTACATCGATGCCCGGTTGGCAAGCCCTCAGCGTGACGGTCGTCGCCTGGTGGAAGCCTCGTGTCGCATGCTCAATGCCTTGGGTATCGAGCCGGTCCTGGTGGGTGTCGATCACGAGGAGAACGCAGCCGAGCTGGAAACCCTCTCCGCGCGGCTGGTGCAGGGCAACCTTTTTTGCCCCGCCATGCCCACCGAGGACTTGGCCCAGTGGCTGAGCGAACACCCATCGCCTGCTCCCTGACCGTACGATAATTCAGGCGCGATTGCGTCCCGCATCGTGGCGTGACAGATCCAGCTCTTCCGGATATTCGGGTGGGAATGCCTCCAGAAAGGCCTGGCTAGCGCGCAAGACGCGTGCGTCGTCATGCTTGCCACCGGCCAGTTGAAAGCCCACCGGCATGCCATCCGGCGTGAAGCCGCAGGGAATGGAAGCGGCAGGCTGCTGGCTGAGATTGAAGGGATAGGAAAATGGGGCCCATTCCTCCCAATCGCGCATGCCACTGCCTGGCGGAACGTCGTGGTGAAGCGGAAAGGGGCGCACTGCCACCGAAGGCGTCATCACCAGATGGTAGCGCTGGTTGAAGTGCTCCAGCCTCTCCGTCAGGCGCGCCCTGTCCTTGAGCGCGTAGAACATGTCGAGCGCGCTAAGCTGTTCCGCACGCTTCGCATCCGTCACCATGCCCGGGTCGAGCAGCCTCCGCTGCCGCTCGTTGTGCTCGCGATAAACCGCCAGCGAAGCGGTAAACCAGAGCGTGTTGAAGATACGGATGGGCGACTCGAAGCCAGGATCCACCTCCTCGACCACGGCTCCCAGCTCTTCCAGGCGACAGGCAGCCCGGCGCACGCACTCCGCCACAGCCGGCTCCACTCGGGCATAGCCCAGCGTCGGCGAGAAGGCGATGCGCATACCCGCTATGCCCTGGCCAAGCTCTTCGCCCCAATCGGCGGGCTGCCCACGCAAGGCATAAGGGTCGCGATAGTCGTAGCGCCCGATCTCGTTGAGCATACGTGCTGCGTCGGACACGGTACGCGTCAGCGGCCCCAGATGGGAAAGCGACGCCTCCTTGGAGCGCGGCCACTCCGGAACCCAACCGAAGGTAGGTTTGAAGCCGAACACCCCCGTGAAGGAAGCGGGTATGCGAATCGAGCCGCCGGAATCGCCGCCTTGATGCAGCACGCCCATGTTGAGCGCCGCCGCACCGCCTGAGGACCCCCCGGGGGTCAGGCGGGTGTCCCATGGATTGGCCGTGGCGCCAAAGAGTCGGTTGTCGGTGATGGCCTTCCAGCCGAACTCCGGCGTATTGGTCTTGCCCAGGATCACCGCCCCCGCTTCACGCAGCATGCGTGCTGGGGGTGAGTCCTGTTCGCAGGGGACATCCGACACCGTGAGCGATCCTTTACGTGCCGGCAATCCGGCGGATTCTGTCAAGTCCTTTAGCGAAACAGGAACACCGTCGATCGGGCTGAGCGGTCGCCCCTCCTGCCAGCGCCTGGTCGAGGCGTCGGCTGCCGCTTTCGCTCCTTCCCTGTCAACCACGACATACGCGTTGACGACACTATTGAAGCGATCGATACGCTCGAGCGCCGCCTTCGTCGCCTCCAGCGGCGAGGCGGCGCCATTTTCGAAGAGCCGACGTAGCTGGCCGGCATCCATGGTGCCGAGATCGGTGTCGCTCACGAGAACCTCCGTTTCCCCAGTGCGTCCTCTTGATTGTGGAAAAAAGCAGCCTATAAGGGCAAACATGAGCCATGAGCTTGGTGTTGGATACCTCCAACCCGCTAGCGGCGAGACACCGATTGACGCCTCCGACGCTTGAGCAACATCCAACTACCGATCGCCACGGCAGCGACCGCTGAAACTGCCGCCAGCCCTCCATGCCGCATGCGAGTCGAGCGATAGTCACCGTCGATGCGCCGTTCACCGGCCGGTGGCGCAAACAAGTTTCCCGACGATCTCGGTAAGGTATTGGCTCGGCGCAGCGAAAAGTCCACCAGCCCCGCATTGATCAGGCTGTAGCCCGGAATGAACTGAGCCAACAGCGACAGTACCGCCGGCAGGCCGACGTAAACGCTATGCCGCGGACGCCTGGCGAGCCCGACGATGGCCCTTGCGGTGCGCCGCGGATCGTAGACCGGGGGCACGGGCTTGATGGACCGGCCGGTATAGTTGCCACCATCACGGAACCCGGGCGTATCCATGACGGCCGGGTAGACATTACAGACGTGGATGTCGGGCCAGCGGCGCAGCTCACCGCGGAGGCTCTCGGCGAAGGCACGCAAGCCGAACTTGGCTGCACTGTACGACGCGGCATAGGGCTGCGGGGCCCAGCCACCCAGAGAGATATTGTTGATCAGGATGCCGTGCTCCTGCCGCTTGAAGTGCGGTATTACGGCATGCGCTCCACGCAGGCCGCCCAGCAAGTCGGTCTGCACGACCTGCTCATGCGAATCGAGGGGAACCTCCTCGAATGGCCCAAGTGCGCCGATGCCGGCATTGTTGACCCAGACGTCGATGCCCCCCGCCGTTTCGATCACGCCCTGAGCCAGCCGCTTCATGTCGTCGGGTCGACTAACATCGGCAACGACAATCCTGGCCACGCCGCCCAGCCGATGACACGTCTCGGCCACCTCGTGCAAGGCGTGGCGATCGCGGGCGGCGAGAAACAGTGCGGCACCGCAGCGGGCGAATTCGTAGGCACTCGCCCGCCCGATACCGCTGGAAGCCCCGGTCAATACGACCACGGCATTACGCAAGTCTCGTGTACGCATCTTCATTCCTCCCTGATCGCTACAGTCCATAACCTATGGCGTCGTCCTTCCAACGTAGCCGCGCGACGGGGAAAAGGCTCAGCGATCCGAGTCGGCTTTGAGCCTGGCCCCGAAGCCAAACGTCCCAAACAGGAGATAGGAACGGTGACTGGCGCTGAGAGCAGAAACGAAAAAGCCGCCTGGCGCGATGCGCCAGGCGGCTGATTCTTCGAAACTTGTTGGTGGAGCCTAGCGGGATCGAACCGCTGACCTCAACACTGCCAGTGTTGCGCTCTCCCAGCTGAGCTAAGGCCCCACACGTTCCCGCCTTGCGAGAACGAGGCGAATCTTACCCATTGCGATCCTGTTCGTCAAGACTCGTACTTAGTAGAGCCCGCCTCGTTGCTGAGATATTGGGAAACGGTATACTCATCCAATTTCCCTTGCCCGATGAGTATGGCAAGCTTACCTGAAACACCCAGGGGTTCACCCGATAGTGCATCGCGGGATCCGTTTCCAAGCTCCGCGGCGCGCCTGCTCGACGCCGCCAGCTTCCGTAATGACGAGGAATGTCAGCCTTGATCAAGGTGCTCATTGTCGATGACCATCATCTGGTTCGAACCAGTCTCGCCCGCTTGCTCGAGAATGAAGAAGACATAGAGGTACTGGGCGAAGCCGCCAGTGGCGAAGAAGCCATCACCCTCTGCCGCAAGCTGGAGCCCGACGTGGTACTGATGGATCTCCGGATGCCGGGTATCGGCGGCCTCGAAGCCACGCGCAAGATCATGCGCAACAGTTCCGATGTACGCATCCTGGCCTTGACCGGCTTCATGGAGGACAATTTCGCCCAGCGCATGCTGGAGGCCGGGGCCGGAGGGTTCATCAGCAAGGATACGCAGGTCGCAGACATGGTCGAGGCCATTCGCAGCGTCTTTGCCGGGCACCGTTACATCAGCCCCGATATTGCCCAGCGCCTGGTGCTGTCCCGCTTCGACTCGGAAGAGAATCCCTTCGACCAGCTCTCCCAGCGTGAGCTCCAGGTCGCCATGATGATCGTCAACTGCCAGCGGGTCTCGGAGATCTCGGATCGGCTATTTCTCAGTCCCAAGACCGTCAATACCTATCGCTACCGCATCTTCGAGAAGCTGGGAGTCCAGACCGACGTTGAACTGACCCACCTGGGGCTGAAGCACGGCCTGGTCGAAGGGTTCGACACCACCAGCTGAGCGGTCGCGCCAGGTAAGCTTCCTCATCATGCCCTTGTCCCTCTGTCACATCGCCAGGACGCCATGACCTTCGATTCACGGCTGTTCCTCGCCAACCTCACCCAGTCGCCGGGAATCTACCGGATGCTGGACGAGTGCGGCGATACGCTCTACGTAGGCAAGGCCAAGCGGCTGAAAGCCCGCCTGGCCAGCTACTTTCGCGGCGCACACAACGCCAAGACCCAAGCCATGGTGTCCCGCATCGCGGACGTCCAGGTCACGGTCACGCGTAGCGAAATCGAGGCCCTGCTGCTAGAGCAGACCCTGATCAAGGAACTGCGCCCGCCTTATAACATCCTGCTGCGCGATGACAAGTCCTACCCCTTCGTCTTCGTCAGCGATCGCCACCCCTACCCTGCGCTGGAGTACAAGCGTGCCCGCAGGCGCCACGAGGATGGTCGCTACCTGGGTCCGTACCCCAGCAGCGGCGCGGTGCGGGAAAGCCTTTCGCTGATGCAGAAGATCTTTCGCATACGCAACTGCGAGGACAGCGTCTTCTCGCATCGCACGCGCCCCTGCCTGCAGTACCAGATACAGCGCTGTAGCGCGCCCTGCGTGGGCTACATCAGCGAAGGCGACTACCGTCGCGACCTGGAGCATGCGGTCATGTGCCTCGAAGGGCGTAGCGAGCAGGTCACTGAAGAATTGACCGAAGCCATGGAGACCGCCAGCCGCAACCTGGCCTTCGAGGATGCCGCCCGCCTGCGCGATCAGATACAGCACCTGCGCCAGCTACAGCATCGCCAGTTCGTCGACACCGAAGGTGGCGACGCCGATGCCTTCGCCCTGGCCGAACGGGAAGGCGCCCTCTGCATCTCCGTGTTGGCGATACGCCAAGGCCGCCTGCTGGGCGCTCGCCACCACTCGCCGGACAATGGGCTGGGTCTCGAGGCCACCGAGCTGCTGGGTGAATTCGTCAGTCAGTACTATCTCGGCCAGGAACGCGAAATACCGCGCGAGGTCATCGCCAGCCTGCCGCTTCCCGACAGCGACATACTGGAAAGCGCCCTGAGCAGTCGCGCCGAGCGACGCGTACGTGTGACGCACAAGGTACGCGGCCACCGTAGCCAGTGGCTCGAGCTGGCCAGGACCAACGCCGAACAGCAGCTGGCCAGCCGTCTGGCCAGCCAGAGCGAGCTCGATCGCCGCTTCGACTCGCTGCGAGAGGCGCTGGCATTGGACGCGGCGCCCGAGAGGCTCGAGTGCTTCGACATCAGCCACAGCCACGGCGAGGCGACAGTCGCCTCGTGCGTGGTATTCGATCGCAACGGCCCGCGAAAATCGGACTACCGCCGCTTCAATATCGAAGGCGTGACCGCAGGCGACGACTACGCCGCCATGCGTCAGGCGCTCAGCCGGCGATTCCGGCGCCTGGCGGAAGGGGAAGGTATCGCGCCCGATGTACTGCTACTGGACGGCGGCAAGGGGCAGCTCAACCTGGCGCGCGACGTGCTAGGCGAGCTGGGCCTCTACCACATTCGGCTGCTCGGCGTGGCCAAGGGCACCACGCGCAAGGCCGGGCTCGAAACGCTATTCATCGAAACCATCGACCGTACCCTCGACCTTCCGGCGGCCTCACCCGCCCTGCACTTGATTCAGCACGTGCGCGACGAGGCCCACCGCTTTGCCATCACCGGACATCGAAACCGCCGCGACAAGGCCCGGCGCAGCTCCGCTCTGGAGGACATTGCCGGCATCGGACCCAAGCGGCGGCGTGAGCTGCTGCGCTTTTTCGGTGGCATGCAGGGTGTCAAGCGAGCCAGCCGTGAAGAGCTGGCACGCGTTCCGGGCATCAGTGCCGCCCTGGCCGACGCGATACATCGTTCGCTGCATGGATGATAGCGGCCGGTGCAGATAGAATGGGCCACCTCGGCTTTCGTGACCCTCGGCAAGGACCCCTCGTCAATGAACATCCCCAACATCCTGACGCTGGCAAGAATCGCCTTCATTCCGCTGCTGGTGGTGTTCGTCTATCTCCCCTATTCGTGGAGCATGCCCGTCGCGGCAGGCCTGTTCGCCCTGGCCGCGGTGACGGATTGGCTCGACGGCTACCTGGCACGACGCTGGAACCAATCCACACCGTTCGGGGCCTTCCTCGACCCGGTCGCGGACAAGTTGATGGTGGCCGTTGCCCTTGCACTGCTCATCGAGCGCTTCGACAGCATCTGGCTGACCCTGCCGGCACTGGTCATCATCGGTCGCGAGATCGTGATCTCGGCACTCCGCGAGTGGATGGCCGAAATGGGCAAGCGGGGTAGCGTCGCCGTCTCATGGCTGGGCAAGGTGAAGACGACGCTGCAGATGATTGCCCTGCTACTGCTGCTGGCCTTTGCACCAGGCACACAGCTTGCTTTGGTGGGGGTTCTCACCCTGCATGTCGCCGCCATCATGACGCTCTGGTCGATGATCATGTACCTCCGCGCCGCTTGGCCCCACCTGTCTCGCTCGATGTAAACGCAAGCCACCACTCGCCACCAAGTGATTGACAACAGCGAGCTTATCCGTATAATTCGCACTCGAGTCAAGCGGGAATAGCTCAGTGGTAGAGCATCGCCTTGCCAAGGCGAGGGTCGGGAGTTCGAATCTCCTTTCCCGCTCCAATGTGACTCATCGAGGCTGGATGGCAGAGTGGTTATGCAGCGGACTGCAACTCCGTGTACGCCGGTTCGATTCCGACTCCAGCCTCCATTCCTGTTTCCTTTCAGCTGCCTGCTCGAAACCGTGCCGCCCGGATGGCGAAATTGGTAGACGCAAGAGACTTAAAATCTCTCGGTGGCAACACCGTGCCGGTTCGAGCCCGGCTCCGGGCACCAGACTCTTCGCTATCCTCTCGCGCCTATCCAGCCGACCACCTTATACGGCATGCTGGCTGACGCAGAAGGCTTCAGCGAGAATGCGCATGGTCCCTATCAGACAGGCCCGTAGCGAACACGACGTGCTTATCATCGGCGGCGGCGTTGCCGGCCTGACCCTGGCCCTGCACGTTGCCGGAACGCGCCGTGTCACCTTGGTACGCCCCGCCAGCGACGAGCAGGGCGCTAGCCGCTGGGCCCAGGGCGGGATAGCGGCGGTACTCTCCCCTCAGGACGACTTCGAGGCCCACGTGGCGGATACGCTGGTGGCTGGCGATGGGCTTTGCGACGAGCGCGCTGTGCGCTTCACCGTCGAGCAGGGCCCAGGGGCCATCGAATGGCTGCTGTCGCTTGGTGTGCCATTCACACGCGACACCAGTCCGTCCGCCAGCTACCCCTACCATCTGACCCGCGAAGGCGGGCACGGCGCACGTCGCATCATTCATGCCGAAGATGCCACGGGGCGTGCCGTGCTGGATACACTCAAGCGTCATGCACAGACCCAGCCGGCGATCACGATCCGCGACGACCTGGTGGCCTTCGGCCTGCTGTCCGATGCCGAAGGCCGGTGCCGCGGCGCTCGCTGCCTGGACCGAAACGGTAGGCTGCAGGAACTGCTCGCCGGCGATACGGTACTGGCCACCGGGGGCGCCAGCGGCATCTACCGCCACACCACCAGCCCGCACCCGGCCAGCGGCGAGGGCATGATGATGGCCGCCGAGCTGGGTGCCGAGCTGATGAACCTCGAGTTCCAGCAGTTCCACCCAACTTGTCTCTACGATCCGGAAGGCCCTCCCTTCCTTATCAGCGAAGCGGTCCGCGGCGAAGGTGGGCGACTCTTCAGCACCGACGGACGACGTTTCATGCCGGAGCGGGACGAGCGCGCCGAGCTGGCACCACGGGACATTGTCGCTCGCGCCATCGACGCCGAGATGCAGCGCACCGGTTCACCTCATGTCTGGCTGGATGTGACCCATCTCGGCGACGAAGCCATTCGCCATCACTTTCCCACCATTCACGCGCACTGTCTTGGCCGCGGTCTCGACATCACGCAACAGCCGATCCCCGTCGTGCCCGCCGCCCACTATAGCTGCGGTGGCGTTGCCACTGACCTCGATGGCAGCACCAGCGTGCCGCACCTCCATGCGGTCGGTGAAGTCGCTTGTACCGGGCTACACGGCGCCAATCGCATGGCCAGCAATTCACTGCTGGAATGCCTGGTATACGCGCGAAGCTGCGCCGAGAAACTGGCGACCTGCGTCGCCCCCAACACGACGCCGCTGGCACCGAACGAATCGGAAGGAAAAGCGGTGGATACCCAGCGCATTCAGCAGTGGCGCGCCACCCTGCGCGACACGATGAGCCGCCATGTCGCGATCGTTCGTCGCGACGCCGGGCTGGACGTGGCAGCTAACGAACTGTCAGCACTGGCGCAAGACGTCCAGGCCGCCATCGAGGAAACCCCTCTCAATCTGAATCTGGCAAGCCTGTGGCACGCCCTTCGCCTGGCTCGCCTGACCGTATTGGCGGCACGGATGCGGCGTGAATCGCGTGGCCTGCATTACAATCCTGACTGCCCTCACCACGCGCCTGGCGGCCTGGCACCGCAACCCTCGCGACTGCATCTGGACGACCTGCACCGGCCGGCCCCGGCCTGAAAGCCAACCTGCTTTGCCAACTCAGCGGAGCAGGACGCACCGAAGCTCACGCAGCATGTCACGCGGCGCACTGTCAGGCCAGAGCCATATCCGGCTCCCCTCGATATCAATGGCGACCAGCCAAGGGCCCAGGTAGGCGCAGCGCAACTCGACCGGTTGCGCCTCGGTTGCCGAGGCGGGTTGCCACGACCAGCGCCAGCCTCCACCAGGCTCCGGCTCCCCGTGCAGTTCGCCACGCTCCTGATCGTGCCAGAGCCACCAGCCCAGCGGCACCAGCCACGCAAGGGCCAACAGCTCCAGCCAGCCAGGCGCGTGGCTCAGCACCACCCCACTGACAGCCAAGGCCAGCAGGAATTGACAGCCCCAGGCCAGTTTAGACGGGACGACGCGGATCGTTGTCTGCGTTCTCGGCATGCTGCTGGATCAGGGTCACGATACGCTCAAAGGACGGGGCCGGCGGCTCCCGCTGCATCAGCCAGGCGAACAGATCCTGATCCTCACCCTCGATCAGGGTCCGATAGGCCGCCTGATCCTCGGCATCAAGCTGGTCATAGCAGTGCTCGAGGAAAGGTATCAGCAGCAGGTCGAGTTCCCACATCCCGCGCCGAGAGTGCCAATAGAGCCGCTTGCGCAGGGCAGTATCATCCGGAGTATTCGCTTCGCTCAACGTCGGCCTCGGTGGTACGAATGAATGGAAAACCAGTATACCGGACCCGAAGAAATCGGGCAGTGCTCCGCCCCACTTTGCGGCCTTTTCTTGACCATGGTCGTAGTGCGTTGTTTTATCACGATTTGCGCAGTATGCTGACGAAAGAATAAGAATGCCGCCTAGGTCCCACCGGACCGGGAATCGCCTGGAGATGACCCGATGACCAAATCAGAATTGATCGAACAGATTGCCATGCGACAGCCTGAGCTTTCGATCAAGGAAGTCGAATCCGCGGTTCGCCTGATTCTCGATGACATCACCGACACCCTGGCCGAAGGGGGGCGGGTCGAGATCAGAGGATTCGGCAGCTTTTCCCTGCATTACCGGGAGCCGCGCATCGGCCGCAACCCCAAGACCGGCGATCCGGTCGAACTGGAGGGCAAGTTCGTGCCACACTTCAAGCCCGGCAAGGAGCTCCGCGAGCAGGTCAATGCCAGCCGCGCCCTAGGCTATTAATTCTTTCGTCATTCACAAGGGATAAACTCATGCGTTGGCTCAAAGGCCTGATCCTGGCCATCATCCTGCTGGCGGTACTGCTTGTCGGCATACTCTTCGCCGTCAACAACCAGCAGACGGTACCGCTCAACCTGATCTGGATAGAGCTGCCGGCCATATCGCTCTCCGTCTGGCTCCTGGCCGCCCTGGTCTGCGGTGTGGTACTGGGCATGCTGGCGATGACAGGCGTCTGGCTGAGGCTACGTACTGCGCTCTCGCGCGCCCAGCGCCTGAATCGACAGCAGCGCAAGGAACTCGACCGGCTTCGCGTTCAGGAGCTCAAGGAACTGCCCTAAATGCCCGATGCCCTGCTGCTTGCCCTGCTGGTGGCGGCCGTTGCCATTGGCTGGTGGCTAGGCCGACGTGAGCGCCAGGGTAGCCACGATCCCGCACCACAAAATACGCTGTCGCGGGATTATTTCGTCGGTCTGAACTACCTGCTCAACGAGCAACCCGATCGCGCCATCGAAACCTTTGTCGCCGCACTCGAGGTGAACAGCGAAACCGTCGATACCCACATCACCCTGGGCAACCTTTTTCGCACCCGGGGCGAAGCCGATCGCGCCGTCAAGATCCACCAGAACCTGCTGGCCCGCCCTACGCTGACCGTCCTTCAGAGCGACCAGGTACAGCTGGAACTCTCGCGCGACTTCCTGCATCTCGGCCTGTTCGACCGCAGCGAGAGGCTGCTTCAGCAGTTGGTACGCGACTCCTACCACGACGACATTCGCCATGCCGCCAAGCGCCTGTTGGCCGACCTCTTCGATCGCGAAAGGGAGTGGCAAGCGGCCTTCGACGTGGCCTATCCCAACCTCGTTCGGCAGCACGAGGACATCCGCCGCGCAGCCGCCCACTGGCTATGTGAACTGGCCGACCAGGAGCGCCACTCGGCAAGCCCGGGCCTGGCCCGCAAGCACCTGAGGCGGGCGCTTGCCATCGACCCACGCTGTGTACGCGCCAACTTGCTGTTGGCGGCGCTGGCCCAGGACACGGCGCAGTACCACGAGGCCATCCGCATCCTCATGCGAATACCGGACCAGGACCTCGATATGATGCCGATTGTGCTGGAACCGCTTCGCCACGCCTACCTGATGCTGGATAACGAAGCGGGCCTGGTGGCGTGCCTGGAAGGGTTGCTCGAGCGCGCCCATGTCACCAGTCTCATCATCATGCTGGCGGAGGCCCAGCGCCGCCGGCTGGGGCTGCAGGCCGCCATCGAGCTGGTCAGCGAGCAGCTCAACCGAGCCCCCAGCCTGGGTGCGCTCGACTATTTGCTCGACCTCTACCAGTACCAGCAGCAGGAGCGGGGCACGCCAGACAGCCGCCTGCAGCTGCTCAAGCAACACACCCACACGCTGCTGGCGGCTCGCCCTCGACATCGCTGCCAGCGCTGCGGCTTCGCTGGCCAACCCCTGCACTGGCAGTGCCCCAGCTGTCGTAGCTGGGGCACGACGCGCCCCATCACGGGTATTGAAGGGGAATAACGCCTAGCTGGCAGCGAGCTCCTGCTCGATGAGCGCCAACGCTGCCATCGGATCTTCCGCCTGGGTGACCGGCCGGCCGATCACCAAATGCGTGCTGCCTGCCGCCATGGCCTCGCTCGGCGTCATTACCCGCTTCTGGTCGCCATGAACGGTATTGGCGGGCCTGATTCCCGGCGTTACCTTGAGGAAACCGTCACCGCAGAGTTGACGCAGCCGCGCGGCCTCATGGGCTGAGCAGACCACACCGTCCATGCCGCATTGCCGGGACAGCAAGGCCAACCGTTCGACGTGCGCCATCGGTTCCGCCGCGACGCCCACTTCCACGAGATCCTCCGCCGTCATACTGGTCAGTACCGTCACGGCAATCAGTCGCGTCTTCAAGCCATGACGATCGAGCCGCTCGCGCGCGGCCTCCATCATTCGCCGTCCGCCGCCGGCGTGTACGTTGACCATCCATACGCCCTGCTCGGCAGCCGCCTGAACGGCCCCGGCCACGGTGTTGGGGATGTCATGGAACTTGAGGTCGAGAAATAGCTGAAAACCGCGTCCATGCAGCGCCTCGATGACTTCAGGACCACTGCGTGTGAACAGCTCCTTGCCGACCTTGACGCGGCAGCGTTCGGGATCGAGGCGATCTGCCAGACACAGGGCGGCATCGAGCGAGGGGTGGTCGAGGGCGATGATCAGCGGGGATTGACAAGACACGTTGAAGGGCTCCGGCGGCAGACTGGGGCAACGATTATAACAGTCCCAGCCGGTTAACCGTTCGTCACAGCGTGGTCTATGCTCTACCTAACGTATGTTATGGCGCCCGCGAGATGCGTTTCGCCCAGCGTATGCGGATCATCCGCCCTACCCCGAGCCGATGGACCAGGAGGACTCCATGACAAGTGAACAACGCATCGGCCCCATCGTATTACCCGACAATCGAGCCCAGCGCGTTTTAACCTCACTGCTCGAGGGCTCGGGCGTCACCCTGAATGGCGACGCCCGCTGGGATCCACAGATCTACCATCCCGATTTCTGTTCCCGCATTCTGCGGCAAGGCTCCCTCGGGCTGGGGGAATCCTATATGGATGGCTGGTGGGAGAGCGACAGTATCGACGAGCTGGCGTACCACCTTCTCCGGCATGGTCTCGGCGAGCGCGCCCGCCCGCCGTCGGACCGCATCATGTACCGCCTCCAGGCCGGGCTGCTCAATCTGCAAAGCAAGGCGCGCGCCTACATCGTCGGTGAAGCGCATTACGATCTCGGCAACGACCTGTTCGAGCGCATGCTCGATCCTACGATGTGCTACTCCTGCGGCTACTGGAAGGAGGCCCGAACGCTACACGAGGCTCAACTTGCCAAGCTGGACTTGGTCTGCCGCAAGCTGGAACTGCGCCCCAACATGCACGTACTCGACATCGGTTGCGGCTGGGGCAGTTTCGCCGAATACGCCGCCCGCCACTACGGTGTCACCGTCACCGGCATCACCATTTCTAGGGAACAGGCTGAACTGGCCCGCGAGCGTTGCGCCGGCTTACCCGTGACCATCGAGCTCAAGGACTACCGGGAACTGAGCGGTAGCTTCGATCGCATCGTCTCGATCGGCATGTTCGAGCATGTCGGCCATCGCAACTATGGCGTCTACTTCCAGACCGTAGAGAAGTTGCTGGCAGAAGGCGGACTATTCCTGTTGCACACCATCGGCTCGAATAGCTCCGAGATCAGCGTAGACCCCTGGATCGACCGCTATATCTTCCCCAACGGCGTGCTGCCTTCGGCCCGCCACATCGCCGATGCCAGCGAGGGCCTGCTGCTGCTCGAGGATTGGCAAAACTTCGGTCCGGACTACGACAGGACCCTCATGGCCTGGCGCGACAATTTCGATGCTCACTGGCACGAGATCGCCGAACGCTACAGCGATCGCATCCGACGCATGTTCCGCTACTACCTTTCAGTATGCGCCGGCGCCTTTCGCGCCCGGGAGATCCAGCTCTGGCAGGTGGTGTTCTCTCACGAGCGGGCACAACGCTACGACGCCCCGCGCTAGCGTCCATGCATGCTCAGCAAAGGGGGCTTACAGAAGGTGTCGTCAATCTCCTACACCTTTCAGCAGGTGATTTACGCACTGTTACATCGTATATTAGGCCTTCGTCCAACGGCTCTTCCCTGATGCAGGTCGCTTTCACGAAGCCATGCATGCCTACGGCAATGCACCGAGCCGTCAATATCATGAGCCGTTAAGAACAACAGCACGATTGCGCCTGCAACAGCAGGGAACAAGGGACACCCGCATGCCTGAAGACAATGCCATGACGGGTGGGGGTCTGAATGAGCCGGTTAGCATGCGTGACTTCGCCGAACGCCTGCCTGGCGTCATCTTTCAGTTCCATCGTGACCATAGCGGTCACATGCACTTCCCCTACCTGGCCGGAAGCGGTACCGGTCTGCCTGGAATCGACCGCAACGACCTGGGACGGGACGCGCGTCATATGCTCGACCGCCTGGACGCCGAAGACTATCCGCGCGTCATGGCGGCCATAGAGCGCTCGGCGCGCTGGCGCATTCCGATTGCCACCAAGTTTCGCCTGCGCCTGTCGCGCCGCCACTGCCGCTGGGTTGCCCTGCGCGCCCAACCCGAGGACTCGACGACCGGCGTACTCTGGCACGGGCTGATGATAGACATTACCGAACAGATGTCCGAGGAGGCCCGGCTGCGTCGGCTCTCCGATACCGACGACCTGACCGGACTGGCCAATCGCCGCCGGCTGATGACTCGGCTGGACGAGGAGATCGCCAGGAGCAACCGCCACGCAAGCCCACTGTCGCTGATGCTGATCGATCTGGATCATTTCAAGCGTGTGAATGACACTTGGGGGCACCTGCAGGGCGACCAGGTCCTGGCGGAATTTGCCAGCCTGTGCCAAAAGTTGCTGCGCGAAGAGGACGTCATCGGTCGTCTCGGCGGTGAAGAATTCGCCGTTGTACTGCCGCTGACACCGATCGTGGCCAGCTTCCCCCTTGCCGAACGGCTACGTAGCGCCATAGCGGAGCACGATTTCGGCATCTCGGCCGGCCAGGTCACGGCCAGTATCGGTCTCGCCGAATACCGACTGGGGGAACCGCGGGACACCCTGATCGACAAGGCCGACCGCAGCCTCTACGCCGCCAAGCACCGCGGCCGCAACCGTGTCGTCAGCGACTGATTGCGTTCCGACCCGCCGTGGGTCGAGTGGCAGATTGCCTTAGGCGATGGCATGATGTAAAGGGAACGGGGCATGCGTGTCGAGAGGCCCAGCATCGCCACGATTACCCCTACTTGCCGCCAGAACCGACGAGGTAGCGAAATAAATGTTCGAACATATTGAGCGGGTACCCGGGGACGCCATCCTCGGCCTGATCGAGGCATTCAAGAAGGATACCAATCCTCAGAAGGTCGATCTCGGCGTCGGTGTCTACAAGGACGCCCAGGGCAACACGCCTGTGATGCGCGCCGTCAAGGAAGCCGAGGCCCTGCTGCTCAAGAACGAAACCACCAAGACCTACATCGGCTCCCATGGCGCTCCCGAGTACGGCGAGGTAGTCCTGCCGATGGTGCTCGGCGAAAGTTCGCAGGTACTCGCCGGCGGTCGCGCCAGTGCCACCCAGTCGCCAGGCGGTACCGGCGCACTAAGACTGGCAGCCGACTTCATCAGTGCCCAGCTTCCCGGCAAAGGCATCTGGGTGAGCAACCCCACCTGGCCGAACCATCACGGTATCTTCACCGCCGCCGGCATCGAACTTCACAAGTACCCCTACGTGGACGCCGAGAACCGCCTCGATTTCGACGGCATGCTGAAGGCCGTGAAGCAGATTCCCGCCGGCGACGTCATCGTCTTGCATGCTTGCTGCCACAACCCCACCGGTTTCGACCTGAACCGTGACCAGTGGCAACAGATTCTTGAAGTGGTCCGCGAACGCAGCCTGCTGCCGCTGATCGACTTCGCCTATCAGGGCTTCGGCGAAGGGCTCGACGAAGATGCCTATGGCGTCCGCCTGATGGCCGAGAATCTCGACGAGGTAATCATCACCAGCTCCTGCTCCAAGAACTTCGGTATCTACTGCGAGCGCACCGGCTGCCTGATCATGGTGGCGAAGAACAAGGAGCAGATGGAGAACGTGCGCTCACAGGTGGCGATCGTGGCTCGCGAGAATTACTCCAATCCGCCGGCCCATGGCGGTGCCATCGTTAGCGAGATTCTCCGCTCCGCCGAGCTGGCCGCCCTGTGGCGCGAGGAACTCACCGAGATGCGCGACCGCATCAATACCCTGCGCCGGGATTTCGTCGAAGCCCTGAAGCCCTACGGGCTCGACCAGAAATATGCCTGCGTGGCCGAACAGCGCGGCATGTTCTCCTATACCGGCCTGCAGCCGGAGCAGGTCGACCGCCTGCGCGACGAGTTCGGCATCTATATGGTCCGCTCGGGCCGTGCCAACGTGGCCGGTTTCTCGCACGAGAACCTGCCCTACCTGGCCAAGGCCATCGCTGCCGTCAATTGACCGCACGACGGTCGAAGGTCCCATGCCCCGGTTCTACCGGGGCATGTTGTTCATGCAGGTCCGTTAATTCTCGGGGGGCTTGGCCAGACGCACATCAGACTCCCAAACCGTTGAAAAGTGGTCGTATGTTCTCGATCAGATAGCGGTCGTCGAACCCGGCCTCCTCCTTGAGCGCCTCCAGGTCAGGCAGCATGACCTTGTGTCGATCCCGAAAGACCAGACCATCATCGCTCAAGGCACTGAAGGTACGACTAACATGCACGGGGCTTAGCCCCAGCAGGTCGGCCAGCACCTCCTGTGACAAGGGCAAGCGGATGCTCTCGCTGCCGTTGGCCTCGTTCTGCTTGATACGCTGGAACATTTCCAGCAGGAAGTGAGCCAGCTTCTGACGGGCATTGCGGCGTGCCAGATTGACCAAACGTTCCGTGATCAGCACTTGCTGGCGGCTGGCGATGGCAAACAAAATCGAGGTAAGGGTAAACGAGCGCCGAAAAATGTCGATAAGATGGCTGTGCGGAAAGAAGCAGGCCTCCCCATCCTCGACCATCTGCACACCGGCCAGGCGCTCCGAGAAGGCGAACTCGCGCAAGCCGATGATGTCGCCCGGTAGGTAAATTTCCAGAATCTGTCGCGTCCCGTTTTCGAGATTTCGATACGAAAAGGCCCAGCCACTCTTGAGGGTACAGAACTCTTGAGCAGCGTCACGCTCTTCCCACAGCACGGTTCCCGCCCTGACCGGCGTGGAGCTGTCTTCCAGCGCCGTCAGCAACTCTCTATCCTCACGCGACAAGGGGTAATAATAGTTGAAATGGCGGACAATACAGCTCTGCTCTGAGTCCATCGACATTCCCTCTTGCTATACGGACCGAAGCCCCCAATGTGAACGATGCGCGAATTGTCCCAGACTCGGGCTAGAAAATCCGCTGTGCTCCGTCACCTCACGTTGACCCTGATCAGCCAGAACTAAGACAAAGGCAGCCTTGACCATTCAGTCAGATTGGCCCCAAACTGGCTCTGCCTTGTATACAACCCGACAACACAAGAGGCTCAACATGGCGGCTTCCCCTGTGCACTACCCGTGGTACAAGAAGGAGGATACCGACGCCTTCTTCGCCCTGTTTCAAAACAATATCGCGAACTTCGTCATCATCGCCATCACCATGCTGGGCATGGGTTTTCCGGCATCCATCGTCTACGGCCAGGTCTTACCCGGCGCCGCCGTTGCGGTGATGGTGGGAAATTTCTATTACGCATGGAGTGCGGCTCGCCTGGCGCGCAGGGAGAACCGCGCGGACGTCACCGCCCTTTCGTACGGTATTTCCACTCCGGTCATGTTCGTCTTCCTGTTCGGTGTACTGTTGCCCGCGAAACAGCTCACTGGCGATGCCGAGCTGGCATGGAAGGTTGCCGTCGCGGCCTGTTTCATCAGCGGTGCCATCGAGGCCGCGGTAAGCCTGGTCGGCCGCTGGGTTCAGTATCATCTGCCACGTGCCGCCATGCTCGGAGCCGTGGCCGGCGTGGCACTGACTTTCATCGCCGGTGAGATGCTGTTCAAGACCATGGAGATGCCGGTCATCGGCCTCCTGGTGCTGGCTATTATCATCGTCGGACTGGTGGCACGCGTGGCGATGCCGTTCCGCCTGCCCACATCGCTGTTCGCCATCGTCATCGGCACCGCCATGGCATACCTGATCGGCGATGCCGGCGGCGAGCGCTTCAGCGATGCCTTCACCCACCTCGGGTTCTATCCCCTGCTGCCCAACCTGGCCTGGTTCGAGGGCCTCGGACTGCTGTTCACGGGAATGCTGGCGGTACTCACCGTGGTGCTGCCGATCACGCTGTACAACGCCATCGAAACCATGAACAACGTCGAGGCGATGGAAGCCGCGGGCGACAAGTACGACGTGCGCGAATGCCAGGCCGTCGACGGTGCGGGTACCATGCTTGGCGCGCTATTCGGCGGCGTCTTCCCCACTACGGTCTATATTGCCACGGTGGGAGCGAAATGGATGGGTGCCGGCCGCGGCTACAGTATCCTCAACGGTGCCGTCTATGCCCTGGCCACCATGTTCGGCCTGATCGCCGCGTTGGCGGCCATCATTCCGGTATCGGTCGTCGCACCCATCCTGGTCTTCGTCGGCATGTCGATGATCGCGACCGCCTTCCAGAGCAACGACACCCGCTACTACCCGGCCGTGGCGCTGGCCATGCTGCCCTACTTCGCCAACTACGTCATGACGCGCTTCAATCGGGGCGCCGGCGAGGTGGTGGCAGACATATCGGGAGGCATCGTCGCCATGGGCCAAGGGGCCATGTTCATGGCCATCTTCATTGGTGCCATGACCGTCGCAGTCATCGACCACCAGTTCCGCCGAGCTGCGGCTTTCGCCGCTGTCGCCGCCGGCTTCTCCTTCGTCGGCCTGATGCATGCGCCGGAACTCGCCTTCAACGCGGCCTGGGACTTCACGCTCGGATATCTGGTGATGGGTGCACTATTTCTCTATTTCGCCTGGCAGCAGGAGAAACTGGCTGCGCCTTATGCAGGCGCATCACGCCCGGCGCCAGCGACACAGCCTCCCGCAGCTGACTGAGGCACTTCCCCGTCCAGCTGCAAAACAAGCGCATGCTGACCCATGGATGAGTGCAGACGTCCTTCGATACTCTCACGCAAAGGCCCTGTCCACTGGACAGGGCCTTTTGCCGAGCGCCAACAGGCGACCTTTGGGAACAAAAAAGAAGCGGCTCCCGTATGGGAGCCGCCACGAAGCCTACCTAGCGCTTACTGAGCGGGCTGGGCAGGCTGTCCTTCTTGCTGTTGCATCTGATCCTGCAGGTCCTGCATCTGCTGTTGCTGCTGGGAGATTGCCTCATCCAGGCGCTGACGCTGTTCGTCGGTGAAGACCGACTCGATGCGAGACTGCAGCAAGACGGACTCGGCAGTGATCTCACCGGTCAGGTCGCCGAGCCGAGCGGCATCCTGACGAATCGCATTCTCGTCGTAATCCGGCCCCACATGATCGCCGAGACGTGCCTGGAGTGCCTGAGCCTCCTGCTCCTTGGGCGCAAGTTCACGCTCGGCCTCGTCCAGCAGGCTGCGAATTTCCTGCTGCTGGTTCTCGTCCAGGTCGAGCAGTTGGTCCAGCTGATCCACCTGGTCGCCCTGAGGCGCCTGCATCTGCTCCTGTGCCGTTGCAGCACCGGCAAAACCCAGAGTGAAAGCGAGCGCTGCCAGGAACTTGGTCAACTTCATGTCCTACTCCATTCCTTAAGAGTTGCTTTCATGGCCCGACCCGGTCGAACCACTACGTTCTATACCTGACAGCGGAAAAAACGTCAGGTTCGCTCGTCAGGTAAAAGTTCCGATCCACGGCGTCCGCCTGAGCCCTCTCGCGGTAGCGTTCTTCGCAACAGCCTCCAGGCAACCCAACCGGCCAGCACATTACCCAGCGCCGCCCCCAGTGCCAGACCCGGCAGTTCGCCGAGCCATGCGCCGAGCCCCAGGCAAGGCAGATAACACACAAACAGCCTCGCTGCCGATAGCAGCATGGCGCGCAGCGGCCAGCCCAGGGCGTTGCCAGCGGAAACCACCAGCATGCAGACGCCAAGCGCCGCATAGCTGGGCAAAAGCAAGCGGATGAGGATCGTCAGGTCGTCGCGTACGTCCGGGCTGCCCGCCAGCAGTTGAGAAACCCAAGGCGAGAACACGGCGAGCATCAGCCCTAGACCGAGCTGCCATGCCACCACGGTCCTTAGCGCCAGGCGCATCAATTGCCGGACCTGCTCCCAGTCACCGGCACCATAGCAACGCCCCAACCAGGGGGGCAGCGACATGGTCATCGCCAACACCACGACCAGCGCCAGCGTCTCCAGGCGACTCGCAAGCCCCCAGGCGGCGACCGCCGACTCGCCCAACCCGGCCACTATCGACACCGCCAACATCGCTGCCAGCGGAGGCATCAGCTGGCTGAGCATGGCCGGCCCGGCAATACTCGCCAGAGGGCGCGCCGAGGCGGCTAGTTCCTGGCTCAACCCATGGCGCGCCAGCCAGTCGTTCTGCCTCAGGCGTCTGACCACCAGGAGCAGACCACTCGAAAAGGCGATCGCAGTAGCCCAGGCCGCCCCTGGCAACCCCAGACCTGGCCAAGGCCCGAAGCCAAAGATCAACAGCGGATCGAGCGCCAGGTTGACGAGACTGGTGATCACCATCAACTTGCCGGGAAGGCGGGTATCGCCGTGGGCGCGAAACAGGCTATAGAGGAAATAGAGCACCGCGCCAAGCCACGCTGCCAAGAGCTGCGGAGCCCAGTAGTCGCGAATCAATTCCAGCGTTGCCGTATCGGCACCCAGGCGGGAGAAAATCGGCCCTTGGGCCCACCACAGCAGGAGGGCGAGCAAGGCAATCGCGACGCTGCCCAACATTAATACCAGCGACCCGAGGCGGCGCGCCCGCGCCGCCTCACCGGCCCCCAACGCGCGCGAAATCAAGGCGGCGATAGCAATACCCAACCCCACTTGCACGCCGATGATGAGAAAGGTCAAGGGAAAGGTGAACGACTGCGCGGCCAAAGGCGCCGTGCCCAGGCGTGCCACAAAAGCGCTGTCCACCAGTTGGAAGCCCAGCAGGGCCAATACCCCAATGGCCATCGGCCAGGTCTGACGCCAGAGCGTCAGCCCCAGGGAAGCTGCGGCGGTGGCAGGTGGCATCAGGACAACTCCGTCGAATGTCAGGGAGCTGCATTCTACGCGAAAGGTCTTACAGGCTCAGCCTTGCAGATCGCCGGGGCTGCTGACCAGCCCCAGCAGAACGCGCTCTGTCTTTTCTGCCGGCAGCGGGCGGTAGAAGAAGTAGCCTTGCACAAGGTCGCATTTCATCTCGCGAATCAATTCGAGCTGATCACGATCCTCGACACCCTCCGCCACGACCTCGAGTCCCAGCCGATGGCCGATGAATACCGCAGCCTCCATGATGGCCCTGTCCTTCGGTTCCCCTGGCGCATCGCGTATGAAGCTACGGTCGATCTTGAGCGCCGTCACCGGGAAGCGCTTGAGATAGCTCAGCGAGGAATAACCGGTGCCGAAATCGTCGATGGCGATGCGAAACCCTTGGTGGTAGAGCTGCCAGAGCCCGGACAGGATGCGTTCGTCGGCTTCGATCAGAACGTTCTCTGTCAGCTCGATGCCGATCTCCCTGGGCCCGAGCCGGTAACGCAGCAGGCATCGGTTCAAGCGCTCGAAGATATCCGGTTTCGCTAGCTGCCGCCCCGATACGTTGACATCGATGCGCTCCAGCGGCACACCTGCGTCTCGCCATCGAGCCCTCTGTCGACAGGCCTCTTCCATGACCCAGTCGCCCAGTCGATGAATCAGCCCGGAGCGTTCGGCCACCGGGATGAACTCGTACGGGGACACCGCGGCCCCACCCGGCGGCTCCCAGCGAAGCAGCGCTTCGAGATTCTCGATCCTTCCGCTGGCCACCGATACTTGCGGCTGGTAGTGAAGCGTCAACTCGCCGGCCTCCAGGGCACGTTCCAGGCTCTCGGCCAGGCGATGCTCGCGTACCAGTTCGTCGTGCAGTCGCTGGTGGAAGAAACGCACGCTTCCACGCCCTTCCAGCTTGGCTCGATTCTTAGCCACATCGGCATTTCTGATCAGCTCCCGCGCCGCGCTGCCGTTATCGGGAAAGAGGCTGACACCGATGCTGGCCGAGATACGGCGCTCATGCCCCTCCAGACCAAAGGGTTGCCGGAACAAGCCATGGATCTTGTTGACGATCTGCAGTACATCCTCCTCGCGATGCAACCCGGGGAAGGCGAGGACGAACTCATCGCTCGATACGCGTGACAACAGATCGGTGGAGCGCAATTGATCGCGCAAGCGCCGGGTCAACTCTATCAGGAGTTGGTCGCCCTGCTCGTAGCCCAAGGCGTCGTTGATCTCGACGAAGCGATCGATATCGACGTAGAGAAGGGCCAGGCCGATGCCGCGTCGACGGACACCATCGAGAACATGGTCGAGGTCCGCCTCGAAGGTCAACCGGTTGGGCAACTGCGTCAGCCTGTCATAGCGAGTCGCGAACTCCAGATCCCGATGCGCCTGCTTCTGTCCGGAGAGGTCGACGTCGACACAGAACATGAGGGGATCGTCGGTATGCTCCTGCAGCATGACATGGTGGGAAAAGACCGGAACCAACTCACCGCTCTTGTGCCGGAGCTCCAACTCTTCCGCGGGGATTTCAACGCCTTCGCGTATCCAGGCCCGGTGTGCCCGAATGACGCCCTCGCGCATGGCATCGGGAATGATGAGTTCTTCGAGCAAGCCGCCAAGCGCCTCCTCGGGGGTGTAACCGTAAAGTCGCGTGCTGGCCTCGTTCCAGTAGATGACTCGCCTGTTACGGTCGTAACCCTGGACCGCTACCTTGGGTAGGCTTTCGAGCAGGGCTCGGAAGCGCTGCTCGCTTTCCAGGTACTGTCGGCGTACGCGTTCGACGGAATCGGGCTCTTCCGCATGGGCTCGGGGCGAAAAGGGCTTACCAAGCAGCCTGCGCAGCCAGTGTCTGAAGCGCTGTTCGCGGCGCATACATCTTTCCTCGTGGGGGCATTACGGCGTCTTCCGTGCCTCCTGGCAAAACATTTGCGCCGCTTTTTGTTACATCCTACACAGCAAAGTCTGATTTCTCCTACGCCCTTTGACCAAATTCTTCAGGCTGTCCCGCCTCCGGCTCACGAGTAAGCTGTGAATCGGCCACTGTCGAATAACATTTTTTGACATTTAGTTGCATTTGTTTTCACTTTCAATCGTTGCGGGGTTCTCCCCGGCAGCAAAGGGCAATTCCGCCCACCTATAGGAGAAAGCGACATGAAACTCGATACCCTCAAGCATGGTTACGACTATACCGGCATGCCTGTCGACCCTCGCTCCCATTACTGGGAGGCGAGCGTCGTCGCTGATCTGGGGCGTCAGAACTGGGCGCTGACTGACATACGCTCTCAGGTGGAGCTTTCGGCGTGGCAGGCCTTTACCGCCGACCTGCCCCGTGACCCTTACGTCAACAGCCGCTGGAAGCGCATGTCATGGCTGGCATTGGATGATGCCGGTGAGGTCAGGGACATGGGGCACTGCCCCATGGCTCAGGGCGGCGCCTTCAACGCAGCCGAAAGCATGGCCGACCGGCTGCGCTACTACGACCCTCTGACACCCGAGTTCCTCGAGCGCGCCGACGTCAAGGCCTTCGTTCGCGCTTGGGCCAAGCTGTGGGACCTTCAACCCAATGAGCCGATTCTGATGCAAATTACCGGCGTGCGCGGCCAAGGCCAGGTCGATCCCCTGCAGGGCCAAGGCATCCACGCCGATGGATGCAAGGCGCTGAGCATACTGGTTTTGCAACGCGAGAACGTGAGCGGCGGGGCCAATCACCTCTATGCCGACAGGAACGGTAACCAGCCGTTGATGGAAGCTACCCTGCAGGAAGGCGACATTCTTCACTTGCACGATGACCGGCTGTATCACAGCATTGACGGTATCGCCCAGCAGAACCCGAACGCCGCGTTCGAGCGCTTCATCATCATCATCAACAGCCGCTTCGTGGACGATTTCCAGAACCGCATTTTGCGCCGGCATTTCCCCCATGCGGTACTCAACGAAACCCGCTAAGCGCTGAGAAGCTCCTGCCCCGCTCGTGTCCCGTGACAAACGCCCCCCCCGGCACAGGCCGGGGGGGCGTTCGTTCTGCTACGCAGTAGCCAGCTTCGCCAGTCTTACTGACGAACGCCTTCGAAGGTGACGTAGAGTTCGAGTTCGTGCATCACTTCAGGAAACTCGCTCATGTCGATGCCGTAATCGGCCAGCGTCAGCGTGGTCGAACCCTCGAAGCCGGCGCGGTAATTGCCCCACGGGTCGTCACCCTCTCCCATCAATGTCACCGGCATCTCGATCTCGCGGGTTTCGCCCTTGAGGGTCAGTTCCCCGGTGAGCACGCCCTCGTTCTCCCCTTCCGGTTCGAAGCCGGTGGAAACGAAGGTGGCAGTCGGATATTCGTCGGCGCTGAGGAAATCATCGCTCAGGATATGGCGGTCACGCTCAGCATGATTGGTGTTGAGGCTGCCCACCTGTACCTCCATTTCCACGCTTGCGGCCTCGAGATCCTCGGGGTCGTAGTGGAAACGCCCTTCGAATTCCTCGAAATTGCCGAGAATGTAGGAGAAGCCGAGATGGTTGATCTTGAATTGGACGAAGGCATGCTGCCCCTCGGTATCCACCACGTATTCATCGGCCATGACCTGACCGGTAGCGGCCAGGGAAACGGCGCAAAGGGCAGTAGCGAGTGCGGCTTTCTTGAACATGTGTTTCTCCTTGATTGAGCGCTTGCAGCGCGGGCGTTCAGCGGCGACGCGTACGTGCCGGGTTCAACATGCGCACGATAGTATCGTGGCGATCGACGAAGTGATGCTTGAGCGCAGCCAGAGAGTGCCCTGCTGCCAGCAGCAGCAGCGCCAGGGCGCTGTACCAGTGGATCTCGCCGGCGATACTGGCCTGGTCGGGCAAGTGGCTGACCAATGCCGGCACCTCGAACCAGTCGAATACGCTGATACCGCGGCCGCGGGCCGTGGAGATGAGATAGCCGCTTACCATTACCGCGAGCATCAGCACATAGAGGGCGATATGACCCAGGTGGGCAGCGAGCCGTTCCATCGGGCGCCCCTGCGCCACAGGAGTCGGTTGCAGGAGGCGCCAGACGATTCGCAGCAGGGTCGCGAACAGCAAGAGCATGCCGATCGAACGGTGCCACCAGGGGGCAAGGTTGTACCAGGGGTCGTAGTAGCCCAACCCGGTCATCCACCAACCAAGGATGAACAAGCCCACGATAGCCAAGGCACTGACCCAATGCAGGGTAATACTGAGCAGGCCCCAGCCTGAGCGGGTGTTGCGCCACATTACTCATCGCTCCCGTTGAGCTTCGCCAATGGGGGCAGCATACCGTAACGCATCCTCAAAACGCGCTGAAAATTCCGAATGTTACGTTCGTAAAAATTCCTGCTCTACCCCGATGCTCGTCGCAGCATTGCTTCCGGAGCCGAGTGTCAGATCAACGCGTCGAGCCCTCGCGCCAGATCGTCGCGTATATCCTCGAAAGCCTCGAGCCCGACCGCGACGCGTATCAAGCTCTCGCCGATGCCGGCCGCCTCCTTCTGCGCATCGGAGAGGCGTCCATGTGTCGTGGTGCCGGGATGGGTAATGGTGGTCTTGACGTCGCCAAGGTTACCGGTGATCGACAGCATGCGCGTGGCATCGATCACTGACCAGGCACCCTCGCGCCCCCCTCTCACCTCGAAACCCAGCACCGCGCCGAAGGCGCTCTGCTGGCGTTTCGCCAGCGCATGCTGAGGATGATCGGACAAGCCGCTATAGAACACTCGTGTCACGGCAGGATGCCCCTGCAGCCACTCGGCAAGCGCCTGGGCGTTCTCGCAGTGAGCACGCATGCGCAGGCCCAGCGTCTCGAGGCCCTTGGTGAAGAGCCAGGCATTGAACGGGCTCAGGCAAGGCCCGCAGGTGCGCACCACCCCGAACACTTCCTCCAGCTCCTTGTTACGTCCCACCACGGCACCGCCCACCGCCCGGCCCTGGCCATCCAGATACTTGGTCGCGGAGTGTATGACCAGGTCCGCCCCCAGCGCCAGCGGCTGTTGCAAGGCCGGTGTCAGGAAGCAGTTATCGACGGCAAGCAGCGTGCCATGCCGATGGGCGATTGTCGCCAGCGCGGCAATATCGACCACTTCCGAAAGTGGGTTCGAAGGCGTCTCGGCGAAAAGCAACCGCGTCCTGGAGGTGATCGCCGCCTCCCAGGCGGTCAGATCCGAGAGTTCGACATAACGGGTGGTGATGCCGAGCTTGCCGAAGTACTTGTCGAATAGGCTGACGGTAGAGCCGAATAGCGAGCGCGACGCGACGATCTCGTCACCGGCCTGCAGCAGCGCGAGTACTGTCGAGAGAATTGCCGCCATGCCGGAGCTGGTCGCCACGCAGCGCTCCCCTCCTTCCAGTGCCGCCAGGCGTTGCTCGAAGGTGCGCACCGTAGGGTTGGTGAAGCGAGAGTAGACGTTGCCCGGCTCCTCCCCCTTGAACTTGCGTGCCGCTTCCGCAGCGCTACCGTAGACGAAGCTGGAGGTCGGGAAGATCGGCTCGCCATGCTCCTGCTCGTGGGTGCGCTGATGACCGGCGCGAATCGCCAGGGTCTCCAGGGCCCAAGCCGTGTCGGGCGTCGTCTCGTCGTGCATGGTGGCCCCTCAGTCGTCGATGTCGTCTTCCTGATTGTGCATGCCCACCAGCGCGTGGGCACCTACACTTTGCTGCTCCTTGGCGGCATCGTTGCGCGAGGCTTCGAGTGCCGAGAGATAGCCGGAATCGATGTCGCCGGTGATGTAACTGCCATCGAACACCGAGCAGTCGAAGTGTTCGAGCTTGGGATTGACTTCACGGCAGGCGGCCTTGAGGTCCTCCAGGTCCTGATAGAAGATGCGATCGGCGCCGATCAACTCCCCTACCTCTGCCTCGCTGCGGCCATGGGCGATCAGCTCCGAGGCTGCCGGCATGTCGATGCCGTACACGTTAGGGTAGCGTACCGGTGGCGCCGCCGAAGCGAAATACACCTTGTTGGCACCCGCTTCCCGGGCCATCTGGATGATCTGCTTGCACGTCGTGCCACGCACGATGGAATCATCCACCAGCAGGACGTTCTTGCCCTGGAATTCCACACCGATGGCGTTGAGCTTCTGGCGCACCGACTTCTTGCGCTGGGTCTGGCCCGGCATGATGAAGGTCCGCCCGATGTAGCGGTTCTTCATGAAGCCTTCCCGGTAGGTCACGCCAAGATGCTGGGCAAGCTCCAGAGCCGAGGTGCGCGACGTGTCGGGGATCGGAATCACCACGTCGATGTCGTGCTCCGGCCATTCGCTGCGAATGCGATCGCCCAGCTTGCGCCCCATCTGAATGCGCGTTCCGTAGACATAGGCACCATCGAGAATGGAATCGGGGCGCGCCAGGTAGACATGCTCGAAGATGCACGGCGCCAGCAGCGGCGCATCGGCGCACTGCTGGGTATGGATATTGCCTTCCATGTCGACGAAGATCGCTTCGCCGGGCGCCAGGTCGCGATGCAGCTCGAAGCCACCGACGTCGAGCGCCACCGACTCGGAGGCAATCATCACTTCCTGGCCGTTGCCCTCGTCACGGGTGCCGAAGACGACGGGGCGTATGCCGTTGGGATCGCGGAAGGCGACCAGGCCCACGCCATTGATGATGGCCACGGCGGCGTAGCCACCGCGACAGCGACGATGCACGCGACGCACCGCATCGAAGATGTCGCCGGGCGCCAGGTGCAGGCCCTGCTTGCCCAGCTCATGAGCGAATACGTTGAGCAGCACCTCGGAGTCGGAGCTGGTATTGATGTGGCGCAGGTCCGAGGAGAACAGCTCCTGCTTGATCTGCTCCGAGTTGGTCAGGTTGCCGTTGTGGGCCAGCGCGATGCCGTAGGGCGAGTTGACGTAGAACGGCTGCGATTCCGCCTCGCTCGATGAGCCGGCGGTCGGGTAACGCACATGACCGATACCCAGGTTGCCCTTCAGACGCGCCATGTGGCGAGTGTGGAAGACGTCGCGAACCAGGCCATTGCTCTTGCGCAGCAGGAAGCGCCCCTCGTTCCACGTCATCATGCCGGCGGCATCCTGGCCGCGATGCTGGAGCACCGTCAGGGCATCATAGATCGCCTGGTTCACGGTCTGCTTGGCCAGTAGGCCGACGATACCGCACATTCCACCTTACCTCGCTTACAGGTGCCGACCGCAGCCGGCAAGAAGAAATCTGTTCACTCCGTACCGCCGTCCGGCTCGCTCCCGTCGCGCCGCTCGGGAAGCGACATATTGCGCCATCCCTCGGGCGCCTGGGGTACCCGGCCTTCCCAGGCCTCGAGCTGGTTGACCGCCCAGTCGCGTAGCTGCTCGAACGACGGCCTCAGCTGCGCTCCTTGCCACGCCTGCAGCTGTGACAGTGGGGTCAAGCTGATCAGGATGGTGGCAACCACCAACACCGCTGCCCCTCGTGCGGCTCCGAAGCAGGCGCCGGCCACACGATTGAAGAACCCCATGCCGACCCACTCCACGGCGGCATGTACCATGCGAATGACAATACCGCACAGTAGCACCACGCCGAGGATCACCAGAACGAAGGCGAGCACCAGCCGGCCATCCGCATTGTCGATCAAGCCGGACAGCAGATCGGCTACCGGCTCGGCGAGTAGCCGCGCTGCCAACAGCGCGACGATCCAGGCTGCCAGTCCCAGCCCTTCGCGAACCAGACCGCGCATGAAACCGGCCAGGGTCGAAACGGCCAGCACGGCGAGAAAGCCCCAGTCGATCCAGGTCAGCGTCATGGCCTCACTCTCTCATTCTGACCAGTAGTCCCTGAAGGTTGGCCTGTTCCTTCACTTCGCTCATGGCGCGTTCACCGGACTCGGAGGAATCGAAAGGCCCGACATAGACGGTCGTCATGTTGTTGTCGCGCCGCCGAGTGTAGACGGGAAAGCCCTGGTCCTGCAGTTGCGACTGCAGGCGCTCGGCATTTCCCGGTTCACCGAAACTCCCCACTTGCACCGCCCATACGCCGCTGGACGCTGCATTAGCGGAAGGCGATTGCCGCTCGGGCTCGGGATTCTGCGTATCGGGCTGACGGTTGCTCGCCAAGCGCTCTGAAGCCGCCTGGGCCAAGTCGGCGATCGGATCCTGTCGAGGCGTCTCGGCCGGCGACGAGGCCTCCCGGTTCTCGGTGCTCGCCGCCTCGTCCTGCTGTACCGCTACTGCGGGCTCTGGGTCGACACGCGCCACGTCGCCGGGTTCAGGCTCGACCCCTTCCAGCGCAGGCCGAGGCTCCTCCAGCGCAGGACTCGACTCGGGGGAGCGGATCTGTCCGAGACTCTCCGGGGGTTGCGGATCGGGCACGTTGCGCCGCTCCACCGGCACCGGCTGCTCGATGGTCAGCACCGGCTCGGGGCGTTCGTCGCGGGGCGCCGGCTCGTCGAACAGCATCGGCACAAAGATGACGGCCAGGGCGACCAGGATAACCGCCCCGCTGATTCGTTCACGCATTCCGTACTTCATATGCCCTCCTGCCCCAGCCAGGCTGCCCGTGCCTGATTCCATGCCAGTATGTTCGCTACCGTGTAGAAGGAGCCGCAGACCAGTACGCGATCGTCGGGCGCCAGGCGCTCGGATAGCCAATCGGCACCGGCTTCGGGCGAATCGGCCTGGGAGGCGACATGTCCCTGGTGAGCTTCGATGCGTCTCGCCAGGTCCGCGGCGGGACGCGAGCGTTCGCCCGCCAGGCTCACCGCTATCCACATGTCCGCCACGCCGGCCAGGGCCTCGATCACACCATCGGCATCCTTGTCAGCCAGCATGCCTAGCAACACCCAGGTACGCCCGCGACATGGCTGTGACGATAATTTCGCTGCCAGGTAAGCGGCAGCATGGGGGTTATGACCTACGTCCAGGCACCACTGGCCCAGCCACTGCATGCGCCCGGGCACCCGCACTCCGGCCAGTGCCGCCCGGCAGTTCGCCTCGTCCAGCTCGATACCGGCCGAAACCAGTGCCTGCAGCGCCGTTGCGGCATTGTCCAGCGGCAGGCCCGGGTCGGGCAAGCCTTCAAGCCAGGCAGAAACGCCATTAGCCGCCGTTCCCTGCCAGCGAAAACGGCCCGCCTCAGACGCATGCCAGAAGAACTCGTGACCCAGCGCCACTACCGCAGCCCCACGTTCATCGGCACTCTCTCGCACGCTCGGGGGCAGGTCGCAACTGCCCAGCACGGCGGGTCGGCCAGTGCGCATGATGCCGGCCTTCTCGCGGCCGATACCCTCGAGGTCGGTACCGAGGAAGGCGGCATGGTCAAGTGCAATGGTGGTAATGACGGCGACATCGGCATCGATGACGTTGACCGCATCCAGCCGTCCACCCAGGCCGACCTCGAGGACGGCGAGATCGGGTCGGCGCCGGGCAATGGCCCAGAGCGCCGCCAGGGTACCGGCCTCGAAGTAGGTCAGACTGACCGGGACGTCGGCTAGGCGTGCCGCTTCCACGGCTTCAAACCCGGCAATGAGGGTGGCGTCGTCGGCCTCGCAACCCTCGAGCCGTAGCCTCTCGTTGTAGCGCAGCAGGTGGGGCGACGTGTAGGCGGCGGCGGTGAGGCCGTGAGCTCGCGCCACTGCCTCGATCATGGCCACGGTCGACCCCTTGCCATTGGTGCCGGCAACGGTGATGGTACGGCCTGCCAGAGGCTGCTCCAGTAGCCCCATTCGGCGGGCGACCTCTGCCACCCTGTCGAGCCCCAGGTCGATGCCTACCGGATGGATCTGCTCAAGGTAGCTGAGCCAGGCCTCGAGCGTACGGGGTGGCGATGAGGGCATCACGTTCCTTCAGCGCACCGAGTCGGCTCGGTCATCGTCATCGATGCTATCCGACGATAAGGTTTCTTCCGGCGCTTCGTGATCGGAGGAATCGATATAATCGCCTTCAGCCGCTTCGGCACGCTCTGCCTCGTCGACGAGATCGGGCGCGAGGGCCATGTCCTCTTCGAGGCCATGGGGAGGCTGGTGGGTCAGCTTGCGCAGTACACCACCCAGACGCTCGCGCATCTTCCCACGATGAACAATCATATCCACCGTGCCATGCTCGAGAAGGAATTCGCTGCGCTGGAACCCTTCAGGGAGTTTTTCACGCACGGTCTGTTCGATGACCCGGGGGCCGGCGAAGCCGATCAAGGCATTGGGTTCCGCCACGTTGAGATCGCCGAGCATGGCCAGAGAGGCCGACACGCCACCGAAAACCGGATCGGTCAGCACGGAGACATAGGGTACGCCAGCCTCGCGCAGCCTTTCGAGCGCAGCCGAGGTCTTGGCCATCTGCATCAGCGAGAAGAGTGCTTCCTGCATCCGTGCCCCGCCCGAGGCGGAGAAACAGATGAAGGGGATGCGCTCTTCCAGCGCCAGTGTGGCGGCGCGCACGAACTTCTCACCCACCACGGCTCCCATGGAGCCGCCCATGAAGGTGAACTCGAACGACACCACGACCACGGGAAGGCCGTCCAGGGTACCGCGCATCGCGATCAGAGCATCCTTCTCGCCGGTTTCCTTCTGGGCCGCATTGAGGCGGTCCTTGTATTTCTTGGAATCGCGAAACTTGAGGCGGTCCAGCGGCTCGAGATCGGCTGAAATCTCCTCCCGGCCCTCCTTGTCGAGGAACCAGTCGAGTCGCTTGCGCGCGGTCAATCGCAGATGGTGGTCGCACTTGGGGCAGACGTTATGATGCTTCTCGAGCTCGGGCAGGTAGAGCACCGCCTCGCATTTGGGGCACTTGCGCCACAGGCCGTCGGGCACGCTGGCCCGCCGGTCCTTGCGCTGAATACGTCCCATCGAGGGAACAATCTTGTCGAGCCAGCTCATGTCAGAAAGAGTTCCGTATGCTGTTGCGCCCGGCAGAGCCGGGCGTCATGAATCACAACTGTAGGCCAGGGCATGCTCAGCGTTCGGGCAGCGCATCCAGGGCCCGGCGCATCTCACCGATTATCGCCTTGAGCTCATCGGCAATCGCTTCCGGTCGCTCGGCATTGTCGGCGATACGGCTGACCAGGGCGCTGCCGACGATGACACCATCGGCTACCTTGCCGACCTCGGCCGCCGAGGTACCGTCACGGATGCCGAAGCCGACGCACAACGGCAGTTCGGTCAGGCCACGCAGCGGTGCCAGGTGCTCGGCCACGTCCGCGGCATTGAGCGTGGCGGCGCCGGTCACGCCCTTCAGCGCGACGTAGTAGAGGTAGCCCTCGCCATGGGCGCATATTGTAGCGGCCCGCTCGGTCGAAGTGGTAGGGGCGACGAGAAAGATCGAGGCCAGGCCGCGCTGCTTGAGGATGGGGCCGAACTCATCGGCCTCCTCCGGCGGCATGTCCACCGTGAGCACGCCGTCGATGCCCGCGGCGGCAGCCTGATCGGCGAACGCCTCGAGACCGATGCGCTCGACAGGGTTGAGATAGCCCATCAGCACGATGGGCGTGTCGCCGTCGCGTTGGCGAAATTCACGCACCATCTCGAACAGATGCGTCAAACGTACGTTGTGCTTGAGCGCACGCTCACAGGCCTTCTGGATCACCGGGCCGTCGGCCATGGGGTCGGAGAACGGCACGCCTAGCTCGAGCACGTCGGCCCCGGCCTCCACCAGGGCATGCATGAACCCCACGGTGTACTGCGGTGCCGGGTCCCCGGCGGTGATGTAGGGAATCAGCGCCCTACGGCCCTGTTGCTTGAGTTCGGCAAAGCGCTTGTCGATTCGATTCATCGTCAGAACTCCAGGCCGTCGATCTTGGCAACCGTCATGATGTCCTTGTCGCCGCGGCCGGAGAGGTTGACGACGATGTTCTGGTCGGGGCTCAGGGTCGGAGCCAACACCTTGGCATGGGCCAGGGCATGGGCGGACTCCAGCGCCGGCATGATGCCCTCGACCCGAGTCAGCTCGCGGAATGCCTCGAGCACGGCGTCGTCGGTGGCCGCCACGTACTGCACCCGGCCCACGTCCTTCCACAGCGCATGCTCCGGTCCCACGCCGGGGTAATCCAGGCCCGCAGAAATCGAGTGGGTGTCGGACACCTGACCGCCCTCGTCGGACATCAGGTAGGTACGGTTGCCGTGCAACACACCACGCGGCGCGTTGGAGGCGAGCGGAGCCGCATGACGCCCGGTGTCGACGCCGTCGCCGCCGGCCTCGACGCCGTACATGGCAACCTCATCATCCTCGACGAAGGGATAGAACAGCCCCATGGCGTTGGAGCCGCCACCGACGCAGGCGATCAGTGCATCAGGCAACTGGCCGAACTCCTCCAGCGACTGGCGTCGTGCTTCGCGGCCGACCACGGCATTGAAATCGCGCACCATCATGGGATAGGGATGCGGCCCCGCCACGGTGCCGATGATGTAGAAGGTATCGTCGACGTTGGTCACCCAGTCGCGCAGCGCTTCGTTCATGGCATCCTTGAGGGTCCGGGTGCCCGAGGTCACCGGATGCACCGTGGCGCCGAGCAAACGCATACGATAGACATTGAGCTTCTGGCGCTCGACGTCCTCGGCTCCCATGTAGATTTCGCACTTCAGCCCCAGGCGTGCCGCCACGGTAGCGGTGGCCACCCCATGCTGGCCGGCACCGGTTTCGGCGATCACCCGCGGCTTGCCGCTCATCTTGGCCAGCAGCGCCTGTCCGATGGTGTTGTTCACCTTGTGCGCGCCAGTGTGGTTGAGGTCCTCGCGCTTGAGCCAGATCCGTGCCCCGCCGAGTTTCTGCGACCATCGTTCCGCGTGATAGAGCGGGGAGGGACGGCCCACGTAATGGGCCAGGTCGTAGTCGAATTCGGCCTGGAAGTCCAGATCGTCACGAAGACGCAGGTAAGTCTTCTCCAGATCATCCAGGGCGAAGCTCAGGGTCTCCGAGACGAACCGACCACCGTACGGGCCGAAATGGCCTCGGGCATCCGGCAGTCGGGTCAGGTCACTGAACTTGCTCACTCAAGACACCTCATAGGGTCGCCATCAGGATTGGGTGTGGGATCGGGCCTGTGCACGGGTGCGGTTATGTCACGCGCCTGCGGTCACCCTGAGCCGCTGCCTCGGCGAAAGCCGAGAGCAGGCGTGGGTCCTTGCGACCGGGCTCGGCTTCCACGCCACCGGAGACGTCCACCGCAAAAGGGTGCACCTGCGCGATGGCGCTGGCCACATTGTCCGCAGTCAGCCCACCGGCGAGAATAACAGGTTTTGCCAGGCTTGCGGGGATTCGCGACCAGTCGAAGGTTTCACCGGTGCCGCCCGGTACGCCGGGACGATAGGCATCCAGCAACAGCGCTTGAGCCCCGGCGTAGGCCTCGGCCGCGCCGTGCAGGTCGAGATCGTCGCGCATGCGTAGCGCCTTGATCCAGGGCCGCTCGAAGCCGGCGCAGTATGCGGGGGGCTCCTCGCCGTGAAACTGCAGCACATCGAGGTGTCGGCTGGCGCGCAGGATCAACTCGGGCGGAGCGTCGACGAACAGGCCTACCCGCGCGACAAAGGCCGGTACGCATTCCACCAGCGCCGCAAGGCGTGATTCGTCGACGTGGCGTCGACTGCCGGGCCACAGCACGAAGCCGAGCGCATCGGCTCCTGCGGACACGGCATCGACCACATCGTCCTCGCGGGTCAGGCCACAGAACTTGATGCGCGTGCGCATCGGCTGAATGCGAGCTGTCATGCCTCGTCCTCTCTCACCATGGATTCGCCGGACGTCCTGGCTGTCGGGCGGCCTCGTCGAAATTCGACCATGGGACATGACGGCAGTTCGCGCTCACCGGTCCATTCGCCCAGAAACGCCAGCAGATTCGGCCCCAGCGGCTCACGCGGCAACCCCCAGGCGTCATCGTAGAGCGAATCGACGAAATGCAGGCCGCAGGCCGGTGCGGTCACGTCGGAAAGCGTTCGATCCTTCAGCGCCAGCAGTTCGGCCAGGTAGCCGTCGCCCCGCTCTCCTCGCCCCACCGTGACCAGCGCACCGACGATGTTGCGAATCATGTGATGCAGAAACGCGTTGCCCTGCACGTCGACGACGACCAGTGGCCCATGCCGATGGACTTCGATGAAATGGAGATGACGCCAGGGGGTCTTCGACTGGCAGCCCGCGGCACGAAAGCTGGAGAAGTCATGCTCGCCCACCAGCGCCTGGGCCGCATGGTGCATGGCCTCGGCATCCAGGGGATCGCGACACCAGGTAACATTGTGCCGCTCCAGCACCGGTCGGCTCGGCTGGTTGAGAATGATGTAGCGATAGCGCCGCGCCAGCGCCTTGAAGCGGGCGTGGAAGTCCTGGGGCACCTCGCGTACCCAGCGTACCGCGATATCGCGTACCAGGTTGGCATTGACCCCGAACACCCACGCCTTCTGCGAGCGCGGCGCGGGCGCATCGAAATGCACGATTTGGCGCGTGGCGTGGACACCGGAATCGGTCCGCCCGCTGGCATGCACCGTCACCGGCTGGCTCGCCACCTTGGACAGTGCCCGCTCCAGCTCGGCCTGCACCGAGGGGGCATGCTTGAGGCGCTGCCAGCCACAGTAGGCGCTGCCATCGTATTCCACCCCCAGGGCCAGGCGGCCAACCAAGGGGGTGCGTTCGTCGAGAGGTCGAAACAGGGTCATGCCACCGTCAGAGTCGATAGTGAGTGATCAGCGCCTGTGCCTCGTCACGCAGGCGTGGTGCTTCGGCCCCCTCGAGCACTCGCTGCAACAGTGCGCGGGCACGCTCCACCTCGCCGCTCTCAAGCAGACGACGAGCGTCGGCCAGGTCGTCAGGCTGGGCAGGCATCTCGGGGCCAGCGCCATTATCCGGGTCCAGCGGCGGGAAGGCTACCTCCTCGACTTCCCATTCGACCTCCTTGTTATCAGCGGCCGCTCCGGACGCTGACGCCACAGGCTCCGCCTCCTCGGGCTGCCCGTCCCCCTCACCCACCAAGGGGAAGTCAATGCTCGGCTGCATCGGCGTCTCCGTGCGTGGTGCCGGCTTCGGGTCGAGGGGAGGAGGCTGGTAGTCGATCACATCCCATTCGACCCGAGCCTCCTTCTGCATCGGCCGCGACGGCGGCTCCGGCATGGGGTCGTTTGCCGGCGGTGCCGAACGCTTCGCTTCTCCCAACTCTGGCGGAGCCGCAGGTCGCGCACCCGAATCGTCGCCCATGAACGAGGGGAAGGAGGCGTAGTCAAGCGTCGCCCCGGGTACGGCCTCCCTTCTCTGGGCTTTCTCGGCAGGCGCTTCCACATCATGCCCGGCCCCGGCAGTCGGACTGTCGCTCGCTATCTCCGGGAAAGCCTCGTGCTCGGGGTTGTCCGTGGCTTCGTCGTTGGCCCTCGCCTCTCCGTAGGCTGGGTATGCCCCCGTCTCGGGCGTCTGCCTTTCGGCGGCTTCTTCCACAGCGCCGCTGGGCCTGGCTTGCTGCCGGGCCATGAGCCTTGCCGCTTCAGCCAGCACTCCCGAATCGCCGGTTTCGGCCAGCGTCTGCATAGTCTCTTCGGCTGATTGCCAGTTGCCTTGCTCCACATGAACGTTAAGCAGCTTGAGCCTCAGGTCGTGTCGCTCGGGATCACGGTCCAGGCTGGCCTGCAAGAGTTCCCGGGCCTGGTCATAGCGTCCATAGGCCATGAAGATATCCGCTTCGCTGATGGCCTCCGCCTGGGGCATCGTCGGGCGAGGTGCTTCATCCTGCTGTGGTTCGCCAGTCTCAACGGTCATGCCCGCCACCATGGGCGGCATCGTGGCCGACGATGCGCTCGACGGAATGGTTACCGCCGACGTCGGCATACCATGGATCATACTGGGCATGGCGGCGCTCCCCATGGCGGCATCCGCATCACGGCGCTGACGCCGACGCACCCACAGCCAGAGCCCAAGCAGCGCCACCAGCCCGGCGCCGCCCACTACCAGGTTGCGATCGAGCGACGCCGGGTACATCGCGCCGCCCCACCATGACGCGTCGCCCTGTGCGTCGGCATCCGATTGCACGACCACACGGCCAACCCCACCCCCTTCGGTCCCCGTCCCGTCAGCCAGCAGCACGGCCAGTTGCTCGCGCATGGCCTCGACCTCGTCGCGCAGGCCGCCAAGCTCCTGCTGCAAGGCGTCGCGCTCGGCTTGCACTTCCTCCAGCGCAACGCGGCTCTCCTGCCAGCGACGCTCGAGCAGGGCAAGACGTGGATCGGCCTGCTCCAGGGCCAACTCGCCCGCTCCGAGCGTCGCAAGCGTATCGGCATCGAGCGTGTCGTCGGACTGGCCCGCCTCGCCGACCGAGACCCCCTCTTCCGACTCGTCAACCCGATCCGCCCGCCCCTCCGTCGCGTTCTCGGCCGCCAGCTCCTCGTCGCTGAGCAGCGTCAGGCGCGGCGTGGAGCCGGCCTCCTCGGTGGCCACGGCAAGAACGGCCCCGCCCTGGTCGAGCGTGCCGGTGTCATCGGTTATCGTGGAGGGCTCGGCGACCGCTCGAGCAGCGGGGGCTGCGACGACCTCATCGCCCTCTCCCGTCGCCACGGAGGGACCGAGAGGGACGCGGCGGGGGGCTTCGCTACCGCGACTGGCCCAGGCCTGGTTCATGGCCTGGACGATGCGGGCTGCCTCATCAGCCGAACGGGTGGCGATGGCATCACGCGCCGGTACGACCAGGCTGTGCCCGGCACGCATGGCGTTGATGTTGCCGGAAGGAAAGATGTCGGGATTGGCTTCGACCAACGCCACCATCATCTGGTTCATGCTGATGCCGCTGTCTGGACGCAGCCGCCCGGCAACCGACCACAGCGTATCGCCGCTGCCGATCCAGGCGCGGCTCTCCGCTTGAGGCTGGCGGCCTGCCGACGTTTCAGCCGGCCGTGACGCCACGACCTCGGTCTCGGCCTCCTCATGTTCCGCCGCGCCAGGGCTTGTCGCAGATGCAGGCCGCCGACTCGAGCCACTCACCAGCACCGGCATGTTGTCGTAGCCCGGCGGGTCGAGCAGCAGGGTGATTTCTCTCAGTTGGCGGCCCGATGGCCAGTCAAAGCGCAGCAGCAGATCCATCCAGGGCTCCCGAACCGCTCTTTCGCTGGCCAGGGTCACCACCCACTCCCCCTGGCGCACCTCGACGTCGGCCCGGACGCTGGCGGCAAGAGGCGTACGCAAGAGCCCCGCCGACTCGAACTCCCGCGGGTCAGCCACGCTGACACGTAGCAGCTCGGGATCGAGCCCGCCCGTATCGGTAAGCGGAATGACGGCACGCAGCGGGGCATTGAGGGAGGAACGCACATCGACCTCCCCGACACCCAGCGCCAGCGCCTGGGAGTTGGCTGCCGACAGCGCCAGCAGCACGGCAAATGTCAACTTGCGTCTCATCGAGTTCCCTTGCGTTGCCCGCTTGCTTTTAAAACATACTGTTCTTGTGAGCCGAGAATTAAGATCATGGAGGAATATACAACCTTTCTTCTTGCCGCCGCTTCCGGACCGACGCCCATGTAAAACGGGGCATCTCCCGCAGGAGATGCCCCGTCAATGGCACTGCGGGTGGATCACTGCTCGCGCAGGATCTTCAACATCCGCTTGAGCGGCTCGGCAGCTCCCCACAGCAACTGGTCGCCAGCCGTGAAGGCGGAGAGGTACTCGCCACCCATCTGCATCTTGCGCAGACGGCCTACCGGGACGCTCAAGGTGCCCGTGACGGTAGAAGGCGTCAGCCCGGCAATGGTGGCCTCCTTATCGTTGGGGATCACCTTGACCCACTCGTTGTGCTTGGCGATGCGCTCCTCGATTTCATCTATCGGCACATCTTTCTTCAACTTGATAGTGAAGGCCTGGCTATGTGAACGCATGGCGCCGATACGTACGCAGATGCCGTCGATCGGTACCGGGTTGTCTTGCAGGCCGAGAATCTTGTTGGTCTCGACGCTTCCCTTCCACTCCTCACGGCTTTGGCCGTTTTCAAGCTTAGTGTCGATCCAGGGCAACAGGCTGCCGGCCAGCGGTGCGGTGAAGTTTTCGACCGGGAAATCGCCACTCCGCATGGCCTGCGTGACCCTGCGGTCGATATCGAGAATGGCACTGGCGGGGTCGTCCAACTCGTCGGCCACGCTGTCGCGCAGCGCGCCCATCTGCAGCAGCAGCTCGCGCATGTGCTTGGCGCCGGAGCCGGAGGCGGCCTGATAGGTCATGGAGGTCATCCATTCGATCAGGTCAGCCTCGAACAGCCCACCCAGGCCCATCAGCATCAAGCTGACGGTACAGTTTCCGCCGACGAAGGTCTTGGCGCCACGCGCCAGCTGCTGATCGATGACACGACGATTGACGGGATCGAGCACGATGGTCGCTTCGTCCTCCATGCGCAGGGTGCTGGCGGCATCGATCCAATAGCCCTTCCAGCCGCTGCCACGCAGGTCGCCATAGACCTGCTTGGTGTAATCGCCACCCTGGCAGGTGATCACGACATCCAGTTGCTTGAGCTCGTCGATGTCGGTGGCATCCTTGAGCGGAGGCACGTCCACGCCGATGTCGGGGCCGGGCTTGCCGACCTGGGAGGTGGTGAAGAAGATCGGCTCGATGCCGTCGAAGTCTCCATCCTCCAACATGCGCTGCATGAGCACGGAGCCCACCATGCCACGCCAACCGACGAAACCGACTTTCAACATGTGAAGTCCTCCTGAGAAGTATGAGGCCCATAGTATACATGACCCGGGCCCACCTCGCAGGCGGGCCCAGCCCCGGGGCAACGGCTCTTGATATCGGGCAACCCTCAGGCCTCGAAGGCGGCCAGCACGGCATCGCCCATCTCGCGGGTAGAGACGGTGCGTGTTCCCTCGGAGGCAATATCCGCGGTGCGCAGGCCGTCGTCCAGCACTTTCCCGACGGCAGTCTCGATACGGGCCGCCAGCTCGGGCTCGGCGAGTGAATAACGTAGCATCATCGCCACCGACAGGATGGTGGCCAAGGGGTTGGCGACGTTCTGCCCCGCAATATCCGGCGCGCTGCCGTGGCAGGGCTCGTACATGCCCTGGCCGCTCTCGTTGAGCGAGGCCGAGGGCAGCATGCCGATGGAGCCGGTGAGCATGGCGGCCGCATCCGAGAGGATGTCACCGAACATGTTGCCGGTGACCATCACGTCGAACTGCTTGGGGGCACGTACCAGCTGCATGGCGGCGTTATCGACGTACATGTGCGAGAGTTCGACGTCGGGATATTCCGGCGCCAGCCGCTCCATCACCTCGCGCCACAGGATGGTGACCTCGAGCACGTTGGCCTTGTCGACGCTGCAAAGGCGCTTGCCGCGCTTCTGCGCCAGCTCGAAGGCGACCCGGCCGATGCGCTCGATTTCACTCTCGGAGTAGATATAGGTGTTGAAGCCGACTCGCTGGCCGTCGCGTACCTCGATGCCGCGGGGCTGGCCGAAGTAGATGCCGCCGGTCAGCTCGCGCACGATCATGATGTCCAGTCCTGCCACCAGCTCATGCTTGAGGCTGGAGGCGCTGGCCAGCTGCGGATAGGTAATGGCCGGGCGCAGGTTGGCGAACAGGCCGAGGTTCTTGCGCAAGCCGAGCAGGCCTTTCTCGGGGCGTTTGGCCAGGTCCTCGAGCTTGTCCCACTTGGGCCCGCCCACGGCACCAAGCAGGATGGCGTCGGCGGCCTTGGCTTTGTCCAGGGTCACTGCGGGCAGCGGCTCGCCGTGCTCGTCATAGGCGCTCCCCCCCACCAGACCTTCCTCGACCTCGACGTCCAGGCCGCGGGCCTTACAGGCAGCCAGGATGCGGCTCGCCTGGGCGGTGATCTCGGGGCCGATGCCGTCACCCGGCAATACCAGAATCTTGCGTGTCATCGTTGTTTCCTTGGTTGACTACGCCGTCCAAGCGGGGGCTCCGGGGGCAAGCCGAAGAGGAAGTCTTTTGCCAGGCATGGCAAAAGTAGCGCCCAGGGATGGGTTCACAGCGCCTCCTCGCAGGCCTGCCGCCGGATCAGCCCCGCGCCATCGACGGATGCAAAGTTAAGTACGTGTCAGGCCTGAGCCGGACTCCGGAACAGCCACGGCCGCTCGGCACGGTGGCGCTGTTCGAAGTGGCGGATGACGTCCTCGTCCTGCAGCGTGATGCCGATATCGTCGAGCCCCTCGAGCAGGCAGTGCTTGCGAAAGGCGTCGACGTCGAACTCGAGGATCTCGCCCGAGGGCGTGATCACCCGCTGATTCTCGAGATCCACGTCGAGGCGATAGCCTTCGTTGGCCTCCACCTCGCGGAACAGGTGATCCACGGCCTCTTCCGGCAGGGTGATGAGCAGCAGGCCGTTCTTGAAGGCATTGTTGTAGAAGATGTCGGCGAAGCTCGGGGCGATCACCACGCGAAAGCCGAAATCCTCCAACGCCCACGGCGCATGCTCGCGTGAGCTGCCGCAGCCGAAGTTGCGCCGGGCGAGCAAGACGCTTGCGCCCTGGTAGCGCGGCAGGTTGAGCACGAAATCGGGATTGACCGGGCGCTTCGAGCAGTCCTGGCCGGGCTGGCCCTCGTCGAGATAGCGCAGCTCGTCGAACAGGTTGACACCGAAACCGGTGCGCTTGATCGACTTCAGGAATTGCTTGGGGATGATCAGGTCAGTGTCGACGTTGGCCCGATCGAGCGGGGCAACGAGCCCCTCGATGCGTTCGAACTTTCTCATGGCTCAGGCCTCCTCTGCGACGGGCTGGGCATCGAAGCGACGTATGTCGACGAAGTGGCCGGCAATGGCGGCGGCAGCGGCCATGGCCGGGCTGACCAGGTGGGTGCGCCCGCCGTAGCCTTGCCGCCCCTCGAAGTTGCGATTCGAGGTGGAGGCGCAGTGCTCGCCGGACCCCAGTTTGTCGGCATTCATCGCCAGGCACATGGAGCAGCCCGGCTCGCGCCACTCGAAGCCCGCCTCGATGAAAATCCTGTCGAGCCCCTCGGCTTCAGCCTGGCGCTTCACCAGGCCGGAGCCCGGCACCACCATGGCGAGCTTGATGGAGTCGGCCACTTTCTTGCCGCGTGCGACCTTGGCGGCCTCACGCAAGTCCTCGATACGCGAGTTGGTGCACGAGCCGATGAATACCTTGTCGAGCTTGATGTCGGTGATTTTCTGCCTGGGGGCCAGGCCCATGTATTCAAGCGCCCGGGTATAGCCACGGCGCACGGTGTCGTCGTCGGTGTCGGCCGGGTCGGGCACCTCACCGGAGATACCGGTGACCATCTCGGGACTTGTCCCCCAGCTCACCTGGGGTTCGATCTCGGCGGCATCGAGCGTGACCACTTTATCGAACTCAGCGTCGGGGTCGGAAACCAGGTTGCGCCAATCGGCCACTGCGGCCTGCCACTGCTCCCCCCGGGGGGCGAAGGGGCGCTCGGCGAGATACTCGATCGTGGTGTCGTCCACCGCGATCAGACCGACCCGGGCGCCAGCCTCGATCGCCATGTTGCACACCGTCATGCGGCCTTCCATGGAAAGGTCGCGAATGGCGCTGCCGGCGAACTCGATGGCATAGCCTGTGCCACCGGCGGTACCGATGCGGCCGATGATGGCGAGCACGATATCCTTGGCGGTCACGCCCGTGCCGAGCTTGCCCTCGACGCGCACCTGCATGTTCTTCATCTTCTGCGCCAGCACGCACTGGGTCGCGAGCACGTGCTCCACCTCCGACGTGCCGATACCGTGGGCGAGCGCGGCAAAGGCGCCATGCGTAGCGGTATGAGAGTCGCCGCAGACCACGGTCATGCCCGGCAGGGTGGCGCCCTGCTCCGGCCCCACCACGTGCACGATGCCTTGGCGCGGGTCGTTGATCTTGAATTCCTCGATGCCGAATTCGATGCAGTTATCATCGAGCGTCTGTACCTGAATCAGCGACACCGGGTCCTTGATGCCGGCATTGCCCTCGGCGCGTTCCTTGAGGGTGGTCGGCACGTTGTGGTCCGGCGTGGCCAGGTTGGCATCGAGCCGCCACGGCTTGCGCCCGGCCAGGCGCAGCCCCTCGAAGGCCTGCGGGGAGGTCACTTCGTGCAGCAGCTGGCGGTCGATGTAGATCAGTGCGGTACCGTCGTCGCGCTCCTTCACCAGGTGCTGCGACCACAGCTTGTCATAAAGCGTCTGGCCTGCCATATCGTTCTCCCGGGCGCTATGGCCCTTTGCCTGTCCGGTCTAGGGAAAGACTCCCCAAATGACTGCGCGAGCGAATCGCTGCGTTGCGCGGTGCTCGGAATCCTCACATATACCCCATATGCTCCGGTTCCTGTGCTCCGTGCGCCTTGCGCTTCATCTCGCTCGTCGATTTGTTCAGCGCACCCAAGGTTCGCCGATCTCGTACGTTTTGCCTCAAGAGCCATTGCAGCAGGACTCGCCGAGGGGCGCCGGGGACAGGTCGGAGAGGAGGTCATTTGCCATGGATGGCAAATGTAGCGTCCAGGGATGGATTCACAGCGCCTCCTCGAAGACCTTGTCGCCGGCAAAGCCCCGACATGCCAAGGCTACCCTTTCCTGCATCGCCATGGCCGAGTGATTGCAGTCTTGCGCGGCTCGCCCATAAAATCAATTCATGTTATTTATTCATTGGATTCCAGAAGGGAATAGAAAGCGAATCGATGGATACCCAGAGCCTGCAAGCCTTTCTCGCCGTGGCCGATAACGGCAGCTTCTCCCGCGCCGCCGAGCAGCTCTACCTGACGCAGCCGGCCGTCTCCAAGCGAATCGCTACACTCGAGGATCAGATCGGTGCCCGGCTGTTCGATCGCATCGGCCGCCGCGTCACTCTCACCGAGGCGGGCCGGGTGCTGCTGCCGCGCGCCCGGCAAATCCTCGTCATGGTGGACGACAGCCGGCGTGCGCTGACCAACCTCGAGGGCCAGATAGCTGGCAGCCTGACCCTGGCCACCAGCCACCATATTGGCCTGCATCGCCTGCCGCCGCTGCTAAGGGCTTACACACGGGCGCATCCCCAAGTGCGTCTGGATCTGCGATTTCTCGATTCGGAGCAGGCGTACCAGGGCGTACTCGACGGCGAACTGGAAATCGCTGTGGTCACCCTTGCTCCCCACCCCGACCCTCAGATCGACGTGGTGCCGGTATGGGACGACCGGATGTGCTTCGTCTGTGCCGAGGATCATCCGCTGGCGGGCCGCAGGCGGCTGACACTGCACGAACTGTGCGGCTTCGATGCCGTGCTGCCTGGCCCCTTGACGTTCACCCGCACGCTGATCGAATCGCGCTTCGCCGCCGCCGGCCTCGAGCTGCCGGTGGCGCTCTCCACCAACTATCTCGAAACCCTCAAGATGATGACGGCCATCGGTCTGGGATGGAGCCTTCTACCGGAGCGACTGGTCGCTGGCGAGCTCCACGAGCTCGATGTGGAGCATCCCGTCATTCACCGCTCGCTGGGCTACCTCGTGCATCGAAGCCGGACGCTGAGCAACGCCGCGCGAGCCATGCTGAGCCTGCTGGAAGAGGCACGAGACACGGCGATTCGCCGTTGAATGGCGTATATTGTTAGACTGCTCACGAATAGCATGACCGTCTCGATTCGCCCCGGAGTCACACCATCGTGCCCTCTCCCGATTCGCCACCCCTCTCGCGTCATGCCCTGGCCGGTTCGTTGATCCTGCTTGGCCTGGTGCTGCAGATACTGGGCTTCGCCGGGGTTTCGCCCTTGCCGCATGGCGTCGGCTACTCGCTGTGGCTGGCCACGTTCTTGCTATGGCGCGATACTCCCCGGCGAACCCGCTGGCAGGCCGGCGCACTGGCTGCCATCGGCCTGGGGCTGCTGGTCCTCGCGCAGTGGCGCTATGCCGCCGAGATCGCCTGGGTGTCGGTAACCAGTGGCAACACTTACGTGGTCGCAATGCTGGTGGGCGTCAGCTTCATTGGCTTGATCGGAAACCGCAGCGGCAAGACGCGCCCGCTTGGCCGTCCGGTCACCGGTTGCCGAGGCACCCTGGGGACCTGGCTGGGCGTGCATCTGCTCGGCACCATCCTCAACCTGTCGACGGTTTTCATGGTTGGCGACCGCCTGGCTCGTCGAGGCCCGCTGACCACCCCCCAGCTGCTGGCACTGAACAGAGGTCTTTCGAGTGCCGCGTTGTGGTCGCCGTTCTTTGCCTCCATGGGTGTGGTCATGACGCTGGCACCCGACATGGCGTACTCCCGCATCCTTGCGGCCGGCCTACCGCTCGCGCTTCTCAGTGGGCTTATCACCACGCTGGAGCTGTCGCGCCGCTACGATCTGGCCGAGGTACCGGGCTTTTCGCTTTCGCCCCGCAGCCTGCTGATGCCGGTAGCGATGGCCATCCTGGTGATGCTGTTTCATCTCCAGCTCACCCCCGAGCTCGGCATCGTCAGCATCATCACCTTTCTGCTGCCGGCGGTAGCGCTGGCCAGTAATCTGCCCGCCGGGCCGCGCTGGACCCTGCGGCGGGTGCGTCAACACACCCTGACTCGCCTGCCGGCCATGCGCGGCGAGATCGCCCTGTTTCTCTCGGCGGGCCTGTTGACACTGGGCCTCTCCACGCTGGTGGGCGCAGCCACGGGTAGTGAATGGACACTCTTTGCCCGCTTCGGCCCTGCCCAGGCAGTGGCCAGCTTCCTGGCAATCGTGGCCAGTGCCGTGGCGGGCCTGCATCCGATCATCGGCGTCTCGGTACTCGCCTCGACCCTTGATCTCACTGGAAACGAACAGACGCTATTCGCCTTCACCGGACTTGCCTCATGGGCGGTGGGGACGTCGGTGGGCCCACTGTCTGGCATCAACCTCTCGCTGCAAGGACGCTACGGGGTCAGCGGCTATCGCATGATGCAGCATAACCTGGGCTATGCCCTGGCGCTCAGTGTGCTGGTGGTCGCCGTCATTCTTTTGAATGAGGCCTGAGCACTGAGCGCATGAGGATGCTGGTCCCTGACGACCAATGGTTGCACCTCGGGGGAGGAGAACACTCTGTCCCTTACGGCAACACCCTCCAATGCAATTTCATGCGATGCAGCGAAGGATTTCAGGCGGAACGCCCTGCAACGTTGTGTGACACTACGGGCGAATCAAAGGCGCACCGTTTCTTTCGCTCGCAAACGCAGGTTTTCATGAGGCGCTCATGATCGGGTACCACTATTTTCGCTCCGACGGCTTTCTCTGGCGCAAACACCTTGGCGCCCTGCTTCCCCTGTCGATGCCGCATCGCAGCCCCGGGCTTCGTCAATCGCAGGCCATAGCGCTGCTGGCCAAGCATTTCGCCTACTTGGTTCGCTGGGAGTCCGACTTTGATAGTGCCACTCCCGGCGAATGGTGGCATGTCATCAAATCGGAGCCCGAGGAATTGGGCAATCTCAGTGCCAATACACGCAACAAGGTACGCCGAGGCGAGCGGCAGTTTCTTATCGAAGCGGTTTCCCGTGAACGAATATTGGACGAGGGGCACGAGGTATACTGCAAGGCTTACCAGCGCTATGACACTTTCGAGCCCATGATGTCAAAGGTCGCCTTCAACAAGGCAATTCTCGCCCTGCCGAAGGAGACCGAGTTCTGGGCTGTCCGCGACCGGAACACCGGGGCTATGGAGGCTTTCAGCGAGAATCTGGTCATTGATGGTGCTTGTTTCTATCTTACCATCTGGCTATCTCCCGATTCGCTGAAGCGATACGCCTCATACGCACTGATACATCATATGAACCGGCACTACCTCAATACACGGGGACTCGCCTATGTCTCGGATGGAGCAAGAAACATCAGTCATGAAAGCGGCATACACGACTTTCTCATTGAACGTTTCGGCTTTCGCAGGGCCTACGCCAGGCTGCATATCGCCTATTTTCCCTTATTGATTCCGGTAATCCATGCCCTCTTCCCCTTTCGCCGAAAAATCGGCCGGGCTCAGGGAAACGTATGGAAGAAAGTGGCTGTGCTTCTGGAACAGGAAGCCATACGGCGTTCCTTTCAAACGCATCGGGGCACACGAACCGTCACCGGCTGACCTCCGCTTCAGCATGTCCCGTGCGGCAACGCTAGTCACGACTATTGGAGCGACACCGTGAATCTCTTTCGTCCCGTATCACGTAGCAAGAAGCGTAAGCTGGATATCGCCTTGGCCTCCGTGGGGCTGTGTCTCGTGTGGTGGTTGATCGGCTTGGCCTGGATTGCGGCCTCTATCGACACCCGCCGGAATGGTCTTTTCACACAGCAACGGATTGGCATGAACGGCCGGACGTTCACGCTCTACAAGATACGGACCATGAAAGATACTCCCGAGGTCACTACGACGGTGACTTGCTCGAAAGACCCCAGGATCACTCCCCTGGGGCATCTGCTGCGACGGACGAAGGTGGATGAACTGCCTCAGCTCTGGAACGTGCTGAAAGGCGACATGAGTTTCGTTGGCCCCCGGCCGGACGTCGTGGGTTTCGCCGATAACCTTGAGGGCGAAGAACGCCTGTTGCTGCGTGTTCGACCCGGCATTACCGGCCCCGCCACGCTCAAGTATCGGGATGAAGAGGAGCTTCTCAGCAAGGCGGAAGATCCCGAAGCCTATAACCGCAATATCATCTGGCCGGACAAGGTTCGCATCAACCTGCATTATTTGCGGGAATGGAGCCTGGCCGAAGACCTGAAGTTCATCTGGCGAACCCTGGCAGGGTAACCTCGCCGAGTGAGTCGTTGCGGAGAGCCAGGCGCGGTGGGGCGGAACACAACCCCCACGCCTGACATCTGCGGAAGCTCGCATCACTCCGGGGCGCGAGCAAAATAGCGGTGCCCGCATCGATGACACGGCTCGAGGCGGGTCACACCCTCGAGTTCGACCACGGCGTCGCAGTGCACGCAGGCCATGCGTCCTGGCGCGACAATCTCACCTTCGCAGTAATCGGCACGGGCCGCTTCCAGGTCTTCCTTGAGTCGCTCGTTCTCGACGATGCTGCGATCGGCGATGGAGAGCAGGGACTCCGCCACCTTGCGTGAGAGCAGGTCGAGATCGATGCCCAGCCAGGCAGCTACGCCCCGCCCACCTGCCTGCAGGTAACGCCGCATGTCCACCAGGTCGCGCTCGACCCAGGCGCGCAGCAGGGCGAGCTCATCCTTGGTGAACTCTTCGAGTTCGGCTTCGAATTCCACTGCCTCGTCCAGCTCCCGCTGCAGGTTCTCCCAGGTCAGGTCATCCGCACCCTCGCGCAGCCGGGCCAGCATGCGCTCGTAACCTTCTCGCAGCCGATATTCTCGTTGGGTGCCGGGGCGTTCGCTCATGGTCGTCATCTCCTCGTCGCAGGTTAGGCATAGGCCGGGGCATGGCCGGGCATGCCCTACTGGGGTATCCTTGGGTACCATTTAGACGCCATCCTGCCGTCAGTTCAACGTTTTATCGTGCGGTTGAAGAGCAGGAGCGACGTCGACCCATTTCCTGCGCAAGCGCACGGCACTCCCGTGCACGAACACTCTAAGGTCATTGCGAAAGCCGATGGACGCACAGTACAAGCCCTTTGAAATAGAACGTGACGCCCAGCAGTTCTGGGACGAAAACCAGTGCTTCAAGGCGGTGGAGGATGCCAACCGCGAGAAGTTCTACTGCCTGTCGATGTTTCCCTACCCCAGCGGCAAGTTGCACATGGGTCATGTGCGGAATTACACCATTGGCGACGTCGTATCGCGCTTTCAGCGCATGCAGGGCAGAAATGTCATGCAGCCCATGGGCTGGGACGCTTTCGGCATGCCGGCCGAGAACGCCGCGATCCAGAACCGGGTGCCACCGGCGAAATGGACGTACGACAACATCGACTACATGCGTCACCAGCTCAAGGCGCTGGGGTTCGCCTACGACTGGAGCCGCGAATTCGCGACCTGCGACACCGACTACTACCGCTGGGAGCAGTGGTTCTTCGCCAAGCTGGTAGAAAAGGGGCTGGTGTACAAGAAGATGTCCACGGTCAACTGGGATCCGGTGGACCAGACCGTGCTGGCCAACGAGCAGGTCATCGAGGGCCGCGGCTGGCGCTCCGGTGCGCTGGTGGAGCGTAAGGAGATTCCGCTGTGGTTCCTCAGGATCACCGACTACGCCGACGAACTGCTTGCGGATCTCGACAAGATCGACTGGCCCGAGCAGGTCAAGACCATGCAGCGCAACTGGATCGGCAAGTCGCGCGGCGTGGAGCTCAGCTTCGAGATCAAGGCAGCGGATGGCACTGTCGCAGCCCCGCTGTCGGTGTATACCACCCGACCCGACACGCTGATGGGTGTGACCTACGTGGCAGTGGCGGCCGGCCACCCGCTGGCCAAGACGGCTGCCGAAAGCAATGCCGCGCTGGCCGCCTTTTGCGAGGAGTGCGCCCGCGGCGGCACCTCGGAAGCCGAGCTGGCCACCATGGAAAAGCGCGGCATGCCTACCGGGCATGTCGCCGTGCATCCTATCAGCGGCCGTGAAGTTCCCGTCTTCGTGGCCAACTTCGTGCTGATGGAGTACGGCACCGGCGCCGTCATGGCGGTACCCGGCCATGACCAGCGCGACTGGGAGTTCGCCGCCAAGTACGACCTGCCCATCGAGGCGGTGATCGCCGACGAGAATGACCAGGAACCGGATCTCTCCGAAAGCGCCTACGTCGAGTATGGCCGGCTGATCAATTCGGGGGAGTTCGATGGACTGGACTTCAACGCCGCCTTCGACGCCATCGCAAGTAGGCTGATCGAGCTTGGCCGAGGCGAGGTGAAGACCAACTACCGCCTGCGCGACTGGGGCGTTGCCCGCCAGCGCTACTGGGGCGCGCCGATCCCGGTCAAGTACGGACCCGAGGGCCAGACCGTGCCGCTCTCCGACGACGAACTGCCGGTGGCTCTGCCCATGGAGGTGACCGTCGATGCCAGCGGCTCGCCGCTGAAGAAGATGCCCGAATTCTACGATCTCGGCGGCGGCTGGGTGCGTGAAACCGATACCTTCGACACGTTTATGGAGTCCTCCTGGTACTTCGCCCGCTTCTGTTGTGCCGACAACAAGCAGTCGATGCTCGACGAACGTGCCGACTACTGGTTGCCGGTTGACCTTTACATCGGCGGTATCGAACACGCCATCCTGCATCTGCTCTACGCCCGCTTCTTTACCAAGCTGATGCGTGACCTCGGCCTGGTAAAGGTCGACGAACCGTTCCAGCGCCTGCTCACCCAGGGCATGGTGATCGCCGAAACCTTCTATCGCCACACACCGAACGGTGGCAAGGCGTGGTTCAACCCGGCCGATGTCGAGGTCAAGCGCGACGACAAGGGTCGCCCGGTCAGCGCGGTGCTGATCGAGGATAGCCAGCCGGTAGAGATGGGCGGCATCGAGAAGATGTCCAAATCGAAGAACAACGGCGTCGACCCGCAGGCGATGATCGATCGCTTCGGCGCCGACACCGTGCGCCTGTTCATGATGTTCGCCGCCCCGCCCGAACAATCGCTCGAGTGGTCCGACTCCGGCGTCGAGGGCGCCAGCCGCTTCCTCAAGCGCCTGTGGCGCCTGGTGGCCGAGCACCTCGAGGCCGGCGAGCCGGGCCCCCTGGAAACTGGCGCGCTCGATGATACGCAACGTGAACTGCGGCGCAAAACCCACGAGACGATCAGGAAGGCCAGCGACGATATCGGTCGGCGCACCACCTTCAATACCGCCATCGCAGCGGTCATGGAGCTGACCAACGCACTCGCCAAGTTCGACGACCTCTCGCCCCGGGGCCTGGCCGTGGCTCGCGAGGCGGTGGAAGCCTGCGTGCTGCTGCTCGCGCCGATCACACCGCATGCCTGCCACGCCCTATGGCGCGAACTCGGCCATGCCGAACCCGCCATCGATGCGCAGTGGCCGCAGGTGGATGAATCGGCTCTGGAGCGTGACACCGTCGAATTGGTGGTGCAGGTCAACGGCAAGCTGCGCGCGCGTATCGAGGTGGCTGCCGACGCCTCCCGGGAAGCTGTCGAGGCCGAGGCCTTCGCCGCCGAAAACGTGCAGCGACACACCGAGGGCAAGACGGTGCGCAAGGTAATCGTGGTGCCGGGCAAGTTGGTCAATATCGTGGTGAGCTGACGCAGATCGAACAGGAGCAACCATGCAGCGACGCGGTTTTCTCAATCTCGCCCTGGCGGCCGGTGCCGCTCTGGGCCTGGCCGGCTGCGGCTTCCGCTTGCGCGGCTACGACACGCCGGGGCCGGCCCTCGACGAAGTCGCTCTGGCCGGCAGCGACAGCGAATTCTCGCGTCTGGCCGCCGAGCGGCTGGCTGCCGTCGGCACCCGGGTTCACGCCGCCGCTCCGTGGGTGCTCAACTTGGGTGAGGAGCGTTTCAACGAGCGCTCCCTGAGCGTACTCGACAGCGGCTCGCAGGAGCAGGAGATGAGTCTGTCGCTGCCTTTCTCGGTTCAGCGAAGCAGCGACGGTGCCTACCGACTGCCCGAGCAGCGCCTCGAGGTGACGACCCGTTACATGGTCAACGAGGATGAGCTGCTGGCCCAGGACGAGCTGCGCGAGGAAGCTCGTCAGGATCTGCGTCAGGAGGCCCTGCGCCAACTCTTCGACCGGCTTCGCTCGCTGGAAAAGGCAGGCCCATGAAAGCGGGCTTGCGTGAGGTTTCCGCGTGAAGGTCTTTGCCGACAAACTGCCGGAAGCGCTGGCCAAGAAATTGCCGCCGGTGGTCATCGTGGCCGGCGAGGAGCCACTGCAGCACATGGAGGCCTGCGACGCCGTGCGCGCCGCAGCTCGTGAGCGTGGCATCGAGGAGCGTGACATTCTCCACGTTGAGGCCAACTTCGCCTGGGGCCGGCTGCGCGAAGCTTCGGCCAGCCTGTCGCTGTTCGCCTCGAGCAAACTGATCGAACTGCGACTGGGAAGCCAAAACCTGGGGCAGGAGGGGGCCAAGGCGCTCAAGGAGTATGCCGACGCACCGGGAACCCGTGACAACGTCCTGCTCATCAGCATGGGCAAGCTTGATTACCGTCAGCAGAAAAGCGCCTGGTTCCAGGCGCTCGACAAGCTCGGCCTTTTCGTACCGGTTTGGCCGGTGGACGTATCGCGGCTGGGCTTCTGGTTGCGCGACCGTGCCGAACGACACGGCCTTTCTCTGGACCTCGATGCCGCCCGCCTGCTGGGAGATCGCACGGAAGGCAACCTGCTGGCAGCGGATCAGGAATTGCAGAAACTTGCCCTGCTGCTACCAAGCGGTACGCGAGTGGGCCCCGCCCAGGTCGCCGGCGGGGTGGAGGACAGCGCCCGCTACGATGTCTTCACCCTGGCCGACGCCTGTCTCAAGGGGGAGCGGGAACGCGTATCGCGCATCGTTCGCGGACTGCGTGGTGAAGGCGTCGAGGCGCCTATCGTTCTGTGGGCGTTGAATCGGGAATTGCGCACCCTGCTCTCGCTTCACCAGCACCTCGACCAGGGACAGAGTTTCGAGCACGCCTGCAAGGCACAGAAACCGGCCATTTTCGACAAACGTCGCCCTGCCTACCAGCAGGCCATCTCTCGCCTGCCCAGAAAGCGCCTGCATAAACTGCTGTTGTTCTCCCAGCGCCTCGATCTCGCCATCAAGGGCGCCGCCTCGCTACCGCTATGGGAAGGTCTTCACGATCTGGCCCTGACGCTGGCCGGAGGGCGTGGGCTGCTGGCCGAGCTGCCCTCCTCTTACCGGGTCGTATAAGGACAACGCCCCTCGCGCTGACGAAAGGCGATTCAACCGTAAAATCAGAGAGCGCAACGAGCCGGCGCCGGCCAACCGCGAAATAGGTCTGCAAGGGCATGAAATGTCACGCGCTTTCTGCTTATACTGATATAGCATCGTTGGAGCTAATCAGGACGACTGCGCTCGCAGCCCTGAGCGCTGGATCATTCAAGAGCCGGAAGCCCTAGCCAAAGAAGAAGGAACATGATCATGAAAACACTCCGCCGCTTTCTCAGTCCGCTGTTGATCCTGGCCCTGGTACTGGGCAGCGTATCGGTTTCAGCCGCTCCGTTGCCCGCCAGCGAACTGGTTTCCACCCAGGCCGCCCTGTCGGCTGAGCGTGCCGACGCCGATCGCGAGCGCATCCATGAGATCCTGTCTCGTGACGACGTTCAGGAGCAGCTCGTCGCCCAAGGGGTCGATCTGGCCGAGGTCGAGGCCCGTGTGGCAGCGCTTTCCGACGAGGAGGCGCGCCAGATGGCCGAACAGCTCGACCAGCTACCCGCCGGTGCCAGCGTTGTCGGCGCCCTGCTGCTTGTCTTCCTGGTTCTGTTGGTCACCGACATTCTGGGCCTGACCAACGTCTTCCCCTTCACGCGATGAGGGACCGAGTCGTGCAAGACCGATACGATCGGACCTGCCTGAACGCCCGCCTAGCGGGCGTTCTGCTGCTGGGCCTGTGGATTCTGCTGCTGGCGGGGTGTGTCTCCTCGCCAAAGCTGGCCGACACGACGGAGCAGGCCCTGCCTCGTCAGGCAGAGGTGGAAGACGTTCCGTTCCACGCTCAGCGCGAGTACCAGTGCGGCCCGGCCTCTCTGGCCATGGTGCTCAACCATGACGACGTCGACGTGGCCATGGAAACGCTGATTCCCCAAGTGTTCATACCAAGCCGCGAAGGCAGCGTGCAGCCGGAGATGCTCGCCACAGTGAGGCGCCACGGTCGCATCCCCTTCGTACTCAACGATTCCTTAGACGCCCTGTTGACCGAAATCGCCGGCGGCAACCCGGTGGTGGTGATGCAGAACCTCTCACTGCCCGCCTGGCCCATGTGGCATTACGCCGTGGCCATCGGCTACGACCTGGATGCCGAGGAGTTGACCCTGCATAGTGGCGAAGAGGCCGAGCGTATCGAATCGTTTCGCCGCTTTGATGCCACCTGGGCACGAAGCGGTCGCTGGGCCTTCGTTGCCCTGCGACCTGGCGAATTGCCGCATAGTGCCGACGAGCAACGCACGTTGAAGGCAATCGCCGCTTTCGAACAGGTACAGGGCCCCGACGTGACGCTTCCCGCCTGGGAGGCCTATGTCGTGCGTTTCCCCGACAATGGAATGGGCCATTTCGCGCTGGGCAACGCCCGCTACGCTGCCGGGGATGCGCCGGGCGCCATCGAGGCCTTCCGCAGCGCCGTTGCACATCGCGAGGATCACGGCGCGGCATGGTTGAACCTGGGGCTTATATTGCGGGCCGCCGACAAGCCCGAGGAGGCCCGGCAGGCACTGACGCGCGCGGCCGAGCTGCCGGGGCCGTGGCAGCAGCGGGCCCACCAGGCGCTGGAGAGGTAACGGTCAAAGTGCCCGGGCCGAGGTTTCCTGCCAGTTCTCCTTGCGATGCGTGCGCGCCCTGTCAACCAAGTAACACGTCTGCAACAAGTTGGCGCGCTGGATGATGGACAGCCCCGGCTCCTTCAGCGCGCCTGCCGACACGGCAGCCCTCAGGGCAGGCAAGCACAAATGCTCCGGCTTCACTGCGTCCTGTGCCACCTCCCATTCAGGGCTCGCCGCCACCGTCTTCCAGTCCGCCCAGGAGCCCTGATAGCGTCTCTGCAGCCTCAAGCGTCGCGCCAACTCACGGCCCCCCCAGATCGTTGCATGCAGCGGAAAATTCACCCACCAGGGAAAAGCCGGCAACCGGCCGTCGGCATGAAGCAAGAAGCGTGTCTGCTTCAGGTAGGGAGCGAACGCGGCGAGGAACAATTTTCGATTGAGCTTCCAGCGCGTAGGGCATGCGGCGCTGACCTTCACCGCCTCCTTGGCCATGAACACCTCGTAGCTGCGAAAAAGGCGACGATTGCTGTAGAGATTGGAAATGCCGAGCCGCATCGTCATCGGCCACAGCGCGAACCACTCGTGCGCGCTTTGCGGGCGCATAGCGCTGACTTCGTGAAAATGCTCGCGTCGTCGTCGCGTCACCTCCCGCAGCAGGTGCGCAGGAAACAGGCGGCTCCTCACCGGCTGGGTGCGCGTCTCGCCTGGTAGCGGCCACTGCGGCAGAAAGCTGAAGAATCTGGCCAACGGCGGCTTCCTCGCGGAGCGCGACTTCAGCAAGGTGTCGCTGACATATCCGCCAAAGACGGCTTCGTAATCCGCCAGCCCATGACGCCCATGGAAGCCCAACGCATGCGCATGGATATACTGGTGCCCGCTGCCGACCAGACGCGAGGCCTCCGGCAGGATGAAGAGATAGTGGAGTTCGTCTCGGTAGTCGGGAAGGAAGCGGGACTCCGATGCGGCTGCCACTTTTGCCGCTATACGGCCTTCGCGAGTCATGCTGTTGAGGAAGATGAGGCTGTCCCGCTCCAGCCGCTTTGGCAGCATGGCGGCCAAGACCCTTGAGTCTTCTCCGCCACTGATGAATTGGGCCACTCGCCCCATCGAGTCGGTCACCCGCTCGATGTAACCCTCAAGCCCGTCCCTCAAGGCCTCGGCCGCCTCCCCCAGGTGGCGGAAAGGTGCCGTCTCCACGGGCTGCCAGTAAGGGACACGCTCGAGGTGGAGAGCTGCGCCCTGGCGCAGTCGGAATACATGCAGCGTGGCGGGATGACACTGGCGGATCTGACGATAGGCGGTGTAGGGAAAGGTGACGACATCGTGAAGGATGAAATCGACCAGAGAGGCCTCATCGAAATTCGTCTCCAGACCGCAGGCTCCCGCCAGTGCATCGACATGAGTGCCCAAAGCCAGCCAAGGCTTCCGCTGGAACCGATAGACAGGGATGAACATCATGAGATCGGTAATGCAGGTGACACGGTGCGTAAGCTTATCGATGATCAGGATCACGAAGGGGCCGCTGAGATCTTCGCTCCAATCCACCGCCCCCCGTTTCCAATGAGCGAGGATAGCCTTCGTACCCGCCTGGTCGTCGTTGCCCGTCAGGAAGCGGTTGTCATGAAAATATAGAACCGGGCCGCCGATGACCACGCAGAGGTGGGTTCCGCTCTCGACTGGAGCGAAACCGGTATATCGGGACGAGGACACGGCCAGGGAACCCCAGTCGCCATGATACTCTCGGACAGGAATAGGATCCTCGAGATAAATCGATTCAAGTTCCTCGGTGAGGCGGCCAGCAGGAAGACGCTTGGAACTGAACAGGAAGTCGCTCATACAATCCCTCGCATAGATGGCAGAGCCGTCGGCAACCGAAAACGGGGTGAGTCAGCACGATGCCGAAATCCCTGTCAGTACACCTCACCTCCCTTACGGCGTCCAATCCAGTGCGCGGGCTCGCCATCGTCTCGGAGCCGGCGTAAACCCAAGACGAAGCCAGGCGGCAATCGCTTCCACCGGGAAGGACAAGAATCAAGTATGGTTGCTCTCACCCGACGCAATGACGAAACTAAGCATCCCGGACAAGGATTGGAGGGGCCCATGCCATACGACGTTGCACTGAAGAGAATCTATGCAGAGCCCGATAGCCGTGATGGGGCCCGTATCCTGGTGGACAGGCTCTGGCCACGCGGCATGCCGAGGGAACGGCTGGCTTTGACCGACTGGTATCGTGATGCCTCGCCTTCCCTCGCTTTGAGCCGGCAGCGCCGTACGGGAGAGATCAGCACAGCCGTGTTCGCCGTTCGTTATCGCGGTGAGCTACGTGATGCTCCCGAGAATCTGCTGCCTCTCATGCGCCACGCCCGCCGGGGCAGGCTCACGTTACTCTCTGCCTCACGCGACCTGGAAGCGTCCCACCTACCGCTCTTGCGCCAGGCAATACTGGACGCGCTGCAGAAGGAAGACGTCGAGGATGCCTTGCCCTCGTCGCCTCCCTGTTACCTGGGATTACTGGATCGAAATGGAAGAAACGAGCGGAACGAATGAGCGGGGCGGCGCCTCTCTCTTACGACGTCGCGCAGGGCGACGCCATGTAGCCAGGCCAATCTCACCACTTCGGCGCGGCTCTCCATGGCAGCGAGCCGCTTGATCGCCAGGCGACGGGGAAGGAAGCAAAGCTCGACACCGGCCCACGCCAGCATGAAGGCAGTAAAGGGCCACCACCATTCCCAGCCTTTGACGCTTAAAAGCGTAAACGCAAGGAGGACTACAGGCGTCAGTACCATGCCCCACCATGCCTGATGCCTACCCAGGAACCGATTGATGCGCAACATCTCCCTGCGCAGCTCCTTCGACGATCTGGCGACGGGAAGGCCTACGGTGTTCATCTTGTTCATCGGAGCGCCTCATCAGAAAGATCGTTGTTTGATGAGTTGCGTTCAGCAGCGGTAACAGCAGCAATATACGTAGCGCTGATCAGTAAATCCATCCGGTATCCAGACTGCTGTTCATGACACAAGCACTCCACATACCTGACGGTAAGTCTACTCGATCATGGCACGTCTAATGCTGAACCCCCCTGTCAGCATCCTTTTCATTAATAAAACGATACCAGACGACTTTGCACAGACTTCGGCACCCGGAAAAAAGCCCTTGGCCAGGGCGATTTTCTTTCTTCAAAATAACACAGATACGAAAAATAACATGGCTTAATTTCCTCGGTCCGCCAGAGCGCTTCACCTCGGTGTCTTATCATGACGCACTCGTTTTATATTTTCTTGCGACACCAACCCGGTAAGGCGTGTCTTCAATAGCACCCAGTAAGCCATGGCCAGTCCCAGGTAGCCGCTCATTCCCCTCACGTCACGCAACATGGACTGCGTCAAGCCATACCCGATGAATGCAGTGACAATCAACAGGCCGGATAACGCCAGTACCCTGGCCTGGGGATCGCACGAGCGGCGCAAGTGAAGCGCGAACAACAGGGCTGGCACTCCATAAAGGGCCAGTAGCGTCACGATCCCCAGCACACCGCGCCGTGCCGCGGTATCCACGAGGTCGCTGTGCAACTGGTCGTGTCGGCTCGCTCCAGGATGCAACACGCCACGAGCCACCATATCGTCGCGAGCCACTTCGAGCCCCCCTTCTCCCCACCCCAGCAGCGGTTTCTGCAGGAAGATACGCCCCCCCGCCTGCCACATCTCCAGACGCAACCCCACGGAGCTGCCGCCATCGCCCTCGAGCAGGTAGCTTCGTACATCGTCTATGGCCCGTTCCACCCGCTTGGTCACGCCGTACTCCGTGATCGTTGTCATCGCCACCAACAACACCATCAATATCCCGCCCCCTGCGGCCAAACTCAGCCGCTGGCGACGAGAAAAGACGGGTCGAAAGGCGCTGTAACTCAGCCAGGCCAGCAGCGGTACGGCCACCCAGCCGCCGCGAGTGCCGGACAGGAAGGAGGCGGCCATGCCGGCCACCGCTGCCACTCCCAGTGCCAAGGTGAGCCCGGGGAAGGCGGAGCACGAACGATTAAGGCGACCCAACATGGCTACCAACGCCAGCACACCAAGCAGGAGGGAAAGATTGCCGAAAGGTATGGCATTCATGCCGTTGTCGGCGCGATAGGCGTCCAGCACGAAGCGTTCATATAAGGCAATGATTCCAGTCCCCGTGCCTCCCGCCACCAGGCCCAGCCACATGCCCATCCGAGAGGGGGGATATTGGCGCCACCAGATCAGCAGTGCTGCCGCGAGCAAAGGCCATAACGGCATCGTTCCCCTTACCGGTTCCAGAGCGGGAAGAAAACCGCTACGCGCTGCATCCAGGCACCATAGCGTCGAGTATGCCGCGAGAGACAGCAACCAGAGCCGATCCTCACCATCCAGCCTCATCGCCGGGGTCCTTGCCGGATCGCGGTGCAGTACCGCTCCCGCAATAGCTAGCACGCAGGCGGCCAGTGGCACGGCTTTGTACCCCCAAGGCACAAGGAGCAGAAGGGAAACGAAGGCTCCCAGCACTAGGGTATTCGCCTTGCACCAAGCGCTTTCGCCTCGCTCGACCGACCGCCGCCCCAACGTCACATCTGGCATACGCTTCGCTCCCAGCTTCAAGCCCCGATGGGTTCCCGCCCAGCTACGTCAGGCCAGGGAGCACGTTACAGCTTGCCGATCCAACCGTCGGCAGCCTCGAGTAGAAGCTGGTGCACGTGTCGAAAAGCCTCGGTGCTCTTGCGGTAAGGATCGGGTATTTCACGACCCTGGCCAGCGTCAAGCCAGCGGCCGAAAAGCATCGTCTTACCCAGCACGGAGGGCGCCATCTGACCTACGGCAAGGCGCTGCCCATCAGACATCACCAGCACCAGATCGGCCTTGAACAACATGTCCGCATCGACTTGACGTGCTTGGTGGTCATCGACGTTCAAACCGGCGGCCTCGGCCAGTAAACGCGCCGTGGGCTCCACCTCCTGGCCCTCCAGCGCGTTCAGGCCCGCTGTCGCGATATCCCTGTCGGGAAGCCGAGCCTTCAGCATGGCCGCTGCCACAGGGCTGCGGCAGATATTGCCGGTGCACAGTATCAAGATTCGATGAAACATAACGCCTCGAATAGTTAGGAATGGATGGGGGTTACGCAACCAATCATAAGGCACTACGACGCAATAGCGCGCTTGAGCGGTCCAGTCAGCAAATCGAGTCGAATGGATATTTCAAGATTTCTCTCCGTTCGGATGATGCCTTCTCAGCCGGACTAACTAAAACTCTCCAGCATGACAGGACGAGAAGAATGAAAAGAGACTACGAAACCTCTGCCACACGACCCATGAAACAAATCTAGTTTCGCGCCGCTTGAAGATTACCCCTTCCGCCCCTCCCAGCACTCATTCATTAATTCTCCCTAATCGCTGCTGACTTACCTCGCATCCCACCTCGTTTTAAAAAAACCAACTTGGGCTTTTACCCTTCATTCAATATGCTTTGAAACATTGATTAACAAAAATGAACACCATTTATTTACATACATCGCCGCGGTCTTCGATTCAAGTTTTTTAGGACTTTTTTCTCCGGAAAGGATTCGACACGATGCCTCTCGATCGCCTTTTTCGCTTGCCTCGATACTACAAGCGATTGATTCAGCTTTTCATCGACGCCATCTTGCTGACACTTAGCTTCGTCATGGCGATCTGGTTGCGCCTCGAGAACCTGGAACCGCTATCGGACCCTGCGATCTGGGTGATGTGGTTGACCGTACTGCCGATCAGCCTGGCAGTATTCGCAAAGCTGGGGTTTTACCGCGCGGTGATACGCTATCTGAGCGTCAAGGCATTGAAAACGCTACTGATCGGAATCTCAGCCTCTGCGGCTCTTCTCGTGATCACCTCCAGTCTGTTCGCCATTTTCTTGCCGCGCTCAACCTGCCTGATCTACCCCATGCTGGCATTGTTCAGCGTGGGCGGTGTGCGTTATTTTCTGCGCTCGCTGAATATGCACAACATGATCCGCTACAAGGCAAGGGTCATCATCTACGGTGCCGGAGCGGCGGGTTCGCAGCTGGCGAATACCCTTCGGCAAGGTTCGGAATATGCGCCGGTTGCTTTTGTCGACGATTGGCGTGGCATGCATGGCACCTTCGTCGAGGGATTGGAGGTTTATGGACCGGAGATGCTGCCGGGACTGCTCAGGCACTTCGGGGCAGAGCGGATTTTGCTGGCCATTCCCAGCGCGCCGCGATCCCGCAGGCGAGAGATCCTGCGCAGCCTGGAAACCTTGTCCGTCCCCGTACAAACCCTGCCGAGCATCGAGGACATCATCGGCGGCCATGCACGACTCAATGAGATACGGGATATCACCGTAGAGGATCTGCTGGGACGCGACCCTGTACCTCCAAACCAGGCATTGATGGATGCCAACGTACGCGGCAAGGTGGTCTTGGTAACCGGTGCCGGGGGGTCCATCGGCTCGGAGCTGTGTCACCAACTGCTTCAGCAGTGTCCCAAACAGCTGCTGTTGTATGAGTTGTGCGAATTTGCCCTGTATGGCATCGAGCGCGCTCTCGCTCAGCGGATGCAGGAGCAGGGGCTGGATGTTTCGGTGAAGGCTCTGCTGGGTTCTGTACAGGATCGCAAGCGCCTGGATAACGTGATGCGTACTTTCGGCGTGGAAACCATCTACCACGCCGCCGCCTATAAGCATGTCCCCATGGTGGAACACAATGTGTCCCAGGGTATCCTCAACAACGTCTTCGGTACCTTGGCCACGGCTCAGGCGGCGGTGGCTTGCAAAGTGGAAACCTTCGTTCTGGTCTCGACCGACAAGGCGGTACGCCCCACCAACGTCATGGGCACCACGAAGCGCATTGCCGAGCTGATCTGCCAGGCGCTGGCCGACCAACAGTCACAGACGCGCTTCAGCATGGTTCGTTTCGGAAACGTCCTGGGCTCTTCCGGCTCTGTGGTACCTCTTTTTCGGGACCAAATCGCTCGTGGCGGGCCGATTACCGTGACCCACCCGGAAGTGACACGCTATTTCATGACCATCCCAGAGGCTGCCCAACTGGTAATCCAGGCAGGCGCGATGGGTAGCGGTGGCGATGTCTTCGTCCTCGACATGGGCAAACCGGTTCGGATTGCGGACTTGGCAGCGGAGATGGTCAGGCTGTCCGGACTGGAGGTATTGAGTGAGGAGAATCCCGAAGGAGACATCGAGATACGTCACACGGGCCTTCGACCCGGCGAGAAGCTTTACGAAGAGCTTCTGATCGGAGAGAACGAGGCGCCCACTGCCCATCCGCGCATCCGGACCGCCAAGGAGTATTACTGGCCCTGGTCCCGCCTGGAAGCGTACCTGGGTCGACTACTGCAAGCTATCGAATATCAGCAGCATGAACAGATCCGTGAACTGCTCATGACGGCTCCCACGGGGTATGCCCCACGAGACGGCATCGTCGACCTGGTGTGGCTCGGCCGCACCCCTTCCCCTGCCAGGCAACGCACACTGGATCTGCCCACTGAAACGGGTAGTCAGCCAGCCATGCTGGATGCAAAGCCCGCGCCTGATGCTTTCAATACACTAAATGGATGAGGTGACTCCCGAGACGCTCCCTCACCGCACTTCGGATTCAGTCCATGGCGCGCGAGTGGCAAGAGGCCGTGGACGTTTCATTGCTCCCAAACCAGGGCGGCCAGCCCCATGTATTCATGCAGCGCACGCTCGGTTTTCTTGAGTGCCTGGCTGGTGGGAAGCCAGTAAGCCAGGTTCCATGGCATGTCAGGATTGACCATCCGGTGGGTTGGGGCTGCCACGGGTTCGAGGCCCACGGCCTGAAAATGCGCCATGGCCCTGGGCATGTGGGAGGCCGAGGTCACCAGCAATAGTCGGCTATCCTCTTCGAGCAGGTCGCGCACCGCCTGGGCTTCGCTTGCTGTGTCGGTGGGCCAATCGATCACTTCCAGCCGCTCGGCTGAAACACCAAGCTCTCTCGCGGCCTGAGCGTACGCTTCCGCCACGGGAGGAAAGCCTTCTGCCCGACTGCTGCCACTGACCAACAAGCGCGCCTGAGGAAAATCCTGCAGCAGCCTCACCCCTTCGATCAGTCGGTAGAGAGAACTTTCGTTCAGGCGTGACAAGTGGGAGCCGCCCCGCTCAGGCTGCCAGCCGCCGCCCAGCACGACAATGGTTTCCACCCAGGCTTCGCCACGGGAAATCGCCAGCGGCGGATAACGACTCTCCAGGGGGCCCAGTAACCGATCGGCTACCGGGGCCCAGGCTGACAACAGCAGCATGGCCGTTGCCAACATGCCGGTGCCAATCCCCGCTCGCCGGCGGCCACTCAGGAATAGCGCCCCAGCGAGGCCCACAAGGCAGAGAAAGAGGGGTAACGGCATGGCGTAAGCGGCAACCAAACCCTTCAGAGTGGAGAACATGGCGCTCCTCTATGCGGAGTGAAGGGTAATGCCAGTCAACCGGTGGCATGAGACATCACCTCTGTCAGTACCCGGCAAGTGAGATCGACCTGCGCTTCGGTGAGCGTAGGATGACACAGAAACATCAGGCTGGTCCGACCCAGCTCCCTCGCTACCGGCAACCCCTCGGGCGGCTGCCAACCGGTGCCATCAAAGGCCTTTTCCCGATATATCTCGGAACAGGAGCCGCTATAGCATGGCACGCCACGGGATACGATCGCGTCGATGATGCGATCCCGATCCCAGCCCTGCGCCAGCGCCTCCGGCTCGACGAATACGTAGCATTTGTAGGCAGCATGCTGAATGTACTCAGGAGGAGTCGGCACCCGCAACCCCGCGCACTGACTGGCGGCATGCCAGATGCGTTGGGCATTGTGCCGACGTTTCTCCGACCACTCCGTCAAGCGTCTCAGCTGGATCCTGCCGATGGCCGCTTGCATCTCGGTAAGCCGCCAGTTCGTGCCGAAATGGTGATGCAGCCAGCGAAAGCCCGGCGGATGACGTTCCTGGTATACCGCATCCCAGCTCTTGCCATGATCCTTGTAGGACCACATGCGTCGCCAGAGGTCCGGGTCGTTGGTCGTGACCATACCGCCCTCTCCGCCAGTCGTCATGATCTTGTCTTGACAGAAGGACCAGCAGCCAACCTTGGCGATGGAGCCGACGCAACGATCGCGGTAACGCGCCCCGTGGGCTTGCGCGCAATCTTCGATCACCTCGATGCCGTTGCGCGCAACCGCCATGAGCCCGTCCATGTCGCAGGGCCACCCGGCCAGATGGACCGCGATTATCGCTCGCGTGCGTGGGGTAATCTTGGCGGCAACCGTGGCTAGGGTAATGTTCTGGGAATCACGGTCGACGTCGGCAAATACCGGTGTCGCTCCCACGGCAACGATGCAGGAGGCGGACGCCACGAAGGTACGTGAAGTCACAATGACTTCATCGCCAGGCCCGATGCCCAGTCCACGCAACGCCAGCTCGAGGGCTACCGTGCCATTGCTGACCGCGATGGCGTACTCGCAGCCGGACGCCATGGCGAATTCCTGCTCGAAAGCCCGCCCTTCATCACCGGTCCAGTAGTTGACCCGGTTGGAGAGCAGAACTTGCTCGACGGCCTTGGCTTCTTCCTGGGTAAAAGAGGGCCAGGGGGAAAAATCGGTATTCAGCATGGGTATGCCCCTTAGTCTATGAAGCCGACAGTAGTCGCTATCTGTCGTGTGGTACCAACACCTTGGCGTCGTAACGAAGCATCAACAGGTCCCGCTCCCAGCGGTCGAAGTGGCCTATCGCTTGCCCCAACAGGTATTCGCGAATCAGCCAATCGGGGTAATTCGCTCCGGCGGCATCCGCCAGGGGAAACCCCCCTCCGAAACGCGGGTTGATCTCGAGTGCCTTGATGCTTCGAGTGTCAGGCTGGTAGAAAAGCTGAACGGTGATGCAACCACGAGCGCCTCTCAATCGTGCTAGCCGCCCGGCCAGATAGTCATAGACGTACCCCTTGCGGGTAACACCCTTGCTGACTTCCCCCCCACGAACCTCGAGGCGCTGCCTCGGGACGAAACATTTGAGGTGACCATGCCGGTCGTAGTACGCGTCCACGGTGTATTCGTGGTAGTCCTTGCCGATCGGCTCCATGAACATGTTCCGCTCGTCATCAAGCGTGGAACGACTGAGGCGATCGGCCCCGGATACAAGGAAGGCTCCCTCTCCGCTGCTGCCATCGTAGGGCTTGCAGAAGCAGGGGAAGGTCAAGGAGTGCCGCGAATAGATCTCAGGCGTATCGATCCCGATCGATTTGAACAGTTTGGCGGTAAGCCGTTTATCACGACCACGGGCGATCAGGCGCGCATCTGAAATGACGAGATTAATCGACTCCTCGAGAAACCGATACCGGTACCTCGAAAGCGCCATGAGTTCAGTATCAATCGTTGGGATGACCAATCCCACCTTTTGCTCCCGACACAGCGAAAGCAGCGCATCGATATAGCCAGGATCGGATACGGCCGGTATGTCGAAGAAAGCATCGGCTAACTGGCAAGCCGCCGAGTAGCGAGACGACATATCTGCCGCGAATACCTTGGCCAGGGGAAGATGAAAGCGCAGGGACTCGCGAAAGGACTGCAGCAGCTCGACGCGACGCCCAGCCGAGAGGATAAGCACGTTTTGATTCGTCATGGGCTTTTACCCGGCGAACGTCTGTCGCAGGAGCCGCTGAAGCGTGGGGTGACCTCATGGTGGCTCGTGGTGATCCCCTCACGAGTCATTACCTTCGCCACGGTCAGCAGCAGTATCTTGATGTCGAGCCACAGCGAAACGTGGTCGACGTACCATACATCGAGACGAAACTTCTCTTCCCAGCTAAGATTGTTACGGCCATTGATCTGAGCCCAGCCAGTGATGCCCGGACGTACCTCGTGCCGGCGGAATTGAAACGGGGAATAGAGAGGCAGGTACTCCATGAGTAACGGCCGGGGTCCGACAAGGCTCATATCGCCCTTGAGTACGTTCCACAGCTCCGGCAGCTCATCGAGACTCGTCGCTCTCAATTTTTTGCCGAAGCGCGTCAGCCGTTGGTGCGAAGGCAGCAACTCGCCATTGGTATCTCGCGTGTCAAGCATGGTGCGAAACTTGAACATTCGAAAAGGATGCCCCTGCAGGCCAGGACGTTCCTGACAGAACAGTACGGGAACGCCCAGCTTGAGTTTTACCAAGCCAGCGATCACAAGCATGAGTGGTGAAAGAATGATCAATAGGAACGTGGCAATACCGATATCGAAGAGGCGCTTGAACATGAAACCTCCATTTCCCTGAGCATGACAGCGTTGACTTTGCACACGTCATATTTCCGAAGTGCCTCCTCACGCGAACGCCTACCCATGGTGGCAACACGATGTGGCGCTCGGATAAAGGTTCGCATCGCGCTCTCCAGCTCAGTGGCATCGCGGGGTGGAACCAGATAACCGTTCTCACCGTGCTTGACCGTTTCGCGGCATCCCGGGGTATCCGTAGTAATAATGGCGCGCCCCATCGACATGGCTTCAAGAATAGTTCTGGGAATACCCTCACGATAAAAGGAAGGCAGCACGAAAACGCTGGCACGCCCCAGAGCATCGCGTACATCTTCCAACTTCCCGAGATAACTGATGACACCGTCCTGGACCCAGCAGTCAAGCTCATGAGCAGTAACCGAGTTCGGATTACTGTCGAGATCGCCAACCAACATGAATACGGCATCGGGATAGTCAGCCTTGAGACGATAAGCGGCCTCAGCATATTCACGCACCCCTTTATCTATCAGGAGCCGGGCTATCAATAGAAAGGCGACCTGGCGAGGATACTCATGTGGAAAATAGTGATTGACATCGACGCCGGAGCCATTGACGACCACGGAAGGAACGCAACCATTAATAATCTTTCTCTCTAGGAATAGAGCCTGATCGTCAGGATTTTGAAAAAAAATCTTGTGGCTAAATCGCAGCGATAAGCTATAGAGCGCAGATGCCACGCGGCCAACGAGACGGGTTTTAAAGGACTGGTTATAGCTGGAGAAGCTATAACCCAGCCCTGTAATCAGAGCAAACCGCCTAGGGCAACGTGCCAATGCGGCAGCGAGAGTACCAAAGATGACGGGTTTGATCGTATATCCAAGTACATAGTCGGGCTTTATTGCCAACATGAGCCGTACCAGCCCGACCATCGAGCGGAGATCATGAAAAGGGTTCATGCCTGTACGGCTGAGGTAAATATCGTGCACCTTGGCCCCCATCTGCTCCAGCTTGGAGCACGTCGGGACGTCCCGGGTGAGATCCGGTGCGGCGGCATGTACCTCGAGCCCGTTGGCGAGAATATCTTTGATAAGCTGTCCGCGAAAATTAACCAAGGATCCCGACGCGCCGGCAATGATAAGAAACTTCATGTTAGTTACTAGCCTCCTTGCAGTCTGACCACACACTATCGAAAGCATCGACCATACGGTCGATAGTGAAATGTGTTTGTATGTGTTCTGCTGAAGATCGGCAACGTTGAGACCAGAGCGAAGGTTGTTCTTGGCTCTCATTTATTGCCGCATGAATCGCATCGGCCAGCCGCCCGGAGTCCCGAGGTGGAACGACCCACCCCCACTCGCCGATAATCAGTGAGGTATCGCCTACATCCGTACCAACGCAAGGCGTACCACATGCCATCGCCTCCGCAATCACGTTGGGAAAGGCTTCTCCAAAAGAGCTCGAAAGGACGTGCAGGTCAAGACAATTCATGACAACTGGGATGTCCGACCTCAATCCCAGCAACTTGACCTTGTCTTGAAGACCGAGCCGATTGATCCAATCAACTAGTGTCTTGTTGCTGAAATCAAGATCGGCACCCACCAACAGGCAGCGAAAGTCCAGACCACGAGACGCCACCTCTGCCAAAGCTTCGAGAAGGTTGGCATGATCTTTTTGGGCATTAAAGCGACCCACCATCCCCAAGACAGGTAAATGCCGCTCATCATGACTCAGAAAAATGCGTCGGCAGGCCTCGACGTTAGCGTAGGGGTAAAAGTCTGAAAGATCGTAGCCGTTGGGAATGACAACCATCCTGTCAGATCGGTAACCCAGTGCCTCATGCACTTTCGCCGCTTCATGAGCACAACAGACGATACGGGCGGGAACCACCCCGGACAGGGAGGCACACAATCGAGCAGACCATATGGATGAGCGTGAACTCTTCCCGCTTTCCAGCACCGTATGGCGAATGCCCCAGCACACATGGCGAACACCAGCAAGACGTGCACAGACACCGCCGAATAAGTCTGGATGGTACATCCAGGTTTGTACGAGGTCCGGACGATACGATCGGAGTAGCTTTCTGAGTAATAGAAAGCCCTTTAAAACACCATTCCGTCGCGTAAAACCTAAGGTTTCGACGACGATGCCATAGTCACCGAGGGTCTTCTCCAAGTCACCGCCCCCGATCATGGCTACCACGGTATGCGTGTTTTTCTTATCTCCGATACACAAGCGACACAGCGCCGACTGGGCCCCGCCCGGGTAAAGACTGGTGATAACATGAAGAATATGCATGAACAGCCCATTCTGGAAGGATAGAAAAAACCCATGCTAAACTGCAGGATCTAGTTCCCACAGCCTACCCAACCATTTATCGTAAATAATGGAGGAAAACCTGCCTCTTCCCGATGCATGGGCGAAAGTGATTTCACCAAAAAAGATGTTTCCATCAATATTGTAAAGATCCACTCTGGCATGCGAAAAAGGCAAAGCCAGCAATTTAGCTATTTCAAGCATCTTGTCAAAACCTTCTGGCCGCACCATGCTCGTCCTCAGGCAGGGTTGCTTCCAGGAAAACGGTAACCATTCAAGCGATTCGTTAAAAAAAGAACGATGCAATATACCGTGACGATCATAGTCCATTTGCAAAATAACGGTCTGCTTTTTACCGTCGCTTCCATTGAAAACATGAAACTTGTAATCACAAGGATCAGATCCATCGGCCATGCGAAGCTTGCGCTCTACAAGAACTTTAGGCTCGATATGGCTATACCAGGGTTCCTGCTTAACCTTCCCGTAGTTTTCCGACAACTGACGGTTAATTACGTCACAAACGCTTCGCACATGCTCTTCACTATATCCAGGTTCAAGAAATTGAACCGGACCAGAGTTATGATTCGCCTTTACTACCAAGGGACCATGACCCTCCAGTAGTTGCTTGGCTTGCTCGGGCTTGATCATGTCACCGACAAAGACAGAATCAATGATATACTTTTCTCCTATTATATCCGCAACATAATGCTTTACTGCTACTTTATCAGAGCAGGTGATAAAAAGCTTATTCTTCCAATACAACTTGCGGTAGTTTACCTTCTGGTTATAAGTTACGGGATTTTTAAACTGAGGATAGTAACCGGCACGCATCATGAAGGCGGCTCTCTCACGCAGGCCAACAGGGAACAAACGATAGATTGCTTTCATGTCGAACTCCGAATAAGCCAAGATTAACGTGCAATCAAGATGGCAAACGACGTTTATGGACGGCCTCGAGGAAGCCGAATGGCAACGAGGATATCAAGGACCACTTTAAGCAAAAGAAAAAGTCACCCTCCCAATAGAACGCCTTGCGGAGCTCGGCGCCATCCATAGAGGAATTCACCTTATTTTGTTCAACCCAAGCATACTTCATCATTTTATTAGAATATTTCTTGAGCAGGTTTATATCTTTTGCAGCAATATGAGGGCTCAGGTCTTCAACCATGTCATGAAATAAACTCAACGACGGTACGCTATTGCGCGAGACAAAAGAGGCGTCACGATAAGAAATGGAAGCAACATGGGGAGACCACACCATGCGCCTCATTCTTGCCAGCAGTTCTACCCAAGCATAAAGGTCACCTGAACGCTCGGTACGTCCCTCTGGAAAGATGGTGTGCTTATATAGAGAAGCGCGTTTAAAGAGAAGCGAATTGGTGCCCACAGCGCGCAACCCTTTACAAGCGAATTCAAGATAATCGGAAAGATAAAGAATTTGGGGTCCTTGCGAAATAAACTGTCTGGCAAAGGGGTCCAATTTATCAGTGCCACCAACTTGGCTCATCCGTGCGGCACTGATGATAGGGATATCCGGAAATTCACTTGCCACTCGCATCGATTGGGCTAGGTGCTCGGGAAACCAGGCATCATCTGCATCCAGAAAAGCTATCCACTCCCCCTTGGCTTCACTGATACCGTAATTCCGGGCAGCGTAGCCTCCCGGTCCGGGCCGCGGACGGTGCAATACCCGTATACGCGAATCGTGGAACTCCGCCACCTTGTCCAGGCTCCGGTCTTGAGATGCATCATTAACGACGATTAGTTCATATTCTTGGTACGATTGGTCCAACACGGACTGAACCGCTCGTGTAATATATTTATCCTTGTTGAAAACCGGCATTACTACAGAAATTAGCGAGTGCATGCCCCCCCCTTTAAACATGTCAAGCTTTGAGCTAACAAAACTTCATCATTCAGAAGCCGTCGAATCGCGCCATGAATCATTTTTAGGAGCAAATCTATAGCACAGGCCTATTCCGATAACCAGCCACATGAGCCTGGCGGAATAGCCCTTGAAAATGAAGGGCTCTTTATACTCCGCAATAAACATTATGACCATGAACACAATCCAGAAGCTTTTATAGTGTGTGACGTTGTAAACGCCTTTACCCAGGTACGCAACAAAAATATAGAAAGCTGCGGAAATGGGTATTCCTAGTGCGGTAAACATGCGCATATAGCCGATATCAACACTCCGTCTCAAGTCGAAATCACCGCTGTGCACCCCTACACCAAAAAGAAGCTTGGGCCACTCACTAGGTATATTGATCATTCTCTTCAAGGCATCCGTCGTGCCTTCTTGTTCAATACCCTCCATACCTTGATATAAAAAGTTTATGGAATATGCGAGAACATTCTCAGGAAAAAAAATAGCAAATACGGAAGGAATCGCCAAAACCAAACCAACAATAGTGGCATACAAAAGGAACCTACGAATAGACAGCCTGTTTGATGAAAACAAAAGATTTATGACATGGAACAAAAAAATTCCGATGATGCCCACGACGATACCGGTACGACCAATGAACAAAAGAGAAGTAAAAATCGTTATCGAGGCGGTAAAAAAGTACAGGAATCCAATCTTTCTTTTGATATAAAGCGCCTGTAAAAGTATCAAGACCGTACCATGAAACAGAGAGAGATTAGCCGCCCCACCTGAAGCAACGCCTCGAAGACGAAACTCTCTCGTCAAGTAATCTATATTTGAATTTTCTGGCAAGTAAAGCATCGACTCTATAAAATTACGAAAAGGAGGGGAATTATACTCTATGATGATTATGATAGAGTTGACAAAGACGATAAATACGACGAGCTTGAAACATAGCGTCAAGACTTGATCCATATCTAGCGACTTTTTCATCAGAGCCAAAGCAAAAACATGACCTAACAATATATACAAGGCAACCTGTATCATGTACGTAAGGAAAGTCGTAGCAAAAACGTCGGTAAAAAAAATGAATACGGCCAGATTATACAGGCAAAAAAGGCAAAGTACGATAAAAGTCGAAACCAAGGGGATTTGCTGGAGTGACTTCAAGGCGATTGCCGGGTGGGTACCTAGAAACAATGCGATCGACAACATACCACCATGCAAGACGGCCGCTCGCAGGTCAAAATAGGGGCTCAGCAAATAGAGATAAAGAAATAAGGTGAGCCAAAATACGTGAGCATAGGTGATTCCATGTATGTAACGGAGACCACCGCGAAAACTATCTACATCAGCTGTTCTAGTCGTGTACTTCACGGCGTACCACCTTGATCTCGTTGCAGGTAATCTTTCAAGATTTTTCCGCCTGCAGTTAGTTTGGTTTTATCCAAACCAACCGCAGGCGCATCATTTACTTGTACGAGTAGCTGTAGTAGCCATACCCGTAGCTTATGGCTGCCGTTTTCTCTATTGCATTCAGTATGCATCCCTGGACATGCACGCCAGTCGTCGCCAGTCGACGCGCGGCGACCTTGACTTCCCTTACCGGATTCACGCCGAAGCGCGCAACAAGTAGCGAAGTCCCGGCTACTTTACCGATGATGGAAGCGTCCGTGACAGCGAGAATAGGGGGAGTGTCGATGAGAACAAGGTCATATTCCTTTTCGACTTTTTCTATCAGATCGGCAAAAGTATGACGCATGAGGAGCTCAGATGGATTAGGTGGCGCTACACCTCGAGTCATGTAATGCAGGCCAGGTACATCTGAACTCCTGATTGCTTTACCAGCCGGAAGTTTCCCAGACAGCACTTCCGAAAGGCCGTTCTCGGATTTGTCATTGAAGGTAAAATGCATATTCCCTTTTCGCATGTCTGCATCGATGACCAGAACCTTCTGGCCCGCTTGCGCACAGACGAAGGCAAGGTTGATCGTGACAAAGCTCTTGCCTATCCCCGGGCTAGGTCCCGTGACCATAATGGCATTGTTACGAGCATCCATCATGGCGAAATGAAGACTGGTGCGAAGACCTCGTATGGCCTCGACCGCCATATCCGTCGGGTAAAGTTTAGCAAGAAAACTGCCTATAGCATGTTGGCTTGCCTTGTTATTACGATATTTTATTCGCTTAACCAGCTTCATCTGGTCTGAAGAGCGGGGGACTGTTGCATACACGGGCAATCCTATGTCTTCTAATTGTTCGGCGTTTTCTACTCCTTTGCTAAGGAAACCGCGCAGCAACACCCAACTTACTGCAAGCAAGCAGCCTACCAAGAGCGAAATGATCACGATCAGTGCCGTCTTCGGTTTGATCGGACTTGATCGTGTCATGGCAAAGTCAATGATTCTGACGTTACCCACCGTCGCAGCTTTGGCGATATTGAGTTCTTGCATGCGATTCAAGAGCTGTACGTAAATCTGCTGAGTAACTTCCACGTCCCGGTTCATTCTTAAAATTTGCTGCTGGGTTTCAGGCAGGTTATTGGTGCGCTGTTCCAGGTTGGCACGCTCACGCTCAAGCTGAGCTCTTTTTTCCAGCAGAGCGGCGTAGACAGGATGATTGGGCGTGAAACGACGCGACAACTCGGCCTCTTGCATTTCCAGATCATTCAAACGGCTTTCGATATCCACCATGCCGGAAAGCATATGGCGCGTCTCTTCGGTCAGATCCACACTTTCTTGTTCGGTCCTGTACGCATTAAGTCGGTTTTCTGCTTCAACCAGCTGTTCACGTACGTTAGGTAGCTGATCATCAAGAAACTGCAGACTATTTTCCGCTTCCGCTGCCTGACGGGCGATATTCTGAGCCAGATAGACTTCTGTAATGGCATCAAGGGAGGATTCGACCTCATCGATATCGGGACCGGTCAGGACGAGCTGCAAGACACCCGTGTCTCGTTCCCCTTTTGGAGCAACGGCGAATCGACTCCTTAGATAATCGATAGTTGCCTGCTGGCTGCGTTTGCGTAGTGTGAACTGAGCCCCGGCCGGCGCCTGTATTTCGCTTATGTGGACCTCCACCCAAGGATCGTTCGATTCAGAGCGCTCCCCTGCACGGCCAAACAGCAATTCCTCCCCTTCAGGATCGAGTACTCGGTAGCCGCCTTCAGCAACCTCTAATGTCAAAGGTTTGTTTTCCAGCTCCGGCGCAACGCTTAATGATTCGACGTGGACCCGCTCGCCTCCCCAGATCTCGGGTCTACCGTATGCGAAATCGGGCCGTGGAATGTCGTGGCGTATGAGCGCATTACCAACGATAGGGAATACGACAGGTGTGACGCTAATATCCAGCTTCTGTCGATTCGCGGCCTGTCCGATGATAAAACGCGATTGGAGAATTTCTATCTGCGCGCCTGTAACCGGCTCCTCTTGCAGCAGCATTGATGCAATTTCATCAGCTCCCGTCCGCGGCCCCGTCTTTTCCACTTGTACCAGCGCATCGCCTTGATAGATGGGTGTGGCCAACAGAGAGTAGACGAGACCAGCTGCCCCAAAAAGCAAGGTGAGAATAATGATCTTCCATTTATTATCGACAAGCATCCCCAGCATACGACCCAAGTCGACGTTCTCTTCGCCTGGTGGCATACTGGTGGCCGGCGGCGCGCCTGATCCGGCATTGAGTACCGGCCTATTTCCTATCAAACTGTTCATCGTCAATCATCCCTCTGAACACACGCAACGGGTTACCCTTGTCCAGTTTGTATCCATGGCGGACGAAGCCTTTCGCCAGCATGCCCGCCATGGAAATGAGCCAGCCAGTACTAGAGATCTCCAATTTCGTTTGAAGTCGACGCTACATTGCCCGGCAGTGAAATGGACGGCAGAAGCAAGCTAATGACGTTGTTCCAACGGGCCAGCGGAGCGGATGTAACGTACACTACGTCATGCGGTTCGAGAGGGAAATACGAGCCCATATTGAGTGCGACAGCGTTGGAAATATCGAGCTGGTATACGGTAGCCATCTTCTCGCTTCCAGCAGGATTCCCGCGTATCACAAATATGCCGGATGGCTCAGCCCGGGACTCGACTACACCACCCGCTCGGCCTAGTGCATCGGTAAGGCTCATTCGCTCCCTTCCAGATGTTATGTTGCCAGGGTTTCTTACTTGTCCTAGCACTGAAATATTTTGATTTTCTGATGATGCCACATGCAACACGTCACCGTGCTGCAATAATGTATTTTGCGCCAGGTCGCCTCTCTTAAGCATCTGGTAAAGTGAGAGGGTTCGCTCTTCGCCATTACGTGTTAGTGTAATGTTATGCCAGTTCGCGTTTTCCGTTGCTCCCCCCGCCGCGCTGATAGCATCCAGAATAGTCAATGGTACATTGGTGATTGGCTGCGCTCCCGGGGTATTCACCTCGCCACTGACGTAAGCCTTCTTGGAATGGAACGCAGCTACCCTTACCTCTACTTGAGGTTCCGTAACAAAAGTTGCGAGTCTGCTTGAAATCATCCGACGGATTTCTCCGACAGTACGCCCTTCAACCTTGAGGTTTCCTATGTAGGGGTAGTAGATCGTACCGTCGGCATGTACGATATTGCCCGACTCTTCAGCACTTCGCTCGCCCCCTGCGGGAATAGTGAGCTCGGGATGTTCGTACACAACTATATTCAGGACATCGCCAGGTCCCACACGATACTCATAATTTTCTAGTTCATTTGCCAATTCCGGCGTCACACCTTGGGCTCGACTGGTGCCATTGTCCGAGCGATACGTTGAAATCAATTCTGGAGTAATCGTCACGATATCCACTTGCTCATCCAAGGAGACTTCCTGGGCTTCATAATCAATATGTCCACCAGGAGCAAGAGCACACCCGCCGATCAGCCCCAATGACAGCAGTGAAGCTGTAATTAAAGTAACGCGTGCATACGTTTTCATTGTCTTCTCCCTTGCTTTCGAGACATCCCACCTGCTCATACCGACTCCCTTGAGTGCATGCAGTGTGCAGTTGCAGCGGGATTGGCGACCACGGCCTGGATGAATCTGTGTTCTCGGGTGTGGCTTAACCCCTAATTGGCCCACGAGATCCAACCCACGGCATTCGGTTACTTAACAAAAATAATGCTTACACAGGATTACAAAAATTACGAACCCAGTAAGTATGGTTTTTATCATCCAAAATGATCAACAAACGACATACGAAACTGCTCAAGCTTGGACCAGCCTATGCAAAAATTTGATTTATATAGATTTTCTTATACTTCTGAAGGACAGATAAAGTTCTTTTCGCTTAGCATCGGAGGCACATGCCCCGCATAGTTTTACTATGGCTAGTGGTATGAGAAAAATAGCTTTATAGAATGAAAAACAGCAAGACTTTCCTATAGTTTATCATCAAGCAAGTGAGACAAACGATCCGATACAAACCGTGTGGCTGCTGACGTGATATGTTGGCTATCGCTGAAGTAGGACCAAGTATCGTCAGACAAGACGCATTGGTCTATACAGAAAATTTCGTGCGGCTGAAGAACGACTACCCCATCCTGTTGTTCGAAAGATACAAAAAAATCTTGTGTTTCGATTAGCTGTTTTTGGTTAACTATTGCCAAGCGACTAAGACCGGCCAGATATTCTTCTTCTGTTATGCTGATCGAAGGTTGCAAGCCGTTGACCCCTGAAGCTCTCGGGTGCCCACCAATTAGCACAATTTTATCCGAAAAATGACTAAAGTGCTCTATGGTTTGATCTATAAATGTTTTCCATCTCATATTATCATTATCGTGCACAACATAATTGAGTACGGAATCTTCATAAGAATCCCAAGCTTGTGAAATCACCACAAGATCATACTCTTTATTCAAACTATAGAGCTCGTCGCGAATATCATTGCACGAAATATCGGCATACTTATCTTTGAATATTACACCTTTTAAAAGAACGCATCCTCCCCTTGTCACGGTATCCACATCTGCTGTATCCAACCCTAGCGCCATCGTTATCGGAAGTATATAGTGCTGCAATACTGAATCGCCAACAAATAAAACTTTCCTGTCATTTTCTGCGGAAACATTTAAACCCCTGGGGAAATTTTCATGAAACGTCGATGCATGAGCCTCACTTATCGTTAGCGCATAAGGATTCATGATCATAAATCTTTCTGGAAGACCATTATTCTTTGCTATAGCTGCACCCATTAATGACATGCTGATAACTGAACTGCATAGAAAAACAGAAATCAATGTCGCCTTTCTGTTTTGAGATCGAGCAATAGTTCTTACTGGCTTTTCTACATAAAGATAAGTACAAAAACCCAAAAATGCAGCAGCCGAGAAAACCAGAAAAAAGATAAAGAGGGGAGGCAGCTTCCATTCAAAAAAGTGAAAAAAGGATATCAAAGGCTGATGGTAAAGATATAAAGGATAAGAAATCAATCCAATGCCTACCAACATCCTTCCTGATAATGCTTTTTTTACGAAACCAGCATTTGGAAAAACAATGAGTATCGCTACCCCTAAGCAGGGCCAAAGGGCATTGAATCCAGGAAAAAGAGTATTCTCATCGTAAATGAACATGGGTGTTAATATCAGAGACAGACCTAGATATGGCAGCACTTTGTTCTTATCGAGGTTCGTTGCTGATAAATATTTATTTTTAACTATTAAAGCGGTAATTGCACCTAGCAATAGCTCATTGGCACGATACTGTATTAAGTAATAAGCCTCATGATCCCCTTCTTGTGCAGCAAAAATGGCGAGGACAGTTGTTGTAATAAAAGTAAAGATAGCTGCGGGTATTACAGCCACTTCCGCGAACCTGAAAAGTACTAAAAAACAAAGAGGCCAGACAAGATAAAACTGCTCCTCTACACCTAAGGACCATAGATGCATCAAAGGCTGGTAAGCGGCGTCAGCTGTGAAGTAGTTTACCCCTTGTGCGTATAAGATATTGACAGCGCCAAAAGAAGAGAAAAATACCTCCTTGCCAAGCTTGTCCAGCGCTTTATCGGAGTAAAAAAACAAACCAAAGAACAGGACCATAGTAAGGGTTAATATCAAGGAAGGAAGCAACCTCGCCAACCTTCTTTTATAAAACGCGATAAAGCTAAAGCTGTTGGTTTCTAATTCGCTCTTTATCATTGTCGTTATAATATAACCGCTTATTACAAAAAAGATATCGACGCCTACGTACCCTCCTGAAAGGGCTTCAACTCCAGAATGAAACGCGACCACACTTAAGACGGCAACGGCTCTTAAGCCATCGAGATCTCGACGATATTCCATTATTATTATACCTACTGTTTGAAGTACATTTCACTCATATCTTACATGCTGCTTTGCAAGCTAAATTTGAATAACTTAAGAATAAAAAATTGAGAACCTTTAGTGAAACCACTTTCCTGTTTTCAATAAATTATAGAGCTATTGTTTTAGTCAGCATTGATTCCTGCTGTGTTTTTTCCTATTTCTTCTATATTTTCAGCTCTATTGATTAACTTCATGAAATTATTCCCTATCATGCCCGTGACCTGATGAGAGGTTACGATTGAATTGTTTCCATCGCCATCGTTTCCTTGAATATCAACCTGCCGGGACCAAAGGAGTCTTACATTACCTCCCTGAAGGTAATTGTCTTTTATTTTGACAATTTGTGTGTATTTATTGGAATCGCCATGATAGGCATCGGTAATAGCTGAATTTGTCGTCTTGAATTGGTTTCCTATAATCCATAAACCGGTGGAAATTTCTCCATCGCGAGTCTTGTGGAAACCTCCGTACACACACCCCCTTTCCACCTGCTCTGCTGTGTTATGAAGGATGTGTATACCTCGATGTCGGTCAATCCAATAAGCGTTTCTCGTATTTTTGGCACTATTCCCGATGAGCTGGGTGTCGTAGGCAGATGCCAGGCGAAACCCGTGTAGTGTTTGGCCATCGGTGTGATTACCCATGATAAGCACATTTTGCGCCCCACCTTCGCACCCGATACCAACTTGGCCTCGAAGAGCGCGACATTGTCGTATAATACCGCGTTGGGTCGAATTCCAGAAGTTACTGTTTATGTTGTTCGTGAAGCGGCCTAAGCCATAACCTGTGACGAAGATTCCGTAGCTCGACGCATCTTCGGTTCTGACGCGTTCTAGAAGGAAATCCGACATGCCTTCCAGTCGTATCAGCGGGCCGTTATCCAGCGCATGCTTGTCAGCTCCAATCACGCAGAAATCAGAAAGAAAGATTCCGTGCGAATGGAGGCTGTCCCCCACGTCCAGGTGCATGGCGACAAAGTCATCCTGGCGCCAGTCTTCAGGACGAGCTTCGATAACGGTTCGCTCCATCCCTTGGCCGCACAACCGTGTCCCGTCATGCAGTGTCAATTTTCGATAGAGGTACCAGTGACCAGCATCAATGATGCCCACCATGCCATCCGTGGCGATGTTATCTAGAAAGGCTTGTAGCTGCTGTTGATCCCGAATGGGATCGTCTGAAGGGGCCATGCCCATTTCACGCGTGGTTATAATGGCAGGTTTCCGTGCCGTTCTTTGTCCTAACGAGTGGGTTGGCATATCGCTACTTAGAGCATGCAGCGCTGTTGCAGGGTTCGCTTGGACCGCATTGACGACACCACCTACTGACCCAAGTGACATGGTATTGTCTCCTATTCCATACATCAGGCTCAGCTGTGGGCCGCCATGCGTTGGAAAATCTCGTTGCGTTGTGATAGCTCGCTATAGCTACCTGAGTCTATAACCCTGCCTTCCTTCATGAGATAGATACAATTGCATTGGCGCACTGTCGCAAGCCGGTGGGCTATCATGATGATAGTCTTTTTTCCCATTATTTCGTGGATCGCTTCCATGATGAGCTTTTCTGTAATACCGTCTAGAGCACTGGTCGCTTCGTCCAGAATAAGCACCTCGGCATCATGGTATAATGCACGTGCTATGCCGATACGCTGACGTTGACCTCCCGAAAGTTGAACGCCTCTCTCCCCGACGCTGGTATCAAGCCCATCGGGCAGCTCATCCAGTAATTCATGCAGATTCGCCATGCTGGCTGCACGTTGCACAGCTTCGTCGTCTATCGATTCAGGCGCCACCCCGAAAGCAATGTTTTCCCGTATGCTGGCATCCGCAAGGTAGATACTCTGCGGAACGAAACCCAGTGTATTCTGCCACCTTCTTTTATTTTCTTTTTCGATTCGAACGTCATCGATCTTTATTTCGCCTTGATCGGGTTCGATAAGACCGAGAAGTATATCAATAATCGTCGATTTACCCGACCCCGAGGCGCCAACGATACCAATCATACGGTTGGCAGGTATTTCCATGTTAACCCCGTTAAGTGCGAACTCGCGGGTCCCGGGATAACTGAACAGTATATTTTCTAGATGTATGCCATCATAAGGTATGAGCTTGCCATCTACACATTCACTTATACCTTTCTTCCGCTCCTGCTCTCTTGTTTCCGAACTTTCGTAAAGGTCGTCACGAACAGCTTCGAACGAGGCCAGATTACCTCGAATCTGTGACATGCTGGAATAGACTTTCTGGAGAGCCGGCAATATCTTGAAGCCAGCCATGGCATAAATAGATAGCACCGGTAGGATCGTTCCCAAATTTCCGTTATGGGTCGTCAATAGGTACAGCACAAGGAAGATGACGCTCGAAAAGGCGACGAGTTCCATGGCATAACGCGGCACCTGACTGATCGCCTGATTACTCCCAGCAGCTTGTGCAAACTCGAAACTGGGCTTCTCGAAGCGTTTTATGAAAGTTTTTTGCTGCCCCAACAGTAGTGCATCCTTTATTCCACCAAACCCTTCGGCCATCAACTTGAAGCGCTGAGATTGTGTCTCTGAAATTACTTTTCCATTCCTGACCAGACGCCGTCGTACGGTTACGAAAAGAAGGTAATAGCAAACAACGAAAATCGTAATCCCTACTATAGCAACCACTGGGTCATAGATGAAAATTACTGTAGCCATCAAGAAAGCCATTACTAGCTTTGCGTTCATGTGTAGCAAAGGGTTGATCACAAAATTTGTCATGCGCAAGGTTTCTTGAGAAATTTGCTTGGTCAAATGGCTGCTGCTTGTGTTTGCGTGGTACAGCCAAGGTTGATACATATAATACCGATAAAGCCTGTTACCGAGTTCGGCACCCACTTTGGCCCCATATAATGACAGGCGCCAGACTGTATACATTGAAACGAATGAGGCTGCTGCCAGTATTGTCAATACCATGATACCCAGCCAGAAGAGAAAGTCCCTGGGTGATTCGACGCCGCTCATACGATACATCGTGGAAGCGATACTCTCCGACTCATACAACAAATTCATGTCGCCTACGAGTGCCATGAAGGGGCCGATCGACATGACGCCGGCTATCTCAGCGAAGGACATTATTATGATCAGCCCCTGAAGCCGCAATAATTTCTTACGCTGGTCCCTTGTCAGCAAGGCGTATAGCTCCTTAAGACTTCTGAGCATCGCATATTCCTTTTGCTGTAAAATACATGAAATGTAAAGAGCCTGCTGCTAGTTAAGTCAATTTCCAGTACGGCTTAATAGCTTAGGTTGGTCGAACATAAGTCAGCGTGGTAGCATCCTGGACTTGATCTTTTTTTTGTTCTTTCTCTACTTCATCCAGCGTTTCTTTTTGGCATGTCTTGATATTAGCGTAATTGTATACGTTATTTACATATTCGACTTTCGGCTTGAATGTAAAACTTTGCACCAACCCCTGCCAGATAACCCAAGCCTTATAGAAATTACGCTTCGTTATCATTTTCAAGATGAGCGCAACGTTATTGAATATGATGGATGCCGTACGACGCCGAGTCTTGTATTTTTTCGATATATATAAATTGTTTCTGATGAAATTTTTGTAATATTCAATTCTTGTCGGATTATTTTCTGCGACAATGCTGATTGTCCCCCCTCCATGCCTCACATGCACTACATGACTGCGACCGACGAGGTAACCGGGAACATGACGAGTGATGCGGAGGGTGAACTCAGCATCTTCGCCCCAGATAAACATTGATGAGAGGGGCAACCCGTATTCTTGCAAAATCTCTCTTGGTATTAGTATTGATACAAAGGTGCCACTTCCGACCGCTACTAATCCATGCTCAAGCTGCTCGGGCCAGCCAAAATATCCGGCACCGTTCTTTGCATTGCAGACCTGTGGTGTGTTGGTTATCTGCCCATGTTCTGTGTAGGCAGTCGAAAGCAGGTAGCTTCTTCGAACATTCTTGCTTTCGAGCAGTGCATCGGCCTCCAACAATTTTTGTAACGCTTCTGGCTCCGGCAGTACGTCATCATCCATCATCCAGACAAGATCCGCCCCATTATCGTAGGCCAAACGGAATCCTGCATTGAAGCCGCCTGCAGCTCCCACGTTCTTCTTCAAAGAATAGACCTTGACATCCTGATAACTACCCTGCATCAGGAAATCCAGCGTACCATCGGTGCTGGCATTATCAATCACGAGGATCATGTCGCACGGACGGGTCTGGGAGCGGACGGCCTTGAGACAGAGTTCGAGGAGCTCTTTTCGATTGTAAGTAAGAATGACGCCAATCACTTTTTTGTGCATGGTTATCTCCCTGCGAACACGCCGAACTTTTAAGTCATTACTTCAATACAGCTGCTGGGTACGTTCCTTTATTAATGGCCAGTTAGCATCCTTATCAGAAATCACCGATATCGGTAGCGGCCATATTATGCCTAATGCTTCATCGTCATATCTGAGCCCGTCCTCGGAGGAAGGTGTATATGGCGCTGTCACGAGATAGCTGACTTCGACATTATCCTCCAAGGTCATGAACGAATGGGCAAAGCCCTGCGGCACAAGGAGTTGCAATCTGTTTCTGCTGGTTAGCTCAAACATTTGATGCTGCATGTACGTCGGTGAATCCTGACGGATATCCACGATGACGTCGACAATGGCGCCGCTGATGCAACGAATCAGCTTGTCTTCTCCATGGGGAGCCTTTTGGAAATGGAGCCCGCGAAGCGTCCCTCGCTGGGCCGAGTAGGAGGTATTCTGCTGTACGAATTCTCTATCTACTCCTATTGTAGAGAATTCTTCTCGACACATTGTTCGCGCAAAAAATCCTCGTTCATCACCACGAGGCTCAAGCTCCACCAAGTAGGCATCCTTAAGGTCCGTCTGGATGAATTTCATATAGCCTCCTTACTCTCGCTGACTTGGAAGAAAGTACGCTCCTGCTCGCGATATAGTTGGTCCACGTGACGCCCTTCAGGAAAGTGAACGTCATCGAACGTCAGCGGCGCATCCTTCTGAACGCTTTTCTTCAATACGCAATCAATGGCAAGCCCAATGGGTAAAAGCCTTTCCCGGCGAATAACGTCAATGTTTTCAGAGACCCCATACACTTCAAAACCGCCAAACTCACGGATCATGCTCCCTACAGCCAGGTTCTTCTTGGCTACGGCCACAACACCCACCATGGGTGCGCCACGAGGTGTCAGCACGGGGTCATTGAACAGGACGGCTCGAGCCACAGAGGTCGGCACTTCAAAATGACAAAGATGATACGGCGTGTAGAAACAGTAGTAAGGTCCTTTGCCTAGCTTGTAGAGTTCAAGGTAGTGTTGTTTCCGCGGATCGGCCACGGTTCCGATGACGAACACACCAGGACCAGGCCTTGCCCCCACGACGTAATCGACGAGCCCTGGCCCCGCTGCATCCAGGTAAGGTTCAAAGCTGGTTAGCGTCTCTTCGATGGGGATCAGCGGTGAGCGTGGATCACCATTGGAAAAATCGGGCCCCAGCATCCCGCGGCGCGCGACTTGCATCCCCGTGCCGTTGGCTACTATCGCCTGTTCGAACGAGATCTTTGTACCGTCGGCGAAAGAAGCCACCATGGCAGACTTTTGCCCCCATCGCTCCGCAAAGGCGCGCTGCGTCTCGGGGTTGCGATAAGGATCATGTAGGCCCTTGATGTTCCCGCACAGTACGGGTTTGATACCCATACCTTTTGCGAACCGGACCAGGTTCATTTGTACGCCCGGTTGGTCGCCATCTGAAAAGGTATAGATCAGCCCAGCCTGCTCCGCTTTCCGCTTGAGGATAGGGCCGACCGTTCCATCGAGCTCCGCATTCATCTGCACGACGTGTTTGCCGTAACGCAGAGCCGTCAGCACCGCATCCGCCGCGTATTCGATCGACCCCGTGACCTCGATGATCGCGTCGAGGCCCTCCGATGCGGCCAGCGCCTTGGCATCTTCCGTCACCACGGGCTGACCTCTGGCAATTGCCGATTCGATCTGTGCGGTTGTTTCGCATCTTACGGGGTTGACCCCTACCTGTTCGTATACCTTTACCGCGGATTCGATATGGCGGTTCGCAACGGCACAGAGGGTCATGCCCGGGGTCGCGGTCATGATTTGCAATCCAATGCCTTTGCCCTGAAATCCCGCACCGATCATGCCAACGCGAATCGGGTTACTGTCCGCTTCTCTCTTGGCTAAAGCCGTATCTACGATAATCATCAATCATACCTGGCAGTTGGTTGAGGACAGATAAGCCATTGACGTTCAATCTTTCCATACTCTCCACGGTGGGTTGTCGGCCCATGCTGCCTCGAGTACCATCTTGTCACGCAGCGAATCCATGCTTTGCCAGTAACCCTGATGATGGAAGTAACCCAGCTTGCCCATCTGAACCATGCGCTCCATGGGCTCGTTCTCCCAGGTCGTGCGATCGCTGTCGATCAGGTCCAGTACCTCGGGTTCGCAGACGAAGAACCCCCCGTTGATCAACCCGCCGTCCACCGCGCTTTTCTCACGGAACGCCATGACGTGGTTGCTGTTCTCATCCAACCGAAGGGCGCCATAACGACCCGGTTGGGTGACGGCTGTCAGGGTGCACCAGCAACCTGATTGCTTGTGGCTCTCCACTAATGCGCCGATATCGACATCGCTGACACCGTCTCCATACGTCAAGCAAAATGTCTCGTTCTCAAGAAGGTGCTTGGCGCGTTTTATCCTGCCACCCGTCAGCGAGTCAGCACCGGTATCGAGAACGGTCACGTTCCAGTCTTCGCTTACGCCATTCAACCATTCGACTCGCCCTGTTTTCAGATCGATGGTGTAGTCGGTCTGCTTGCCGCGGTAATTGAGGAAATAGTTGCGGATATAGTCGACCTTGTATCCTCCTAGAATCACGAAATCCTTGAATCCATAGTGGGAATAGATCTTCATGATGTGCCAAAGTATGGGGCGCCCCCCCACCTCGACCATCGGTTTGGGACGAATGGATGTTTCCTCGCTCAGGCGAGTGCCGAAGCCACCAGCAAGAATCACGACCTTCATGATTATTCTCCTTATATATAACTGAATGGTTCTTATGGTTTATGCGCGACTTACCGTCCTAGGTTTCCATCCATTCCAAGCTCTCCGTCAGGCGTCCATGTTCGAGATGTGACTGCAGGACCTTCAATCGCATCAGCTGCGAATCCCGGAAGTTATGATCGGTGAAGTTCATTCGCGACAGGCCGTCCACCAATCCTTGGATGGAGTCCTGTAGTGTCATCTGGGGTTGATGTTCTGGAGCGAGTTTCTCGAAGAGACTGAAATCGACCTTGTAGGAGCGGCTATCGACGCCCGCTTTCTCATTGATGTGTACGGTCGTGCCGGGAATGGCGCCGGCGACCGCTTCTGCCAGGTCGCGGACTTGATGGTTGCGTTGATTGGAGCCGGCATTGACGCTGAGAATGCGCCCTCCTTGGCTCGCCTCACGCTGCAAGGCCCAGTCAATCGCCCTTGCCATGTCACTCACATCGATGAGCGGCCGCCAAGGAGTCCCATCGCTGAGCACCGTGATGTTCTTCTGGGACAGGGCACAAGCAACGAAATCGTTCAGGACCAGGTCCAGGCGGAGGCGTGGGGACATGCCGCATGCCGTTGCAAATCTGAGGCTGGTGATGACCATATCCCCGTCGATACCGGCAAGCGCTTCTTCGGAGCCGATCTTGGACCGTGCATAGGCGGTCATCGGTGCGAGCGGATCAGTCTCCCTGCGAGGCTCCCCGCTAGCGAGCCCGTATACGCTACAGCTCGAGGCGAAGATGAAATGACCAACGCCAGCCTCAGCCGCCTGCCTGGCAATGCGTATGGTGGCTTCCTGGTTGATTTCCTGTGTGACGGTTTCGAAACGATTGCCCATCGGATCATTGGAAATGGCCGCAAGCTGCACCACAGCCGTATAACCTTCCAGCATGCTAGCCGGGAGATGACGGATGTCACCGTAATATTGCCTGTCTAGATAACTCTCGGGCAGACGTTCCACGTTCGTCAGACAATGAGCGTAATAGGCGTTATCAAAGCCATGCAGTACCGACTCGGGATGTTGTCGCTTCAGTTCCTTGACGACCTGAGGCCCGACGTATCCCATGTTACCCAGAATCAATATCTTCATTACCTCGTCTCCCCTCGCAGATGCTTGGTTTCTTCTCCTTGCATGGCCTCACCAGCCGAGCCATCGCTCAACATACTCAGCCTTAACTCCTCGTCGCTCACCCAACCCTTGTCACTCATCTCTTCAAATATCTGGCTCACCAGTATCGAGGCGCCGGATAAGCTCAAGTGGTTATTGTCGTAATAGAGAATGTCACCATCGATTTGAGTTGCACATCGGCTCGGCAGGTAGGTATCGCAAAACAACCTGGCCGGTTCGATTTTAAGTAGATTATTGTGCTCCTCGACTTTTGAAATTTGCTCATAGGAAGTTTCAGAACGTTGCTTGAATACCTCATAGCTCGTTGAAAGCGGAGAGAACCGATCGACCCCGAACAACTTTTCCTTGACGAGCAGGTAGGGCACGTCCCATCCCACCTCAGGAACCGGATAAATCAAAACAACTTTTTTACCGGCATTGACCATCGCCTCGACGGTTTCCCTAAGCAACGCCCCGACCATATCAACGCGAAGTCGATCGTCAGCAATGTCGAGTCGATCCATGGGCACGGCACGCACGGCTTCATCGTGCTCAATGCCTCCTTCACCGTTGTTGAATGAAACCCCTTCGAATTGAAGCGGGTATCGTCCCAGCATGACCACTATCTCGACATTATCGTCACCAAGGATGTACTCAAGCACTTGCTCGTTGTGTCGCCCGCATTCCGGTTCGTCGCTACGTGTATATCCCGCGATGGGCAGACAATTGGTATAAACGAACTGCTTGACCTTCATTCCCAAGGCATCGACCCGGTCAGCGACTGGGCCGACAAGGGGTGTCGCTTGGCTATCCCCCCAGACCACTACCGTTCTTCCCCCGCTTTCGTTGTAGACGCAAGCTTCTTGAAGCGAGCGTAAATTTCCCGGTGTGCTCTGGCATTCAGCGTTGATGCGCTTTTGCGAGCGCACCATCACGAGGTGTTCAAGCTCACCATTGAAACGCCAAGGGATACCCTGGGTGTATGTACCGTAAAAACCTACCCCAATCATCAGGCAAGACGTTGCCAGCGCCGTCTTGAAGATTTGAGGCCGAGTGAAAAGCCGACGGTTTCGGAACGGTTGTTCGATATAGCGCCATGAGAACCAGGCCAGCAGCAGGGAGAGAATACTCAGCAGGATGAAATCGGTATGGGAAATGGGCCCCAGGCTTCGCTCCCTGGCGAAAGCGAACACTGGCTGGTGCCAGAGGTAGGCGCTGTAGCTGATCAGACCGATCCCGACCACCGGCTTGAGGGATAGCACGCTTCCTGCAACGTCTCGCTCGCCAGCGAAGAGTAGGATCAGCACGGTGCCGAGAATGGGGATGAGGGCCCAGAGTCCCGGAAACGGTATGCTCTGGTCGAACGTGAAGATGGCGTACAACAGTAATGCCAGCCCGCACATGCCCCCAAGGTTGCTGGCCCACGGCGAAAGCCGGGCCCTGTTCCGATGCAGGTAAATGGCAACGATGGCCCCCGCCAGCAACTCCCAGGCGCGGGTCGGCAATAGATAGAAATTGGCCGAAGGGTGGTGCCTTGAAGCGTATTCCGATAGGGCCAGGCTGGCGAAGAAGCCCAGAATCAGGAGACTGATGAGCAGGCCTTTCCTTATTCGACCTACCAAAAGCATGAAGAGAGGAAAGAACAAGTAGAATTGCTCTTCTACTGCCAGGCTCCAGGTATGCAAAAAGGGCTTCATTTCGGCCGGCCCGGCAAAGTAGTCCGTATCCTGCCAAAAATGAATATTGGAGATAAACAAATTAACGGCTATCAGGCTCTGACTAAGACTCTCGAACTCCTCCGGCAGCATCCAAACCCAAGCCACGGCCAAGCAAACGACACTGACAAAGAACAGTGCCGGAAGTATCCGTCTCGCCCGCCGTTCGTAGAAATTTACAATTGAAAAATTACGCTCGACAATTTCGTTATAGATGATCCCGGTGATTAAATAACCACTTATCACAAAAAATATGTCGACGCCAACATACCCGCCGCTAAAGGTATCGAATCCAGCGTGAAAGAAAATAACGGGTACAACAGCTACGGCTCTTAGCCCATCGACCTCTGGCCTGTAGTGACTCGTCATTGCGCCCTCGCCGTGCTTTCTCAAGTGATAAGTTTCATGGATATTCTTCTCCTATATCAGTCGTTTATACTTTGTTGAACTTAGGGTGGATTATTGCAGCCCACGCTACCGCCAGAGGAGTTCATGGTGGATCTCCCTTTCCGTAACAACTGAACAGCTTCCATTGTTATAATTTCCTTCGGCATGTTACTAAACGTACTTACCCTTTGCGTAGTTGGTTTTTACCATACCTGGTTTTAGGCGGGGTTCATTCTGGTGGGCGTGCATATCTGATACGGTGAAGAAATTAATCCTCCCGCTATTAGTAATCTGCTACAGAAAACTTCAGTAAGACATAGCTCCATGAGAGGCGCTAACATAAAAAAACCTGCCCTCGCATGAGGGCAGGTTAGCATCGATTAATGACGAAGAATTATGATTCAGAACACTCGGTTGAGTCCGTTCTGAGCGGCTACGCGATAAGCTTCTGCCATGGTGGGATAATTGAAGGTCGTGTTGACGAAGTACTTTAGCGTGTTGGCTTCGCCGTTCTGCTGCATGATGGCCTGACCGATATGGACGATCTCCGAGGCTTGGTCCCCAAAGCAGTGTATGCCGTATATCTCAAGGGAATCCTGATGGAACAGGATCTTGAGCATACCCACGGTATCGCCGGTGATCTGGGCCCGGGCGGTATCCTTGAAGAAGGCCTGGGCAACCTCGTAGGGGACCTTGGCTTCCGTCAACTCTCGCTCGGTGCGGCCGAAGGAGCTGATCTCCGGGATGGTGTAGATGCCGGTGGGTACTTCGTTGACGAAGCGGTAATCCCGATCGAGTAACTCGTCGCAGGCATTCAGCCCCTGATCGTAGGCCGCGCTCGCCAGACTCGGCCAGCCGATGACGTCCCCTGCCGCATAGATATGCGGGATGGTCGTACGATAATGATCGTCGACCTGAAGCTGGCCACGGCCGTTAGCTTCGAGACCGACGTTCTCGAGGCCAAGCTCGTCGGTGTTTCCGGTGCGGCCATTGGCCCACAGAAAGGCGTCGGCACGTAGCTTCTTTCCCGATTTGAGGTAGAGCACCACGCCGGAATCATCCCCTTCGACGCGCTCATAATCTTCATTGTGGCGGATCAGCACCCCGTGCTTGCGCAAATGGTAGGAAAGGGCATCGGAGATCTCGTCGTCAAGGAACGAAAGCAGGCTGTCTCGGCTGTTGATAAGGTCGACCTTGACCCCCAGCCCCGAGAAGATCGAGGCGTACTCACAACCGATCACGCCGGCACCGAAGATGATCAGGGTGCGCGGCGTATGCGACAAGCTCAGGATGGTATCGGAGTCGTAGATGCGTGGATGTCGAAAATTGATGTCGGCGGGACGGTAAGGGCGCGAACCCGTGGCGATGACGATCTTCTGCGCCACCAGCTCCTCCAAGGCTTCCTGGCGGTCACGTACCAGCAGGGTGTGCTCGTCCTTGAAGCGCGCTACACCGCTGAAGAGGTCAATGCGATTGCGAGCATAGAACTTGGTGCGCATCTCGACCTGCTGATCGATGGTAATACGCGAGCGCTCCATGACCCTGGGAAAGGAGAACCAGCGGGGCTCGCCGATATCGCGGAACATGCGGTTGGTATTGAACTGCATGATCTGTTTGACCTGATGGCGCAGCGCCTTGGAGGGAATGGTGCCCCAATGGGTGCAGTTACCGCCGAGGACGGGCTGCTTTTCCACTACCGCCACCCGCTTGCCATACTTGGCGGCGTTGATGGCGGCACTCTCGCCGGCGGGTCCGGTACCGATCACCACCACGTCGTAGTTATGGACTGCCATAGGCCATACGTCTCCTGTTCCCTTGCCCAAGCTGCGTTTCGTCTACCAAACGATACGCAGTCACGTGTCCGTCAAGTCGCGCCAGCACCGCATCAGAAGCCTCTCGTTGCCTCGACCGGTCCCGGCGTGACCCGCGCTCAAGCTCAACCGCGCCCCATTGCCCCGATCAGCGGCGGGTAGCGTCGTATCCCAGATCGGCGCCGCGACTCTCGTCGCTTTGGCGGCGAGCGCTCGACTGTCCCGCCTGTCGCTTGCGGTTCTCTTCCTCGCAGACCTCGTCCTTGCCTCCGCAGATATCGCATCCTTCCTTGAGACCAAGCTTGTTAAGCCCGCCGCAGGACCCCGCGATGGGCTTGCGCCCCATGATCACGCCGATCGCCATCGCCGCCATGATCAACAGCATGAAGCCTAAAACAACGAGGAAAGTAGTCATTGAACGCCTCCAGGCAGCTATGACTCGAGCCAAGGCTCGAGGGCCGCAGTATGTTGGATTTCGATACCATGTGGTGTCTTGACAACAACTCTGGCCGCACTATCCAGACGCGTGGCCAGGCGCATCGTTTCTTCAGGCCTGGCATGAATCAGAAGGCTGGCCTGATGCATCGCCTCGACGGCATCCGCCGCTATGACGCTTACCGACAGTGGCGTCGATAGAGTCACGAGTGGCGACGCCGCCGGCTGAACGAAGCGGTGCACCAAGGCGGCGTCCCGCAATCGGATGTATCGTGCGTCATCCGGCCCTGGCAGGCCTGCCAATTCCAGGGATAGCCGCCAGTCACCGACGGGAGGCGTCCCCGAGGTGCGCACCAAGCCCCCTACCTCGACCATCAGCGCGGCAGTGTCCAGGCGATGGTCATCCAGCCAGCGCATGAGCAGATCTACCGCATGGGCATGAAACCAGCGATCCACTTCGTGCCTCAATCCTGCCGAAGGCGGAAGCCAGAATCGGCCAAAGGCGAGAGCGCTGGCCTGGAGGAACAGGTCGCGATGTCGTTCAAGGGTTGCCAGTTCACCTTGTATACCGGCCTCGAGAGCTGCCGCCTGATCTTGCTCAAGGTCGGCATACAAGGTGATGTGGTAGCCCGTACCCAGCGTCGTTCCCTGATACAGGTATTCGCCGGATTGCTGTCGGCACGCAGCGAGCAATGCGGATAACAGCAACATGAGAAGAAACAGGGCCGGCCCGTGAAGGGCCAGCCCGGAGAGTCGCCCTTGGGCGAGGCGTATCATCCGCCAAAGTCGTCCAGCAGGATGTTTTCGGGCTCGACCCCCAAATCGAGCAGCATCTTGATGACCGAGGCGTTCATCATGGGTGGCCCACACATGTAGTACTCGCAGTCCTCGGGAGCCGGATGGTCCTTGAGATAGTTGTCGTACAGTACGTTGTGGATGAACCCGGTCGGCCCGGTCCAGTTGTCTTCGGGTTGCGGGTCAGAAAGCGCCAGGTGCCATTCGAAGTTGGGGTACTCCTCGGCCAGCTGGTCGTACTCCTCGTTGTAGAAGGTCTCACGCCAGGAGCGCGCACCGTACCAGAAGGAGATCTTGCGCTTGGAATTGAGGCGCTTGAGCTGGTCGAAGATGTGGCTACGCATCGGCGCCATACCGGCACCGCCACCGATAAAGACCATCTCGGCATCGGTGTCCTTGGCGAAGAATTCACCGAAGGGCCCCATCACCGTCACCTTGTCACCCGCCTTCAGGCTGAAGACGTAGGTCGACATCAGCCCCGGCGGATGATTGGTCCCGGGCGGCGGCGTGGCGATACGAATGTTGAATTTAAGGATGCCCTTCTCTTCCGGGTAGTTCGCCATGGAGTAGGCGCGAATCACTTCCTCGTTGTTCTTATGGGAGATCTTGAACAGGTCGAACTTCTCCCAGTCGCCCCGGTACTCCTCCTCGATATCGAAATCGGAGAAGGAGATGTCGTAGGGCGGCGCCACCAGCTGGACGTAGCCGCCCGCACGGAAGGCTACTTCCTCGCCCTCCGGCAGCCTGAGATTGAGCTCCTTGATGAAGGTGGCGACATTGGGGTTGGCGATGACCTCGCACTCCCACTTCTTCACGCCGAAGACCTCTTCGGGCACCTCGATCTTCATGTCCTGTTTCACCGGCACCTGACAGGAGAGACGCCAACCCTCCTTCTTCTCGCGCATGGTGAAATGGGATTCCTCGGTCGGCAGAATCGAGCCGCCGCCCTCTTCCACCCGGCATTTACACTGGGCACAGGAGCCGCCGCCACCGCAGGCGGAGGAAAGAAAGATGCCGTTGGCGGCCAGGGTATTGAGCAGCTTGCCGCCGGCCTGGGTGGTAATGGTGTGCTCCGGATCGCCGTTGACCTCAATGGTCACGTCCCCGGTGCTGACGAGCTTGCTGCGGGCGGCCAGGATCACCAGGACGAGGCCGATTACGACCACGGTGAACATGAACACACCGAGCAGGATGACAGATGTTCCAACCATGTCGGTTTCCTATTTGCTGTGTGACCGGTTATCCGGCGATGCGAACATCGCCGGAACGCGCCTTAGAGCTGGATGCCCGAGAAGGACATGAAGCCCAGCGACATCAGGCCCACGGTAATGAAGGTGATACCCAGCCCTTGCAGACCGGCCGGCACGTCGCTGTACTTGAGTCGTTCGCGAATGCCCGCCAGCGCGGTGATGGCCAGTGCCCAGCCGACGCCGGAGCCAAGGCCATAGACAACGGATTCACCGAAACCGTAGTTACGCTCTACCATGAACAGCACGCCACCGAGGATGGCGCAGTTAACAGTGATCAACGGCAGGAAGACGCCGAGGGCGTTGTAGAGTGCCGGCACGTACTTGTCGAGGAACATCTCGAGGATCTGTACCAGGGCGGCGATAACGCCGATGTAGGAGAGCAGACCCAGGAACGACAGGTCGATATTCTCGGCCCCTTCGATTCCGGTCCAGGTCAAGGCACCTTCCGCCAACAGCGCGTTGAAGATGATGTTGTTGACCGGCACGGAGATGGTCAACACCACGATCACGGCGATGCCGAGACCTATCGCGGCCGAGACCTTCTTGGATACCGCCAGGAAGGTACACATGCCCAGGAAGAATGCCAGCGCCAGATTCTCGACGAAGACCGAGGCGACAAAAAGGCTAATGTAGTGTTCCATGTTACACAGCCTCCTTGGGCATGCTGTTCTTTCTCATCACGAACTCGTTCTTCTCGACCTGCTCCGGGTGCGTCTCGCGCAGTGCCCAGATGATCAGGCCGATAATGAAGAAGGCAGACGGCGGCAGCAGCAGCAGGCCATTGGGGACGTACCAGCCACCGTCCTGGACGGTTTGCAGCAGCGTGAAGCCGAACACGCTGCCGGAGCCGAACAGCTCACGGAAGAAGCCCACTGTCAGCAGGATGAAACCGTAGCCCAGCCCATTGCCGACGCCATCCAGGAAGGAAAGCCCCGGCGTGTTCTGCATGGCAAAACCCTCGGCGCGCCCCATCACGATGCAGTTGGTGATGATCAGGCCGACGAAGACCGAGAGCTGCTTCGACATTTCATAGGCAAAGGCCTTGAGTACCTGATCGACCACGATCACCAGCGAGGCGATGATAGTCATCTGCACAATGATGCGGATCGATGAGGGAATGTGCTGACGAATCAGCGATACGAACAGGTTGGAAAAGGCCGTGACGAAGATAACGGCCAGTGCCATGACCAGCGATACGCTCATGCTGGTCGTCACCGCCAGCGCCGAACAGATGCCGAGCACCTGCAGGGCAATGGGGTTGTTGTTGAAGATCGGGGTCGTCAGGACGCCCTTGGGAGTCGCAGCGGACATAGTCAGGCTCCTTAAGCTTCAGCTTCGAGTTCGACGTCGGCTTCCTGAGCTTCCTCCGGGTCGATTCCGTCACGGAATCTCGCCAGATACTCACCGAAGCCCTCGGGACTCAGCCAGAACTGCAGCATGTTGGTGACGCCGTTGGAGGTCAGGGTAGCACCGGACAGCCCATCTACCTGATGCTCGCCGCTGGCACTGCCACGCGCCACGCGGATCGCGGGCGCAACGCTTTCCTCGTCGGGGAAGATCTTCTTGCCTTCCCACTGGGACTGCCAGCGCGGGTTGTTCACCTCGGCACCGAGCCCTGGCGTCTCGCTATGCTCGTAGTAGGTGATCCCGACGATAGTGTTGCCGTCACCTTCCACCGACATGAATCCACGCATCAACCCCCACAGCCCCTGCCCGCGAATCGGCAGGATGACCTGATCGGGGTCGTCGGGGTCTCCGACAAGGTAAACGGTGGCATAGTTCTCCACACGGCTCAGGCCGGCAATGTCGCGATCGCCGGACAGGGTACGTCCCATGGCCGGGTCGCGCGCCGCCTGAAAGTGGTCGAAGGTCTCTGGGTCGAACTCGTCGGTGTACTCTCCCGTCCGCATGTCGACCACGCGCGGCGTGATCTCGCGGAAGGCCTCTTCCACGTTTATGCCCGGCTCGTAGAGGTTCGCCACGCTCAGAATGTTGGTCTTGCGGTCCAGCTCCTCGTTGAGCTGTTGCTTGGGCCGCAATGCTACCGCAGCGGTAGAAACAATGACGGAACACACGATGCAGAGTGCGAACGCCACCACGAGAATCTTCTTGATGGAGTTATTGCTCTGTGCCATCAGGCAGTCTCCTCGGCCGGCACACCAGTGCGCTGCAAGCGGCGCTTGATGTTGGCCTGAACAAAGAAGTGATCGATCAGCGGCGCGAACAGGTTGGCGAACAGGATCGCCAGCATGATGCCCTCGGGGAACGCCGGGTTCACCACGCGGATCAGAACCGTCATCACGCCGATCAGGATGCCGAAGATCAGGCGCCCCGGGTTGGTCATCGAGGCGGACACCGGGTCGGTGGCCATGAAGACCATGCCGAAGGCAAAGCCGCCGATGACGAGATGCCAGTACCAGGGCATGGCAAACATCGAGTTGCTATCGGAGCCGATCAGGTTGAACAACGCACTGGTGGCTACCATGCCAAGTAAGCACCCCAGCATGATTCGCCACGAAGCGATTTTGGTCCACAGCAGCACCGCGGCGCCGAGGAAGATGGCCAGCGCCGAAACCTCACCCACGGAACCCGGTACGAAGCCGATGAAGGCGTCCCACCAGCTGTACTGGGAGGTCAGCTCGGCCATGTTCTCCTGGAAGGCGATGGAGAGCGGGGTCGCGCCGGTATAGCCGTCGGCCGCCACCCAGACGGCGTCACCCGAAATCTGTGCCGGATAAGCGAAATAGAGGAAGGCACGGCCGGTCAGCGCCGGGTTGAGGAAGTTCTTTCCGGTTCCGCCGAAGATCTCCTTGCCGATGACCACGCCGAAGGTGATGCCCAGCGCCACCTGCCACAGCGGAATGGTGGCCGGCAGGATCAAGGCATAGAGCACCGAGGTGACGAAGAAGCCCTCGTTGACCTCATGGCCACGCTTGACGGCGAAAACCACTTCCCAGAACCCGCCGACGACGAAGGTCACCAGATAGATCGGCAGGAAGTAGGTTGCGCCGAGCACGAAGTTGGCCCACAGGCTGTCCGGGTTGTGACCGGAAGCCAGAGTCATGAGGATGGCTTCGCGCCACCCGCCCATGGAGGCATAGCCTTCGGCAATGGCGGAGTTCGCCATCCAGCCGGCATTCCACATGCCGAAGAACATGGCCGGGAAGGTACACAGCCACACGGTGATCATGATGCGCTTGAGGTCGACGCCGTCACGCACGTGAGCCGTGGTCTTGGTCACGCTGGGAGGGGCATAGAAGATGGTATCCACCGCCTCGTACAGCGGGTACCACTTCTCGTACTTGCCACCCTTGTGGAAGTGCGGTTCGAGATTGTCGAGTGTCTGTCGGATACCCATCATCAGGCCTCTTTCTCGATCATGGTGAGGTTTTCACGCAGGATGGGACCGTACTCATACTTGCCCGGGCACACGTAGGTGCACAGCGCCAGGTCCTCTTCATCCAGTTCCAGGCACCCGAGCTGCATGGCCACCTCAATGTCACCGACGATCAGCGTACGCAGCAGCTGGGTCGGTAGAATATCCAACGGCATCACTTCCTCGTAGACGCCAATCGGCACCATGGCTCGCTCAGAGCCGTTGGTGGAGGTGTTTGGCGCATAGTTGGAGAGTCCCTTGAACTTCGACAGGTAGATACCCAGCACGGAGTGACGGTCGCTGCCTGGCGACAGCCAGCCCATGAAAGCACGCTTGTTGCCTTCTTCGAGCAGGCTGATCTGGTTGTGGAAACGACCCAGATAACGCAACGAACCCTCGGCCGTAAATCCGGAGAACACCGAACCGGAGATGACGCGTGTGTCTTCGGGTTGGAGGATTTCGCCGGCCAACAGTTCCTCGGTGCTGGCACCGATTCGCGTACGCAGCAGACGCGGCTTCTCGGCACGGGGACCACCTACGGCCACGACCCGGCTGACGTCGATGCGTCCTTCGGCGAACAGCTTGCCGAAGGCGATCACATCCTGATAGCCGATATGCCAGACCTTGCGATGCAGCGCCACCGGCGACAAGTAGTGGATGTGCGTTCCCACCAGGCCTGCCGGATGCGGGCCGCCGAAGGTTTCCACCTGGACGCCCTCGACATCGGCGCCGGGAATGCGGGCGTCGGGCGCCGTGCACAGGTAGACCTTGCCCTGGGTCAGCCGCGACAGCACCTTCAGGCCATCCTCGAAGGCCTCGGCCTGCGCGTTGATGATCTCTGCCGGGTCGATACTCAGCGGATGCGTATCCATGGCGGTGACGAAGATGTCCGCCGGCTCGCTATCGATGGCCGGGCTGCGCGAGAAGGGACGGGTGCGCAGCGCGACCCACAGACCCGACTCCACCAGCTGGTCGACCACGGCCTGACGCTCCAGGCTGCCAAGCCTGTCACGCCCATGGGCAGTGAACTCTACCGCTTCTTCGTTCTCGTCGACCTGGATGACGACGGAGAGCAGCTTGCGCTTCTCGCCACGGTTGATGGCGACGACCTCGCCGGCAGCTGGTGCCGTGAAGCGTACGCCTTCGTTCTTCTTGTCGGTGAAGAGGAGTTGGCCCAGTTTCACCTTGTCCCCTTCCCGGACCTCCATGGTCGGCTTCATGCCAACGTAGTCGGTGCCCAGGATGGCCACGTGACGCACGGGCCGCGCATCCTCGATGCGCGACTCGGGCGCCCCCATGATGGGGAGATCCAGGCCTTTCTTGACTTCGATCATAGTCTCGCCCAGTTGTTGGATCGGAAATACGAAGGAAAGGGGGTCGAATGGATTCGAATTCTTGTTGAGTCAGCACGTTACCAGTCAGGCCCGAAGGAGTTTCGAACCACCCCGAAAAAATCCACAGTATTATAAAGACAAGCGCGTCCAAAGGCCACACGACCTAAGGTCGCAAAAAGGGCGATAAAGCCGCTCTGCGCCTGGTTTCGAAAGAGTTCAATAGGCGTTGAATGCGCTGATTCCCAGCCATTTCGGCAGCCAGAACGAGACGTGCCGATGCCACCACGGCACCGGCACGCATGAGACGAAAGTGACCCAGATCAGTTATTCCCGACCCCGTGGGTCGGGAATGACACCGCTCGATCAGGCTTGGGCCCGCGGCAGCTTGCGGAAATGCACGTTGGAGATGTGCTGGAGGATGCGCACCACTTGGCAGCTGTAACCGAACTCATTGTCGTACCAGACGTAGAGCACCGCTTGCTTGCCGCTGGCGATGGTCGCCTTGGCATCGACGATACCGGCGTGGCGGTTGCCGACGAAGTCCGACGAGACGACCTCGGGCGAGTCGACATAGTCGATTTGCTTCTGGTAGGCCGAGTCGATCGACATGCGACGCAGGTAGTCGTTGAGCGAGGCTGCATCCGTCTCGCGCTGCAGAGTGAGGTTGAGGATGGCCATCGAGACGTTGGGAATCGGCACGCGAATGGCGTTGCCGGTCAACTTGCCGGAGAGCTCAGGCAGCGCCTTGGCCACCGCCTTGGCGGCACCGGTCTCGGTCAACACCATGTTCAGAGGGGCACTGCGGCCGCGACGGTCGCCCTTGTGGTAGTTGTCGATCAGGTTCTGGTCGTTGGTGTAGGCGTGCACCGTCTCCATGTGGCCGCACTCGACCCCATATTCGTCGTTGATCACCTTGAGCACCGGCACGATGGCGTTGGTGGTGCACGACGCCGCCGAAAGAATCGCGTCGCCCTCCTCGATGTCACCGTGGTTGATACCGAAGACGATGTTCTTGATGCCTCCCTTGCCCGGGGCGGTGAGCAGCGCCTTGGACACTCCCTTGCAATGCAAGTGCTGGCCGAGGCCCTCCTCGTCGCGCCAGATGCCCGTATTGTCGACGACCACGGCGTTATCGATGCCATAGGCGGTGTAGTCGACGTCGCTCGGCTTGTCGGCGTAGATCATCTGAATGACGTTGCCGTTGGCATTGATGGTGCGCGCCTCGGTATCGACACTGATGGTGCCATCGAACGGACCGTGCACCGAGTCGCGGCGCAGCAGGCTCGCCCGCTTCTCCAGGTCCTTGGCGATGTCGCCACGACCGCGCACGACAATGGCGCGCAGGCGCAGCAGGTTGCCGCCCCCCGCTTTCTCGATCAGCACCCGGGCCAGCAGGCGACCGATGCGGCCGAAGCCATACAGCACCACGTCCTTGGACTGGCCGTTGTTGCCATCCAGGTCGTGGGCATCGACGATTTCGGCGAGCTCCTCGCGCAGGAAAGCCTTGGCATCGCCTCCGCCTCGCTTCTTGAACGCCACGCCCAGCTTGCCCACGTCGACGTGCGCCGGCCCCAGGTTGAGTTCGGTCATGGCCTGGACGAGCGGCAGGGTGTCCTGAACCGAGAGTTCGGTGCCCTCGACTTTCCTGACGAAACGATGGTCCTTGAGAATACGGATCACCGAGCGGTTGAACAGCGAGCGACCGTAAAGGGTAGTCACCACGTTGTTTTGACGATAAAGGCTGCCGATCAAGGGGATCATCTGCTCGGCCAGTGCCTGATTGTCGTGCCACTCCTGGAAAACGGTTTCGGGGGGTTGCTGACTCACGTGAAGCCCTCTCTCGTAACTGGAATTCAGTATCATTATCCCGTTGGCGCTTCGGTGGGGCAATCGAAGTATGGTCGCAGGCGCTGTAGGGGGATTACAGGAATCGGGGGTTGACTACAAGCGTCGCGTCGGGCTGGTATGATCCTCCTGTCCCCTGCAGCTGCTCTTGCCAAGGCACTGCGAACGGCCTGACGGCCTGCACTAACGACCGAAGAGACGTTCCGACGCCACATGCCCACATTCTCGCCGCTCGACCCGCCCCGCCCAGCAGGGGTCCGCGAAACTTTATACTGGCAGCTACCGCCAGGCAGTGCCGCTGCCCTGGCGCTGGCTCACCTGGCCGACGACGCTCCGCTGCTGGTGGTCACGCCGGACACCGCAAGCGCACAGCGGCTCGAGAGCGATCTGCGCTTCTTCGCCAGCGTGCCCGTGATGCCCTTCCCCGATTGGGAGACGCTGCCCTACGACAGCTTCTCGCCGCACCAGGACATCGTCTCGGAGCGCCTGCGAACGCTGCGCCGCTTGCAAGACGGAGAACACGGTATCGTACTGGTGCCGATCAATACCCTGATGCAGCGGCTGCCGCCCGTGGATTACATCGCCGGTCGCGTGCTGACGCTCGAAGTGGGCATGCGCCTGGATCGCGAGGGCTTTCGCGAGAGCCTGTCGCGTGCCGGCTATCGTGCCGTGGAGACGGTCTACGAACCGGGCGAGTACGCCCTGCGTGGGGCCCTGATCGACCTGTACCCGATGGGAAGCGAGGGCCCCCTGCGCATCGACCTGTTTGACGACGAGATCGATACCCTGCGCCGCTTCGATCCCGACACCCAGCGCAGCCAGGACAAGGTCGAACGCGTGGAACTGCTGCCGGCACACGAGTACTCGCTATCGCGCAGCGCCATCGCCTGCTTCCGCGAAGGCTTCGAGACTTTGTTCGACGTCGATCCGCGCCAGTGCCCGCTCTACCTCGACGCCTTGAAAGGCATACCCTCCCCCGGTCTCGAACAGTACCTTCCGCTGTTCTTCGAGGAAACGGCCACGCTGTTCGACCATCTGGCCAAGGGAGCCCAGGTCGCCCTGTTACCCGGCGTCTTCGATGCCGCAGAGCATCATTGGCAAGCCATCGAGAGCCGCTACGAGAACCTCGGTGTCGATCCCACCCGGCCCTTGCTTCCCCCGCACCGGGCGTTCGTTCCGGTGGCCGAGGTGTTCGCCGCCATCAAGCGCCACCCGCGGGTGGAGCTGACTGACGAACGCGAGCATCCCCATGCCCACGAGGCCGCGGCCCAGTCACTGCCGGAGGTGGCGCTCAATGCACGTGCCAAACAGCCGCTGGGTTCACTCGCGCGCTTTCTGGAGCGCCACGGCAGTACACGGGTGCTGTTCGTTGCCGAATCGCGTGGGCGCCGAGAGGCGCTGGAAGAACTGCTGGCCCCGCTTCGCCTGGAGCTACCGCATGTCGCGGGGTTCGACGCCTTTCGCCAGGGCGACCCACGGCTGGCCTTGACCGAAGGCGAAGTCAGCGCCGGGCTGTGGCTCGAGCAACCCGATCTCGCCGTGATCAGCGAGACGGAACTGTTCGGCGACGTCGTGCGCCAGAGCCGGCGGCGCGAAAAGGCCACGGATACCAATGAACTGGCCATTCGCCACCTCGCCGAGCTGCGTCCGGGCGCACCCGTGGTACACCAGACCCACGGCGTGGGACGTTATCGGGGCCTGGAACGACTCGAGGCCGGCGGCCAGGCGGCGGAGTTCGTCGCGCTCGAGTATGCCGACGGTGCCAAGCTCTACGTGCCGGTGGACAACCTGCACCTCATTTCACGCTACGCAGGCGCCGACGACGAGCTCGCGCCGCTACATCGGCTCGGCTCCGAACAGTGGGACAAGGCGCGCCGCAAGGCGGCGGAGAAGATTCGCGATACCGCCGCGGAGCTGCTCGACGTCTACGCCCGGCGCGAAGCGCGGGAGGGCTTCGCCTGCGCCCCACCCGACGACGAGTATGCTCGCTTCGCCGCCAGTTTCCCCTTCGAGGAGACACCGGATCAACGCGCCGCCATCAGTGCGGTCATCGGGGACATGACCGCGCCGCGCCCCATGGACCGGGTGGTATGCGGCGACGTCGGCTTCGGCAAGACCGAGGTCGCCATGCGTGCTGCCTTTCTCGCCGTGCACTCGGGGCGCCAGGTGGTGGTGCTGGTGCCGACCACCCTGCTCGCGCGCCAGCACTACGAGAACTTCCGCGACCGCTTCGCCGACACCGCCGTGCAGATAGAGCTGGTTTCGCGCTTTACGGCCGGCAAGGGCCAGGCGGATTCGCTCAAGCGCATCGAGAGCGGCCAAGCCGACATCGTCATCGGCACGCATAAGCTGCTGTCGAAATCGACGAAGTTGCCCAACATGGGTCTGCTCATCATTGACGAGGAGCACCGCTTCGGCGTGGCCCAGAAAGAACGGCTGAAGGAACTGCGTGCCGAAATCGACATTCTCACCCTCACGGCCACCCCGATTCCACGGACCCTCAACATGGCCATGAGCGGCATACGTGACCTGTCGATCATCGCCACGCCTCCGGCGCGCCGCCTGTCGGTAAAGACCTTCGTCCAGCAGCGCGACGAATCGATCATCAAGGAGGCGATCCTGCGCGAGATCCTGCGGGGCGGCCAGGTCTATTACCTGCACAACGAGGTCAGGACCATCGAGACTGCCGCCGAGACGATACGCGCCCTGGTGCCGGATGCGCGCGTGGCGGTAGCCCACGGCCAACTGCCCGAGCGATCGCTCGAGCGGGTAATGTCCGATTTCTATCACAAGCGTTATAACGTGCTGGTCTGCTCCACCATTATCGAAACCGGCATCGATGTCCCCAGTGCCAATACCATCATCATCGAACGCGCCGACAAGTTCGGCCTGGCCCAGCTGCATCAGTTGCGCGGTCGCGTCGGTCGCAGTCATCACCAGGCCTACGCGTACCTGCTCGCCCCGCCGCCGCGCGTCATGACCAAGGATGCCGTCAAGCGCCTCGAGGCGATCGGGGCTGCCGAAGACCTCGGTGCGGGCTTTACCCTCGCCAGTCACGACATGGAGATCCGCGGCGCAGGTGAGCTGCTCGGCGAGGAGCAGAGCGGGCAGATGGAAGCCATCGGCTACACCCTCTACATGGAAATGCTCGACCGCGCCGTGGCCGCCATTCGTGCCGGCAAGACGCCCAATATCGAAGCGCCGTTGAGCGCTGGGGTCGAGATCAGTCTCAACCTGCCGGCGCTCATCCCCGACGATTACCTGCCCGACGTGCAACAACGCCTGGTAATGTACAAGCGGATTGCGAGTGCTGCCGACGAAGCCGAGCTCAAGGAACTGCAGGTCGAGATGATCGACCGGTTCGGCCTGCTGCCGGCCCCGGTCAAGACATTGATGCGCCAGACCCGATTGCGCCAGCGTGCCGAACGTCTGGGCATCGCGCGCCTGGAAGCCGGCGCTGAGCGCGGCCGGATAATATTCGGCAATCAGACCCGGGTCGATCCGCTGCTGCTGGTCACGATGATCCAGGCGGAACCGCAACGCTATCGTCTCGACGGTGCCGACACCCTGCGCTTCGAAGTGGAAATGGAAAACGCTGAGGCACGCTTCCAGGCCGTGGAACAGTTGCTCGACGCACTCAATCGGAAGGCGCAGGCAGCCTGAACGGAAGGAACGCACGCGGCTCGGCGGGACTCCCGCATCGGGCGGGAACGCTATACTATGCGCAGGTGTCCCATCGCAGCCTCGACACGAACCCGACGCCACCACAGCGGCTGGCGTATGACCGTCGCCAAGCGGCCCCTGTCTTCTCGGCAGGCATCCGCCTGGTGACCTTGAGACGAGAACACCACGTACATGAAGAACCCCACACTGGCCAGGCGTATCGGCCTTGGCGCTGCCCTGTTCGGTCTCGCCGCCCTGCTGGCAACGAATACCCTTGCCGAGGAAGGCTCCGATAGCCCCCAGGAGCTGCCCCGCGGCCATTATCACCTGCCCGACGAAGGCAACGTGATCGGCGAGACCTATACGGTCGTCGTCGAAGAGGGAGATACGCTGATCGATATCGGTCGGCGCCACAACGCCGGCTATGAAGAGATGCGCATGGCCAATCCGGACGTGAGCCTGTGGGCGCCGCATCCCGGTACCGAAGTGCTGATCCCCGCCCAGCACATCCTGCCGGATGCGCCGCGCGAAGGTATCGTGGTCAACCTTTCGGAGCTGCGCCTGTACTACTACTCGCGCCCCGGCATCGTCGAGACTTACCCGATCAGCATCGGCCGAGACGGCTTCTCCACACCCGTAGGCGTGACCCGCACCACCGTCAAGGTCAAGGATCCCCACTGGTCGCCACCGCGCTCCATGCGCGAAGAGGCCGCCGCCCGTGGCGAGCCGCCTCCCACCGTGGTACCGCCCGGGCCCGATAATCCCTTGGGTCGCCACGCCATCCTGCTCGGCCTGCCCAGCTACCTGATACATGGCACCAACCGGCCCGATGGCGTCGGCATGCGCGCCAGCCGCGGCTGTATCCGCATGTTCCCCGAGGATATCGAGTCGCTCTACGAGCGCGTGCCCAGCGGCACGCAAGTGAACATCATCGACCAGCCATTCAAGGTCGCCTGGTCGTCGGATGGCGTGCTTTACGCACAGTCCTTTCCGCTGCTGGAAGAGAACGTAGGGACCTTCGAACCGATCCTCAACGCCATGGACATACTGGCCAACTCGTTCGGCGAGGAACGTCCCCCGGTCGACTATGCCCAGCTTCGCCGCGTGGTAGAACAGCCCGATGGCCTGTTGGTCTCGCTATTGCGGGTCGCCGAGGAGGAGCCGACGGCGCCAGCCGAGAACCGCGACGAAGGGCTTACCGAGGGACTGTTCGCCGAGATTGAGGTCAGCCAGGTTTCCGGCCTGTTCGAAGAGCTCGAGGCCTACCGGCGCTAGCACTTAGCCAAGCAATACTCATTACGAGAAAACCCCGCCTTGGCGGGGTTTTCTCGTTGCAGAACCGCCATCGCTCGAAGGCGATGAGGCACTCGACAGAATTACTTCTGCATGGAGCGCTGGAACATGCGGTTCATTTCCTCGCGGTTCTGCTCGGACATCTGCAGAGCCGCCTGGGCGTCACGCTGCGCCTGGTTGGCTGTGTTCTGTGCCTGGGTGGCGATGCTGCGAGCTTCGGCAGCGTCGGCCTGGGCGGCTTCAGCAGTCTGGCGCACTTCGTCCAGAGCTGCGTTGCTGGCACAACCAGCCAGGATGGCCAGAGAAGCAGCAGCTGCGGTCAGCTTCAGGGTGGTCTTCAGAGTCATGATGTTCTCCTTGAGTCTTCCTTGGTACTGCACAGGTGTGCAGCGGCGTTAATGTTGCCTGAGTTCCAGGCTCCCCCTGCTCATAGCAGGATCTTGCAGCGACTGCTGCCAAGCACAGGAATCAAACGCTGTTTTATAATACCTTACCGCGCTTGTCCATAGCTCGAAACGTCCCTTGCGTATCTAGAGCCTAGCGGATGACGACGCGAGTGCCAATGTCGATTAGCTCGGTAAGCCTCTCGATCTGAGCGTCGGTCAGCGCCACGCACCCCTGAGTCCAGTGATAGCTGGCATGAACCTCCGGGTCTGCCCTACCGAGACCATGGAGGCCGATGAAGCCTCCAAGCACGGTCCGCTGGGGCGGATAGCCGTGCTGCCGGTAGTAGGCGAAATAATCTGCGTAATCCTGCTCTGTGTAAAGTCCTGATTCCAACGCCATGCGTGCATGGGATGGCGTCGGATAGTCCAGACTGACGAAAATGTGCCACTGGCTTTCCCGATTGAAGCGATTGACGCGAAACTCGCCCTTGGGCGTCACGTTCCCCCCTTCGGTGCGCATTGTGTCGGCTCCACCACGCCCCAGCGAAATCGGCGAAAAACGCTCGAGTAGACGCTCGCCACGATAAAGGCTTAGCGACGAATCTCGATCGTCTACCAGTATCCACACTTCGCTGTCATGACGCGGACGATGAGCACGCGCCAGCATGGCTTCGATCAGGTTGGCCTGGGCCTCCCGCCCCATCAGCAGAGTGAAGGGGGCAAGCAGGGCGAATTGGCCGAAGCGACGGCGAGAAAGGGGCTTCATCGACTCCTCACGGGTAGACCGGTTCATGTCAGCGATTTATAACGCATCGGCGGCCGGCTGTCTGTCGCGATACGTTACATGAGCCAGCCCATGGGGGCCCAACCCGGGGCAAGCGTGGCCGGAAAACGCGTCTCAAGGTCATCGGCGCGCCACTCCCTTGCAAACTAGATAAAAGGGGTCAAACGGAGAGCATCGCACCCATGCGGAACACCTCCCTGACAGTAGTGACTCCCGCCTCGGCCTTGGCCAGACCATCGGCCAGCATCAGCGACATGCCACGCTCCAGCAGGTGTCGACGCAGCTCGGATTCGTCGGCATGCCGCAGGATTCGCGCATGGTCTTCCGGTGTCAGTTGCCATATCTCGAAAACCCCGATACGCCCGCGGTAACCGAGTCCATCGCACTGTGGACATCCCGTGGCACGCCAGGTCCGCTCAGGCACCGCCATGCCGATGGCCTCCATCCACTCCTGGTCGCGTCGGTCCGGCAGTGTCCGTTCACGGCAATGCTCGCAGAGTCGACGCACCAGTCGCTGCGCGATGACCAGCCCCAGGTTGGCACTGATATCACTATCCTCGAGCCCCAGCTGGCGCATCGAGGTCACCACTCCCACGGCGTCGCGACTATGCAGGGTCCCCATCAGCGAGCGCCCGCTGCTGGTCACATTCAACGCGGAAATGGCCGATTCGCGATCGCGAATCTCGCCGATCAGCACATAGTCGGGATCGAGCCGCAGCAACGAGCGCGTGCCGCTGGCAAAGTCCAGACCATGCTCGAGATCCACCTGAATCTGATTGATCCCGGGGATGTCATATTCGACGGGATCCTCCAGCGTTACCACGTGGCTATCGGTGAGCCGCAGCTGTCCAAGCAAGGTGTAGAGCGTCGTGGTCTTGCCCGCACCGGTCGGTCCGGCCACGAGCAGCATGCTGCCCGTGGCATCCATCCAATGCCTGATGCCCAGCGCTCCCGCCTCGCCAATTCCCAGCGAAGCCGTATCCTCGAAAGCCTGTGGCGGTGTCAGGAAGCGAATCGCGAGCTTCTCACCGGCAACGCAGTGCACTGCCGTGACACGCAGGAAGACCTCTTCTCCCCCCTGCTCTTCCCACTCCCAACTGAAGCTGCCCTCCGCGGTCACCAGCGAAGGTACCGGGTTGAGCTTGGAAAGCACCTTGAACTGATTGACCAATCGCGCTCCCTGCCCTGCGTTCATCCGCAGCGCATCGACGATACGACCGTCGATGCGCAGGCGAACCCGATACCCCTCCGGCTCTGGGTCCAGGTGAACGTCAGTGGCTCTGGCCCGCAGGGCATCGGCGAGCAGCGCATGTGCCTCGAGCGTGTTACCGCTCGGCGGCTGCGCACCGAGCAGCGGGGCCAGGGCCGGAAACAGTCGGGTGCGGTAAGTGTCGGGACTGCCAGGCATGCGGGTTCCTCCTTGAAGAAACCGCGCTCCGGCAAGCCGAAGCGCGGCGGGCCGAAGGACGTCTAGTCCGGTCCCTGTGGTCTATCCCTTCGGCTCGACGGTGAAGAGATTCAACAGCTTGTCCTTCTTGCCGTAGAGATGCACCGTCGTTTCGGGGAAAGGGAAGCGGTCCAGGTATTCGCTTGCGCCATTGCAGGGCGGCTTGTGCGCATGAATCATTGCCGCCAGCAGGCGTTCCCGGTTGGCATGGCTGCAGATACCCAGTGAATACCAGAGTTCCTCGCCGGGTTTGAGCAGTTTATGCCACGTCTCCTTCTCGGGATGGTGCTGCAGCTCATGACGTACATTGCGATGCTCGCCTACGTAGAGTAACTGCTGCACTTCCATATCCTGCGAATCAGGCTTGCGACCGGCACGGAATACGCAGTAGACCCCGCCATCGTCCGGCACGTCCCGCAGCGTTTCATCGGACCAGTAGCCATGCATCTCGGGTGAGAGGAAGACGCTGGACCCGGTTTCCATGGTGGGTTTGTCCGGCATGGTCATCTCCTTGCGTGGGTATTTGCCTTCAGTCTGGCAAAAAGGCCATTGATCTTCGAGGCTGCTGTCTCCCGCCTGGCCAAGACGAAGCCCCGGCGCCTGGCGCACATCAACCTTACCTGATGTGTATCAAGCGACGGGGCTCCGTCTCGTTCATGGATGTGATATGTCTCGCTCACCACTCCTGGCTGGTTTCGCGCAGGGCGGCGATTTCCCGCTTGGCCTCCTTGAGGCAGGCCCTCAGCTCGTCGCCCAGCGCCGCACTGCTGCCCACCGCGATGAGTCCTGGTTGGGAAGCGCTGCGGCGGCGCGCCACGCCGTCACTGTCGTGCAGGGCCTCGATACGCTGCAGCAGCCAGCCGAGCCAGCTCTCGGGGCGAGCCGCCAGCTCACGCAGGCGATGCAGCTCGGCAATGTCCGCCCCTTCGCTGCCGAGCAGGTCGCGCCAGTCGTGTCGTGCCAGCCGGGCATGCTCCGTCACTTCGCGCAGCAGCGACTCGAGCGCCAGCTCGGTCAACGCCAGTGCCGATTCCTCGGCGGCCATGCGGCGCGCCTCGGCGTGTTCGTCGTTGCCGGGCGCGACTTCCAGCATCAGCTCAGCCTGGTACAGCAGTTGATTGGTACGGCCTCGCGGGGTCACTTGCGCTTGTCCTCCACCTGCCATCTGCCGTTGTCATAGACGGCTCGCCAGCCAGTCGCCTTGCCCTCTTCCTCGGTCATGACGAACTGCTCCTTGCTCTTGCGAGAATAGCGGATCTGGGCCGGGCGGCCTTCGGGATCTTCGCTGGGCGCATCGAGCAGATAGCGATATTTCTCCGGCAGCTCCTTGGCGTGCGCCTTGAGCTCGCGCACCAGCGGGGGGCGGGTCTCCCGGTTGCGCGGGAACTTGCTCGCCGCCAGGAACAGGCCGCTGGCACCATCACGCAACACGTAGTGATCGTCGACCTTCTGGCAGGAAAGCTCGGGCATGGGGATGGGATCCATCTTTGGCGGCGCCACCTCGCCACTGCGCAACAGCTTGCGGGTGTTCTTGCACGCCTCGTTGGTACAGCCGAAGTACTTGCCGAAGCGGCCCGACTTGAGCTGCATCTCGCTGCCGCACTTGTCGCACTCGATGGTCGGCCCTTCGTAGCCCTTGAGTCGGAACTTGCCGTGCTCGACCTCATGGCCCTCGCAATCGGGGCTGTTGCCGCAGATATGCAGCTTGCGGGTCTCGTCGATCAGGTAGCTATCCATCGCCGTGCCGCACTTGGGGCAGCGGTGCTTGGCACGTAGCGCCTGGGCCTCGGCCTCTTCGCCGGCATCCGCGGGCACCGCCTCGTCGCCGGGCAGCAGGTCGATGGTGGTCTTGCAGCGCTCCTTGGGGGGCAGGTTGTAGCCGGAGCAGCCCAGGAACACCCCGGTAGAGGCCGTGCGAATCTGCATCTTGCGCCCACAGGTGGGGCAGTCGATATCGGTGGGCACCGGCTGATTGGGGCGCATACCCTCTTCGCTCTCGGCGGCCTCCAGCTCTTCGCGAAATTCGGCGTAGAAGGCATCGAGCAGCTCACGCCAGTTGCGCTCACCCTCGGCCACCTCGTCGAGGCTGTCTTCCATGCGCGCGGTGAAGGAGTAGTCCATCAGGTCGGGGAAGGTCTCCTTGAGACGCTCGGTGACGATGTCGCCAAGCTTCTCGGCATAGAAGCGCCGACTCTCCAACTTGACGTAGCCGCGATCCTGGATGGTGGAAATGATCGAGGCATAGGTCGACGGGCGACCGATACCGCGCTTCTCCAGTTCCTTGACGAGGCTTGCCTCGGTATAGCGGGCCGGCGGCTTGGTGAAGTGCTGCTGGGGATCGAGCGCCGCGAGCTGCATGGGCGTACCCTCGGCGAGGTCCGGCAGCGCCTGATCCTCGTTCTTGCCGGCCGGCTTCATTACGCGGGTGTAGCCGTCGAACTTGAGGACGCGCCCCTTGGCCCGGAGCTCATAGCCATCGGCTTCCACGGTCAGCGTACTGGAGAGGTACTCCGCCGGCGTCATCTGGCACGCCACGAACTGGCGCCAGATCAGATCATAGAGTCGCTCTGCGTCACGCTCCATGCCGGCCAGGTCGGATGCCTTGCGATTGACGTCGGAAGGGCGAATCGCCTCGTGGGCCTCCTGGGCGCCCTCCTTGCTCGAGTAGCGGTTGGGCGATTCGGGCAGGTAGCGCTCGCCATACGCCTGCTCGATGTGCTCGCGCGCCATGGCCAGCGCATCCTGCGACAGGTTGGTGGAGTCGGTACGCATGTAGGTGATGTAGCCCGCCTCGTAGAGACGCTGGGCCAGGGTCATGGTCTTCTTCACCGAGAATCCGAGGCGACCGCTCGCGGCCTGCTGCAGGGTCGAGGTGATAAAGGGCGCGCCCGGCTTCGAGCGGGTGGGCTTGTCTTCGCGCGCGGTGATGGCAAGCTTGGCCTTGCGCAGCGCTGCGATACGCTCGAGTGTCTCGGCCTCGGAGGTGGGCCGGAATGCCTTGCCGTGCTGGCGCACCAGCTCGAAACGCACCGGCTCGCCATGGCTCGACACGAGATCGGCATGGACGTCCCAGAACTCTTCGGGGACGAAGGCTCGTATTTCGCGCTCGCGCTCAACGATCAGGCGCACCGCCACCGACTGCACGCGCCCGGCGGAAAGCCCGCGGGCAATCTTGGCCCACAGCAGCGGCGAGAGCATGAAACCCACCACCCGGTCGAGGAAGCGTCGCGCCTGCTGCGCCTCAACACGAGGAATATTGAGTGTGCCGGGCTCCTTGAACGCCTCCTTGATGGCATTCTTGGTGATCTCGTTGAACACCACGCGGCGGTAGCGCTCGTCATCGCCGCCGATGGTCTCCTTGAGATGCCACGCGATCGCTTCCCCTTCGCGGTCAAGGTCCGTGGCGAGATAGACCGCGTCAGCCTTCTCGGCGAGCTTCTGCAGCTCGGCCACGACTTTCTCCTTGCCGGGCAGAATCTCGTAGTGGGCTTTCCAGCCATGCTCCGGGTCGATACCCATGCGCCGGATGAGCTGTTCCTTGGCCTTGTGCTTCTTGTACTCGGCTTTCTCATCGGGCGACATCTTGCGGGTTGCCGCTGCCTGGCGGGCACGCTCCTTGGGATCGGAGGCCGCCTTGCCCGAGCCGCTGGTCGGCAGGTCGCGAATATGACCCACACTCGACTTCACGACGAATTCGCTGCCGAGATATTTATTGATCGTCTTGGCCTTGGCCGGCGACTCGACGATGACCAATGACTTGCCCATAGTGCTCCACATTCTGCAAGGCGGGTCGGTTGGCTCCGCCTGACGGTTTCGGCCCGCCTGTCCGCGGCGGACGCTCCGTACGGGGTGAAAAATCCGCTTACCCTACCCCAGCAACCCGCTTCGCGCCAGTCGCTTCCGCATGGCGGCAGTAAAGCAGCAACTTGAACGTAGCATCAAGAGAGGCTCAGGCGCACGCTGGCCATGAAGGACCTTAACCAGGCATAAAAGAAGTAGCGCCCCTGTCTTGACTCGACAGGGGCGCCGGGAAGTGCTCCGAAAAAACGTCTCGCTCAGCGCTTGCGCGTCCTGCGGGTTGTGGCTTTCTTGGCTGTCGCCCGGCCCGACGCAGCACCGGTCTTAGCATCCCCTTCTTGCTCGACGGCTTTCTTCGTTGCGTTCCTGGCCGCGCCTCGGGTGGGTGCCTTGCGCTCGGCGGCCGTTGCCGTCCTGACCGGCGTCACCGTCTCGGCATCCGCCTCGAGCAGCTTGTTGACTTCGTCCCGGGCAGTCACTTCGGCCCTGGCACCTGACGCCACCTCTTCGTGAAGGTCGGCTAGCGCCTGACGGCTCGCCGCCGGATCGACTCGCTCCAAGGCTTCGGCGAAGAGATCCTTGATGTGCTCGTAGCGCTTGCTGGCATGCTCGCTGAGTTCGCCGCTAGCCGCCAGCACGTGGTCGATATGCTCCAGTGAAGCGCGAATCGCATCGGCTCGCTCGCTTGACAGCAGCTGCGGTATCGCCTCGAGCGCCGCGTCTCGATCCTGCTTGAGGATGAAGAATTGCTCGCGCACCAGATGCTTGAAGTCGGACAAGCTGCTGCCGGGCTCCAATTCGGCACGCGATGCCCGCAGGCGCTTGAAGTTGCGCTCATCGGTGGTAGGCGCGCCACCCAGCACATGAATGACCGAGCGCATCACCGCCTCATGGATGCCGCCCTCGGCCACGCGCTGGCGTAGCTCATCCTGGCGCCGCTCGATGAAGCGGCGATGTTCCGGTTCGCTGCCGGGCTGGCGACGATGGACATGGGCATCCCCGCCCAGCCCCACCATCGCCTGCAGCAGGGGCTGGCCATAGAGGGTGAGGAAGGTATGTTCGATGCTCTGGTCACGAATCTCGCGCCAGGTATCGAGCCCGTGGGAAATCTGTCGCGACGCGGCCAGCTCCAGACTGCGCAACAGGTTTTCCTCGCCTACGGGATGGCGATCCTGCCGCACCCATTCGGCCAGTACCGGCAGCGGTACCGATAACGGGTTGCGATCCGAGAGCAGCTTGTAGCCCAAGCGGATCGGATGCATGCGACGCATCAGGCGGGCTGCCTCGGTTGTCATTACTGCCCGAATCCAGGGCTGAACGAAGAGCCGATAGAGCCCCAGGTTGATTTCCGAGATACGCTCCACGGTGGCGAAACGCCGGTCGTCGTCTTCGCGGTGCTGGAGCACATCCCGATTGAGCCCCTCGATGGAGCGCGCCTTGAACTCGAGGAGGTAGTCACGCTCGATCAGCTCGGCGTCCTCGCGCTCGGCAGCGCTGGTTACCGTGGTCTCGTAGAGGCCCGGCGGCAGCACGTCGATATAGTCGATGTTGGCGGTGAACTCCGTATGCTCCTTGCGCGACACACTGCCCGACACGAAGATGCCGAGGTGGCCGGTCGTGTCGTGCACGCAATAGACGATGGTTTGCTCGTTGGCGATGATGTCGTCGATGCCCTCATAGAGGTCGCGCACCCAGCCCAGCGCCTGTGGCGGCGGCGTAATATCGTCTCCCTGGGAGCAGAACACCACCACCGGCGAACGCACGTTGCGCAGGTCGATGCGCCGGCCATCCGAGGTGACCAGCTGAGCGGTGGAGAGCCGGTTGCCGACGAACAAGTTGTCGACGATGAACTGGATCTCCTCGCCGCCCAGCACCACATGCCCCCCCCACCAGCGTTCAAAGTGAAGGTAACGCTCGGCTTCGGTATCGACATTGGCAAAGAGGCGGTATTGCTTGTCCCACCAAGTATTGGCGGGATTGAGCCGCTCGAAGTTCTGTACCAGCAGGGCGCCGTCGAACAAGCCGTTGCCCAGGTCGCTGGCCAGCGCCGTCATCCAACTGCCGCCGGTCATGCCGCCTGTGTAGCGCATGGGAGCCTTGCCCCGCTCGCCGGCCCAGTACGAGAGCGGCGCACCGGCGATCAGGATCGGACCGAAGACCTCCGGCTCGAGCGAAGCCGCCATCATGATCTGCCAGCCCGCCTGACAGTTCCCCACCACCATCGGCTTCTCACCCTTGGCCGGGTGAAGCTCGACGACACGACGCAGGAAGGCGATCTCCGCCTCCACCACGTCCTCGACGGTCTGGCCGGGCTCGGGGTAAGGCAAGAAGCCAATGAAATAGCAGGGGTGTCCGGCACGCAGGGCGACACCTACCTCGCTGTCGGGCTTGAAGCCGCCGATGCCGGGCCCATGCCCGGCACGGGGGTCCACCACCACAAAGGGGCGGGCCTCGGGATCGACCTCGACCCCATCCGGGGGAAGGATCCGCATCAGCTCGTAGTTCACCGGCCGCGGCAGGCTGCGGCCGTCCATCATCACCTCGGCGTCGAAGCCGAGTACGTTGGGCTTGGTCTTCTCGATATGCTCGAGATACTGGTTGCCACGCTCGCGCATCACGTCCATGTACAGCACACTGCGTTCGACGGCATCACGCCAGTAGTCGAAGGCGGCACGGCCAAAACCGAAAGGATCAAGCAAGCTGAACGCCTCGGTGGGCGGTGTCGGCATCAGTGAGTTCATGTTCGACTCCAGTGTTCCCTGACGAGAGCGCATCGACGTCAGGAGGAGAATTTTTGCTGCGATGCAACAAGCATAGTACGCCCTGCGTCGGTTTAAAGCAGCCGTTTTGTCGATTTTTCGTCACATCGTTCGCTTCACTCTCTGCCGGACGTCACGACCGCTTCGATACCGCCCGCTTCGCGCCACTCCGCCAGCACCCGGCACTCGCGACGCCTGGCTTCGACACCATCTCGCCCCCACGTCATCAGTCGGGCCCTGGTGTCGCCTCCCTCCGCCGCAGGACGATCGAGCCTGACGCCGGGGCCACCCCCCAATTGACCGTTGCCCGGCTGAAGGAGGCGCCAGCGCGCCTGGCCAGGGCGGCCCGGGCCATGCCCCATATGGCCGACCCTGGGACGCCGAAGGCGCTCGCCCGCCACCAGGCGAATCTGTTCGACCGCCAGGTCGAGCCCGCTCAGAACCTCGGCCAGACCCTCGTAACCCGTCAGCCCGGGCCGCATGGCAACGAAGCCCAGGCGATTGCTGACCAGCGAGAAGCTTAGCGTCGCCAGGCCAATCAGCCCGACCGCCCTGGCCCCCTGCACGGCTAGCTGGCCGAGGTAGGCACGCTGCTCGGGCGTCAGCCTCTCGCTCGGGGCAATGGCGAAATCATCACCTAGCCATTCGTGCTCGACCAAGGCCAACGCCTGGCCTCGGCTGTCTGCCAGAACGGGCAGATGCACAAGCAGAGCCTGTCTCCCCGGCCCGCCCAGCGGTAGCCCGGCCTCGCGCATCAGCTGGCGGGCCGCCCGATCGTCACACATGGCCGCCACCAGCCCTTCACGCGGCCCGATGAAGTCGATCCCGGCACGACCACAGGCCCGGGCAAGCGTCAACTGCTCCCCAGGCAACGCCTCACCTGGATGCAGCGCATCGCAGCCCAACTCACTTGCCCGCTCGACCAAAGCTTCACCTGACGTGTCATGGCCGGCACTCCAGACAAGCTCGAGCTCGGTGCATGCCTGGCCGGCACGCAGGGCAGCAAGCCCAAGCCCTGCCACCATGACACGACGCCAGCGTCCCCGGCGCGACGCCTCCCGTATCGGAGTCTGCATGGCTCGATTTCCTCAGCGCAGGCTACCGGCATGACCCTGGGCGCCGGCAGTGTTAGCATCAAAAGGGTGCATCTCCGGGCCTCCCGTGCCCTCCAGCGGATCGACCGATGACGACGCCAAGCCTGCTCAATCGCCTGACCTTTCGCCAGCTGCAGGTCTTTCTAGCCGTGTATCGCCAGCACTCCTACTCGCGCGCTGCTGAACAGCTTGGACTGACTCAGCCGGCGGTCAGTGCGCAGATTCGCCAGCTCGAGCTGGCGCTGGGCCAGGCGCTTTTCAAGTACACCGGCAGGACGCTGCACTTGCTGCCCGCGGCCGATGCCCTGGCGGCATCGACCCAGGCCATATTCGGCCAGGTATCGCGTCTGCAAATGACCTTGTCGGACATGGATGGCACGATCTCGGGGGAACTCAACCTGGCGGCGGTTTCTACCGCCCAGTACGTGGTACCGCACCTCATCGCCCGCTTCCGCGCCCATTACCCCAACGTCCAGGTACGGCTGCGGGTATGCAATCGCAGCCAGGCCCTGGAACGCCTGGCGGCCCGCCGCGACGACCTGGTGATCATGGCGATGGTGCCCGAGGACGACGACAACCTGGTCTTCATGCCCTTCCTCGAAAACGAGCTGATACCCATCGTCTGGCCAGGGCATCCCTTGCTGGAAGCCGATTCACCGACGCTGGAGGATCTCGCTCGCCATTACTTGCTGATGCGCGAGTCGGGCTCCGGCGTGCGCACCGCCTTCGAGCAGCTTGCCGCCGAACAGGACGTCGCGCTACAGCATACCATGGAGCTGGGGACCAACGAGGCGATCAAGCAGGGCGTGATGGCGCATCTGGGCGTCACGGTTCTGCCTCGGCTTGCCGTTCGCCTGGAACTTGGCGCGGGGTTGCTGGCCGAGCTTACGCTGCCGGGCTTCCCTCTGCGCCGCTCCTGGTGCACGGTCTATCCCCGGGATCGCTTTCCCACCCCGGTGACCGAGCTCTTCCTGCGCTTCGTGCGCGAGCGACTGGGGGAGATCGAGGAGCACTTCAAGGCACCGCCGCAACCGATACCCGACCACGGCGTCGTCTGTCTGCCGCTCTCACACGGCTGAGCGGGCATCGCTGTGCCGGGCAGGAGGGATATGTTAGATTACGGGCCTGCGACCAACGTATCAATTGCATACCATGTGAACCGGTAGGCCCCCGGTCATGGCCTACCGTTTTTCCGCCGCATGGTTGTTGCAGCCGCCGAGTGGAGGGGCTCACACCCTATGAGCGACAGCACCTCAAAACGCGTGCCTAGCGGTGCGAAATTTCGTACCGAACATGGCTTCGCCGCCATCAAGGATGGCATCAAGCAACGCCACCAGACCGAGGAGCGCCCGGAACCGGGGCGCAAGCCTCATTGGCTGCGCGCCCAGATTCCCGGCGGCGGTCGCTTCGAGGCGGTAAAGCGCAATGTCAGCGAGCATCGCCTCAGCACCGTATGTGCCGAATCCCACTGCCCCAATATGGGCGAATGCTGGAGCAACGGCACGGCCACGATCATGCTGATGGGCTCGGTATGCACGCGTGCTTGTCGCTTCTGCGCCGTCGATACCGGCAATCCACGCGGCTGGCTGGACAGCGAGGAGCCCGCCAATACCGCCAAATCGGTCGAACTGATGGGCCTGCGCTACGTGGTGCTGACCTCGGTTGACCGGGACGACCTGCCCGATGGCGGTGCATCGCACTACGCCGAATGCATTCGCGCCATCAAATCCAACACACCGGCGGTGGTGGTCGAGGCGCTGACACCCGATTTCGATGGTGACCCGGCTGCCATCGAGCGCGTGATCGATGCCGGCCTCGAGGTGTTCGCCCAGAACGTCGAGACGGTAGAACGACTCACCCATGACGTGCGCGACCCGCGTGCCGGCTATCGCAAGACCCTTGACGTACTGGCCCACGCCAAGCGCCATCGCCCCGAGGTGCTCACCAAGACCAGCCTGATGCTGGGCCTCGGGGAGACGGACGAGGAGATACTGGCCACCTTTGACGACCTGCGCGCCATCGATGTGGATATCGTCACTCTCGGCCAGTACCTGCGCCCCACCCGCCATCATCTGCCGGTGGAGCGCTGGGTGACGCCTGACGAGTTCGAACGTTATCGCCGCCTGGGGCTGGAGAAGGGCTTCATGGAAGTCGCTTCCGGGCCACTGGTGCGCTCCAGCTACCGAGCCGACCGGGTGTTCGAGAAAAATAACCTGGGGCTGGCGGCCCCCGCGGCCGTACCCGGCCAGGAACCTGACCCCAACCGCATCCAGGCAGTCAATGTCGGCTGACTCACCCACCGCCGACACGTTCCGCTAATGACAAGAGGCGACGTCGAGATCGCCTCTTGTGCCTATCATGCCGTCAACGCCCGCAACAGAATAAACGCGCTCAGAGACTCCCGGCCTCGTGGACAGGGGCCAGAGCCAATGGTTCGTCCCATTCAAGCAGCTCTCGGCCCAGCAGTTCTGCCAGGCGGTGGGCAAGCTGCAAGCCAGCTTGCTCGGTGGAAGGCGGCTCGGCAATCAAGTCGGCCAGGCGCGTCATGGCCATGCCGGCATAACCGCAGGGATTGATGCGCTGGAAAGGCGACAGGTCGCCGTCGATATTGAGCGCCACGCCGTGGTAGCTCGCACCACGCCGAATACGCAGCCCCAGCGAGGCGATCTTGGCCTCACCGACATAGACACCGGGTGCATCGGGGCGAGCATGTGCCTCGACATCATATTTGCCCAGTAAAGCGATCACGGCACTCTCGAGCGCCGTGACGAGATCGCGCACGCCGAGTCTCGCCCGGCGCACGTCGATCAACGGATAGAGCACCACTTGCCCCGGACCATGATAGGTAACCTGCCCGCCACGGTCCGTCTGCACCACGGGTATATCGCCTGGCATCAGCAGGTGCTCGGGCTTGCCTGCCTGCCCCTGAGTGAAGACCGGCTCATGCTCCACCAGCCAGAACTGGTCACGGGTGCTCTCGTCGCGACGATCGGTCAGCTCACGCATGGCCCGCCATACGGGCAGATAGGAGCGACGCCCAAGGGCCTGCAGGGCAATTGGCGGCACACGGCCGTCCCCGGTCATGTCACACCACCATGTGGACGCGACCCGTGGCCTTCAGGTCAGCGAACAGTGCCTTGAGTTGTTCCTCGCCAGTGGCCCGCAGGGTCAGCCTGACCGACAGGAAACGGGCCGTACGGCTCTCCACGACTTCGATGCTGGAGGCATCGAAGCTGTCGTCATGGCGCAGCACCACCTGGCAGACGGTGGCTGTGAAATCTTCAGCAGCATCCCCCACCACTTTGATGGGGTAATCGCAGGGGAAGGTAATGGTCGGCGACGCCGCCGGGCCGCTCGTCGCGGATACCCGGCGCAAATCGCGCAATTTGTCGTCTGGCATGGCTCTCAGCCCGAGTCGCGAAGGTGATATCCGAGCATTTTACTCAACTATCGGCCGCCGACCAAGGCTACAGCCAGTCGCTCAGCAAATTGCTGAAAAAGCGACGCACTTGATCGAACAGGCGCTTGAACAGGCCGCCCTCCTCGATCGACTCGAGAGCGACCAGGGGGTGTTCGCCCACGATCTCCTCACCGAGGCGCACCTCGAGAATACCCACTTGTTCGCCGAGGTTGATCGGTGCGGTGAGGTCCGGACGAATGTCCAGGCGAGCATTGAGCTCCTGATTGCGGGCGCGTGGCAATGTCATGGAGACGTCGCTGTCGACGCCGACGCGCAGCTCGTCCTTATCGCCGCCCCAGATACGCGGCGAGTTCAATACCGCCCCCTGATCGTAGAGGTTCATCGTCTCGTAATAGCGGAAGCCATAGCTGAGAAGCTTCTGGGTTTCCTGCGCCCTGGCTTCTTCCGACTCGGTGCCCATGACGACGGAGATGAGGCGCATATCGTCACGCTTGGCCGATGCGACCAGGCAATAACCCGCCTCATTGGTGTGGCCCGTCTTCAAGCCATCCACCGTGGGATCGCGCCATAGCAGGCGGTTGCGATTGGGCTGACGAATATCGTTATAAGTGAAGTACTTCTCGGCATAGATGGCATAATGCTCGGGATAGTCGCCGATGATGTACTGGGAGAGCTTGGCCATGTCACGTGCCGAGGAGTACTGTTCGGGGTGCGGCAGACCGGTGGCATTGACGAAGTTGGTATTTTCCATTCCCAACCGCGTGGCATGCTGGTTCATCATATCGGCGAAGGGGGCTTCGCCACCGGCAAGGTGCTCGGCGACGGCGACGCTGGCATCATTGCCGGACTGGATGATGATTCCGTAAAGTAGATCGCGTATCGAGACGTTCGTGTTGACCTCGATGAACATCTTGGAACCGCCCGTACGCCAGGCGTTCTCGCTGACGCTTACGGCGTCGTCCAGGCTGATGTTGCCGCGGTCCAGCTCACGCTCGACCAGATAGGCGGTCATCAACTTGGTCAGGCTCGCCGGCGGCAGGCGCTCGTCGGCGTTGTGCTCTGCCAGCACCCTGCCGCTGTCGGCATCCATGAGGATCCAGGATTTCGCCGCGATCTGAGGCGGTGCCGGAATCATGGTCTGGGGCTGAGGCACGGCTTGCGCCAGCGCCTGGGATACGACCAACAGCAGGCCAAGCAGCGTCAACGGCAGAAACCGCGAACGGAAACGGGAAAGCAGCACTCGCATGGGCATGGATCTCATCGCTACGTCGAGAAAGGTCAAGGGTGTAACAAGCGCCGATCAATCGGCGTCGTTGACGATAAAGGCCTGATCGAAACCGGCACGCCTCAGCTCTGCCCGAGCCGGTTCGACCTGCCCGGTGTGCGCCAGAGGCCCCACCTGGATCCGATACATGCCGGTAGCATCCGCAACGCGCACGGGATGCGACAGTTCGCGCTCCAGGCGAGCCTTGAGCGCACGTGCGCTATCGGCCGAACCCAGCGCTGCGATTTGCAAATAGATCACTTCCGCGTCGCTGTCGGCTTCGTTGCTTGCGCTGGCTTCGGAGGTTGCACTGGGGGCGGCACGGGACGTCGCCCCCGCGCCGGCCTGTGCTGCAGCGTCGCTGCGTGACGCCCTGTCGGGCGCGGATTGGACAGTGCCCTCAGCCGTTCGGTTCGTCTCTACGCTGCCATTCTCTGCCAGCCAGGCCTCGGGGTCGATCGCTTCGACCTTTACCCTGCCCGTACCGCGGTCGAGTATATCGAGCCTTGCAGCAGCGGCATACGAGAGGTCGATCTCGCGGTCGCTATGGAAAGGGCCGCGATCGTTGACGCGCACGATCACCGAGCGGCCATTGTCGAGACTGGTGACTCGGGCATAGGTGGGCAACGGCAAGGAGCGGTGCGCTGCGCTCATCTTGTACATATCGTAGATTTCGCCGTTGGACGTGGCATAGCCATGGAATTTCTCGCCATACCATGACGCCGTCCCCTGGCGTTCGTAGCCACGGGCGTCCGGCAATACATTGTAGGACTTGCCCCAGACTTCATAGACGGGGCGATTGCCCCCACGCGAGGGGGGCTCCACGCGTGGCACGGCATCGGGGATCTGGCTGACGTCGGGTGGATCCTGGGGGTAGGCATCGCCACTCATGGCGTAACGCTCCGCCGACGTAGAAGGCGCCCCGTCACGCTGCGCCGGCGCACTCGAACCGCTGCCGGCACAGCCTGCCATCAGCGTTGACACGACCAGTACCAACCCCAGGACTTTCACAGTGACTCCTCCTGCTCAACAGACAAGGATACGGACAGCGGGAAAGGCTCGAGGTCGCGCATATCCGCTATTGCCTCGGCCAACTCGGTCACGGCCATGGCATAGAGGTGGCTGTGGTTGTAACGGGTGATGACATAAAAGTTTTCGTGGCCCAGGCGGTAGCGCCATGACGTTTCGTCGACCTCCAGTGCCAGCGGGATCACCCGCTGCTTCGGATCGAGCCCGGCGGGCGATACGACTCTCTCCCGCGCCAGTTCGCCCACCTCGGCATAGGGCCGCAGGGTGCGGTTGAACTCGACCGACTCAGGTGGCGTCTCGGGCCCCTCGGCCTCGACATAGATGGGCTCATCTCGGCGCCAGCCATGTTCGGCGAAATAGTTCCCCACGCTGCCGATGGCATCGACGGGATTGGCCCACAGGTCACGCTGGCCATCGCCGTCAAAGTCAACGGCATAGGCGCGGTAGCTGGTGGGGATGAACTGGGGGTAACCCATGGCGCCGGCATAGGAACCCGTGAGACTGCCGGGCTCCACCTCCTGCTCATGCGCTATTTCGAGAAAAGCTGCCAGTTCGCCGCGGAAGAAGCTGCCACGCGCGGGGTGGTGGAAAGCCAGCGTGGAGAGCGAGTCAATGACACGATGGCGGCCAGTGAAGCGGCCGTAACTGGTTTCAACGCCGATGATGGCGGCGATGATCTCAGGCGGCACACCATATTCGGCCTGGGCGCGCTCGAAGGCCTCGTCGTGAGAATCGATGAAGGCCACGCCCCGGGCGATTCGCTCCGGCTGCAGGAATATCTCCCGGTATTCGTCCCAGCGCAGCCGCCGCTCCGCCGCACCCGCCATGGCATCGAGCACGCCCTGCTGGAAAGCGGCACCCTGCAGGGCCGCCTCCAGCCATTCGCGCTCGATGCCGCGCTCGGCCAGCTCATTCACCAGTTGCCTTGCACCCTCGTGCCGCTCCGGCGCGAAATCCGCCGCGTGCAGAGCCGGCGCCGGCATTCCAAGGAACATGGCCGTCAACGCAGCAGCCCCGGCCCCTTTCCAACTACACAATGGCGTCATGCTTGTGCCACTCCCTGACTGGGCCTAAAAACCGGCTAGCGCGGCAGTAGTCGCCGGTGCCCGTGAATCGACATGAGAATACCGAATCCCGCCAGCAAGGTCACGCTGGAGGTTCCCCCGTAGCTCACCAGCGGAAGCGGAACGCCCACAACCGGCAAGATCCCGCTGACCATGCCCACATTGACGAAGATATAGATGAAGAAGGTCAGTATGATGCTCCCCCCAAGCAACCGGCCGAAGGTATCGTGCGCCGACGCGGCAAGCCACAGCCCGCGGAACACGATGAGGAGGTAGAGTCCCAGCACGAGCAGCATGCCCACCAGGCCGAACTCCTCGCCGAGGACGGCCACGATGAAATCGGTGTGGCGCTCGGGCAGGAATTCCAACTGCGACTGGGTTCCCTGCAGCCAGCCTTTGCCCCACAGCCCGCCGCTGCCGATGGCGGTCGTCGACTGAATGATGTTCCAGCCCGCCCCCAGGGGATCGCTCTCAGGGTTGAGGAAGGTCAGCACCCGCTGGCGCTGGTAGTTGTGAAGATTGATCCATAGCAGCGGCAGTGCCGCAGCCGCTGCGACGCAGAGCAGGCCAATGAAGCGCCAAGAGAGGCCCGCCAGCAATACCACGAAGATACCGGCACAGGCCACCAGCAGGGAGGTGCCCAGATCCGGCTGCTTGGCGATCAACACGACGGGCAAGCCGAGCAACACGGCACTCACCAGCAGATCTTTCCAGCGTGGAGGCAACGGGCGTCGGCTAAGCCATGCCGCGAGCATCAGCGGCATGGCCAGTTTCATCAATTCGGAAGGCTGGAAGCGAATCACCCCGGGTATCTCCAGCCAGCGCTGTGCGCCCATGCCGAAATCGCCCACAAGCTCGACCGCAATCAACATCAACAGGCCGGCGCCGTACATCAGCGGCGCCCAGCGCATCAGCGTGGCGGGTGGCAGCTGTGCCAGGATCAGCATGACCACGAGCGCCACCAGGAAGCGCGTTCCCTGTGCCATGACCACCTCGATACGCTGGCCGCTCGCGCTGTAGAGCACTACGAGCCCCGATACCAGCAGTATCAGCAGCAATGCCAGCAACCACGGGTCGAGATGCGTTCGCTCCCATAGACTCCTGCGTCGCGAAATGCCGCTTTGCGGCGCCCGCACGGGCCGCGCCCGCAGTCCTTTCATCAAGCCCATCAACGCCATCGCTCAGTTCCCCGCCACGGTACTGTTGTCGTTCTCCAATACCTCGCGCACTTCCTCGACGTCGGGCGCCTCTTCCTCCAATAGCCAGGCATCGGTCATGGCCCGTGCAAGGTGTGCCGCATGGGTACTGCCACCACCGGCGTTCTCGACGATAACGGAGACTGCAATCTGAGGGTCCTCCAACGGGGCAAAGGCCATGAACAGCGCGTGGTCGCGCAGGCGCTCGGCGAGCTCTTCTGCGTTGTACCGCTGGTCCTGCCCCAGCGAGAAGACCTGGGCGGTACCGGATTTTCCACCCATGCGGTACTCGAGCCCAACACCGGTGCGCCTGGCCGTCCCCTCGTTGCCGGTGAGCACCTTCTCCATGCCGGCGAAGACGCGATCCCACCAGGCCTCGTTCTGGATGACGATGTCGCCGGGAGTATCCGGCAATTCCGTCGGCACCGGCGCTTCGCCGATCCGGTTCGCCAGGCGGGGCTTCACCCAACGGCCACGATTGGCGAGTACCGCCGTAGCCGTTGCCAGCTGCAGCGGGGTGACTTGCCAGTAGCCCTGACCGATGCCGACCGAGAGTGTTTCGCCTGGGTACCAGGGCTGATTGAAGCGAGCCCGCTTCCAGTCCCGCGAGGGCATCAGCGCTCCACTCTCGCCATAGACATCGTGCGCGACCGTCTGGCCGAAGCCGAAGGCGCTCATCTGCGCATGCAGACGGTCGATGCCCATCTCATGGGCGAGCGAGTAGTAATAGGTATTGTTGGAGACAGCGATGGAGCGCTCCATGTCCACCCGACCATGCCCCCAGCGCAGCCAGTTGCGATAGCGTCGGCTATCGTTGGGCAGCTGATAGAAGCCGGGGTCGTTGATCGTGCGATCCGGCGTGATCACTCCCTCCGCCAGGCCGGCCAGGGCGAGAAAGGGCTTGATGGTCGAGCCCGGCGGATACTGACCGCGGATGGCACGATTGAAAAGCGGCAGGTCGATATCCTCCTGCAGCTCCCGATACGAGGTGAAGTCGATCCCGGTCACGAACTGGTTGCTGTCGAAACCGGGGACGGACACCATGGCCAGAATTTCGCCGGTTCCGGGCACAATGGCCACGATGGAGCCACGCCTGCCATCGAGAAGTTCGTAGGCCAGGTTCTGGAGTTCCCGGTCGAGGGTCAGGGTCAGGTCCTGCCCGGGCACTGGATCGGTGCGCCCCAGCTCACGCAGCACCCGTCCCCGGGCATTGGTTTCCACTTGGCGTAAACCGGCCTCGCCATGCAATACGTCTTCGTAGAAGCGTTCCACGCCGGTCTTGCCGATGAAATGGGTTCCGGCATAGCGCCCCGGGTCCAGCGTCTTCAACTCATCGGCATTGATACGGCCGACATAGCCCAGTGCGTGAGCCATGATGGGGGCATCCGGGTAGTAGCGCAGCAGCTGGGCCTCGACCTCGATCCCAGGCAGGCGATGCCGATTGACCGCCAGCCGGGCGATCTGAAGCTCGTCGAGATCGCTCATCAGCAGCGCCGGCTGGAACGGACGCTGTGGCTGGCGAGCGCGGACACGGAATCCTTCGGCCTCTTCCGGACTCAGCGCCAGCAGCTCTTCGAGTCGATCCAGGGTGGTATCGAGGTCGTCGACCCGTTCCCGGGTCAGGGTCAGGTTGTAGGTGGGCCGGTTCTCGGCCAGCAGCTCGCCGTTGCGGTCGTAGATCAGACCGCGGGTGGGGGGCAGCGGCTCCACCCGCACCCGGTTCTTCTCAGAGCGGGTACTGTAGACTTCATGCTGAACGACCTGCAGATAGATGAGCCGCCCCGACAGCAGCCCGACCAGCAGCAGTATCGTCAGCGCAGCAAGGAAGGCGCGCACGCGAAAGATGCGCAGCTCCTGCTCGGGATTCTTGAGGGTGTCACGGCGGTCGCACATGCCGGCTAATGATCTCGACTCAGGGTTTCGGAAAGCCGCCGCTCAGCGGTGGTAGGGGTGTCCTACCAGCAGGGTCCAGGCGCGGTAGAGCTGTTCGGCCAGTATGACCCTGACCAGGGGGTGAGGCAGGGTCAACGGTGAAAGCGACCAGCGCTGGTCCGCAGCGGCAGAGAGCTCGCTTTCGAGGCCATCCGGCCCGCCGACTAGCAGGACCACGTCCCGCCCGCCGAGCCGCCAACCTTCGGCCTCCTGGGCCAGACGCTCCGTACTCCAGACCCGCCCGCCGACCTCGAGCGCCACGATGTGCTCGTCACCGCGAAGCCGCTCGCGCAAGCGCTTGGCCTCGAGGGCGACGGCCCGGGCGGTGTCGGCGTTCTTGCCGCGCTGTCCTGGGGCGATCTCTTCGATCTCCAGGCTGAAATCGCGAGGCAGGCGCTTGCGGTACTCCTCGACGCCATCGTTGACCCAGGCAGGCATGCGGGTGCCGACCGCCAGCAGGCGGATCCTCATGCGCCACCGTGCTCCTGCTGCTCCATGTCGTTAGGCAGGTCGGCCCAGAGCCGCTCCAGGTCGTAGAGCTGACGCGTTTCGGGCAGCATGACATGAACGACCAGATCGCCAAGGTCCACGAGGACCCAATCGGATCCGGCCTGCCCCTCGACGCCCAAGGGCTGGATACCACTGGCCTTGGCCTGTTCCACCACGTGCTCGGCAAGGGCCGACACGTGGCGGGTGGAGGTACCGCTGGCCATTACCATCAGATCGGTGACGCTGGTCAAGCGCGAGACATCCAGCAGCGCGACATCCTTGGCCTTGAGATCCTCCAGTGCATCTACCACCAGTGTCTTGAGCGAATCGTTGTGCATAGCCCCTCATCTACGGGAAGTCTTGGACGCCGCCATTGTAGCGTCTTGGGCAGCGGCTGGCAGCGTTCAACGCTGCCGATAGAGCGAGTTGGCGATTATCCTTGCCTCGACGGACGCGGGCAGCAGATAACGAACGCTGCGGCCCGCTTGAAGCCGCTGGCGAATCGCCGTTGCCGAGAGAGCCATGCGCGTGGGAAGCGCAAGGCGAAGCAGGCGGCCCGCAGGCCACTGCATCAAAGCGGCGGGACTATCGACCTCGCGCCCCGCAATCAGTTCGACCAAGGCAGGAGACAATGGCGCCTGATGATCGGGACGGTCAATGACCACCAGATGAGCCAGCGCGAAAAGCCGCTGCGGTGAATGCCAGTCGGCCAGGCGAAGAAAGGCGTCATGCCCCAGCGCCATGACGAGGCGCGCCTCGACGCCGTACTCCTCGCGCAGACTGGCCAGGGTATCGGCGCTATAGGAGGGGCCATCACGCTGGAGTTCACGGCCATCGGCCAGGAGCCCCGGGGTATCCCCGATGCCCAGCCGCAACAGCGCCATGCGCTCGCCTGGCGAAACTTGTGGCGAATCGCGCAGCGGCGGCATGCTCGCCGGGATCATGTGGACGCGATCCAACCCCAGCACCTCGCGCAACTCGACGGCACTGCGCAGATGACCCAAGTGCACGGGATCGAAGGTGCCGCCGAGCATGCCAATACGTGGCGGCTCGAGCGGCTTCGCCGCTTGCCTTGAAGGCAGTGCGCTGGTCTGTTGGGACGTCACCGACGAACCTGGCCGTCGCCCAGCACCACGTACTTGCGCGTAGTCAGGCCCTCGAGCCCGACCGGACCGCGCGCATGGAGCTTGTCGGTGGAAATGCCGATCTCCGCCCCCAGGCCATACTCGAAGCCATCGGCGAAGCGGGTCGAGGCATTGACCATGACCGAGCTGGAATCGACCTCGGCCATGAACCGACGTGCCAGGCCGTAATGCTCGGTGACGATGGCGTCGGTATGATGCGACCCGTAGCGCTCGATGTGATCGATGGCGTCATCGATGCCGTCAACCACGCGTAGCGCCAGTATCGGAGCTAGGTATTCCGCGCCCCAGTCTTCTTCTGTCGCGGCAGCAATGCCATCGAGGATGGCGCGGCTGCGTTCGCAGCCGCGCAGCTCGACGCCATGCTCGGCATAGGCGTCGGCCAGCCTCGGCAATAGCCCCTCGGCGACCGCCGCATCGACAAGAAGCGTCTCCATGGTGTTGCAGGTGCCGTAGCGCTGCGTCTTGGCATTGACAGCAATTGCCAGCGCCTTGTCGAGATCGGCAGTGGCATCGACATAGACATGGCAAACCCCGTCCAGGTGCTTGATCACGGGGACTCGCGCCTCACGTGAAATGCGCTCGATCAGCGACTTGCCACCGCGGGGAATGATCACGTCGACGTACTCGGGCATACTGATCAACCGCCCTACCGCAGCCCGATCGGTGGTGGCAACGACCTGCACCGCCTTCTCCGGCAATCCGGCCTCGAGCAGACCCTCTCGAATGCAGGCGGCGATAGCGGCATTGGACTGGCAGGCCTCGGAACCACCACGCAAGATGCTGGCATTACCCGATTTCAGGCATAGGCTGGCGGCTTCCAGGGTTACATTGGGGCGCGATTCGTAGATGATGCCGATCACGCCGAGGGGAACGCGCATCTGCCCCACCTGAATGCCACTGGGACGAGAATGCAGGCCGTCGATCTCACCCACCGGATCAGGCAGCGCCGCCACCTGGTAAAGTCCTTCCACCATGGCGTCGAGTCGCGCATCGTCGAGCGCCAGGCGATCCAGCAGGGCAGCCTCCAGGCCGCACTCTCTTCCGCGCGTCAGATCGGCGGCATTGGCGGACAGTATCTCGCCACGGCGCCGCTGAAGCTGTTCGGCCATCGCCAGCAGGGCGCGGTTCTTGTCGCCCGTTTCGGCACGACGCATCGCAGTGGCGGCGGCACGCGCCGCCTGACCCAGACCGGTCATGTAGGCGGCGACGTCCGCCACCTCGGTATGGGCAAGTTCGGTTTGGGAGGCGTGAGCGGTCATGTGGAACGAAGTTCTCCTGGGGCAGAGCGCCACACGGCGCTACGGGCGTTATACTGGCGCGACAACTCGAGAGACTCCATAGTAAGGCACCATGCAGAGCAAGTACAAAGTCGGGCTGATGCGCCTGAACCTGTGGGCAGCGGCGCTGCTGCTGGTCGTTCTGGCCTATCTTTCGGAACCGCTATCCAGCAGCCTGCTGCTGGTGCTGGCGAGCGGCTGGCTGATTGTCACCGCCAGCCTGCTCGAAATGAGCCATCGGCGCCCGGCCACCATTCCCTGGCAGCTGCTGCCCAGCCTGCTGCTGGCTGGCCTGCTCGTCGTCAATCCCGAACGTCATGCACTCTGGCTATGGGTCTGGCCTGCCCTGCTGATGCTGCCCCAACCCGGCTGGGTGCTGGCGCTGAGCTGCGCGTTGGCCGGATTCACCTGGTGGAACCTGGCCGACCTGCTGGGTCCCGAGCAGACGCTCTTCTCGGGGCTGGTACTGCTGCCCTTGATGCTGCTCGCCCTGGCGCGCAATCGTCATCTGCTGCCGACGCACGCCGCCGCTCGCCAACGCATGCGACTGGTACCGGGACTTCCCCTCTGGAGCGGCCAGCAGCTCTCCCATGACCTGCGCCGCGAGCGCGCACGCTGTCAACGTGAAGGCGTGCACGGCGAGCTCATGCTGTTGCGCACGCCACGGCATCAGCTCTGGCCACTGGCGCAGAACCTGTGCCGCCTGACCCATGAATTCGAGAACTGCTATCGTCTCGACCATCGGACCCTGGCCACGCTGCTGCTGAGTCGCAACCAGGAACAGGCCCGCGGACGACGCCAGACCCTGCTCAAGGGATTGCGTCCCAATGCCAAGGTGCGCTTCATCCCGCTGAGCCACGCCACGTCGCTCGAAGAGCTGACCGGGCGCTTCGAGCACCAGCGCGAGGACACGCTGATCGAGACGGAGCATCTCCATGGATGACGGCAGCCGGCGCCACGCCGCGCGCTTCGTGGTTGCCTATGCCATCGCCGCGCTGCTGCTGGGCGGTTACGCCCTCTGGCGCTACCTCATGGGCGACTACAACCGCATACTGCTGCCCGCCTCCCTCGCCCTGGTCATGCTGGTGGCATGCCTGCTGCGCGTTGCCCGAGCCAGCCACACACGCCTGCCGGCCTACCTCGCCCTGATCGTTGGCTACTTGATGCTGGCGCTGGAGCTGCCATGGCTCGAAGAAGCGGGGGTCATGTGGCTCGGCCTGGCTCCACTGCTCACGGTACTTCTGCTGCCGCTCTCTTCCGCCATGTTGCTCAACCTGCTGCTGACCCCGGCGTGGCTATTGCTCGGCGACATGCTGGTGGAACCGTATCTGGTGTTGAGCTTTGTCGCCATGGCGCTGGTCGTGGCCCTGGTGCCGTGGGAGCAGCGCCGTCAATTGGCGCTGCTCAATGCCACCAACCCCCGCGATCGGCACTGCAACGCCCTGTCACGCGAAGCCATGCACGAACTGCTGGCCAGCGAATACCACCGCACCCAGTTTCTCGGCCAACCCCTCGCCGTCCTGGTGCTGCACCTCCCCCAGTTAGAAATGGCCAGCGAGCAGTTCGGCAGCCGGGCACGCCAGTCGTTGCTCGACGCCCTGTGCCTGGCCGTTCACCGCTGCTCGCGACGCCATGATTTCCTGGGCCGGCAAAGCGCGTCAACCTTCTGGCTGGTACTGCCCGATACCAGCCAGAGCGGCACCCAGATGGTGCAGCAACGCATCGAGCAGGCATTGGAGTCTACGGTACTGGTCGATACCGGCACGCTACAGGCGTCCATAGCCCACTGTCAGCGGATGCCCGGTGAGAGCTGGCCGCGCTTCGAGCAGCGCCTGCTAGGCCTGACACGACAGCTCAGCGAGGCCTGAGCGGCCCCCTGCGACTTGCAAGAAATGACACGAGGAGTCCCTGCTTGAGTCTGTTCGAGACCCTGCAACAGCTTGCCCGCTCCCCCGAAATGCTGCTGTTGATCATGGGCGCCATTGCCCTGTTCGAGTCTCTTGCCCTGGTCGGCCTGCTCCTGCCGGGTGTGGTGCTGGTCACGGCCGCGGCCTCACTTGCCGGCCATCAGGACATGCCGGTGACCTCACTGCTGATAGCGGCTTTCATCGGCGCCGTTCTCGGCGACGGGTTCAGCTTCGCCCTGGGGTATACCCAGCGCGAGCGGGTTACCCGGCTATGGCCTTTGTCGCGCCATCCCGAATGGCTGGCTCGCGGCGCCCGCTTCTTCCAGCGCTATGGCACCCTCTCGGTATTCTTCGGCCGTTTCGTTGGCCCGGTACGTCCTGTGATTCCCCTGATTGCCGGGATGTTGCACATGTCGCCCCGCGCCTTTCTCTGGGCCAACCTGGCATCGGCCGCCCTTTGGGCGCCGGCCTATGTCCTGCCGGGGTACCTGCTGGGGCAGACCTGGCAGCAGCTACTCGACATCCCCGAGGGGCTGGAAGCCCTGTTGATCACCTTGGCGATCATGCTCGTGGTGTTGACGCTGGCCTTTTCGTGGCTGCGCCACCAGGTAAGCCGCTCCGGGCGTGTCTACCGGGCGCTGGCACGCGGCGCCAGACGCCACTCCACACTGCGCCGGGCGTGGCTGAGATGGAGCTGGCGTGGCGGCGAGATCCCCCTGGCCAGCTGGCTGCTGTTGATTCTATCGCTTGGCGGCCTTTCGGGCCTGACGATCGCCGTCATAAGGCAGAGCGGGCCCTTCCTCATCGATCTTCAGGTATACGCCTTCTTCGATTCTCTGGTCGTGCCGGCACTTCCCGCGGCAGGCCAGGTGCTGGCGCGCGTCGGTGACATTGCCGGCATCCTGGCTCTCGTTCTGCCCTGGGGTGCCTGGCTGATGGCCCGCCGGCACCTTGCCGCCCTGGCCCACATCTTCGCCGGCCTAGGCGGCATCGCCGTGCTCAACATACTGGGCAAGGCACTGATCGGCCGGCCACGTCCGGAGACGCCGGACTACCTGACCGGCTCATTGTCCTACCCCAGCGCCCACGCCTCGTCCGCCGTGGTGCTGTACGGCCTGGCCGCCGCCTTCATCGCCCAGGAGCTGCCACCGCAACGGCGTTTCTGGGCTTACTGGCTGGCCATCGCCCTGACCCTGCCCATGGCGCTCTCACGCCTGGTCATCGGCGTGCACTGGCTCTCCGACCTGATCGGCGGCGGCCTGCTGGGACTGGTGGTATGCGCCCTGGTGCGCCTGGCCTGGCAGCGACGGGACCACGCTCCGCTCACGCCCTGCCCATGGCCCTGGTTGACGGTGGCCTCGCTGGTACTGCTCAGCGCCCGGGTCGCCTTGTTGCCGGCGGTTTGATGCGCCCGGTGGCGCCTCAGCCTAGCGCCAGCCAGATTCCCACACCGACCATCAGCGAGCCGGCGATGCGGTTGAGCAGTCTCACATTGCCGCTCTCGCCGAGCACGCGGCGAAGGCCGCGCCCACCGGCGGCATAAAGCAGCAGGCTCAGGAATTCGATGGCCAGGATCACAGCGATAAGCACGACCAGCTGCCCCCCCAGCGGACTCGACGCATCGAGGAAAGGCGGCAACAGCGCAACGAAGAAGGCCCAGCCCTTGGGATTGGCGACAGCCGTGACGAATCCCTGCAGTGCCAGCTGGCCTCGCGAAGCCGGCGGCAGCTCGACGCTCTCGAGCGGAATCGCCATGCGACCACGTGAGCGCCACATCATCACGCCAAGGTAGCCGAGATAGCAGCCGCCGACCCATTTGAACAGGGCAAAGAGTTCAGGCTGACGCAGCATCAGCGTGGCCACCCCCGCGCTGGCGGCGGCGGCAACCAGCCCCACACCGACGAGCTCGCCCGCCATCATCCATAACGTGCGCTTCACGCCCTGGGTCATGCCCAGCACCATCGACAGGGTCATGCACATGCCCGGCGTCAGCGAGACGAACAGAAAAGTCGGCACGAAGACCGACAGCAACGACAACTTGATCACGGCAATTGGCCTCGTCCTAGTGCACTCGGTCTGCCTGGCTTCAAAGACACCAAGGTGGTAGCAACGGGGGCACGACGTTACTCCCCCCAGCGCGGCATGATGCGATGCTCGATGTCGAGCTGGTTGAGAATCCGCGCCACGATGAAGTCGACGAGGTCCTCCACCCTCTCGGGGCGATGGTAGAAACCGGGCGCTGCCGGAAGGATCACCGCGCCCATACGGGTCAGCGACAGCATATGCTCGAGATGGATCGCCGACAGCGGTGTTTCGCGCGGCACCAGGATAAGCTTGCGTCGCTCCTTGAGCGCCACGTCGGCCGCACGCTCGATCAGGTTGTTGCTGGCACCGGTTGCCACGGCCGACAAAGTACCGGTGGAACAGGGGCAGATCACCATGGCGGAAGACGCACCGGAGCCCGAAGCCACCGGTGCCATCCAGTCTTCGCGGCCAAAGCAGCGTATCTGACCCGCCTTCGCGCCGCTGCGCTCTGTCAGGGCACGCGCCAGCCGCTCGGGCCGTGCCGGCAGGGCGGCATCGGTCTCGGTCTCGATGACCAGATGGGCGGCCTTTGAGATCATCACCCATACTTCATGCCCGGTGGCCACCAGCGCTTCGACCAGACGCAGGCCGTACTGAGCGCCGGACGCTCCGGTGATCGCCACCGTGACGGGCCGACCAAAGGTCGTCTCGCCCATCGGCCCGGAACCCGCCTCTTCCATCGGCCCGGAACCCGCCTCAGCCATGAGCCACCTCGAGCGCCGCCAGCAACTTCTCATGGATACCGCCGAAGCCGCCGTTCGACATCACGACGATGCGGTCGAGCGGGCGCGCCTCGGCCACCAGCGCCGACACCAAGGTATCGAGGCTCTCCTCGAGCCGCGCCGGAACCGGGCTGGCCGCGAGCACGGGGCCAAGCGACCAGTCGAGACCCGGCGGTTGGTACCAGTACACCATGTCGGCTGCACCGACACTTTCCGCCAGGCGTTCGCGCAGGGTGCCCAGACGCATGGTATTGGAACGCGGCTCGATCACCGCCAGCAGCCGGCCCTTCGGCGTGGCGGCACGCAACCCCTCGAGCGTGGCGGCGAAAGCGGTGGGATGATGGGCGAAGTCATCGATGACCTGGATGCCGGCCACCTCGCCGCGCATCTCCTGGCGGCGGCGCGGCGTCTCGAAGCGCGCCAGGGCCGCACATGCGCGCGCCAGGTCGACGCCGCAGGCATGGGTCGCGGCCAGAGCGGCCAGCGCGTTGCGGGCGTTGTGGGTGCCGGTTAGAGACCAGTCGACCACGGCATCCTCGTCGATGTCCGCTTGCTGGTGCACCACTCGGAAACGTGAGGCGTCGTCGCGTTCCAGCACGAGTCGCCAAGGGCTCTCCTCCGCAACACCGAAGCGCTCAACCCGCGTCCAGCAGCCCATGTCCAGCACGCGCTCCAGGGCCGGCTCACCATCTGACACGAGCAGCCGTCCGCGCCCCGGCACGGTACGCACCAAGTGGTGAAACTGTCGCTCGATAGCGGCTAGATCGGTGAAAATGTCGGCATGATCGAACTCCAGGTTGCCGAGAATCGCGATCTCGGGTCGGTAGTGAACGAACTTGGAGCGCTTGTCGAAGAAGGCGGTATCGTACTCGTCCGCCTCGACCACGAAAGGCGCGGCGTTACCCCCGAGGCGCGCCGAAACGCCGAAATTGCGTGGAACGCCGCCAATCAAGAAGCCCGGCTCGAATCCGGCCGACTCCAGCAGCCAGGCAACGAGACTCGCCGTGGTGGTCTTGCCATGGGTGCCGGCCACGGCAATGACCCGCCGCTTGGGAAGCACGTGCTCGGCCAGCCACTGCGGGCCGGAGGTGTAGGGAATATCCAGGTCGAGGAGCGCCTCGACTTCCGGGTTGCCTCTCGACAATGCATTGCCCACCACCACCAGGTCGGGCCGCGGTGCCAGGTTGGCCGCAGCGTAGCCGTCACACAAGCCGATGCCTGCCTCTTCCAACTGCGTGCTCATCGGCGGGTAGACACCGCTGTCGGAGCCGGTGACGACATGGCCGAGATCGCGCGCCAGCAGGGCCAGGCTGCCCATGAAGGTGCCGCATATGCCGAGAATATGAAGGTGCATGCAGTTCGACCTTTTCACCAGATAACGCAGGCGGGCAGTGCCCACCGGGAAGGAATCGGCAGACTATCACGGCCCGACGCCAGCCCTCCAGCAGCGTGCAGGTTCGCTGCCTTTCGTCTAAAATATTTCGCCTTGTCATGAAATATGAAATGGACATTTCCCCGATAGGAAGCCCCATGGCCCAGCATAACGCCTTCTATGCCCAGTCTGGCGGTGTCACCGCCGTGATCAACGCCAGCGCCTGCGGCGTGATCGAAGCCTGCCGTCAACACTCCGACCGCATCGGCAAGGTCTATGCCGGACATAACGGCATCATTGGCGCCCTGACCGAAGATCTGATCGACGTCAGCCAGGAGTCGGACGAGGCGATTGCCGCCCTGCGCCACACGCCCGGTGGCGCCTTCGGCTCCTGCCGCTACAAGCTCAAGGACATCGAGAGCCATCGCGCCCAGTACGAGCGGTTGATCGAGGTCTTCAAGGCGCATGACATCCGTTACTTCTTCTACAATGGCGGTGGCGACAGCGCCGATACCTGTCTGAAGGTATCGCAACTTTCCGAGAAGATGGGCTACCCGCTGACCGCCATTCACGTGCCCAAGACCGTGGACAACGACCTCCCGATTACCGACAATTCGCCGGGCTTCGGCAGCGTCGCCAAGTACATCGCCACCTCCACCCTGGAGGCCTCTCTGGATATCGCCTCCATGTGCGCCACCTCGACCAAGGTCTTCGTGCTCGAGGTGATGGGACGCCATGCGGGCTGGATCGCAGCCGCCGGCGCCCTGGCCGGGGAAGGCGAAGGCGAGCCGCCTCATCTGGTGATTTTTCCCGAGATACCTTTTGAGCGCAGCAGGGTAATGGCTCGCGTCGAGGAGTGCGTACAGAAATACGGCTACTGCGTGATCGTGGTTTCCGAGGGCGCCCGCTACGAGGACGGCACCTTTCTCGCCGATTCGGGCAATACCGATGCCTTCGGCCATCGCCAGTTGGGCGGCGTGGCACCCACGCTGGCCGGCATGGTCAAGCAGGACCTCGGCTACAAGTACCACTGGGCAGTGGCGGACTACTTGCAGCGCGCAGCTCGCCACCTGGCATCGCGCACCGACGTCGAGCAGGCCTATGCCGTGGGCCAGCAGGCGGTGGAGCTGGCCATCGCCGGCAAGAACGCCATGATGCCGGCCATCAAGCGTGTCAGCGACACCCCCTACGAGTGGCGCATCGAATCCGCCCCACTGGCCGAGGTGGCCAATCGCGAGAAGTTCATGCCTCGCGAATTCATTCGTGAGGATGGCTTTGCCATTACTGACGTTTGCCGCCGCTACCTGGCCCCGCTGATTCAGGGCGAGGATTACCCGCCTTACGAGAATGGACTCCCCAAGGTGGCGAATCTCAAGCTGGCCAAGGTCGAGCGCAAGCTGCCCGAGTTCACGCTCTGACGCCGCGCGCCGTCCCGCGCAAGCGCTCCGGCCCCGTTGGCCCAGGCGCTTGCGCGCCCACCTTGCCCCGACCTTCCTGCCTCACTTCAGCAGCCAGGAAAGTATCAGCAGCAGCAGCAGTATACCGGCCACTCCCTGCCAGAAATTGGCCGGATCGCGCATGAAGCGGCGCGGGTCGCGGCGTCTTGGCCTGTCGCGTCCGTCCTGCTCCCGCAGGGCATAGAGCAGTTCGGAGAGGCGCCGAAAGCGCAGCGACCGCTGGGGATCCAGCGCGCGGCGCAGGGTATCGTCGAGCTGCGCCGAAACCTCTGGGTTGAAGAGCCTGGCGCTGCGATAGCTGAGCTGCTCGAGATCGGTATGGCTGCGTAGCCGATTCGGCGTCAGCTCGTAGGGCAACTCCCCCGTCAAAAGCCAATAGATCGTCGAGGCCAACGCGTACTGGTCGCTGCGCCGCCCCACACTGTCATCCAGGGCATACTCCGGAGCACTGTGCTCAGACAAGCCGGTCTGACGGGCCAACTCGCGGGAGCGCCGATGCCCATCCAGATCACGCATGTGGCAGGCGCTGAAGTCGGTCAAGACGACCTGTCCGTGCACGTCGATCAGGATGTTGTCCGGATGGATGCGCTGGTGCAGCACCTCGCGATGATGCAGGGCCTGTATCGCCTTGCCCAGCTGCACGGCGATATCCAGACGCTGGGCGAGGCTGGCCTGGGGATGGCGAAGCACCCATTCAGTGAGTGTCATCCCCTCCACGTAGGACATCAGGTAGTAGAGATAGCGTCGCGGACGAGAGGATTCCATGACTCTCGCCACGAACGGGGACTTGACCCGCTCCACCACCCATTGCTGGAGCAGGAAATGCTCCAGATAGGCATTGCGATTGGACAGTTCGGGGCTCGGCGCCTTCATGACCATCTCGCGTTCGGTACGGCTATCACGGACCCGATAAACACGCGATTGCGCGGTACGCGACAGCACCTCCTGCACTTCGAGACCGTCGATGCGCTCGCCCGGGGAGAGTTCGGGCGGAATCGGCAGGTCGCCGTAGATGCGGCTGGGGTGGTCGCGCTCCACTTCCGGCAATTGGTCGATGCGCACCAGCTGGAAACAGAACTGATCGGCCCCGTAGCCCCGTTCCTGGGCCCGCTCCCTTGCCGCTTCCGCCAAGCGTTCACAGGCCGCATCGAGATCGCTGGCGTCCTGGCGGATCAACCCGACGTAGTCGGAGGGCATCAGGGTGCCGCGCACCGCCTGCGTGGTGAAGAGGAAGATATCGCCCTGCTTGAGAGGCAGTTGAAGGTAGTCGATATCGATGCTGCCATCCAGCCCCAGGGCTCGCGATGGGTAGCGATACCCGCCCAGATCGGTGATGTGATCTCTCGAAAGCTGTTCGAATTCGGCGCCCCGCAGCCGAAATATCAGGGTATCGCCCATGTGGAACAGGTGAGCATCCCGCCCACGATAGACCATTGCCGAGAGCGAGGAGACGTAGCTGCCATCCTCGACGAAGGTGCTCTGGCTGTAGCACCAGCCGTTGAGCGCCCGTAGCACACGGGTCGCCGATGTCTTGACGTCCCAATGGTCCGGTGTCGAGAAGTAGTCGGCGAGAAACCCCCTGACACTGAGGTCGCCGGCCTGCTTGGCAATGGCATTGCGCGAACTGGTATCGCTGATCACCGCGCAGGCACCCTTGGCGGCGAACTGCCCCGCCTCCTCGGGGATCCGAACCGACATGGAACTGCGATGCCGGCGACGGTCCGGTGCCACGAAGGCCTGGCCGACACTCAACGAGAGCCGATTCGACGACAAGACACGCTCCTTCAAGATATCGCCACTGTTCACCGCTCACTCCGAATGACTGGCCGAACCGCCCGACGTCGGCCATCATACACGGTTGTGGGTTTCACAACCTGTCAACCAAAGCCCAAGCCGGGCCGACTCTCACCTATGTCGCATTGGTAATCCCCGGGCCAGCTCCGTATAATTCGGCGCATTTTGCGGTGTCTCATTTTTTCGCCAACGAAGGAAGCGACGATGAACTTCGACCACATCCCCGCCGGCAAGGACCTCCCGAACGACGTCTATGTCGCCATTGAGATTCCTGCCAACCACGCTCCGATCAAGTACGAGATCGACAAGGATATGGGCGCTCTTCTGGTGGATCGCTTCATGGCCACGCCGATGTTCTACCCTGCCAATTACGGTTTCATTCCCCACACCCTGGCCGACGACGGCGACCCGCTCGACGCACTGGTGGTCACCCCCTATCCGGTCCAGGCCGGCAGCGTCATCCGTGCCCGTCCGGTCGGCATCCTCAACATGACCGACGAAGCCGGCGAGGACGCCAAGCTGGTTTGCGTGCCGCATGCCAAGCTGTCGACTCTCTATGACGACGTTCATGAAGTCACCGACCTGCCGGAGCTGCTGCGCCAGCAGATCGCGCATTTCTTCGAGAACTACAAGGATCTCGAGAAGGGCAAGTGGGTCAAGGTGGAATCCTGGGAGGGTGCGGAAGCCGCCCGCAAGGCCATTGAAAAAGCCCTGGCCGCCCACGACAAGGCCTGATCCGTCTTGGCTTGCCAGTTTGACGAACGGGCCGCCCCATGGGCGGCCCGTTCGCTTCATGCGACATCAGAGCGCAGCCGCAGGGGGCGGGCTGTGGTTCTCTCCGCTCCGATGTCTGCGGTATCCTAGCGCAAAGCGTCGATGGCCCGATCGGAGCTCGTCGTTTCGTTCACGGGTCGATCCAGTAACACCACGGCCACCCAGGATGGTCCGCTTCCGTTCGCTTTCGCTTGCCAGAAGGACTCCGCGTTGACTAGTCGCCCTCTCGCCATGCGCGTCATCTGCTGCCTGCTGCTGTGGTGGCCACTGGCCGCCCCGGCCCAGTGGTTCTCTTCTTCGGACAGCAGCCAGGGGGAATTCCTGCCCGTCATGGAGGCGTTCAAGCCCAGCGCCTGGCATGACGGCGAGACACTCTTCATCGGCTTCGAGAACGCTGAAGGTTATTATCTCTATCGCCATCAGCTGGATGTCGAAAGTCGCAGCGATTCGCTCGAAATAGGCGAGCCAACCCTTCCCCAGGGGGAGTTCAAGAGCGACGAGTTCCTCGGCGACGTCTACGTCTTCTACGACCGGGTGGTTTTCGAAGCACCTCTGCAGGGAGAAACCGAGGGCCCGCTGGAGATCGCGGTTCGCTTCCAGGGGTGTGCGGATGCCGGGCTCTGCTACCCGCCTGAAAGGGTCGAGCTACAAGCGCCTGCCAGCACCATGCCAGCCGCCTTCGCCGGCTGGCAGGAAGAGGCTGCCGCTGGGGCTGAGGGCACGGAGCGCGAAACCGCTGCGGTCGAGGATGCCGTGCCGCCTGACCTGCAGAGCCAGGACGGTCGCTTGAGCAGCCTGATAGGCGAGGCCAGCCTGCCGTTGGTCCTGGGTCTTTTCTTCCTCGCCGGCCTGGGCCTGACCTTCACACCCTGCGTGCTGCCGATGGTACCGATCCTCTCTTCGATCATCGTCGGCCAGAACCCGACACGTCGGCGCGCCTTCGCGCTCTCCGCCAGCTACGTCATGGGCATGGCGCTTGCCTACGCCCTGGTCGGTGTCTTGATGGGGCTCTTCGGCGCCGGCCTCAACCTGCAGGCCCACCTTCAGTCCGCTCCTGTCCTGATCGCTTTCGCCCTGCTCTTTACACTCTTTGCATTGGCGATGTTCGGGACATTCGATCTTCGCCTGACACCACGCCTGGCGGGGCACGTCGACGCCTGGCAGGCCCGCGTTCAGCGTAGCGGGCCGCTGGGCCTCGCTGCTGCCGGTGCTCTCTCGGTACTGGTGGTCTCGCCCTGCGTCTCGGCCCCCCTCGCCGGCGCGCTGGTGTTCATCTCGTCCACCGGTAACGCCCTGATGGGAGGCGCAGCCCTGCTAGCCCTCGGCCTGGGCATGGGCGTGCCGCTACTGCTGGTCGGCACCTTCGGGGCCACCGCCCTGCCGCGCAGCGGCGCCTGGATGAATGGCATCAAGATCGCTTTCGGTGTCCTGCTGCTCGGCGTGGCCATCTGGCTGGTCGAACGGCTGCTTCCCGCCGCCGCCAGCCTGCTGCTGTGGGCGGCACTGTCCATCGGCAGTGCCCTGGCCCTGGGGGCCCTGTCGTTCAACCTGGCCCAGGGCTGGCCTCGGGTACGCCAGGCCGTAGGCCTGATGCTGTTGGCCTGGGGTATCGCGCTGGTATTCGGCGCCGCCATGGGGGGCAGCGATCCCCTGCGCCCGCTGGCACCGCTTCCTTCCGCCGGCTCCTCGCCGGAGCGCGTATCAATCACCACCGTTGACGATCTCGAAGCCCTGCGCAGCTCACTTCGCGAACACGCCGGCCAGGGCCGACCCGCTTTTGTCCACTTCACCGCGGACTGGTGCATTTCGTGCAAGCAGCTGGAGCGACAGGTCTACCCCGACCCGCGGGTCGCCGAGCCGCTTTCCCGATTCGCTCGCATCAATGTCGACGTGACCCGCACGGATGCCGCTACCCGCGACCTGCTCGACCATTTCAGCCTGTTCGGCCCGCCAAGCCTGCTATTCTTCAGCGGCGAAGAGGAGATCCGCCAAGCCCGCATCCAGGGAACCGTAGGGGTCGACGAACTCGCCAGCCACCTTCAGGGGCTGCTCGACTGGTTCGAACGTCAGCGCGCCTGACCGAGGCTGGCATGTCGGCGAAAGGAGTCGAACACTGTTCCCGGCCGGCTGGACATCCCCTGCGATTTTAGGCACACTCCGCCAACAACGCTTATCAAGGCCGATAGCGCCGGCAATATTCGCCATCTTGCCGCGATCTATCGAAAGTTGGCTTGGGTTAACAGCGCCCTTGCCCACCGCCATTTACCCACCGGTCGAGACTCAACATGGATATCCGCAAGGTCAAGAAGCTGATCGAGCTGCTCGAAGAATCCAACATCAGCGAAATCGAGATTCAGGAAGGCGAAGAATCGGTGCGTATCAGCCGTCATCCCAACGGCGTCAGCTGGCCCCAGGCTCCCATGCCACAATACGCTGCCCCGCAGCCGGCACCGGGGCAAGCAGCTCCTAACCTCTCTGCGGAGCCTGCAGAGGAAGCCCCGACGGCTTACCAGGGCCATGCCTTGACCTCCCCCATGGTCGGAACCTTCTATCGCAGCCCGGCACCGGGGTCGAAACCCTTTATCGAAGTGGGCCAGAGTGTCAAGAAGGGCGAAACGGTCTGTATCGTTGAAGCCATGAAGATGATGAACCAGATCGAAGCCGATCGCGACGGCGTCATCGAGGCGATCCTGGTCGAGGACGGCGAGCCGGTCGAATTCGACCAGCCGATGCTTATCATTTCCTGATCTTTCACCGACACTGGCGGACACCCTATGCTGGACAAGGTACTCATCGCCAACCGCGGCGAGATCGCCCTGCGCATCCTGCGTGCCTGCAAGGAGCTGGGCATCAAGACCGTCGCGGTTCACTCCAAGGCCGACCGTGAGTTGATGCACGTGCGTCTGGCCGACGAGGCCGTGTGCATCGGCCCGGCGCCCTCGGCGCAGTCTTATCTGAACATCCCGGCACTGATCAGCGCCGCGGAAGTCACCGACTCCAGTGCGATCCACCCCGGCTACGGCTTTCTCTCCGAGAACGCCAACTTCGCCGAACAGGTGGAGCGCTCCGGCTTCGTCTTCATCGGACCGCGTGCGGATACCATTCGGCTGATGGGCGACAAGGTCAGTGCCATCGAAGCCATGAAGAAGGCCGGCGTCCCCACTGTCCCCGGCTCGGACGGCCCGCTGGGTGACGACGAGAGCGAGAACGTGGCCATTGCCCGGCGAATCGGTTACCCCGTCATCATCAAGGCCGCTGCCGGCGGCGGCGGGCGCGGCATGCGCGTGGTGCACACCGAAGGGCACCTGCTGTCGGCGATCAACGTGACACGCACCGAGGCGCATGCGGCCTTCGGTGACGGCACGGTCTACATGGAGAAGTTTCTCGAGCGGCCGCGCCACGTCGAGATTCAGGTCTTGGCCGATGGCCAGGGCAATGCCATCCATCTGTATGATCGCGATTGCTCACTGCAGCGCCGCCACCAGAAGGTGCTCGAAGAGGCTCCGGCCCCCGGCATCGATCCGGGTGCCCGGGCCAAGGTGCTCGATGCGTGCCGTGAGGCATGCATCGAGATCGACTATCGCGGCGCCGGTACCTTCGAGTTCCTCTACGAAGACGGCCAGTTCTTCTTCATCGAGATGAACACCCGGGTCCAGGTGGAACATCCCGTGACCGAGATGGTCACTGGCGTGGACATCGTACGCGAGCAGCTACGCATCGCCTCCGGCCTGCCGCTGTCGATCCGGCAGGAAGACGTCCAGCTCGAGGGTCACGCTTTCGAGTGCCGCATCAACGCCGAGGATTCCCGAACCTTCATGCCCTCGCCCGGCAAGGTTACCCTCTACCATCCGCCAGGCGGGCTCGGGGTACGCATGGATTCGCATGTCTATACCGGCTACACCGTGCCGCCCCACTATGATTCTCTGATCGGCAAGCTGATCACCTGGGGCGACAGTCGTGAAATCGCCCTCACGCGCATGCGCAATGCCCTTGACGAACTCCTGGTGGAGGGCATCAAGACCAATACCGATCTGCACAAGGACCTGGTTCGCGACGGCCTCTTCCAGCAGGGCGGTGTCAACATCCACTACCTGGAGAAGAAGCTCGGTTCCTAGGAGGTTCCTGGCCGAGCATCGATCCCCGCGGGGTGGCCAAGGCCATCCCGCTTGCGTTTCGCACGGAGACTGCCATGCCCTGGCTGCAACTCAAGGCCCGCATCGCCCCGGAGCAGGCTGAACTGCTCGAAGAGCTGCTCCTGGCCGAAGGCGCCACCGCCATCACCCTTCAGGATGCCCACGACGACCCGGTCTTCGAGCCCGAACGCGGCACCACGCCACTGTGGAACGAGACGGTGCTGACCGGCCTTTACGACGATCTCGAGGGGCTCGACGCCATGCTCGAACGACTGGCGGCCGCCTGGGCCGAAACCCAGCCCGACGAGCCCTGCCCGCTCATTGAACATGAGCTGCTGGCCGATCGCGACTGGGAGCGTGAATGGATGGAGGATTTCCAGCCTCTACGCATGGGCCAGCGGTTGTGGATCGTACCGAGCTGGCATGAACCGCCCGATCCCGACGCCGTCAACCTGCGCCTGGACCCGGGTCTCGCCTTCGGCACCGGCACCCATCCCACCACGGCGCTGTGCCTCGAGTGGCTCGATGCCCTGGCGCAGGAGGGCGGCCTCGACGGCGTCGAGGTGCTCGACGTCGGCTGCGGTTCAGGCATCCTTGCCATCGCTGCCCTCAAGCTGGGTGCGGCGATGGCCACCGGCACCGACATCGACCCGCAGGCGCTGCAGGCCAGTCGTGACAACGCCGAACGCAACGATGTCGCGGCGGGTGAATTCGCGCTCTGCTATCCCGAGCAGCTTGCTGAAGGACGTCGCTTTCCGCTGGTGGTGGCCAATATCCTGGCCGGCCCCTTGGTGGAGCTGGCCCCGACTATCGCCGGCCATGTGGCGCCGGGCGGGCGCCTGGCCCTGTCGGGCATTCTCGAGCGTCAAGCCGATGCGGTGCTCGACGCCTATCGCGACCAGGGGCTGGCGATGGGTGACCCGCAGGCACGCGAGGGCTGGGTCTGCCTGAGTGGGCAACGACCACAATGAGGCTCTCCCCTTACGCGACCTTCACCCTGCCCCTTCGGGGGCGTATGATAAGCAGCCCCAAGACCACTGATACGACTCATGTCTGCTAGCCGCCCGCTGCCACAGATAGGCCGCCACCGCTTGCCCAACCGGGTTATCCTGGCCCCCATGGCTGGCGTGACCGATCGCCCCTTTCGCCAACTCTGCCGCCGCCTGGGGGCAGGGCTGGTGGTTGGCGAAATGGTCACCTCGGACCCGGCACTGTGGCACACGCGCAAGTCGCGCCAGCGCATGGATCACCGCGGCGAGCCCGGCCCTCGGGCAGTGCAGATTGCCGGTGGCGACGCCGCCATGCTGGCCGAGGCGGCCCGCCTCAATGCCGGCCAGGGCGCCGAGATCATCGATATCAATATGGGCTGTCCGGCCAAGAAGGTTTGCAACAAGGCCGCCGGTTCCGCGCTGCTTCGCGATGAGACGCTGGTCGCCGAGATACTCGAGGCCGTGGTGGCCGCCGTTGATGTTCCGGTGACGCTGAAGATCCGCACCGGCTGGTCCGCCGAGAGCAATAACGGCGTGCGGGTGGCTCGCCTGGCGGAGGCCGCGGGTATCCAGGCCCTGGCCGTGCACGGCCGGCACCGCCAGCAGCGCTTTCAGGGCGAGGCCGAATACGACACCATCGCCGCCATCAAGCAGGCGGTTGAAATACCGGTGTTCGCCAACGGCGATATCGACTCTCCCCGCAAGGCCGCCGAGGTTCTGGACTATACTGGAGCGGATGCGGTGATGGTCGGCCGCGGTGCCCAAGGCAACCCGTGGATATTTCGCGAGATCGACCACTTCCTGCGCCATGGGCGTGGCTGCCCCCCTCCCGGTCTGGACGAGCGTGCCGATGTCCTGCGGGGCCATCTTGTCGCCCTGCACGATTTCTACGGCTGCTACATGGGAGCGCGTATCGCACGCAAGCATCTGAGCTGGTACCTCGCCGCAGACAGCCGCTTCGACACCGACCGTCAACGCGAGCTACGGGCTGCCTTCAATACCCTGGAGCAGCCCGACGAACAGTATGCCTTCATCGACGACCTGTTTAGCCCCGAACGTGAGGAATATCGCGTTTGGGCGACGAATGGAACCAGTGCCGCATGAACCGTGAAGCTTTCAACCAGAATGCCGATGTGCCTGGCCTGGAGGACGGCTCCTGCGCCGACCTGACAGGCCTCGACAGCACCCTCCTGCCACCGCCCACACTGGCAGAGCAGCCCCTGCGCGAAGCCGTGAACGCCGCCATGCGACGCTATTTCGATCACCTGGACGGCGGCACCGTAACCGATCTCTACGCCATGGTAATGACGGAAGTCGAGGCACCTCTGCTGGCCAGCGTGCTGGAATATACCCATGGCAACCAGACCCGCGCCGCGGAGATGCTAGGTCTCAATCGCGGTACGCTGCGCAAGAAGCTCAAGCAGCATGACCTGATCTGATCCCGTAATCATCCACTTCGACAAGAGTTGCACCCCAACATGGCCCAACCCTCTCCCATCCCGGTACGTCGGGCGCTGATCAGCGTCTCCGACAAGACCGGCATCGTCGACTTTGCCCACGGCCTGTCCCAGTATGGCGTCGAGCTGCTCTCCACCGGCGGCACCTTTCGCCTGCTGCAGGAGAACGGCATTGCCGTGACCGAGGTGTCCGAGCACACCGGCTTTCCCGAGATCATGGACGGCCGCGTCAAGACGCTGCATCCCAAGATCCACGGCGGCATCCTGGGGCGCCGCGGGCAGGACGACGATGTGATGGAAGAGCATGACATCGCGCCGATCGAAATGGTGGTGGTCAATCTCTACCCCTTCGCCCAGACCGTGGCCAAACCGGACTGTACACTCGAGGCTGCCATCGAGAACATCGACATCGGCGGCCCGACCATGGTGCGTGCCTGCGCCAAGAACCACGCCCACACTACCATCGTGGTGGATGCCGACGACTATTCACGGGTGCTCGCCGAGATGGCCTCCCAAGCGGGAGCGTTGAGCGATGCTACCCGCTTCGACCTGGCAGTGAAGGCCTTCGAGCATACCGCCGGTTACGATGCGGCGATCGCCGACTACCTGGGCCAGCGGGTACCGGGCGGCGAAAACGGCTTTCCCCGTACCTACAACCTGCAATTCGTCAAGAAGCAGGCCATGCGATACGGCGAAAATCCTCACCAGAGCGCGGCGTTCTACATCGAGGCCGATGCGCAGGAAGCCAGCGTGGCTACCGCCCACCAGCGTCAGGGCAAGGAACTGTCCTACAATAACGTCGCCGATACCGACGCCGCCTTCGAATGCGTCAAGAGCTTCACCGACTGCGCCTGTGTGATCGTCAAGCACGCCAACCCCTGCGGCGTGGCAGTCGGCGCTTCGCCCCGCGAGGCCTATGACAAGGCCTTCGCCACCGATCCCACCAGCGCCTTTGGCGGTATCATCGCCTTCAATCGGCCACTGGATGCCGACACCGCGCGCGCCATCATAGATCGCCAATTTGTCGAGGTAATCATCGCCCCCGGCGTCGACGATGCCGCCCTCGCCATCGTCGCAGAGAAGCAGAACGTTCGCCTGCTCGATGTAGGCGAGCACTGGCCCGGCGAGCAACAGCACGCCCACGATTACAAACGTGTGACCGGCGGGCTGCTGGTACAGGATCGCGACCTGGGCATGGTCGGCCGCGACGAGCTGACCGTGGTCACCGAGCGCGTTCCCACCGAGCAGGAGCTGCGCGACCTGACCTTTGCCTGGAAGGTGGCGAAGTACGTCAAGTCCAATGCCATCGTCTACGCCAGGAAGGGTCAGACCGTCGGGGTCGGCGCCGGCCAGATGAGCCGTGTCTACTCGGCCCGGATCGCCGGCATCAAGGCCGCCGACGAAGGTCTCGAGGTGCCTGGTTCGGTGATGGCTTCCGACGCCTTCTTCCCGTTCCGGGACGGCATCGATGCAGCGGCGCAGGCCGGTATCACTGCCGTGATACAGCCCGGCGGCTCCATGCGTGACCAGGAAGTGATCGATGCCGCCAATGAGGCGGGGATTGCCATGGTGTTCACCGGCATGCGCCATTTCCGCCATTAAAGACGCTGCATCACGCCCAGCCGTTTTCTCAAGCAAGACCGAAGAGAAAACCCCATTGGCCTCGGGCCAATGGGGTTGCCGTTCTTGTGGTCAGAACTTCTATGGCGCTATCAGCCGAGATCGATGCAGAGATACTTGGTTTCGAGGAACTCCTCGATCCCTTGATGGCCGCCTTCACGACCCAGCCCGGAAGCCTTGACACCACCGAACGGGGCCGCCGTATTGGAGATCAGCCCGGTGTTGATACCCACCATGCCATATTCCAGGGCATCGGCGACGCGCCACACGCGGCCCAGGTCGCGCGAGTAGAAATAGGAGGCGAGGCCGTACTGGGTATCGTTGGCCATCTGCACGGCATCTTCCTCATCGTCGAAGGGGAACACGGCGGCCAGCGGCCCAAAGGTTTCCTCCTGAGCCACCTTCATGTCGCCATTGGCAAAGCTGATCAAGGTCGGCGTGAAGAAATTGCCGCCCAACGGGTGCGGGTGACCGCCCAGCAGCAACTCGGCCCCCTTGTCGACGGCATCCTGTACGTGCTCGCTGACCTTGCTCACGGCATTTTCATCGATCAGCGGACCGATGTTGATGTCCGTCTCGGTACCGTTCCCGACCTTGAGTTCGCTATGCATCGCTACCGCCAGCTTCTCGCAGAAGGCGTTCACGACGCTGGACTGAACCAGGAAGCGGTTGGTACAGATGCAGGTTTGGCCGGCATTGCGAAACTTGGCGGCCATCGCTCCCTCCACCGCGGCATCCAGGTCGGCATCCTCGAACACGATGAACGGGGCGTTGCCGCCAAGCTCCAGAGAGATCTTCTGGATATGCTGTGAGGCCCGGGACATCAGTTCACGGCCCACCTCGGTGGAACCGGTGAAGGTAATCTTGCGCACCAGCGGCGATTCGGTCATTGCCGCGGCGATTTCGCCGGCGCGCCCCGGGACCACGTTGAATACGCCGCGGGGCACGCCGGCTCGCTCGGCCAGCAATGCCATGGCAGTGGCCGAAAACGGCGTCTGGCTGGCTGGCTTGATGACGATGGTGCAGCCCGCCGCCAATGCCGCACCGGCTTTACGGGTAATCATCGCCGCCGGGAAATTCCATGGCGTAATGGCGCCGACCACGCCCACCGGCTGCTTGGTCACCACGATGCGCTGGTTGGGCTTCGCCGCCGGTATGGTTTCGCCATAGACCCGCCGTGCCTCCTCAGCAAACCAACGCAGGAAGCTGGCGGCGTAGGCGATCTCACCGGCCGCCTCCTTGAGCGGCTTGCCCTGCTCATGGGTCATGATCATCGCCAGATCATCCTGATGCTCGAACATCAGGTCGTGCCACTTCATCAGGATATCGGCCCGCTCCTGGGCAGTGAGCGCACGCCAGCCGACGAGTGCCGCATCCGCGGCTGCGATGGCCCGCTCGGTCTCGCTCCGACCCAACCTCGGCACGGTACCGAAGGTCTCTCCCGTCGCCGGGTTGACCACTTCTATCTGTTCGCCGCTATCGGCGGCAACCCAGCTACCGTCGATATAAGCGAAAGGACAGTAGAGCTGCGTTTCCTTGAGGGCTTCCATGTTGTCTCTCCTGGCCTCAGCGGGGCCTGTATCCGAATGAAGGTGAATGCGTTCCGAACCCTGTCCCGATCACTGGGCCTCGATATTGGGCTGCTCGGGAACACTCGGGGGCATGTCTTCCTGTACCGGTGGCTGCAACATAGCATTCAGTATGGCAAGTATCAGAACCAGTGCGATGGCAATCCAGCAGAATGCACGCCCGATGTAGCGCTGGGGATGACGCCGTATCTGGCGCAATCCCAGTACGGCAAAGAGGGCAGCGGCAATGTTCAGTGGCGGCAGGCTGCCCTGGAAAAGCAGGGCGATGAGTGCCGTGACGATGGCGGTCGTGGCCCAGGGGGCGTAGCGTCGCCGCGGCGAACCCGGGGGGGAGGTGTCGCTTTCCAACGGCTCGTCTCTCTCTGTCGGTTCTCGCAGTGTCGTTCCATGCTAAGCGCAAAACCCGCTCCCACCAACCCAGGGCAGTATGATGGCATGAAACTCTCGCCAATCACCGCTCGCGCCGCGGCTCTCGCGTTGCGGAAAGCGTGATGGAAACCGAATCGGCAAAACGCAGTGCATGTGGCTTGTCGATTTCGACCTGCGCTGTCAGTACCTGCTCATGGGACATGACCAGGTCGAGAACTTCCCGGGTCATGCGCTCCAGCAGCTGGAAGCGATTTTCCTCGACCAGGGCGATCACCTCCTTGGTGATCGTGCGGTAGTTGAGCGCCTGTTCAATGCGATTGAAGCGCATCGCCCTGTCGGCCCGGTAGCGGATCACGGCGTTGATCACTACGTCCTGACGATTCAGAATTTCCTCCTCCTTGATGCCGATGTAGGTGCGCAGACGCAGATTCTTGATGCGAATGGTCGCCAGGTCATGGTCGAGGTGCTGATCGTCCAGGGCATGCAGCGTCATGGCGTGGGCTCCAGATGAGTAAGGGTCAGAGGGGTCGAATAGGCCCTCAGCGGCCGCAAACCAGGGTGAGGAACTCCTGACGGGTCGGCGAATTGTCTCGGAAGGCGCCCAACATTACCGACGTGGACATGCTGGAATTCTGTTTCTCCACGCCACGCATCATCATGCACAGGTGACGCGCCTCGATCACTACCGCAACGCCGTTTGCTTCGGTGACCTGCAGGACGGCCTCGGCGATCTGTCGCGTCAGGTTCTCCTGGATCTGCATACGGCGCGCGTACATGTCGACGATACGCGCGAACTTGGAAAGTCCAAGCACCTTGCCGCTGGGCATATAGGCGATGTGACACTTGCCGATGAAAGGCAGAAGATGATGCTCGCACATCGAGTAGAGCTCGATGTCCTTGATCAGCACCATCTCGTCGGTTTCGCTCTCAAACACGGCTCCGTTGACGATTTCCTCGAGCGTCTGCCCATAGCCACGGGTGAGAAACTGCATCGCCTTGGCAGCTCGCTTCGGCGTATCGCGTAAGCCCTCCCGGTCGGGGTCTTCACCGAGTTCAAGTAGGATCCGGCGATAATGGTTGGCTAGCTCTTCGTTCATGGACAGACCTGCGAGTGGTTATGCCGTTCGTCTCGTGATGGCCTGGCCATCGTCTTGAACTACAATGATTTTACAAAAATAAAATTTGTACAAATATTCGCTGCTCTCGAGACATATTCTACCGTAATCGAAGCCGCCCCGCAGTGGCGGTACGCCTGGAACCGCCACTGCGACATTCGTGACACTGCTGCACCGGGTTAGCTATGGTAGGATTTCCTGTCGAATCTGCCGCTACGCGCAACCTGGTCCCCTCGAGAGCCCGATATGATCAAGATTCCGGATGCGATACTGAAAGCCAGCGGACTGGCTATTCTTCTCTTGCCTCTCCACGCCGCGGCGGACACCCTCTCCCTGCCTGCCGAGGCCGATGTCGCCATGCAGGTCGTCGACGATCTGATCTTGGAGGATGGGAACGCGCGTCGCGACGACATTCTGCTGCGCCCCGTCACCGGCATTGGTGCAACGACCCACGAACTTCCCGAATACTGTGTCGTGGTGGCCGATGCCCGTCAGGATGGGGATCGCATGCGTATTACCGCCAAATCCTTGACCTGCATCGAGACCGAAGACGCCGATAGTCACATCTTCAGCGGTGAGTTCTCCGCGACGGCCTACGAGCGGGACGGCAGCTATGGACTTGCCACCTGCGAATCGGGCCGCTGCGAACTGGCCAGCGACCACGTGTTCCACCTCAATCTGGCCAACGGCCTCGAGATCGAGGAGCTGGACAACCCCTCTGCCCGCATCAACGAGCAGCGCCGTCAAGCCAACGGTGAGGGAGTCGCCAACCCGATCCCTGCCGAGCGCCCCGATCCCGATACAGATTGATCGCTCATACGGCGCGCCTTCCGTGTGCGCCCATGCCTCATGCCATCCAGCGCGGCGCCCGTTCGAGTAGCTGGCGCTGCTGCTCCAGTTGGCGGATGTGGGCATCCCAGTATCCGGCGTCGGCGACCCAGGGGAATGCCGGAGGAAAGGCAGGATCGTCCCAACGAGCCACCAGCCAGGCGCTGTGACGCATCAGGCGAAACGTACGTAGCGGCTCGATCAGCCTTAGCTCGCGGCGATCGAATTCCCGGTGCTGCTCGTATCCCTCCAGCACTTCGGAGAGCTGCATCTGCCACTCCGCCTCGTGCTGCGCGGTGAGCAGCATCCAAAGGTCTTGGATGGCGGGGGCCATCAGGCAGTCGTCGAAATCCACCAGGGCAAAGGTATCGTCACGGCCAAGCATGTTGCCGATATGGCAATCGCCCTGCACCCGGATCGCCCGCTCCGGCGCCCACGCATAGGCCTGCAGTTCGCCATGCAGCAATTCGGAAATGCGTTCATAGGCCCCACGCTGACGCCGGTCCAGCCAAGGGGCGCCCAACACGCGCTGCTGGGCCTCGCGTATCATTCCATCCAGCTCGAGCCGGCCGCGATGCACAAAGCCGGCTTGCTCGCCAACCGCGTGGACGGCGCCGATCAGCTCGCCAAGAGCGAACAGATGCGACGGATTCTCGAGTTCCGGCGCCTGCCCAGAAAGCTGAGGGAAAAGCGCCAGCCGAAACCCCTCGGCATGATGGAGGCTGCGACCCGTTTCATCGCGCCAGGGAGCGGCCACGGCAACGTTCTCGCCTCGCAGTTCGGAGAGAAAGTCATGCTCCTCCTGAATCTGCGCATCGCTCCAGCGCCCCGGGCGGTAGAACTTGGCCACCCAGCGCCGCGCTTCATCATCGTGCAGCAGAAAGACCCGATTCTCGTAGCTATTCAAGGCAAAGGGTTCGCCCGGCAACCAGAAGCCGAGAGACTCGACGGCTGCCACGACACGCGCCGGGGAGAGGGCTGCAAAGGGATGCGCTGTGCTCTGCATGTTCGTCACCGATTGAGGAGAAACGCCATGTTAGCAGCCGGGGCCCGCAGAGTGTGACTCCCCGCCCGGAAGTGGCGTGCGGGCCACCGCCCAGGCCTCCACCTCACGGGCACCGGCCGCCAGGCAGGCCTCGGCCAAGGCATCCAGCGTGGCTCCGGTGGTCATGACATCATCGAGCAGCGCTACGCGTGGAGGCAGCGATTCCTTCACCACAAAGCCACTGCGCAGGTTGCGGTACCGTTCGGTGCGATCGAGGCCACGTTGTGAGCGAGTATGCTTCGGCCGGGTCGCGCACGACATATCCAGACCATGACGCACCGCCAGGCGTCGAGCCAGCCAGTCGGCCTGGTCGAAGCCGCGCTGGCGGGCCCGCTTGGGATGGAGCGGCACCGGTATCAAGGCTTGCGGCCAGGCCAAAGCCTGCAGGCCCAGGCCGCGCTCAAGCAGTTCGAGCAATACATGGCCGGCACGCGGTGAGGCATGGAACTTGAAGCGCTGCATCAACCCTGCCACATCGTCCTCGTAGCGCAGCGGCACCCGCGAGCGCAGGAAGGCCGGTGGTCGCGTCAGGCAGCGACCGCAGAGCCTGGCCGAGCGCGAACCGGAGGGCAACGGCTCGCCACAGCTCGGACAGGCTGCCATGTTCCACGGCAGTGCCTCGAAGCAGGCCCGGCACCAGGCGCGCTCCGGCTCTGCCGGGGCCAGGCAGAAGCTGCAACGCCCCGGCAAGGCAAGAACCAGGCCGCGGTTGATGCCATGCCAGAGCGGCCGCAGCCAATGGCGCCATCGTTTGGCCTGTCCGCCTCGAAGCAAGCCATGCTCAGGTTCTGCTGCCATGCCGGCTTTCCTCTTCCTGGGCATAAATGAGGCAAGCTTACCATCGCCATGCAGTGCTCAGGGTATCGGCTCAAAAGGTCAACTTTAGATTTCTTCCGGGTTGACAGCTGGTCAGTTTCACGTACGCTCACAGTCAACTCCCGAGAAACGCAAAGTTGACCAAGACGAGCCCCACCATGACCGATGCCCTGCAAGCCGGCCCGAACGCACCAGCCGTCAATCAAGCACCGATTCGTCACGACTGGTCGCTGACCGAGATCGAAGCGCTCTTCGCCCTTCCTTTCAATGACCTGCTGTTTCGCGCCCAGGGGGTGCATCGCGCCTATTTCGACGCCAATGCCGTGCAGGTCTCCACCCTGCTGTCGATCAAGACCGGTGCCTGTCCCGAGGATTGCAAGTATTGCCCCCAGTCAGGTCACTACGCCACTGGCCTAGGCAGGGAGAAGCTGCTCGAGATCGAGAAGGTGGTCGCCCAGGCCAAGGCCGCCCAGGAGGCCGGCGCCAGCCGCTTCTGCATGGGTGCTGCCTGGCGCAGCCCGCGCGAAAAAGACCTGGCCGTGGTGCTGGAGATGGTGCGCCGGGTCAAGGCGTTGGGACTCGAGACCTGCATGACGCTGGGCATGGTCGACGCCGAACAGGCCTCACGCCTGGCCGAGGCCGGCCTCGACTATTACAACCACAATCTCGACACTTCGCCGGAATACTATGGCGAGATCATCACCACCCGCACCTATTCCGACCGCCTGGAGACCTTGGGCAACGTCCGCGAAGCGGGCATGAAGGTCTGCTCGGGCGGCATTCTCGGCATGGGCGAGGCGCCGCGCGACCGAGCCGCCCTGTTGCAACAGCTGGCCAGGCTCGATCCGCATCCCGAATCGGTGCCTATCAACCTGCTGGTCAAGGTACCCGGCACACCGTTGGAAGAAGTGGAAGACCTCGACCCCATCGAGTTCGTACGCGCTATCGCCGTCGCCCGCATCCTGATGCCGGCAAGCCATGTACGCCTCTCGGCCGGCCGCGAGCAGATGGATGAATCGACCCAGGCGCTGGCGTTTCTTGCCGGTGCCAATTCCATCTTCTACGGCGACAAGCTCCTGACCACCGGCAACCCGCAGGCGACACGCGATCGCGCTCTGTTCGACAAGCTCGGGCTGCATCCCGAGCGCCGCGAGACTTGCCACGACGACACCCGACAACAGGCCGCGCTTGAAGAGGCACTGATCCGACAAGCGGGCGAGACCCGCAGTGCCGCACTGGCCTACGACGCCACCCAGGCATGACCGCGATGCCGGCTTCCGCTCACGTCTGGCCCGAGCGCCTCGCTGTCGCTGCCGCCCATCGCCAGGCGCAGGGGTTGTGGCGGCGGCGAAGTACACCCCATGCCGAGCTGATCGACTTTGCCGGCAACGACTACCTTGGGCTGGCCGGCGATCCCCGGCTGGCCGAGGCCCAGGCGGAAGGCGCCCGCCGATTCGGTACCGGTGCCGGCGCCTCGCACCTCGTCAGCGGCCACCGTGAGGTCCACGAAACGCTCGAGCGGCGCCTGGCCGAACTCGTCGGGCGCCCCCGTGCGCTGCTATTTTCCACCGGCTACATGGCCAACCTGGGCACCCTGCAGGCCCTGTGTGACAGTGACACCCACGTCTTCCAGGATCGGCTCAATCACGCCTCGCTGATTGACGGTGCCAAACTGGCCGGGGCCCGCTCGCGACGCTTCCATCATCTTGACCTCGGCGATCTCGAGCGCCTGCTGAACCGGGCGCCGATGAGCTCGGCCAGACTTGTCGTCAGTGACGGCGTATTCAGCATGGACGGTGACGTAGCCAACATCAGCGGCCTGGCGGAAACAAGCTTCCGCCACCACGCCTGGCTGATGATCGACGACGCCCATGGCCTGGGGGTGCTCGGTCAACATGGCGACGGTTGCGTCGGCTACGCCCATGACGTCGAGCGCGTCCCGATCCTGGTGGGCACCTTGGGCAAAGCGCTGGGTACCGCGGGTGCCTTCGTGGCTGGCAGCGAGACGCTGATCGAGCATCTGATTCAGTTCGCCCGCCCCTATGTCTACACCACGGCACAGCCTCCCGGCGTGGCGGCCGCCACGCTCGCTGCACTCGACGTTCTCGCCGCCGAGCCGGAACGCCGGGAGCGGCTACGGGACGCCATCACTTATTTTCGCCATGAAGCAAGCCGGCTCGACCTGCCGCTGGCCGACTCCTTCACTCCCATTCAGCCGCTGGTTCTGGGTAATAGCCAACGCGTCATGCATTGGGCCGACCGTCTGCGCCAGGAAGGGCTGCTGGTCGGCGCCATTCGCCCTCCCACCGTGCCCCAGGGCGAGGCACGACTCCGCATCACCCTCAATGCCGCCCACGATAAGCCAGCGCTGGATCGCCTGGTCGAGTCCCTGGTGCGCCTGCACCAAGAGGAAACAGCATGACGCTGGTGTTGCTCTCCGGTTGGGGCATCGACGCTAGGATCTGGCAGCCGCTCGCCTCCTACTGGCCGCCAGGCATCGAGGTGAATACCCCCGACTGGCCGGGCTATGGCACACGCGCCGGCGAAACGACACCGGCGACCCTGGCCGAGCTGGCAAGCGCGATGAGCCATGTCTTGTCGGCCGATGCCGTCTGGGTCGGCTGGTCTTTCGGTGGCCTGCTTGCCGGTTCGCTGCTGGCGCACCTGCCCGCACCGCGCGCCCTGGTACTGATGGGAATCGGCTCACGCTTCTGCAGCGAAGACGGTGTCACGCCAGCGGAACTGGCCACCTTTCGCCGTGCCTTCGAGCGTGAACCCCACGCCACCTGGCAACACTTCCTGCGCTGGCAGCTACAGGGGGAGCCCTCTCCCCGCTCGGCACATTGCCGCCTGGTCGACCTCCTGGGTCGGCTTCCCAGCGCTTCGGGCGAAACGCTGGCCTTGGGCCTCGAGCAGTTGGGGCAACTCGACCTCTCCGAGCAATTCCTGGCACCGTCCTGCCCGATCCGCCGGCTGATCGGCGAGCGGGACCCACTGGTAGGCGAGACTGCCCGACAAGCGGCCGACATGCTGCTCGCTGACAATGGACACTGTCCCATGTTGACGCGCCCGGATAACCTGACGAGTCATCTGGTCATGCTGCTGCAAGATATCGTCCAACAACCAAAAGCCGGCGAGGCTGTCCTGTGACACCGGCAATGCAATACTCCACTGCACCTTTCGAAGCCAGCGTCTGGCGCCGGCAAGTGGCACGAGCATTCTCACGCTCGTCGGAGCGTTACACTCGCCTGGCCACGGCACAACAGCGGATGGGCGAAGCGCTCTGGCCCTTGCTCCCACCAAGAGCGAGCCGCGTGCTCGACCTGGGCTGCGGTCCGGGCCACTGGGGCAGGCGACTCGCAGCCCGGTTCGGCTTGGACTGCCGCGTGTTTGGACTTGACTTGGCCATGGGCATGCTCGATATAGCCCGCCGGGAATCTGCGACGAATATCGACTGGCTGTGTGCGGACGCCGCTGCCCTGCCCCTGGCCAATGGCCGAGTGGATCTGGTCTTCTCCAACCTTGCCATCCAGTGGTGCCCCGATCTCGATGAAGTCATGGCGGAGCTCCATCGGGTGCTGCGTCCCGGCGGGCGCGCCGTGATCAATACCCTTGGCCCCGGTACGCTGAGCGAGGTCGCCCAGGCCTGGTCGTCGCCCCAGGCCTTGCTCGACTTTCGCGCACGAGACCAATACACGGCCTGCGCCCGCCTGGCCGGTTTCGCGCAAGTTCGCTGCCTTGAAGTTACCGAACGCTTCTTCTATCCGGACTTGGCAGCGGTCATGGCCTCGATCAAGGGGGTCGGGGCCCAGACCCCACGCCCTGCCGCACGACTCACCCGCTCCGACCTAACCCGCGCCCGGCAACGCTTCGAAGCGTTGCGCGAGCCAGCGGGACTACCGGTTAGCTACCGTCGCCTCACCCTACTTCTCGACAAGGAAGCGGAAGCATGACGTGCTACTTCGTCACCGGTACCGATACCGACGCCGGCAAGACCCTGGTGACCGCCGGGCTGCTGGCCCTGGCCCGCTCGCGTGGCCTGAGCACCCTCGGGCTAAAGCCCGTCGCTTCGGGATGCCGGCGAACCGACGCCGGCCTGCGCAATGACGACGCCCTTGCCCTGATGGCGCGAAGCATACCGACACCGGCCTACGAGACGATCAACCCCTTCGCTTTCGAACCGGCTATCGCCCCACACCTGGCGGCTCGCCAGGCGGGAGTGAGCATCGGCCTCGCTCAGCTCAGCAAGCATGTCGCTTCACTGCTGGAAGAGCCACGTGATCTCGTCCTGGTAGAGGGGGCCGGGGGCTGGCGCGTGCCGCTCAGCGACGGCGAGGACCTCGCTGGCCTGGCAACTCATCTCGGCCTGCCGGTCATCCTCGTGGTCGGTCTCAGGCTCGGCTGCCTCAACCATGCCCGCCTGACGGCCGAGGCCATACGCGCGGATGGAGCGATGCTGGCTGGCTGGGTCGGCAACTTGCTGGCCGTCGACTTCGCCCGTGACGCCTCGCTATATGCCGACAACCTGGCCACGCTGCAGCGCACCCTCGATGCGCCATGCCTGGGGGTGGTGCCGCGCCTGAGCCGGGTGGCTCGAGCAAGGCGCCCGGAAGCCGCCATTGCCCATCTCGAGCTGCCCAATGGCGATTGACTTGCGACCGAGGGTCCGTACAATGTGGACGCCTGCCCAGCCCTGCGGATGTGGTGGAATTGGTAGACACGCCAGATTTAGGTTCTGGTGCCTTCGGGCGTGGGAGTTCAAGTCTCCCCATCCGCACCATCGCGGCTCGCGCCTGACGAGCTTCGCGATACCCTTGCTACCCCCCAAGCCAAAGTCCTCGACGACCCCGGTGGCTGCCGTGCCTCCGCTCGGTTTCAGTGCGCCACGGGTAATTCCGGCTCACGCCCCGTCGTTAAACATATTTCTCCGGCCCGAAACGGAGGCATGATGGCTTCCCCCGTCTGGCATCCCTATGCCCACCTGCGAACCCAGCAAATCGCCCCCAGGGTCGTTGGCGGCGAAGGCCCCCGCTTCACCTTGGAGAACGGCGAGACACTGCTCGACGCCACCTGCTCATGGTGGTGCATGATCCATGGCTACGGTCACCCGCGCCTGGTCAATGCCATCAAGCAGCAGGCCGACACCTTGTGCCACGTCATGCTAGGCGGCCTGACCCATGAACCCGCCGACCGCCTGGCCAGCGAGCTGGTGCGGATCACGCCGCCGGGACTCAACCATGTCTTTTTCTCCGATAGCGGTTCGGTGGGCATGGAAGTGGCCATGAAGATGGCAGTGCAGTACCAGCACCTACGCGGAAAACCCGGCAAGCATCGCATGCTGTCGCTGATGAAGGCCTATCACGGCGACACCAGCGGCTGCATGGCGGTATGCGATCCCGCAGAGGGGATGCATCGCCTGTTCACCGGTTACCTGCCCAAACACCATTTCGCCCCGGCCCCCGCGGCGCCGTACGACGCCGATCCCAGAGCCGTGGAGCATGACCTCCTCGCCTTGCGCGCAGTACTCGAGCGCCATCACGATGAACTCGCTGCGTTGCTGATGGAACCGCTGTTGCAAGCCGCCGGCGGGCTGAACATGACATCACCGCTCTATCTCAAGCGGGCTCGCGCACTCTGCGATGAATTCGACGTGCTGCTGGTGTTCGATGAAGTCGCCACCGGCTTCGGCCGCACCGGCAAGCTGTTCGCTGCCGAGCACGCTGAGGTGACGCCGGACATCATGGTGCTCTCCAAGGGATTGACCGGCGGCTACCTGGGTCATGCCGCGACGTTGGCCACCGATCGCGTACATGACGCCTTCATCGGCGACACCCCGCTGCACGCCTTCATGCACGGCCCCACCTTCATGGGCAACCCGCTGGCCTGCCGCGTGGCGCTGGAGAGCCTCGCCGTGTTCGAGGAAGAGCACTATCTGGACAAGATCGCCAGCCTGAACCGGGTATTGCGCGATGAACTGCTGCAAGACCCAGCACTGCGCCACCATCCGAGGGTGAACGACGTCAGGGTGCTGGGAGCCACCGCCGTCATCGAGGCCAGAGCCTCAGGCGACCTGGCCGGCGTCGCCTCCTTCGCTCGCGCACGGGGCGTCTGGCTACGCCCCATCGGCCGCTGGCTCTACACCATGCCGGCCTACGTCACGTCTGAAGCGGACATGTGCCGCATCGCTCATGTCATGAAGGAGTGGTTTCGCTGACGACAACGCCGCCCTCTAGAGGACGGCGTTGGGCGTATCCGCTTGAAGGTACCGCTACCGGGGCCGTCAGGCCATGGCCGGCTGGGCATAGGAGATTGGCGCCAGCTCGCGTTCCTTCTCGAAGGTGACGATCTCGTAGGCATCGGGCTGGGCCAGCAGGGCGCGGCACAGCTGGTTGTTCAAGGCATGACCCGACTTCACACCGCGGAACTCGCCGATCAGGCTGTAGCCCAGCAGGTACAGGTCGCCGATAGCATCGAGCACCTTGTGTTTGACGAATTCGTCCTCGTAGCGCAGCCCACCCTCGTTGACGATGCGGTAGTCGTCGACGACGATGGCATTGTCGAGACTTCCGCCTAGCGCCAGGTTGTTGGCGCGCAGGTATTCGAGGTCACGCATGAAGCCGAAGGTCCTGGCGCGGGAGACTTCCTTGACGAAAGAGGTCGTGGAGAAGTCCACCACGGCGGTCTGCTTCTGGTCTTCGAAAACCGGGTGATCGAACTCGATGGCGAACGATACCTTGAAGCCCTGATGCGGCAGGAAGCGTGCTTCCTTGCCATCCTCCTGTACCACCACTTCGCGCTTGATGCGGATGAACTTCTTCGGCGCTTCCTGTTCGGCGATGCCCGCCGATTGGATCAGGAACACGAACGGGCCGGCACTGCCATCCATGATGGGCACTTCGGGCGCACTGAGGTCGATATAGGCGTTGTCGATTCCCAATCCGGCCAGAGCGGACATGAGGTGTTCCACTGTCGCGACCTTGACGTCATCGCAGGAAAGCGCGGTACACAAGGTCGTGTCGGTAACCAGAGCAGCGCTGGCCGGTACCTGGACTTCAGGCTCCAGGTCCGTACGCACGAACACGATACCAGTGTTCACCGGGGCCGGACGCAAGGTCAGGTAAACCTTCTTGCCGGAGTGGAGGCCAACGCCGGTGGCGCGGATGGTATTTTGCAGGGTGCGTTGTCTGATCATGGGCAGTAGCCAGGCCGTTGTAAAGTTATCAAACACCGTTCACTATAACACCGAACGAGTGTTTCAACAAAAAAACATCTCCCGGCTCTGCCCAAGCGTGCGATAGCTTTTATCAATCAGCCTGTCGACGCAGGAAGGCCGGGATGTCGAGGTAATCGTCAAGTTCCTGAGGAGAGCGGCGCTTCTCAGGCTGCGGCTTGGCGGCCTCCTGGGGCTCGGCCTTGGCCACCGCGCTCTGCTGGCGCATGGCCGGCTGCGGGCGCTGGCGATATTCGTTGCCCTCGCTGCGCTTCGCCGTCTGGCTTTGTGCCTTGACCTGGCGCCCCTCGAGACCCGCCGCCACCACCGTCACGCGCAACTCGTCGGTCATGTCCATGTCGATGGACGTGCCCACGACGATGGTCGCATCCTGGGAAGCGAACTCCTGCACGGTGGCGCCCACATCGTTGAATTCACCGATCGACAGGTCCGGCCCAGCCGTGATGTTGACCAGGATACCGCGTGCTCCATGGAGGTCGATGTCCTCCAGCAGCGGGCTGCGAATGGCCTTCTCGGCCGCCTCGCGGGCGCGGTTCTCGCCGGTGGCGCCACCCGTACCCATCATTGCCATGCCCATCTCCGACATCACGGTGCGGACATCGGCGAAGTCGACGTTGATGATGCCCGGGCTGGTGATCAGCTCGGCAATGCCTTGCACGGCGCCCAGCAGCACGTCATTGGCGGCGCTGAAGGCGGTCAGCAGGCTGGCGTTCTTGCCCAGTACCGAGAGCAGCTTCTCGTTGGGAATGGTGATCAGCGAGTCGACATGCTCGGAGAGCTCCTTCATCCCCTCTTCGGCGACGCGCATTCGCTTCGGGCCCTCGAAGGGGAACGGCCGGGTCACCACCGCCACGGTGAGGATGCCCAGCTCCTTGGCCACCTGGGCCACGACCGGTGCGCCGCCGGTGCCGGTGCCGCCGCCCATGCCGGCGGTGATGAAGACCATGTCGGCACCGCTGATCAGCTCGGCGATACGTTCACGATCCTCCATCGCGGCCTGACGGCCCACGTCGGGGTTGGCGCCGGCACCAAGACCCTTGGTGATCTCGTTGCCGAGCTGGAGCACGGTCTTGGCGGCCACCCGCTTGAGCGCCTGGGCATCCGTGTTGGCGCAGATGAACTCGACGCCTTCGATATTGCTTTCGACCATGTGGTTGACGGCATTGCCGCCGCCCCCACCTACGCCGACGACCTTGATGACCGCACTGCTCGAGGGTGCGCTATCTACCAGTTCGAACATAAGCCCCGTCTCCTGGACCGCGCCGCGGCCCTGTCAGAAATTTCCTTTCAACCAGCCCTTGAGTTTTGCCAGCGCCGGAATCCCTTCTCCTACCCCACGCTGGGAGACGTCATCACGCCTGGGTGGTGCAGCCACCGCCCTGCCCTCGCGGCCATGCCCATGCCGAGCCTCCTGAAGGGCGTAATGTAGCAAACCTACACCGGTGGAATAAATCGGATTGCGCACCACGTCGGACAGCCCGCGCACATTGAGAGGGCAGGCGATGCGAACCGGCATGTGAAAAATCTCCTCGGCCAGCTCGACGACGCCCTCCATGCGTGACGTACCGCCTGTCAACACGACGCCGGCCGCCACCAGGTCTTCATAGCCGCTGCGCCGCAGTTCGTCGCGGATCAACGTGAAAAGTTCCTCGTAACGCGGCTCCACGACCTCGGCCAAGGCTTGGCGCGATAGATCGCGGGAAGGGCGATCGCCCACACTCGGCACCTTGATCATTTCGTCGCTGGCGGCCAGTTGCGTCAAGGCGCAGGCGTACTTGACCTTGATCTCTTCGGCGTACTGAGTCGGTGTGCGAAGCGCCATGGCGATATCGTTAGTGACCTGGTCGCCAGCAATGGGAATCACCGCCGTGTGGCGAATGGCACCTTCGGTGAATACGGCAATGTCGGTGGTGCCGCCGCCGATGTCGACCATGCAGACCCCGAGTTCACGTTCATCCTCGGTCAGCACCGCCATGCTGGAGGCAAGTTGCTCGAGAATAATGGCATCGACTTCCAGGCCGCAACGACGCACGCACTTGTCGATATTCTGTACCGCATTGAGTGCTGCAGTTACAAGATGGACACGCGCCTCCAGACGTACGCCGGACATACCGAGCGGCTCGCGAATGCCGCCTTGGGTATCGATGGAGAATTCCTGAGGCAAAACATGAAGTACACGTTGCCCTTCGGAGATGGCTCGAGCCCGAGCTGAATCGATGACACGATCAATATCGGAAGGCGTCACTTCACGCTCTTTAATCGCCACCACGCCATCAGAATTCATCGAACTGATATGGCTGCCCGCCACGCCGACATACACCGAATGGATATCGCAGCCGGCCATCAGTTCGGCTTCTTCCACGGCACGCTGAATCGACTGTACCGTCGACTCGATGTTGATCACCACGCCTTTCTTCATGCCACGTGATGGGTGCGATCCGATGCCGGCAATCTCGATGCCACCGTCATCGGTTGGCTGTCCGACAATGGCCACTACCTTGGATGTTCCTATATCCAGCCCGACTACCATGTTGGATGAGTTGGAAGTGACTGCCATGCGCCGGAGTGTCTCCTGAACTTTGAACCGCTGGGTAACCCATTATTCTGATAAAAAGGTCATTGCGCCCATTATAGAAACAATTGACGTTAAACCACCAGTCCATTACGAAAAACCTGGATCACGATACGGGTTATTGGCGACAAAGAAAACACTGAAACAGCGACAAGACGGGATCAAAACGTGACGAAAGGTTTCAACCGGCGTCGTCGTCCTCTTCCTGGACCTCGGTTTCACCATGCCAGGCCACGGCGACACCGTTGGGATAACGCAGATCGATATAGCGAATGTGCGATGCCTGCGGCCCCAGTTGCCGCTGCCATGCGGCCGACAACCTGGCCAGGCGCGCTTCGCGATCGTTGCGCCCCAACATGACCCATACGCCGTCGTCCAGTTCTAGACGCCATGCGCCGCGGGGCTCCAGCCGCAGCTGCGTGATGGTCAGCCCCTGCCGCTCGAAGCGTGAGCTGAGCCGCTCGTGGTAGGCCAGAACCTCGGCACCGCTGCCCACTGGGCCAGCCATGTCCGGCAGTCCTTCGGGCGGCTCAATCGGCGCGAAGGCGAACGGCTCACCCTTTGCGTTAAGCAGGTAATCGTCGTTCCAGCGTGCCACCGGAACCTGCTCGACCAACTCGAAAACCAGCGCGTAGGGCCACTCACGCGACAGCCGGACCTCGGCCAGCCAATCGATGTTGCGTGCCGCGCGGCGCAGCTCGGGCAGGTCGGCGGAGAGCCAGGTCTGCCCCTGCAGCAGCGGTGCGAGCTGCGAACGCAGGTAGTCAGCGCTGACATGATGCAGCTCACCGCGGATCGCCACCCGTTCGATGGGCCGGTCGAGCCAGGTCCACAGGGCACGTCCACCCGCCCCCAGCAGGATCAGCAGCAGCAAGATACCCAACGTGGAGCCACGGGTACTCATGCCCTGCACGACTCCAGCGAGGTACGCAATATGCGCAACACCAGCTCATCGAAGCCAATCCCGGCATGTGCGGCAGACTGGGGTACCAGGCTATGGTCGGTCATGCCCGGCGAGGTGTTGACCTCAATCAGCCAGAACCCTCCCTCCCGGTCACGCATCACGTCGACACGTCCCCACCCCTCGCCGCCAACGGCCACGAAAGCTCGGCGGCACAACTCACCAAGCGCCGCTTCGCGTTCGGCATCGAGGCCGCAAGGGAGATGATAGCGGGTATCGTTGGAGAGGTACTTGGCTTCGTAATCGTAGAACCCGCTGGGCACTTCGACGCGGATGGCCGGCAGTACGCGCCCGCCCAACAGCGACACCGTGTACTCTTCGCCACGGATGAAGCGTTCGGCCATGACACGGGCATCAAAGCGGGCCGCCTCCTGGTAGGCCGATTTCAAGGCCTCCCGGCTTTCGACGATGCTGATGCCCAAGGTCGAACCTTCGTGCACCGGCTTGACGATCAACGGCAAGCCCAGCTGCGCGACGATGCCGTCCCAGTCGGCATCGTCGGCCAGCATCAGCGACTCGGGGGTAGGCAGCCCTTCTGCCTGCCAGATCTGCTTGGTACGCTGCTTGTCCATGCCCAGCGCCGAGGCCAGCACGCCGCTGCCGGTATAGGGTATGCCCAGCAGCTCGAGGGCGCCCTGGAGGGTTCCATCCTCACCGCCGCGGCCATGCAAGGCGATGAAGACTCGATCGGGGGCCAACGCCTCGAGCCCTACCAGCCCCCCTTCGGCAGGATCGTAGCCAAAGGCGTCGACGCCGCTGCGCTCCAGTGCCGCCAGCACCGCCGCCCCGCTCTTGAGCGAGACCTCGCGCTCGGCGGAGTTCCCGCCGTAGAGCACCGCGACCCGACCGAATTGCTGCGCTTGCGTCATAACACCACCTCATCGAGAATCAGCCGGCTCTCGGCCAGCCCCTGAGCGATGCCGCCCACGTCGCCCGCGCCCTGCGTGATCAATATATCGTCGTCGCGCAGTACTCTGGAAAGCAGCGCCGGCAATTCCGACTTGTGCTGCACGAAAATCGGGTCGAGGGAACCGCGCTGGCGTATGGAGCCGGCCAGGGTCTTGCCATCGGCGCCGGGAATGGGGGCCTCGCCGGCGCTGTAGACATCGAGCAGTAGCAACACGTCCACTCCGGCAAGCACGCGCACGAAATCCTCGTACAAGTCGCGGGTACGGGTATAGCGGTGGGGCTGGTAGATCATCACCAGTCGACGCCGCGGCCAGCCGGCCCGCACTGCATTGATGACCATTTCCACCTCGCGCGGGTGATGGCCATAGTCGTCCACCAGCATGACCTCACCGCTGCCGCTCGGCGGCTCAAAGCTGCCGTGCACCTGGAAGCGCCGCCCGACGCCGGCAAAACCCGCCAGCCCGCGCAACATCGCAGCGTCCTCGACGCCGGCATCGGTGGCCACGGCGATGGCCGCCAGAGCGTTCAATGCATTGTGCCGACCTGGCATGCCCAGGCGGACTTCCAACGGAGCCAGCCCATCGGGGCGCAGTGCGGTGAAACGAATCTCGCCGGCCTGCTGAGTGAAGTCGGCAATTCGATAATCGGCATCCTCGCTGAAGCCGTAGGTGACGAACTGACGGTGAATGCGGTCGAGCAACCCGCGTACGTGCTCATCGTCGATGCACAGGATGGCCAGGCCGTAGAAGGGCAGGTTGTGCAGGAACTCGATGAAGGTGCCCTTGAGCCGTTCGAAATCCCCCCCATAGGTGCTCATGTGATCGGCATCGATATTGGTGACGATGGAAACCATCGGCTGCAGGTGCAGGAACGAGGCGTCGGACTCGTCGGCTTCCGCCACCAGATAGTCGCCCTCGCCGAGTCGCGCATTCGTCCCGGCACTGGTCAGCTTGCCGCCGATGACGAAGGTCGGATCGAGCCCTCCTTCGGCCAATAGCGTTGCCGTCAGGCTAGTCGTGGTGGTCTTGCCGTGGGTACCGGCCACCGCGATACCATGGCGAAACCGCATCAGTTCGGCGAGCATCTCGGCGCGGCGCACCACTGGCACGCGATGCTCGTGTGCCCAGCGAATCTCGGGATTAGCAGGCTCCACGGCGGTGGAGACCACCACCACGTCGGCACCCAGCACATTATCCTCATGGTGACCGATGGCCACTCGGATACCGTGCTCGCGCAACCGGGACACTACCGGCGAAGCCTTGAGGTCACTGCCGCTGACCCGATAGCCCTGGTTGGCAAGTACTTCGGCAATGCCGCACATGCCGGCACCGCCGATGCCCACGAAATGGATGTGTCGAATCCGGCGCATGCCCAGGCCACGCCCGTGACGTGGCAGCTTTGCCTGGCCGGGAATCGGCCTCACGTTGCTATCGCTCAAGCGCTGTCTCCATGCAACCGGCCACCATGCGCTCGACGGCATCGAGGTGCGCGCAGTGGCGCGCCTGTCGAGCCATGGTGGCGAGAGTGTCGGGGTCGAGCAGCGTCGCCAGGCTCTCGGCCAGCGCCGCTGCACTCATATCCTTCTGCGGGATCAGGCGGGCCGCGCCCGCCGCCACCAAGGCTTCGGCATTGGCCGTCTGGTGGTCATCCACCGCGTGAGGCAAGGGCACGAACAGGGCCGGCTTGGCAGCGGCGGCCACCTCGGCCACGGTGAGCGCACCGGCCCGGCACACCACCAGGTCGGCCCAGTCGTAGGCCTCTGCCATGTCGTCGATGAAGGCGCTCACCTCGGCATCGACACCCTGCGTCGCGTAGGCCTCGCGGGTCGCCACATCCTTGTCGCGGCCGGCCTGGTGGCGCACCTCGGGACGGCTCACCTCGGGCAGCGTGGCCAGTGCCTCGGGCAGGCGCTGGTTGAGCGGCTGCGCCCCCAGCGAGCCCCCTACCACCAGCAGCCGTAGCCGCCGTCCACGCATCGCCTGTGCCTCTCGCGGCGACGCGCCCAGGGCCGCGATATCCTCGCGCACCGGGTTTCCAACCACCTCGCCCCGGCTACCGAAGGCCTGGGGGAAGGCGGCGTAGACGCGCCGCGCCAGTCGTGCCAAGGCACGATTGGTCATCCCTGCCACGGCATTCTGCTCGTGTATGACCAGTGGCCGGCGCAGCAGCCAGGCCGCCAGGCCGCCGGGGCCGCTGGCGAATCCCCCCAGCCCCACCACCAGCGCCGGGTCGAGCCGATGAATGATGCGCGCTGCCTGCCACACGGCACGGCTCAGGTTGAACGGCGCCTTGAGCCATCCCGCCAGGCCATTGCCGCGCAGCCCGGCTATCGAGATACGGTGCAGGGGGAGCTCGGCCGCTGGCACCAGGCGGTTCTCGATTCCCCTCGGGCTGCCCAACCAGTGCACTTCCCAGGCCTGTGCCTGTAACCCACGCGCCAACGATAGCGCAGGTATGACATGCCCGCCGGTGCCGCCCGCCATGATCAGTACGCGCCGCCTTGCTACCTGCTTCACTTCATGACCTCGTGTCCGTCGAGCCTGGGCTCACGCCGGCCCAGGGTTTCCCGCGGTGCCGTGGGCGTGGCACGCCGCAGCGCCGCGCGTGTGTCGATATCGGCACGCAGCAGTAGCGCCATCATCATGGTACTGATCAGCAGGCTTGAGCCGCCATAACTGAGCAGCGGCAGCGTCAGCCCCTTGGTCGGCAGCATCCCGGTGCTCACGGCGATGTTGATGAAGGCCTGGGCGCCGATCACCAGGGCGATCCCATAGCTGACATAGGCGGCAAAGGCGTGCCCCGCCAGTTCGGCTCGCCGTCCCACCGCCAGAGCGCGCCAGATCAACAGCGCGAACAGCCCCACCACGCCGATGGCGCCGAACAAGCCCAACTCCTCGGCGAGGACGGCAAAGACGAAGTCGGTATGCGCCTCGGGCAGGTAGAACAGCTTCTGTACGCTGTTGCCCAGCCCCATGCCCAGCCAATGGCCGCGCCCGAAAGCGATCAGCGCCTGGGTGAGCTGGTAGCCGCTGGCGAACTGATCTGCCCAGGGGTCGGAGAAGCTTGTCAGGCGCGCCAGACGATAAGGTTCGGCAATCGCCACATAGAAGCCAAGCAGGCCCACCGCCGCCAGTATCAGGACGAATCGCCCCCAGGGGGCACCCGCCAGCAGCAGCATGCCCATGACGCACCCGGTCATCACCACCACTGCCCCATAGTCGGGCTCGAAGATCAGCAGCAGGGCAATGACGCCCATCACCAGCAGTGGCCGCAGGAAGGCGCCCCAGCTACGGCGAACCTCGGGCAGAAATCGCTCGAGATAGCCGGCCAGATAAACGATCAGGCACAGCTTGGCTACTTCCGATATCTGCAAATTGAACGGCAGCAGCGGAATGGCCAGCCAGCGGCGGCTACCGTTGACTTCACGACCGACCAGCAAGACCAGCAGCAGCAGTACGATGCTGACCAGCAGCAGCAGCGGTCCATTGGCTCGCCACCACGCCAATGGCGAACGCAGCGTGGCTGCCGCCGCGAACAGGGCCATGAAGACGAACAGCGCGTGCCGCTGGCTGAAGTACCAGGGGTTGCCGGTCAGGCTCGCCGCCACCTCGGTGGAGGCCGAGGTAACCATGATCCAGCCGATCAGAATCAGTGAAAGCGCCGCGAAGAGCAGCCACCCGTCGAACGGTTGATTGCGGGTCGAGAGTCGCTCGCGCAGCTGTCGCAGCCGGGCAACACTATGGGCTGCTCGCTTGGTCCTAGACACCATGTCCCGCCTCCTCGGCAAACTGCTGGGCTCGCTGTCGAAACGCCTCCCCACGGGCTTGATAGCCTGGGAACTGATCGAGGCTGGCGCAGGCCGGCGAGAGCAGCACGCAGTCGCCCGGCCTGGCGATCTTTCGCGCACGCTCCATGGCCGCCTCGAGATCGGCGACGCGGGTCACGGTCACGCTACCTTCCAGGGCGCTGGCAAGCTTGTCGGCATCGGCGCCGAACAGAATGGCTTCACGCCCATGGCGCGCCATGGGCTCGGCCAGCGGCGTGAAATCAGCTCCCTTGCCGAGCCCGCCCGCGAGCAGCACCAGACGCCCCTGCAGGGTCGGACCCAGCCCGGCAAGCGCGGCCAGGGTGGCGCCTACGTTGGTGCCTTTCGAATCGTTGATCCAGGGTATACCGCCGACATGGGCAACCAGCTCGCTGCGATGCGCCAGCCCCTTGAAGCGGCGCAGCACCTGACACATCGACTCGAGAGAAAAACCGAGACGGCTGCCCATGGCCAAGGCCGCCAGTGCATTGGCCTGGTTGTGCCGACCGGCCAGTCCCAACTCGGCGGTCGCCAGCACCGGCGTGCTGCCATGCATCAACCAATCGCACCCACGGTGTGTGGCAATGCCCCACTCCAGCCCTTGCGGTGGCTGGGTAGTGAAGCGATCCATGGCCGAAAGCGGCTCGAGCGGCCATGTCATGGGGTCCTCGGCGTTGATCACGGCGTGTCGCGCGCCGCGGAAGATACCCAGCTTGGCGGCGCGATACCCCGCCATGTCGCCATGACGATCCAGATGATCCTCGGAAAGGTTGAGAAAGGCTGCGGTCTCGGCACCCAGGCACGGCGTGGTCTCGAGCTGGAAGCTGGAGAGCTCGAGTACATAGAGCTCCGCCCCGGGGACCTCGACCAGTAGATCGAGCGCCGGCGTGCCCAGATTGCCCCCGACCGCCACACGGCATCCGGCGGCTCTTGCCATGTCGCCAAGCAGTGTGGTCACGGTGGACTTGGCATTCGAACCGGTGACGGCCGCGATGGGAGCACGCGCTGCGCGCACGAACAGGGCGATCTCCCCCACGACCAGCGGCTCGCCGTCATCCCGCCGGCGTCCGTGTATTTCGGCCAGCCCCGGCGTATGCGGGTCGACGCCGGGGCTCACCACGATCTCCTGCGCCTCGCTCATGTCAAGCGTGGCGAGGGAGCCGCAGTGAAGCGGCACGCCAGGGTGAGCGGCACGGAATTCATCGACTCCCGGCGGCGTGGCTCGGGTGTCCACGACCATGAACGGCGTGCCTTCCCGAGCCAGGTATCGGCAGATCGCCCGACCGGACAGGCCAAGCCCGACCACCAATGTCACACCCTTCGGCACCTTGAGCATGCAAGCCTCCTCGCCCGGTCGGAGCGGTATCGCCCGGTCAGCGAATCTTCAACGTGGCCAGGCCGGCCAGCACCAGCACCACGGTGATGATCCAGAAACGCACGATGACGCGAGGCTCAGGCCAGCCCTTGAGCTCATAGTGGTGATGCAACGGTGCCATGCGGAAGATGCGGCGTCCGGTAAGCTTGTAAGAACCGACCTGCAGGATCACGGAAACGGTCTCCATGACGAAGATGCCACCCATGACGAACAACACGATTTCCTGGCGCACGATGACGGCGACCACGCCGAGCGCCGCCCCCAGTGCCAAGGCGCCGACGTCGCCCATGAAAACCTGGGCCGGGTAGGTGTTGAACCACAGGAAGCCGAGGCCGGCCCCGGCGATGGTGGCGCAGAATACCGCCAGTTCGCCGGCACCGACGATGTTGGGAATCTGCAGGTAGTTGGCGAATACCGCATTGCCGCTGGCGTAGGCGAATATCGCCAGGCCCATGGCCACCATCACGGTCGGCATGATCGCCAGCCCATCGAGGCCATCGGTGAGATTGACCGCATTGGAACTGCCGACGATCACCAGGTACGTGAGCACCACGTAGAACACGCCCAGCGGAACCACGATATCCTTGAACAGCGGCACGATCAGGCTGGTCTCCACCGCGCTCGTTGCCGTCAGGTAGAGCATCAGGGCGGTACCCACGCCGATGACCGACTGCCAGAAGTATTTCCATCGCGCCGGCAGGCCTCGAGGGTTCTTCTCGACGACCTTGCGGTAATCGTCGACCCAGCCGATCGCCCCGAAGCCCAGCGTCACGACCAGCACGATCCATACGAATCGGTTGTCCAGGTCGGCCCACAGCAGCGTGCTGACCGCGATGGCCATGAGTATCATCGCCCCGCCCATGGTCGGCGTACCCGCCTTGGATAGGTGCGACTGCGGTCCGTCATCGCGAACCGCCTGACCGATCTGGCGCTCCACCAGCCGGCGAATCATCCACGGGCCCAGCCAAAGGCACAGCAGCAAGGCCGTCATGGTGCCCAGTATCATGCGCAGGGTCAGGTAATTGAAGACGTTGAAGGCGCTCTGGTACTGCGCCAGGAAATTAGCCAGAAAAAGCAGCATGTGTTGCGTTCACCTTGATGCGTCAGCTCGTAGCGCCGCCACTACCCGTTCCATGCCAGCACTGCGCGACCCCTTGACCAGTACGCTGGCACCGACGGGCAGATGGTTCAGGACATGGCGCAACAGCGCCTCGTGATCGTTGAAATGACACCCATCGCCGCCAAAGGCCTCGCTCGCGGCGCGTGCCGGCTCCCCGCAGGTCATTAGCACGTCGATGCCCGTTTGTCGTGCGTATTGGCCGACTTCGGCATGGAGCCGCTCCGAATCCGCCCCCAACTCGCCCATGGCACCCAGAAGGCACCACCGTGGGCCCGGCAATTCCGCCAGAAGCCCCAGTGCCGCCTTTACCGCCCCCGGGTTGGCGTTATAGCTATCGTCCAGTAACCGGCACTCCCGGATCCCCGGTAACGGGCTCAGCCGTCCCGCCATCGGCTCCGCTGCCGCCAGGCCTGCCAGCACCCGCTCCTCACCGAGCCCCAGCGCCAGCGCTCCCGCCGCGGCGGCCATGGCGTTGGCCACGCTGTGGCGACCCAGTAGCGCAAGCTGCACGCGTCCGATCCGGCGGCCGTCCACGACAAGCGTGAAAGCATAGCGTCCCAGGACGTCGCAGGCCAGCTCGGTCGCCCGCACCCGGCTGTCTGCGGCGAAACCGAAGTCGAGCACCTCACGCGGCGCGGCCAGCCGCTCCCAAACCGGAAAGTAGCGGTCGTCGCGGTTGAGCACCGCCACGCCGTCACCGCCGAGACCGACCAGAATCTCGGCCTTGGCCTGCGCGATCTGGCCCATGCCGCCGAATTCGCCGACGTGGGCGCCGGTGACGTTGGTAATGATGGCCACCTGCGGTTCGGCCAGGGTCGCGGTCCAGGCGATTTCACCGAGATGGTTGGCGCCCAGTTCCACGACCGCCTGGCGATGCTCGTCGGTCAGCTCCAGCAGGGTGAGAGGAGCGCCGATATCGTTATTCAGATTCCCCCGTGTCGCCAGCGTCTTGCCGCGCCGGCCAAGCATATGGGCAAGCAGTTCCTTGACGCTGGTTTTGCCGCTGTTACCCGTCACCGCCACTAGCGGGCCAGCCCAGGCACGGCGTCGAGCACGCCCCAGCAGACCCAGTGCCAGGCGTGTATCCGGCACCACCAACTGGGGCAGTGGATCGTCGACACGCCGTTCGACCAAGGCCGCCGCCGCTCCGGCTTCACGCGCCTGGGCGATGAAATCATGGGCATCGAAGCGCACCCCGCGCAGCGCCACGAACAGGCTGCCTGGGGTGAGCCGGCGCGTGTCGCTGACGATATCGCCTAGCGGGATGTCTTGGCCGGGGGCTCTCACGCCCAGCGCTTCGGCTACGGCAGACAGGGTTTTCAGACCGGAACCGCTCACTGTCTCACCTCACGTCGAGTGAGGGCGGCCTCGGCCTCGGTCACGTCACTGAAAGGGTGGCGCACGCCGTCGATCTCCTGATAAGTCTCGTGGCCCTTGCCGGCGATCAGCACCACGTCGGCGTCGCCAGCCTGTGCCAAGGCACGGGCAATGGCTGCGCTGCGACCCGGGATGCTCTCGGTGCGCTGCCTGGCCTCGTCCGATACCCCGGCGAGTATCTGCTCGCGTATGCGGGCGGGATCCTCGCTGCGGGGATTGTCGTCGGTGATCACCAGTCGGTCGGCGTTACGCTCCGCCGCGGCGCCCATCAGCGCACGCTTGCCGCTGTCGCGATCCCCTCCACAGCCGAACAGGCACCAGAGCCGACCTTGGCCGGGCAAGTGCTCGCGCAGCGCACCCAGGGCGTTTTCCAGCGCCTCGGGAGTATGCGCGTAATCGACAATCACCGTGGGGGTCCCGGGACCTTCCATTCGCTGCATGCGACCCGGAACGGGGGTCAATCGAGCCGCCGCGTCGAAAAGACGACTCAGCGGCTCCCCGCGTCCGTACAGGGTAGCGACGGCCAGCAGGACGTTGTCGAGATTGAAGCGCCCCATGAGCGGAAGTTCGAGCGAACGCTCCCCTTCCGGCGTCGCGACCAGCGCCACCTGACCGGAGCGCGTCGGTTGCCAGTCGACCACTCTCAGCGTCGCCGCGGGGTCATCGCCGACGGCAAGCACCCTCACGCCTTCGGGCAATCCGGCCAGCATCAGGCGCGCCAGCGGATCATCGGCATTGACCACCGCCAACGCCAACTCGGAACGGCGGAACAGACGCGCCTTGGCGGCGGCATAGGCCGCCATGCTGCCATGGTAGTCCAGGTGATCGCGGCTGAGGTTGGTGAAGACCGCTGCGGTGACGTGGCAACCATCCAGGCGCCCCTGCTCGAGCGCATGTGAGGAAACCTCCATGGCTACCCGATCGATGCCGCTGGCGGCCATCTCACCCAGCGCTGCCTGCAGGGCCAACGGACCCGGCGTCGTCAAGCCTGTATCCTCGAGGCGTCCGGGGCGCCCCGTTCCCAACGTTCCCACGAGACCGGCATCACGGCCCAGCGCTCTGCTCAACTCAACGAGGTAATGGGTGACCGAACTCTTGCCGTTGGTTCCGGTAACGCCGATCAGCTCCAGCGTCTCGGGTACCGCGAAGAGTCTGCGTCCCAGCTCACCGAGTCGCTGACGCAGGAACGGCAGACCCAGCACCGGTCGCCCCAGCGCCGAGTCGGGAAGCGATTCGTCCGGTTCCAGATGGTAGAGTACCTGTATGGCGCCAGCCTCAAGCGCTTCGGACAAGTACTCGCGACCGTCGCCGGCCACCCCCGGCACGGCGACGAAGACATCGCCCGGCGCAAGCCGGCGGCTGTCGAGTACCAGGCGGACCGGTGCATCATGGGGCAGCTCCGGTATCGCCAGGTTGAGCCAGCAGTGCTGCAGTGCCGACTGGAGACGGGTAGCACTCACCTGCATCGACACACCTCTGTCGTGGAAAAGGCAGGATTCATCTTGTTTGTTGATCCGGTGGTACGTCCAGCAGACGCAGGGCGCTCCCGGTGACCCGCGAGAACACCGGGGCCGCCACGGCACCGCCAAAGTAGTCGCCGGCTCGCGGATGGTCGATCATGACGATCGTGACGATACGCGGGTCGGAGACGGGCGCAATGCCGGCGAACAGGCTGCGATAGGCATTCTCTTCATAGCCCTGAGCCGAGCTCTTGCGTACTGTACCGGTCTTGCCGGCCACTCGATAGCCCGGCACTGCCGCCCGCCTCCCACCGGTACTCGGCTGCACGGAGCGCTCCATGATGCGCAGCAACTCGTGGGCCACTTCTGGATCGATGGTCGGCGTGCCAGTCGGCGGTTCGTCAAGCTTCAGCAGAGAGGGCGGCATTCGCACCCCGCCGTTGGCCAACGCCGTGTAGGCGCTGGCCAGCTGCAAGGCGGAGACCGACAGGCCATAGCCGTACGAGAGCGCCGCCCATTGACTGCGCGACCAGCGCACCGGTGCCGGCAGATAGCCCACGGCTTCGCCGGGAAACCCTGTCTCGGTGCTCTGTCCGAAGCCGAGCCGGCGATACAGTTCGGGTACCAGCGGATCGTCCAGTTCGAGTACCAGCTTGGACATGCCGATATTCGACGACTTCTCCAGGATACCCGCCAGATCCAGCTCGCCGTAGTTACGTATGTCGCGAATGGTGAAGCGGTCGATGCGCATCCAACCCGGCGACGTATCGACGACGACATCGCTGTCGAAGCGACCGCTTTCCATGATCGCCGCCATGGCCAGCGGCTTCATGACCGAACCCGGCTCGAAGACGTCGACGACCGCCTGGTTGCGCAACCCGCGCGGATCGAGGCCAGCGCGGTTATTGGGGTTATATGAGGGCTGGTTGGCCATGGCCAGCACTTCGCCGGTGAGGGCGTCCATCATCACCACGACGCCACCGTCGGCCTCGTGTTCGGCGACGGCGGCCTTGAGCTCGCGATAAGCCATGTATTGCAGCCGCTGGTCGATCGCAAGTGTCAGCTCGCCACCCGGCTGAGCCTCGCGCAGCACTGCCAGATCACGGACCAGGCGCCCGCGCCGATCCTTGATCACTCGCCGTTGCCCCGGTGTGCCGGCCAGATAGGGCTGGTAGGCGAGCTCCACGCCCTCCTGCCCCATGTCGTCCACGTTGGTCACGCCCAGCAACTGGGCAACGACCTCACCGGCCGGATAGTAGCGCTTGTATTCATGCTGGCCATATACCCCCGGCATGCGCAGATCGAGCACCCGCTGGGCTGCAACCGGCGTGAGCTGGCGCCGCAGGTACATGAATTCGCGCTCGGCGAAGCGCTCCAGCCTGGCATCGAGCTCGTCGAGCCCCATGCCCAGCGCCTGGGCCAGCATCAACCGCTGGATGCGATCCTCGGGCACTTCCTGGGGGTTGGCCCACAGCGTCACGACCGGGGTGGAGATGGCCAGCGGCTCGCCGTTGCGATCGGTGATCATGCCACGATGGGCGGTGAGCGACTCGGTGCGCAGGGTACGCGCATCACCCTGGCCTTGCAGAAAGGTACGGTCGAAGACGTGCAGCGTCACGATACGCCCGGCCAGCAGCAACAGGCCCAGGATGACCAGGCCGAGCACCACGCTGTAGCGCAGCCCGCCCATCGGCGCCATGGGTGCACGGCGACGGGGCGTCACACCGCTACGCACATCCGTGCTCATGGTCGGATGACCTCGACTTCGTTGACATTGGGGAGTCGCATTTCAAGCCGATCGACGGCCAGGCGTTCGATACGCGCCGGCGACGACCACGCGCTCTCCTCGAGCAGCAGTTGCCCCCACTCCGTCTGCAGCTGGTCGCGCTCGCGCTCGAGCTGTTGCAAACGCGCGTATTGCTCGCGAGTCTGGTGACTGGTCCCGATGACGGCAAAGGCGCTGGCCAGACAGGCCAGCGCCAGGCCGCCTATCAGCAATAGCCGTCCACTGGGCCACCTGGCCTTGGGCCAGGCGGCGCGCAACATACGGGGCGACAGTCGTCCTTGTTGAGCCATGGGGTTCCTCAAAACCGCTTGCGCGCCGCACGCATTACGGCACTACGCGCGCGCGGATTGGCTTCGACTTCCGCCGGGGAGGGACGACGCGCCTTGCCCAGCATCTCCAGCCGCTTGGCGAGCTGTTCCTCCCGCACCGGCATGCCGCGCGGCAGGTCGCTATCGCCGCGCACGTGCTCGCGTATGAAACGCTTGACCCGACGATCCTCGAGCGAATGGAAGCTGATCACCACCAGGTGCCCTCCCGGCGCCAGCGCCTCGAGCGCTGCCGAAAGCGCCGCATCCAGCTGCTCGAGCTCGCCGTTGATGTGGATGCGCAAGGCCTGGAAGGCTCGCGTCGCAGGATGCTTGCCCTTCTCCCAGGCAGGGTGCGCCGCCTTGAGCACCTCGGCCAGGTCGCCGGTGCGCAGGAACGGTTTATCCGCACGCCGCGTGACGATGGCTCGCGCCAGACGGCGGGCGAAGCGCTCTTCGCCATAGACTTTGAACACGTGGGCGATGTCCGCTTCTCGGGCCCGGGCCAGCCAATCGGCGGCACTCTCGCCGTGCGTGGGGTCCATGCGCATGTCGAGCGGGCCGTCACGCAGGAAACTGAAGCCTCGTTCGGGGTCATCCAACTGAGGCGACGACACGCCGATATCAAGCAGAACGCCGGCTAGTTTTCCATGCAGATCATGGCGAGCGGCGATATCGCCCAGGCGGGCAAACTCACCCTGCTCGATGGCGAAGCGGGAGTCGTCGATACTGAACGCCTCGGCGATGGCCTGGGGATCGCGGTCGATGGCGAGTAGACGGCCCTGCGGCGCCAAGCGCTCGAGGATCGCGCGAGAATGGCCGCCACGACCAAAGGTTCCATCGAGATAAGTGCCACTGGGATCGTGAACGAGGACATCCACGGCGCCGTCCAGCAGCACGCTGGCATGACGAAAGCCAGGTCGGCTCGGTTCAGCTGCGGATGGCGGCATGCGCTTTCCTGATGTCTCGTCTTGTGGAGGCGCACCGGTACAACCGGCCGCGGAGGGTTCGATATGGGGGAGTCGGCCGATAAGCCGGGTTCTGTCGTGGACAGCCATTCATCTAGGAGCCGCGTCACCGCGGCCCTCCAGCAACCTACCCGAACCCGACGCGGGCCACGCCATGGGGTTCCTATTTGGTCTTGCTCCGGGTGGGGTTTACCTTGCCACGCACTGTTGCCAGGCGCGCGGTGCGCTCTTACCGCACCCTTTCACCCTTGCCGGCCTCCCGAGGGAGACGTAGGCGGTCTGCTCTCTGCTGCACTTTCCGTCGGCTCGCGCCGCCCAGGCGTTACCTGGCACCCTGCCCTATGGAGCCCGGACTTTCCTCCCCCGGATCGAGCGTAAGCTCGATCCGGCGGCGACTGTCTGGCCGACTCCGAGCGCAAGAATACCAGTGCGCCCAAGGCCTCTCAATGTCTTTCCTCGTCTTGACCGCGCAGCTCCTTCAGCGCCTGGGCGCGGCTGTACCATGCCTTCTTCGCACCGCCCAGCAGGCGCGCCGCCACCGCTGCCGCCTGCTTCACGCCTACGCCCTCGTTGAGTAACGCCTCGAGCACGGCATCAGCCTCCAGGCTGACTGCCGCGGCGTCCTCGCGCGCCTCGGCGCCGGCCAGCATGATCACGAACTCGCCGCGAGCCTGGTCCGGGTCGGCCTCCATGCGCGAAAGCAGCGCCTCGGCCCTGCCGTCGAGAAAGGTCTCGAACGATTTGGTCAATTCCCGCGCCAGGACCAGCCGCCGGTGGCCGAAGATCGTCGCGATGTCGGACAACGTATCGCGGATGCGATGCGGTGACTCATAGAAGACCAGCGTCTCGGTACGCTGCTCGAGTGCATCCAGGCGCTGCCGCCGCCCTCCCGCCTTGGCAGGCAGAAAGCCCTGGAAAGAGAAGCGATCGGTCGGCAACCCTGCAGCGCTGAGCGCCGCCACCAGGGCACAAGCCCCCGGCACCGGCACGATACGGCGTTCCCGGGCGCGCAGCTCGCGCACCAGCACGAAACCGGGGTCGCTGATCAACGGCGTCCCGGCGTCACTGACCAGGGCGATGCTCTCGCCGCGCTGCAGTCGCTGGTCGAGCTGCTCGACACGGGCCGCCTCGTTGTGCTCGTGCAGCGAGAGCATCGGGACCGCAAGCCCCAGGTGACGCAGCAAACGCGATGTGTGACGGGTATCTTCGGCGGCGACAAGGGCGACCTCCCCCAGGATCCTGGCGGCCCTGTGGCTCAGGTCCTCCAGATTCCCAATCGGTGTGGCGACCACGTACAATGTGCCCAGATCAATGTCGGACATGGCGACTCCTCAGGAAACTGTCGGACTTGGCCGAACGTGGATGGCTGGTCGGCCTGCGTGACAGACGCTGGCCCTCTGAGCCTGCAGACAAGGAAGATGACATGCTGAAAATGCCTTACGGCCTGCTGGCCATCGTGCTTCTCGCCCTTCTGGTGGCCGGCTGCGCGCCCCCCGGCATCGTCGAGCGCGCGCCCGAAGACGACCCCGGCTACCTGCTCGAGCAGGCCGAGCAGCAGGATCCCGAACAGGCGGCACTCAGCCGGCTTGAGGCGGCGGACATCCTAGCACGCCGCGGCCAGCGCACCCAGGCACTCGAGATCGTCCGCGACATCGACGATACCCGGCTGCCCGCCGAGTATCGCCTGCATTGGGCCATGCTGACGTCAGAGCTGGGCGAAGCACTCGAGGACCCTTGGGCCGTGATCCAGGCCGGCCAATTGCTCGACGAGGCCGAACTTCCGCGCGATGCCGCCCTGATCCTGCGTGGACGCATGGGCCTCGCGCTGGCGGAGGTCGAAGAGCACCGGGCGGCAGCTGCCATGCTGATGTACGTGCAGGCACGTACCGAGCAGGAGGCGCTCAACGACGCTATCTGGGCTTCGCTTTCCCGGCTCGATGGCAGCGAGCTGGCCAGCCTGCGAGAAGGTGCCGACGAGCTGACCCTCGGTTGGCTGGAATTGGCCAGGATGGTGCGCGAGAGCGACGGCGACATCGAACGCCTTTTTGGCCGCCTGGAAACCTGGCGCGAGCGCAACCCCCGGCATCCTGCGGCACGAAACGTGCCTTCCGAGCTGCTTGCCCTGCGTGAGCTGCGCGGCAAGGAGGTCCGCCATATTGCCGTGTTCCTGCCTGACAACGGTCCATTGAGCGGTGTTGCCGAATCGATTCGTACCGGTATGCGCCTGCATCACCTGCATAGTGTCGAGCGCAATGGGGGTGTAAGGCTCTCGTTCCTCGACGCCAGCCACGGCGACCTCGAGGCTCTGTATACCGAGGCGCGCAATCTCGGCGCGCAGGTGGTTATCGGTCCCCTCGACAAGGGACAGGTCAGCGAACTCGAGGGCCGCGATAGCGTTCCGCTGCCGACATTGGCCCTGAACTACGGGGCAACCGGGTCCAACCGCACCGAAGGGCTATTCCAATACGGGCTGTCGGCCGAGGATGAAGCACGGCAGGTTGCCAGACGCGCCCGCGAGGATGGCCATCGCCGTAGCGCCCTCCTGGTACCGGACAACGAGTGGGGCGCGCGGGTCGGCAGGGCCTTCGAGCAGGAGTGGCGCGACCGTGACGGCGATATCACCAATGCCGTCGCCTACGATCCACAGGGCTCGGCGACAGAGAGTACGCGGCGCGTGCTGAGCGCGGGACGCCCCGACATGCTGTTTCTGCTTGCCCTGCCGAGCTACGCGCGCCAGGTGCCGCCAACGCTCGACTATTTCGACGCTGCGGAGTTGCCCATTTACGCAACCTCGCATCTCTACGAAGGTCGCCACCAGCCACTGCTCGACCACGATCTGGATGACGTCCAATTCCTCGACATTCCCTGGCAGATACCCGATGCCGCGGTGGGTGGCGAGGAAGCGCTGCCCTATTTCGACAGCTATCGGGAACTGCAGGAGGAAGCCGACCCCTCGACTTTTCGGTTGATGGCGATGGGTGTCGATGCCTATGAACTTGCTCGACGCCTGCCCCAGTTCCAGCTACTGCCGGAGAGCGAGATGTTCGGCGCCACCGGGGTGCTGGTCCCCGGGCCCGACGGCCGCATCGAGCGTCGGCTGCCGTGGGCGCGCTTCGAGCGCGGCGTACCGCGCCCCATTCTGAGCTTCGATTTGCTCGAGGATGGCCAGGACGATGACCCGCTCCGCTGATGCCCGCGCTCGCGGCGCTCGCATAGAGCGACTGGCCGCCGCGTGGCTCACCACGAGGGGGTTGAGGCTTATCGCCAGCAACCAGCAATTCAAGGGCGGCGAGATCGACCTGGTGATGGGCGATGGCGAGACGCTGGTCTTCGTGGAGGTCCGCCATCGTACCGATGCCCGTCACGGGCACCCGCTGGAGACGGTGACTGCCACGAAGCAGCGCAGGCTGGTCCATGCCGCGCGTTTTTATCTGGCACGCAACCGGCTATCATGTCCGTGCCGTTTCGACGTGCTGGCCGTAACCGGCACCCCGCCCGCACTTGATTTCGAATGGGTACAGGGCGCTTTCGAAGCGTACTGACCGGCTCTTTTGTCCCTGCGACCAGGACTTTGACAGAATGGACTTTCAGCAACGCATACTTGGCCATTTCAATGCCAGCATCGATACCAAGACCTATGCCAGCGAGGTTTTGCCACCCTTCATCGAGGTGGCTAGCCAGATGATGGTCCAATGTCTGGTCAGTGAAGGCAAGATACTGGCTTGTGGCAACGGCGGCAGTGCCGGAGACAGCCAACACTTCTCCTCCGAACTGCTCAACCGATTCGAGCGCGAACGCCCCAGCCTGCCGGCGCTGGCGCTGACCACGGACACTTCGACGCTGACCTCGATCGCCAATGACTACAGCTACACCGAGGTCTTTTCCAAGCAGATCAGGGCCCTCGGTCAGCCCGGAGACATTCTGCTGGCCATCTCGACCAGCGGAAACTCGGGCAATGTCATCCAGGCCATCCAGGCGGCTCACGACCGCGACATGGCCGTCATTGCCCTGACCGGTCGTGACGGCGGCGACATGGCCTCCCTGCTCGGCCAGGACGATTGCGAGATACGCGTTCCTGCCACTTCCACGGCACGCATTCAGGAAGTTCACCTACTGGTGATCCACTGCCTATGCGATCTCATTGATGAACAACTGTTCGGTAGCAGCGAGTAACCCTCATGACCCCAACAAGACTGTTTGCATGCGTTTTCGCCGCCCTGGCTTTGACCGTTAGCGGCTGCACCACGGTGACCGGCGTCGCCAATCCCGGCACCATCGACGAAAACTACGGCAAGCGCACGCTCGGTGCCCAGGTGGAGGATGAAAGCATCGAAACCAAGATTGCCCACAACCTGCGCCGCAGCGATGCACGCCTCGGCGATGCACGCATCAATGTCGATAGCTATAACGGCATTGTGCTTCTCACCGGCCAGGTACCCAGCGAAGAGCTGAAGCAGAAAGCCAACGAGATAGCGCTTGAGGTACGCAACGTTCGCGACGTACACAACGAGCTCTCGGTGGCCGCCAACCTTCCGGCAAGCCAGCGGCTCTCGGACACCTGGGTGAATACGCGCATCCGCACGACGCTGGCGGCAGACCAGAGCATCGATACGGGGCGCCTACGTTTCGTGACAGAAAACGATACCGTTTACGTCATGGGCATGGTCAGCCGGGCCGAAGCAGATCGCATCGTCAACGCCATTGCGGATATCGGCGGCGTGCAGCGGATCGTCAAGGTGTTCGATTATCTCGATTGAACGCCTCCACTTTCCTTGAAGCAGAACGGCAGGTCCCGAGGACCTGCCGTTCTGCTTTGCACATTACAGCGACACGAAGAATCAACGCGATTATTTGATGACGCGAAGCGATGGGCGCTTCTTGGCCGACTCCTTGTCGCTCCCCGGCTTCGCCGTGCCAGCAGGCTCACCGTCATCATTCTCGATGCTGCTGAGTTCGGGCCTGGCAGTCTTCTCGGCCTCCTCTTCGCGTGGCGCCGGCATGCTCGGCTCGTGACCGAAGACCATGCCCACGCCGTTCTCCTTGGCATAGAGGGCAACGAGCGCCGGCATCGGTACCATGACCTGCATGGGTTGACCACCGAATCGGGCGTGGAAGCTGATGGCATCGTTCTCGATGTGCAGATCGCGCACGGCCGCAGGTCCCACGTTCAGCACGATCTGTCCATTCTGTACGAACTGGCGCGGCACCTTGACCCCGGGCTGCTCGGCATCCACCACGATGTAAGGCGTATGTTCATTATCCAGGAGCCATTCGTAGAGGCCCCTGGCGAGATAGGGACGGCTCGACAACATGGTTCTGCCCTCCTCCATTCTGGTGGCGACGGACACGCCGTCGCCTGGTTCAGGTGCGCATCTCGCGCTCGTTCTCGCTCAGCGACGATACGAAGGAATCACGCTCGAACAGTCGCTCCATATAGGCCAGGAGCGGCTTGATCTGCTTCTCGGGCAGTTCGATACCCAGCACGGGAAGGCGCCACAGTATCGGAGCGATACAGCAATCCACCAGCGAGAACTCCTCGCTCATGAAGAAAGGCATGTCCTCGAAGATCGGCGAGATGCCAACGAGGCTCTCCCGCAATTCCTTACGCGCCTTTTCGATTTCCTTCTTGCCACCGCTCTCGATCTGCTCGACGAGTGGGCACCACTCTCGTTCGATCCGATGCATCCAGAGCCGGCTCTGCGCCCGAGCGACCGGGTATACCGGCAGCAGCGGTGGATGAGGGAAGCGCTCGTCCAGGTATTCCATCATGACCTTGGACTCGTACAGCACCAGATCGCGATCGACCAGGGTCGGCACGCTGTTGTAGGGGTTCAGGTCGGCGAGTTCCTCGGGACGCTGATCACCGCTGACCTCCACGATATCGACCGCCACGCCTTTTTCGGCGAGCACGATACGCACGCGATGACTGAAGTGATCATCGCTTCCGGAATAGAAGATCATCGACGACCGCTTGGCCACTACACCCATGTAACAATCCTCGCATCAATTCGAACCAGCATGATAGCACGCACACCGGGCTTCGGTGTGCGTCAGGCAACTCCAACCAGGACAATGCACAAGGGGCGCATGGCACGATGGCCATACGCCCCCTGCGTCACGACGGACCGATTCGGTCGAATCAGTGTATGTCGCGCCAATACTCGCGCTTGAGCAGATAGGCCAGTACGCCGAAGATGAAGATGAAGATCAGCACCTTCGGCCCCAGCACCTGCGCCTGCAGCTTGGAGGGTTCACCCACGTAGGCCAGGAAGTTGGTCAAGTCATAAACCGCTTCCTCGAACTCGTCGGGCTCCATGCTGCCGGGGCTTGTGACTTGCAGCACTTCGCAGGATTGGTACTTCCCGGTCAGCGGGTCGAGTTCGGCACCGTCAACGGGGCGATCGGTCTCCGCACACACTTTCTCCTGCACGCCCTGTAGCGGCTCCAGCACATTGGGCATGGCCACCAGGTCGAACACTTCGTTGTTGACCCCATTGGGACGGCTCGGGTCACGGTAGAAGGTCAGCAGGTAGGAGTAGATCCAGTCCGTGCCACGCAGCCGCGCCTCGAGCGTCAGATCGGGGGGCGGCGCGCCGAACCAGCTTTCCCCATCGTCGGTGCTCATGGCGTTGTGCATCTGGTCGTTGTAGGCCAGGTCGGAGGAGAAGATCAGGTTCTCCTCGATCAGCTCCTGCGGAACCTCCAGATCCTCGGCCGCACGCGCAAAACGCTGATGCTCGAGCGAATGGCAACCCATGCAGTAGTTGACGAAAAGCTGCATGCCTCGCTGCAGCGACGCCTTGTCATGAAGGTCGGGCGTCATCGAGTACGGCACACTCTCTCCCCCTGCGGCCAACGCCGTAAAGGGCACCAGCGCGAAGAGCAGTGCGAACAGTTGCTTTTTCATTAGCCAGTCACCCTCTCCGGAATGGGTTTTGTTTTCTCCATCCTGGTGTAGAACGGCATCAGCAGGAAGTAGGCGAAGTAGATCGCCGTGCAGATCTGCGCCACCACGGTACGGCCGTCTGTCGCCGGCAGCACGCCCAGTACGCCGAGGATGACGAAGCTGATGGAGAACAGGACCAGCATCACCTTGGACATCCAGCCCTTGTAGCGAATGGAGTTCACCGGGCTGCGATCGAGCCAGGGCAGAACGAACAGCACCGCGATTGCCGCCCCCATGAAGACCACACCGAGGAACTTGGCATCCAACCCGAAAACCGAGAAGGTGATCGCCCGCAGGATGGCGTAGAAGGGCGTGAAATACCACACCGGCGCGATGTGATCCGGTGTCTTCAGTGCGTTGGCCGGTTCGAAGTTGGGCCTCTCGAGGAAGTAGCCGCCGCCTTCCGGGAAGTAGAACAGCACCACGCAGAACACGAACAGGAACACGGCCACCCCGAAGATGTCCTTGACCGTATAGTACGGATGGAAGGGAATGCCGTCGACCGGCTTGCCGGTCTCATCCTTCCTGGCCTTGATATCGATGCCATCCGGATTGTTGGAACCGACTTCGTGCAACGCAATGATGTGCAGCACCACCAGTGCCAGAATGACAATGGGCAGCGCCACGACGTGCAGGGCGAAAAAGCGGTTGAGGGTAATGCCGGAGATCAGGTAGTCACCGCGCACCCACTGTGCCAGGTCAGGGCCGATGCCGGGAATCGCCGAAAACAGTGAAATGATGACCTGGGCGCCCCAGTAGGACATCTGGCCCCAGGGCAGCAGGTAGCCCATGAAGGCCTCTGCCATCAGCGCCAGGTAGATGGCCATGCCGAAGATCCAGACCAGCTCGCGGGGCGCCTTGTAGGAACCGTAGAGCAGGCCACGGAACATGTGCAGGTAGACCACCACGAAGAAGGCGGAGGCGCCCGTGGAATGCATGTAGCGGATCAGCCACCCCCACTCGACGTCGCGCATGATGTACTCGACGGAAGCGAAGGCACCCTCAGCCGAGGGGTTGTAGCTCATGGTCAGCCAGACACCGGTCAGGATCTGGTTGACCAGGACCAGCAACGCCAGGGAGCCGAAGAAATACCAGACGTTGAAATTCTTGGGCGCATAGTACTTGGACAGGTGCTCCTGCCACATCTGCGTGGCAGGGAAGCGGTCATCCACCCAACGCATGAACCCGCTTTCTGCCTTGACACGATTCGGGTTACCCATCACGCGGTCTCCTCATCTTCGCCGACAACGATGACGCTGTCGCCATCAAAGCGATACGGCGGCACCTCGAGATTGGTCGGAGCCGGTACGTTGCGGAAAACGCGGCCCGCGAGATCGAAGCGCGAACCGTGACAGGGACAGAAGAAACCACCCGGCCAATCGTCGGTACCCACCCCCTCGGCATTCGGCTCGGGACGGAAGAGTGGCGAGCAGCCCAGGTGCGTGCAGATGCCGATCAGCACACCGAGCTCAGGCCTGATCGAGCGTAACGGTCCTTCGACGTAGCCGGGCTGCTGCGGCTCTTCGGAATCGGGATCGGCCAGTCGGGAAGGATCGAAGCCCTCGGTCCGCTCGATCATTTCCGGGGTACGGTTGATGATCCATACCGGACGACCTCGCCACTCTACGGTCATGCGTTGGCCCGGCTCGAGTTTCGATACGTCCGCCTGAACGGGTGCCCCCGCCGCCCTCGCCTTGGCACTCGGCTGCCATGAAGCCACAAAGGGAACCGCCACTCCGACTGCGCCCACCGCCCCCATGACAGTTGTCGCACCCAGGAGTAGTCGGCGCCGCCCTTTGTTCACGCCGTTATCTGCCATTTTCTGGTTTCTCCCATCAGCTTATCCGTTGATCCTGCACGGGGGATGACCCGCGACCACGGATACCAAATCCGGCATATCTTAAGGAATCGCACCGCTTCGCACAAGCCGATACGGGCCTGACCAAGGTGGTATCTACGCGGCAATTGGCTGATACGAAAATAAAAAAAGCCCGGGCAATGGCCCGGGCTTTTTTTGTCGCAGGTGCGTACGATCAGCGCTTGGAGAATTGCGGCCGACGACGCGCCTTGCGCAGACCGACCTTCTTGCGCTCGACCTCGCGTGCATCACGAGTGACGTAACCGGCGGCGCGCAGCGCCGGACGGAAGTCCTCGTTATAATCCATCAGGGCGCGGGTGATGCCGTGACGAATGGCTCCCGCCTGCGCGGAGCCGCCGCCGCCCTTGACAGTAACGTAGACATCGAACTGACCGGTCGTTTCGGTCAACTCGAGCGGTTGACGCACCACCATGCGACCGGTAACGCGACCGAAATACTGATCCAATTCACGGCTGTTCACCGTGATCTTGCCGGTGCCCGGCTTGAGGAAGACGCGGGCCGTTGAAGTCTTGCGGCGCCCGGTACCGTAATACTGCTGTGCCATGGTGATGTTCCCCTCAGATGTTCAGTTCTTGCGGCTGCTGGGCGGCGTGCGGATGTTCGGCGCCGGCGTAGACCTTGAGCTTGGTGTACATGGCGCGTCCCAGCGGCCCTTTCGGCAGCATGCCCTTGACGGCCGACTCGATCACGCGCTCGGGAGCATGCGCGATCATCTTCTCGAAATTCATTGAGCGAAGACCGCCCGGGTAGCCGGTGTGACGATAGTAGGTCTTGGCCTTGGCCTTGTTGCCGGTAACCTGCACCTTCTCGGCGTTGATCACGACGATGTAGTCGCCGGTATCGACATGAGGGGTGAACTCGGGCTTGTGCTTGCCGCGCAGACGACGAGCGATTTCGGTTGCCAGACGACCGAGCGTCTTGCCCGTCGCGTCGACGACGTACCAGTCGCGCTGCACCGACTGCGGCTTAGCAGTGAACGTTTTCATGGAGAAATCACCACAAATCAGACAAATGTATTGGATTCCGCACGTCTGGGCGTAACCGGAATCATCCCTATTTTTCTTGGTTGTCGCCGCCCGCGGGCGAGACAACGGTCGAGGAGCGCATATTCTACACGATTCGCACGCCCGGATTAAAGCCCTATCGCGCTTGCATCACGGCTTGTGCGGCAGGGCGAGATACTCATGGGATTGCATCTCCTGCAACCGTGACAAAGTGCGCTGAAACTCGAAGGCGAGACGCCCATCGGAGTAGAGCTGCTCGGCGGGGACTTCGGCCGACATCAGCAATTTGACGCCGCGATCGTAGAATTCATCGACCATGTTGATGAAGCGCCGCGCCTGGTCGTCCGTCGACGCCCCCATGCGGGTCACATTGGAGACCAGCACGGTATGGAATTCACGCGCCAGCTCGATGTAGTCATTCTGGCTGCGTGGTCCGTCGCATAGCTCCCGAAACTCGAACCATACCACGTCGTCGTGCAGCTGGCGCGCGCGCAAGACACGGTGGTTGATCTCGATCTGCACGTCGACCTCGCCCCCATGGCCGGCTACCTCACGAAAGCTGCGTGACAACTCCCGTTCAGCCATTTCATCCAGCGGCGCATGGAATATCTCGGCCCGTTCCAGCGCACGCAGCCGATAGTCGATGCCGGAATCGACATTGACCACTTCGCAATGGCGCTTGATCAGGTCGATTGCGGGCAGAAAGCGCGCACGCTGCAAACCATCCTTGTACAGCTCGTCGGGGACGATATTCGACGTAGCGACCAGCACCACGCCACGTTCGAACAGCGCTTCAAGAAGGTTGGCCAGAATCATCGCGTCGGTAATGTCCTTGACGAAGAACTCGTCGAAGCAGATCACCCGCGCCTCCGCAGCGAACTTGCCTGCGATCAAGGTCAACGGGTTCTTCTCTCCCTTGTAGTGCTCGAGTTCGTTGTGCACCCGTTGCATGAAGCGATGAAAATGGGTGCGCATCTTGTCGGGGAAAGGTAGCGATTCATGGAAGGTGTCGACGAGATAGGTCTTGCCGCGCCCCACCCCACCCCAGAAGTACAGGCCACGAATGGCTGGCAGGACGGGCTGCGTCGGGCCTTTTTCGCGTCTGCCGAAGAACCCGGCCACTTTTGACTTGAGGCCACGGCCGGTCGTGACGGAAAGCGGCTCGGTTCTTGGCGACGCCACGAGCTCGTCATAGAGCCGCTGGAGGTGCTCCACGGCCCGCTCCTGGGCCGGGTCGTAGTGAAAGTCGTCGCGCTCTAAGTCGGCCCGGTAACGCGCCAGCGGCGTGCCGGCAGCAGCGGGGCGGGGCTCCGTTGGGATCGCGCACATGTAAATTTCCTTGCTGATCGTATCGATGCAGGCCACGCATTATACGCATCCGGGGCAGCGCGCGCAGATAAATGGACGGTAGTGGCGCAGTGCGATCGTTGACCCGCCGACTGCCAACGCTTCTATAATGGGCCGGCCAGACAAGACTCGTGCGCCGAACCGGGAGCGACCATTGGCACCGGCGTGTATCAGCATCAGGAGATTTTCGTGGATTACGGCAATGTGAATTGGATCGTGGCTATTGTCAGCTTGCTGGTCGGCCTTGGCATCGGCGCCATCGGCTACCGCATGTTCGGCACGTCGGCAACCCGTACGCAGGAACTGCGTCGCCAGGCAGCCGAACGCGAGCACGAGCTGAAAGTGCTTCGGGAGGGGATGAACGACCACTTCAGCCAAGTGGGCATGATGGTGAGCAACATCCAGCGCGAGATGCGCACCCTCGAGCATCGCCTGACCGAGGATGCCAGCACGCTACACTGCGAACCCCTGAACGACCGGAAACTCGAGGCGGCGGATCAGCCGACCCTGACCGGAACCGACGACACCCTACCGGCACCTCGCGACTACGCGGATGGCTCCGGCGGCACCCTATCGGAGGACTTCGGCCTCAAGTCCCGCAGCGACAAGAGCGATCAGCCGCAACCGCCGCGCTACTGATCAACGGTCCCCGGCCAGCCGTTCACGCCGGGTTGTCGATGTCGACGAAGCGATGCTCGATACCGAACTCGTGCTCCAACCAGACACCCAGGGCCTGGACACCGTAACGCTCCGTGGCATGGTGACCTGCAGCCAGGTAATGGATGCCGAGCTCACGCGCCAGATGGGTGGTGCGCTCGGAGATCTCGCCCGAGATGAACGCGTCGGCACCGGCCTCATAGGCCTGGGTAATCATGTCCTGCGCCCCGCCGGTACACCATGCCACGCGACGTATGTCGCCTCTTCCCGGTGCCTCGATAAGCAGCGGCTCACGCGCCAGGCGCTCTGCGACATGCTGCGCCAAGGCTCTCGGAGAGGCTGGCTCGGACGGACTGCCAAGCCACACCAGTCCCTGCCCCAACGCGCCGTCGGCGCAGCCCTCCACGCGAAACCCGAGCCGCCGAGCGAGTTCAGCGTTGTTGCCAAGCTCGGCATGGGCATCAAGGGGAAGATGATAGGCGAGAAGGTTGATGTCATTGAGCAGTAGGGTTCGAATCCGCCGCTGCTTGATCCCGGTGATGGGAATCGGCTCGTTCTTCCAAAAGTAGCCATGATGGACGAGCAACAGGTCCGCCCCCCATGCCACCGCTTCGTCGAGCAGCGCCTGGCAGGCGGTTACGCCACTCATCACACGCTGGACTTCGCTTCGCCCCGCCACCTGCAGGCCGTTGACGGTATAATCCTTGAAGGCGGGAGCATCGAGCAGGGTATCGCAGGCCTGCACCAGGTCGTTTCGTAAAATCATCCTGCCTCCGGACAGCGCTTCGGTGTCGATGTTACAATCGCACTTATTGTAACGACTGAGCGGGATACCATCGACTGCCCGCCGACCAGGAAGCGCCGCATGCGTCGTTCTCTCATCGCCTATGCTCTGCCTGTGCTCATCGGCCTGCTGCTGGCCCTAGTGCTGCTCAATACCTTTCCACAACTGCTCCGATCTCCTTCGGCTCCGGAGACGACCACCACTCCGCCCGCGCCTCCGAGCGAGGTACAGCCCCTCTCGCGCCCCTCCCCCGAGCTGCAACAGGCCGCCCCCCTCGCTCGGCAACAGGGGCCGGTCAGCTACTCGGAAGCTGTCGAGAAAGCCGCTCCGGCGGTAGTCAACATCTACTCGTCGCGGGTCGTGGCACGCGAAGAGCATCCGCTGATGTCAGACCCCTTCTTTCGGCAGTTCTTCGGCGACGACATGCCTACCCAGCAGCGCCTTCTCTCCAGCCTGGGCTCCGGCGTCATCGTCAGCGAGGATGGCTACGTGTTGACCAACCATCATGTCATCGATGGGGCCGACGAGATTCAGGTCGCCCTACGCGACGGCAGGGAAACGTTGGCGGAAGTGATCGGCACCGACCCCGAGAGCGACCTGGCCGTGCTGCGCATCGGACTCGAGGACCTTCCGGTCATCCAGCTGTACGATTCCGGAGACGTGGCAGTGGGCGACATCGCCATGGCCATCGGCAATCCGTTCGGTGTCGGCCAGACAGTCACCATGGGCATCATCAGCGCCACTGGTCGCAGCCACCTGGGGCTGAGCGCCTATGAAGACTTCATCCAGACCGATGCCGCGATCAATCCGGGCAACTCGGGCGGCGCCCTGATCAATGCAGAAGGCTCACTGGTCGGCATCAATACCGCCATCTTTTCCCGCTCGGGGGGCTCCCAGGGCGTCGGCTTCGCCATCCCTACCCGACTGGCCCGCTCCATTCTGGAAGATCTGGTGACTCAGGGACGTGTAATTCGCGGCTGGCTTGGTATCGAAGCACAGGAGATGACGCAGGATCTGGCCGCATCCTTCGGTTTGCAGACGCCGCGCGGCGTCGTCATTTCAGGCGTCGTGCCGGACGGCCCGGCCGACCAGGCCGGCTTGCGCCCCGGCGACGTGCTGCTGGAGGTCGACGGAAGCCCCATTCTCGATGCGCGTGCCGCCATGAGCGATATCGCCGCCATCGAGCCGGGCGCAACGCTGCCACTCACGCTGGTGCGCAGCGGCGAGACCTTCACCGTCGAACTTGAGGTGGGGGAGCGCCCGCTGCCGGTTAGCCGGTCTCCCGAGCGCTGACGCGAAGCGCTACGGTTTGATGCGGAACTCGGCGGAGCGGGCATGGGCCGTCAGCGACTCGCCGCGTGCCAGCACCGAGGCCACCTTGCCTAGCGACGACGCCCCCTCCTCGGAGCAATGGATGATCGAGGAACGCTTCTGGAAATCATAGACGCCCAACGGTGAGGAGAAGCGCGCCGTACCCGACGTCGGCAGCACATGGTTGGGCCCGGCACAGTAGTCGCCCAACGCTTCCGCCGTGTAGCGACCCATGAAAATGGCGCCGGCATGGCGCACCTCGGGCAGCAGCGTATCGGGGTCGGCCATGGAGAGCTCGAGGTGCTCCGGCGCGATACGATTGATGAGCCGCACGGCTTCGTCGCGGTCACGACAATGGATCAACGCCCCGCGGCGCGCCAGCGACTGGCGCACGATGGCTTCACGCTCCAGCGTCGGCAACAGGCGTGCGACTGCCGCCTCGACCTCGGCCAGGTGACGTTGGTCCCAGCTGATCAGCAAGGCCTGGGCATCCTCGTCGTGTTCGGCCTGGGAAAACAGATCCATGGCCAGCCACTCGGGATCGGTACCACCATCGGAAACAACCAGTATCTCCGACGGTCCGGCAATCATGTCGATACCCACCTGGCCGAATACCGCCCGCTTGGCAGTCGCCACGTAGATATTGCCGGGACCCACTATCTTGTCGACCCTCGGCACGCTCTCGGTGCCATAGGCCATGGCCGCTATCGCCTGGGCGCCGCCGATGGTGAACACCTGCTGCACCCCGGCCAGGTGAGCCGCCGCCAGTACGAGTTCGTTGAGCACGCCATCAGGGGTAGGCACCACCATGACGATTTCGCGCACTCCCGCCACGTGCGCAGGGACGGCGTTCATCAACACCGAGGAGGGATAGGCCGCCTTGCCGCCAGGCACGTAGATACCGGCCCGATCGAGAGGCGTGACCTGCTGGCCGAGAACGCTGCCATCGTCCTCCACGTAAGACCAGGAGACGGGTTTCTGGCGCTCGTGATAGAGGCGAATGCGCTCGGCCGCCTGGGCCAACGCGTCGCGCTGCTCCTCGGGGAGCTCCCGGTAGGCACGTTCGAGGCACTCGGCGCCAAGCGTCAGATCGGTCATGGCCGATGCCGACAGACGGTCGAAGCGATTGGTGTATTCGATCAGCGCCGCATCGCCACGCGAACGGACCGCGGTCAGGATCTCGTCGACACGCGACTGCACATCGGCATCGGATACGCCCTCCCACGCCAGCAGCGCCCCGAGGCGCGCCTCGAAGTCGACGTCTGCGGTCGACAGCCGGGCGATGTCGACGGAATCGGCAAGGGTCTCGCTCATGATCGCTTTCGCCTCCAGATGAATCGGTTGGATCTCTTTCGCTTGCCGTGCGCGTCAGCCGGCTGGCGATGCTGCCCCGACCCGGCGCGCTTCGACCGCTTCGGCAAGGCGCGCGATGAGCGGCTTGAGACGCTCATGCTTCATGGTCATGGCGGCCTTGTTGACCACCAGGCGTGTGCTGATCGTCGCAATGAGTTCCCGCGGCGACATACCGTTGGCGCGCAGGGTGTTGCCAGTGTCGACGATATCGACAATTTCATCGGCCAGATTCATCAGCGGGGCCAATTCCATCGCACCATAGAGCTTAATCACCTCGGCCTGGATGCCCTGTTCGGCATAGTAGCGACGCGCCACGTTGACGAACTTGGTGGCGACTCGACGCCGGGCACGAGCCGGCTTGGCGCCATCGATACCGGCCGTCATCAACTTGCACCGGGCGATCTCCAGGTCGAGCGGTTCGTAGAGCCCCTCGGCACCGTGCTCGAGCAACACGTCCTTGCCCGCCACGCCCAGATCGGCGGCTCCCAACTGCACGTAGGTGGGAACGTCGGTGGCACGAATGACCACCAGCTTGACATCGGCCAGGTTGGTGTCGAAGAGCAGCTTGCGGCTCTTGCCCAGATCCTCGGCCGGCTCAATGCCGGCGTCAGCCAACAACGGCAGGGTTTCATCGAGGATGCGGCCCTTCGACAGGGCCAGGATCAGTTGCTTGCTCATGGTCTCGCCTATGGTCGGAAGCGGCGCAGCCCGCTCAGCCCGGGATGCGACGAATCCGGGCACCCAGCAGCTGCAGCTTTTCTTCGATGCACTCGTAGCCCCGATCGATATGGTAGATACGATCGACCAGGGTCTCGCCCTCGGCCATCATCGCCGCGATCACCAACGAAGCCGAGGCGCGCAGGTCGGTCGCCATCACCGGGGCGCCCGAGAGACGCTCGACGCCGGTGATCATCGCCGTGTTGCCCTCGAGGGCTATCCTGGCTCCCATGCGATTCAATTCCTGCACGTGCATGAAACGGTTTTCGAAGATGGTCTCGACCACCCGCGAGGTCCCGTCGGCCACGGCATTGAGGGCCACGAACTGGGCCTGCATATCGGTCGGGAAACCCGGATACGGAGCGGTGCGGATGTTGACCGGACGCGGGCGACGGCCCTCCATGTCGAGCTCGATCCAGCCGTCACCAATGGTCACCTTGGCACCGGCCTCCTCGAGCTTGGCCAAAACCGCCTCGAGAATATCGGCGCGAGCGTTGCGAACACGGATACGGCCCCGCGAGAGGGCGGCAGCGACCAGAAAGGTACCGGTCTCGATACGGTCGGGCATGACGTCATGATAGGCGCCGTGCAGCCGCTCCACGCCCTCGACGATGATGGTGTTGCTGCCCTGGCCACGGATCCTGGCACCCATCTTGTTCAGGCACTCGGCCAGGTCGACCACCTCGGGTTCGCGCGCGGCATTCTCGAGTATCGTGGTTCCTTCCGCCAGGGTGGCGGCCATCAACAGATTTTCGGTGCCGGTGACGGTCACGGTATCGAAGAACACGGTGGCGCCCTTGAGCCTGCCGTCGACCCGGGCGCGAATGTAACCGCCTTCGACACGAATCTGCGCCCCCATGGCCTCGAGGCCGCGGATGTGCAGGTCGACCGGCCGCGAACCGATGGCGCAGCCGCCCGGCAGCGAGACGTCGGCATGACCGAAGTGCGCCAGCAGGGGCCCGAGCACCAGGATCGAGGCGCGCATCTTCTTGACCAACTCGTAGGGCGCATGGCAGTCGCGCATCTGGGAGCCGTCGAGCTGGATGGTCATCTTTTCGCCCATCACTGGCTCGACGCCCATGCGCCCCAGCAGCTCGAGAGTCGTGGTGATGTCCTGGAGGTGCGGCAGGTTGCCGATGGTCACCGGCTCGTCGGCCAGCAGGGTGGCACACAGGATGGGCAGTGCCGCGTTCTTGGCACCGCTGGCCCAGACCTCGCCATCGACGGGGCCATTTCCGGTAATGATCAACTTGTCCATGATGACTCGACCGTCAGGCGCCCTGGCCAGGTGAAGCCGCGTTCTCCGGTGCGCTGGCCCACTGCGCCGGGGTGTAGGTCTTGATACTCACGGCATGCACGGCACCGGAGGCGATCTCGTCGGAGAGCGCGCCATAGATCAGCTGCTGACGCTTGACCGGTGACAGGCCGTCGAAGACCTCGCCTACGGCAATGACCTGGAAGTTGCAGCCTTCGCCCTGGATGTAGAAATCGCAATCCTCGAGGCGTGCCTCGAGCAGCGCCTTGATGTCACTGGGTTGCATGAAAAACGGAACTCCTGTGGGACGAATGGAGCGGCGCGCGATCCCAAACGGAAACGCGGCCAGGTACAAGAATCCCTCTATGGTAAAGAAAAGCATCGCGCTTGGCGATGCTGGGGCCGGGGTTTGCTGCCTGCTTATCCCGTGTCGGCAAGCGGCAGCAGGTCGTCGAGCCCCACCACACGCGTCAGGCGTGCAAGCGGTCTGGAAAGCCTGACCTCACGAATCTCCACTCCGGCGCTGCGCCCCTGTCGCGTCCACTCGAGCAGCACGCTCACGGCAGCACTGCTCACCCGCTCGACGCCGCTCAGGTCGAGGGCGACACGACTGCCGACGGGCTGCTCGGCAAGCCAGGCCGTACCGGCCTCGGCCAGCGATGCGGCAATCTCGAAGTCGACATTGCCACTAACGGCCAACCCTTCCGGAGCGGCCTCAAGCAGCACGCCAGCGCGCTCGAGCAGGCGGCTCATGCGTCCCCGCCCTGCTCCAGCTCTTCGGTGGCGATCTCCGGTGACCAATTGTCTATCACCGCATCGTAGTCGCGACCTTCGTCACGCATGGCCTGGTCGAACTGATTGCGGAACGTCAGCCCCAGGTTGATGCCATTGACGATGACGTTGACGACCTTCCACTGACCGTCCGAGAGGCGCATCGTGTAGCTGACCGGATAGACACTCCCGTCCGTTGCCACCACTTCCATGGCTACCGAGGCCTGGTCGTCATGACGCTGGGGGCGCTGGGTGTCGAGTACGCGCAACTCGCGATAATCGAAGGTGACGAGCCCCTTGGAATAGGTGTCGATCAGGGTCTGGCGAAAGACGTTGACGAACCGGGAGCGCTGCTGTGGCGTGGCGTTCCGAAAGTAGCGACCCATCACGCTGGCACCGATGTAGCGAAAATCGGCGATATCGTCGAGGCTGTCGTCCACCAGCCCCTTGAGCTCATCCATGTTGTCGGCATAGTAATCCCTGCGCCCCTCGATCTGTCCCATCAGCTCGTCGATGCTGCCGCGGATGACCTGCTCGGGGCTACGCTCGGGTTCGGCCACTGCCGCCAGGCTGGCAAGCATCAGGCACAGTCCGACCAGCAGACGGCGAAACAGGGGGAAGGAGTGTGACATCTGGCTCATGGCTCGACCTCGTGAAGGGTTGACTTAATCGTTGACCATATTGGACACGAACTGCTGGATGAGTTCTTCCAGCACGACGGCAGACTGGGTGTCACGAATGGTGTCGCCATCTCCCAGCGTCTCGGGATCGCCACCGACGCTGAGTCCGATATACTGCTCGCCGAGCAGGCCGGCGGTGAGGATGGCCGCCGTAGTGTCACGCGGCAGTTGATCCTCCAGCTCCGAGTCAAGTTCCAGAATCACTCGCGCATCGTACCATTCACGGTCGAGCTCGATGGCACTGACCCGCCCCACCGTGACACCCGACATGGTGACGCGTGCGCGCGGCTTGAGACTGCCGATATTGGCGAAGTTGGCTTCGAGCTGAAAGGTATCTCCCGGGGCCGTGAAGGTCAGCCCGCTGACCCGCAGCCCCAGGAACAGCAGCCCCAGGATACCGGCCAGCATGAAAAGACCGACCCCGAGCTCCATTGTCTTGCTGCGCTTCATCCTGCTTCTCCATACCGCTCAGTCATCAGGAAAATCCTCCGAACATGACGGCGGTGAGCACGAAATCGAGCCCCAGCACCGCCAATGAGGAGTAGACCACCGTGCGTGTAGTGGCACGCGAGATCCCCTCCGATGTCGGCACCAGGTCATAGCCCTGAAACACGGCGATCCAGGTCACCACCAGGGCGAACACCAGACTCTTGGCCATGCCGTTGCCGACGTCCTCCACGAACGCGACGCTGGCCTGCATATTGCCCCAGTAGGAGCCTTCGAATACCCCCAGCCACTCGACGCCGACCAGATAGCCGCCGAAGATTCCGACCACGCTGAAGCCGACGGTCAGAAGCGGCAATGCCACGAAACCGGCCCATAGCCTTGGGGCCACCACCCGACGCAGCGGGTCGACGCCGATCATCTCCATGCTCGTGAGCTGCTCGGTGGCCTTCATCAGGCCAATCTCGGCAGTCAACGCCGAGCCGGCGCGACCGGCGAACAGCAGGGCCGCTACCACCGGTGACAGTTCGCGCAGCAATGACAGCGAAACCATTTGCCCCAGCGCCTGCTCGGCACCGAAATCCACCAGGATGGTATAGCCCTGCAACGCCAATACCATGCCGATGAAGAGACCGGACACCAGGACGATGGCGAGCGACAGCACCCCAACGAAGTGCATCTGCCGCAGCCAAAGGTAAAAACCCTCACGAGACGGTACGCCGATCGCCGACTGGGCCAGGAACAGGCCCGAGCGACCCAGCGCCTCGAGCACGTCGCAGCCGTGGCGCCCCAGACTCAGTATGCGCCCCATCATGGCCGACCCTCCTGATCGAGGATATCGTGGAAGAAATCGGGCGCGGCGTAGTGAAAGGGCACGGGACCATCCGGCTCGCCGTGCACGAATTGGCTCACCCGCGGGTCCTCGTCGACGTCGAGGCTCTCCGGCGTGCCATGAGCCATGACCTTGCCATCGGCAATGACATAGACGTAATCCGCGATGGAAAGCGTTTCCTGAATATCGTGCGACACCACGATGGAGGTCAGCCCCAGCGCCTCGTTGAGCTTTTTGATCAGCTGCACCAGCACGCCCTTCGAGATCGGGTCCTGCCCTACGAAAGGCTCGTCATAGAGCACCAGATCGGGGTCAAGCGCAATGGCCCGGGCCAGGGCAACGCGCCGCGCCATGCCGCCGGAGAGTTCGGCGGGCATCAACTCGCGCGCCCCGCGCAGCCCCACGGCCTGCAGCTTCATCAACACCAGGTCGCGTATCATCGCTTCCGGCAGGTCGGTATGCACTCGCAGCGGAAATGCCACGTTCTCGAATACGCTGAGATCGGAGAACAGGGCGCCGCTCTGGAACAGCATGCCCATGCGACGGCGCAGGACGAACAGGGCCCTGCGCGACAAGGCGTGAACGTCCTGCCCGTCGACGAGGACCCGGCCGACATCGGGCACGAGCTGGCCGCCGATCAGCTTCAGCAGCGTCGTCTTCCCGGTCCCGCTGGGCCCCATGATGGCGGTGATCCTGCCCCGGGGAATCTGCATTTCGACGCCACGAAAGATGGCCTTCTCGGCGCGGGAGAAGTGCAGTCCTTTCACCTCCACCAAGGGGGAATCGATCATGCCGCAGAGATCCTTGGAAAAATTATCGAACATCGTATCCTAACTCCGCCGCTCGGCGCCAGCCTGCACCTCGGCCGCTTGCACATGAGCCAGCTTAGACGTCTAATGTGCCCCCTTATTCGCTGCCATGTGGCTTCGCCATGCTGCTTCCCCTGATCGCACTCGCCTTGGGTCTGGTCGGCCTGACCTGGAGCGCCGATCGCTTCGTCAATGCCGCCGCCGCCACGGCAAGCCGCACCGGGCTGAGCGCCATGCTGGTCGGCATGACCGTGGTGGCGCTGGGTACCTCGGCCCCGGAGATGGTGGTGGCGCTCTTTGCTGCCCTGGACGGCGTACCCGACCTGGCCACGGGAAACGCACTGGGCTCCAATATCGCCAACATCGGCCTGGTATTGGGCGCAACGGCGCTGGTGCGCCCCATTCCGGTCCCCTTTTCCCTCGTGCGCCGAGAGCTACCGCTGCTGCTCGGGGCGACCGGCGTCACCGGCTATGCCCTCGCCAACGGCGTCCTGGGGCGCTTCGACGGCCTGATTCTGCTGGTATTGTTGGTCTTCAGCATCTGGTGGTTGGTGCGCGCCGACACCCCCGACGCCAACCCGGCCGACAATCTACCCGACATGACGCTGAAGCGCGCGCTGCTCTGGCTCGTTGCGACCCTGCTTCTGCTCTCGCTGAGTTCACGTGCGTTGGTATGGGGCGCCAGCGAACTCGCACGCAACCTGGGCATCAGCGAACTGATCATCGGGCTTACCGTGGTCGCGGTGGGCACCAGCCTGCCGGAACTGGCGGCCTGCGTGGCCAGCGCGCTCAAGCGCCACCATGGCCTGGCGATAGGCAACGTGATCGGCTCCAATCTGTTCAACCTGCTCGCGGTACTGCCGATTCCGGCCATGATCGCCCCCGGGCCACCGCATCCGGATGCCGCGGGACGTGACTACCGCGTGATGCTGGTGCTCACCTTGGCCCTGGCCATCTTGCTGCTATGGCATCGCCAGGGACGTCTCGGCCGCCCCATCGGCGTCTGCCTCCTTGTCGCCTACGCCGGATACCTGGCCTGGCTCGGCTTCAGCGGAGGTGCCACCCTTGAGTGAAACCTCACATCGGGCAACAATCTCGCTATGACCTCAGACGCCCCCACCGCCTCCGTCGACGCTTCCGCCCCGGGCTCTTCGCCGCTGCGAGACAGCGCAAGGCGCACCTTGCAGATCGAGGAGCAGGCCATCGCGGCGCTCTTCGAGCGTCTCGACAGCCATTTCGACCGCGCCTGCGAGCTGATGCTCGCCTGCCAGGGTCGAGTGGTCGTGACCGGCATGGGCAAGTCGGGCCATATCGCCGGCAAGATTGCCGCTACGCTCGCCAGCACCGGCACTCCAGCCTTCTTCGTGCATCCCGGTGAAGCCAGCCACGGCGACCTGGGCATGATCACGCGGGGCGATGTGGTCCTGGCGCTGTCGAACTCCGGCGAAACCGCCGAGGTCACCGCCCTGCTGCCCCTGCTCAAGCGCATCGGCACGCCCCTGATCAGCATGACCGGACGCCCCGACTCGACGCTGGCTCGCCATGCCGACGCCCATCTCGATGCAGGCGTCGAGCGCGAAGCCTGTCCGCTGGACCTGGCGCCGACCGCCTCGACCACCGCCGCACTGGCTCTGGGTGACGCCCTGGCCGTCGCCCTGCTCGAGGCACGCGGCTTCACTGCCGAGGATTTCGCCCTCTCACACCCCGGCGGCAGCCTGGGCAAGCGCCTGCTGCTGCGCGTCAGCGACCTGATGCACCAGGGCGAGCGGCTGCCGCGCGTGCCGCTGGGCAGCCCGCTGCGCGACGCCCTGCTCGAGATTACTCGGCAGGGGCTCGGCTTCACCTGTGTCGTCGACGAACACGACCGCTTGATCGGCGTCTATACCGACGGCGACCTGCGTCGTACGCTCGACCAGTATCAGGACCTCAGCCGACTGACGGTGGATGACGTCATGACTCGCCCCGGCAAGCGGATAGCCCCCGACGTGCTGGCTGCCGAAGCGGTGCGAGTCATGGAGGACAACCTGATAACGGCGCTCGCCGTCGTCGATGACGAGGGCCACCCGATCGGTGCCCTGCACATGCACGACCTGCTGCGAAGCGGCGTGATCTGACCCGACCCTGTCCAAGGAGAGCCCATGGCTCCGGCCACTTCCACACTCGATCACAATCTTCTCGACCGCCTGCGCAGGATACGCCTGCTGGCGCTGGACGTGGATGGCGTACTCACCGACGGCCGTCTCTACTTCCAGGCCGACGGCATCGAGATCAAGGCGTTTCATACCCAGGATGGTCTCGGCCTCAAGCTGCTGCGGCGCGCCGGACTACAGGTCGCATTCCTGACCGGCCGCGACTCGCCCATGGTCAGCCATCGCGCTGCCGCCCTAGGCGTCGACCACGTCTTTCAGGGCTGCGAGGACAAGCTCGCCATCTTGCGTGAACTCTGCTCCCGCAGGGGCATCGAACTCGAGCAGGTAGCCTATTGCGGTGACGACCTGCCCGATCTGGCGCCCATTCAGCGCGCCGGCGTCGGCATCGCCGTTCCCGGCGCCCCCTCCTACGTCCGTGCCCTTGCGGATTACGTTACCGAGCGCAGCGGCGGTCATGGCGCGGTACGCGAGATTTGCGACCTGCTGCTCGAGGCGCAGGGACATCGCGACGCCCTTATCGACACCTACCTCCACGGCAAGCGCTGAGGCCGCCCCGCCGATGCTACGTCGTCTGCCACGCCCGTCGTTCCGCCTATGGCTGCTCCTGCTGCTGCTCGGTCTAGGCGGCCTGATCGCCTGGCTGGATCCTTGGCAGGAGCCCGTGACCGGACCGGTGCCCACCGACGAGGCCGGTGAGCCTGACTACTTCCTCGAAGAAGCACGCGTGACCCGCTTCGACGCCGAGGGTCGACCGCACCAGCGCCTGGAGAGCCCGCGCCTGGTCCATACGCCTCATGACGACGTCACCCGTGCGGTCACGCCGCTGGCCCACATGATCGACCGTGAAGGCCGGCTATGGGTGGCAAATGGCAATGAAGGCCGTCTCGGTCCGGGCGGAAATCCCCTGACCCTTTCCGGCGACGCCCGGCTGCTTGCCCCCGAGGAGCGCTGGCAGCTCGATACCGAAACCCTGCATTTCGACGCCGACCTGGGACACGCCTGGAGCGAAACGTCCGCCCTGCTGCAGCAGCCGCCGCAACGCATGCGCGGCGAGCGCTTCGATGCCTGGATCCATGACAACCGGGCGCGATTGACCGACAATGTCCGCGGCTTTCATCCCCCGGAAAACGCCCAACCGGGGCGGGCCAATGCAGACACCCAAGAGGATTCCACGCCATGAAGCGATGCAAGCTCCCGACCGCCCGACTGCTGTTCACCCTGGCGCTGGCCGGCATGGTGTGGGGGATGCCGGCCATGGCACAGCAACGCGATGCCGAGCAGCCCGTCGAGGTCGAAGCCGACCGGCTCGACCTCGATGACAGCGCCGGCACTGCCATCTATACCGGTAACGTCGACATTCGCCAGGGCACCATGCGGCTGACCGGCGATCGCGTCGAGATTCATCGCAACGCCGCGGGCGAACTCTCCCGTGCCACGGCGCGTGGGCAGCGCGCCTATATCGAGCAGCAACCCGACCCCGACCAGCCCGTGGTACGCGGCTGGGGAAGAACCATCATCTATCACGTGGCCGAGCGCCGGGTGGAGCTCATCGACCGGGCCGAGCTGCACCAGGGCGGCGACACCTTCGAAGGCGGCTATCTCGAATACTTCCTCGACCGCCGCGTCGTCCAGGCCCGCGCCGAGGGAGAAGGGGTAGAGGGGAACCAGCGTATCCGAATGACGCTGCAGCCGGAGCGCTGAAATGGCGATGAAAACCCTGAAAGCTCATCATCTGGCCAAGAGCTACAAGCGGCGCCGCGTGGTGCACGACATCAGCCTCTCCATCCAGCAGGGCTCGGTGGTGGGTCTGCTTGGCCCCAACGGGGCCGGCAAGACCACCTCGTTCTATATGATCGTGGGCCTGGTCAAGGCGGACGCCGGCGAGGTCTTCATCGACGACCTGGATCTCTCGCGCAGCGCCATGCACGAGCGAGCCCGGGCAGGCATCGGCTACCTGCCCCAGGAGGCATCGATATTTCGCAAGCTGTCGGTAGCCGACAACATCATGGCCATTCTGGAAACACGCAGGGACCTGGATCGCCGAGGCCGGCATGCGAGACTCGAGCAGCTGCTGGAAGACTTCCACGTCACTCACATCCGCGACAACCTGGGCATGAGCTTGTCGGGCGGCGAGAGACGACGGGTCGAGATCGCCAGAGCGTTGGCAACCGAGCCGGCGTTCATCCTGCTCGATGAACCCTTCGCCGGGGTCGATCCGATCTCGGTTGGCGAGATCAAGAGCATCATACGACAGCTCAAGGCTCGCAATATCGGTGTACTGATCACCGACCACAACGTACGCGAGACACTCGACATCTGTGATTCCGCCTATATCGTCGGCGACGGCCAGATCATTGCCGACGGGGACGCCGAGGCCATTCTGGCCAACCGGCGGGTGCGGGAGGTGTACCTGGGTGAAGATTTTCGGCTATAGCCACTTTTTCTCTGAGCAACCTCTTGATCGGCAAGCGCATATACTGTAAAGGCATGAATATTGCCGATGGCATGCTTATTGCAGAGCTTATCCTTGCAAGTCATCGCCCGGCGGTCTAGGGTAGAGCTTCCCCGGCAGATGAGCCCGTTATCCTCATGGCCATGAAAGCATCCTTGCAACTACGGGTCGGCACCCAGCTGACCATGACACCGCAACTGCAGCAGGCTATCGCCCTGCTGCAGCTCTCGACACTCGACCTGCGTCAGGAGATACAGCAGGCGCTCGAGTCCAATCCCATGCTGGAGCTTGACGACGGCTTTGGCGAACAAGCGGTCGGCCAAGCCGAGAGCGACGACTGGGCCAGTGAAATCCCCAGCGAACTGTCTACCGACAGCGACTGGACGGATACCTATCCCGATCATGCCATGAACTCAGGCAGTAGCGGTGAAGGACCGGATTTCGAACGCCAGGCGTCGGGGCAGACACTCGCCGGCCACCTGATCTGGCAATTGGCGATGACCGATCTGAACGAACGCCAGCGCCAGATCGCTGAAAGCCTGATCGATGCGGTCGACGGCACGGGCTATCTGGCCCAACCGCTGGAGGAGATTCGCGACGGGCTGCGCCAGCAGGGGCTCGAAGGGCTGCCGACCCGTGAAGTCGAGCAGATACTACTGCGCCTGCAACAGTTCGAGCCTACCGGCGTCTTCGCTCGCGACCTGCGCGAATGCCTGATGTTGCAGTTGGCCACGCTGCCCGACGATACGCCTCTGCTACCTCAGGCGCGGCGCCTGGTTCGACAATTCCTCGAGGCACTGGCAGCCGATGATCGCCGCCTGCTCAAGCGCCGCCTGGGGCTTGACGACGAGTCACTCGACGATGTCATCGCCCTGGTGCGCTCGCTGGACCCGCGCCCGGGCAGCGCCTATGCCGAGGTCGGCAGCAATTACATCACGCCGGACCTGATCGCCTATCACGATGAGTCGGGCTGGCGTGTGGAGCTCAATGCAGAGGCGCTTCCGCGGCTGCGCATCCAGCCCGACTACGTTGCCCTGGTGCGGCGCGCGGACAAGAGCCAGGACAACCAGTTTCTCAAGGATCACCTGCAGGAGGCACGCTGGCTCATGAAGAGCCTGGCGAGCCGCAACGATACGCTGCTGCGCGTCGGGCGCGAAATCATGGCACGCCAGATCGACTTCCTCGAACAGGGCGAGGAAGCCATGAAACCGCTGGTGCTGGCGGACATCGGCCAGGCGGTCGACATGCACGAGTCGACGATCTCTCGGGTGACGACACAGAAGTTCATCCACACGCCCCGTGGCGTCTTCGAGTTGAAGTACTTCTTTTCCAGCCAGGTCGGCGGCAACGGTGACGGCGATGCTCACTCAAGCACGGCCATCCGCGCCCGAATTCGCAAGCTGATCGCCGACGAACCGCCACGCAAGCCGCTCTCCGACAGCCGCTTGGTGGAACTGCTGGCCGACGATGGCATACAGGTGGCACGCCGGACCGTTGCCAAGTATCGTGAAGCACTGGGAATCCCTTCCTCGAGCGAACGCAAGCGTTTTCGCTGAGCCCAGAGCGAAGCGTTGACGCCGGGCAAGGCCTTCGTTCGGAGGGGTTTGCAGGGAGGCAAAAAGGGTTACAATCGTACTACCACACGAAGGACGAAGGAGCTTGTCATGCAAGTCAACATCACCGGCCATCATGTTGAGCTGACCGATTCGCTGCGTGACTATGTGAGCGAAAAGCTGAACCGCGTCCAGCGACATTACGACAATATCACCAATGTTCAGGTCACCCTCTCCATCGAGAAGGAGCGCCAACAGGCCGCCTGTACGCTGCACGCCGCCGGTGCCGATCTGCACGCCGAAGCTTCCGATCCCGACATGTACGCCGCCATCGATGCGCTGACCGACAAGCTCGACCGCCAATTGGTCAAACACAAGGAAAAGGCCCAGGCCCGCGCCCAGGGCGCCGGCATTCGCTGAGACGCCATGACACTGGAAACCATCCTGCCCCCGGAGCGTGCCCTGTTCGACGTTCCCGGGGGCAGCAAAAAGCGGGTGCTGGAGTTCTTCAGCACTTTCATTGCGCAGAACACCCCGAGCCTCGACAGCCAGGAGGTCTTCGGCAGGTTGATCGGTCGCGAGCGGTTGGGTAGCACCGGCATCGGCAATGGCGTGGCTATTCCGCATGCGCGCAACCCTCACTGCCATAGCCCGGTAGCCGCCTTCCTCAAGCTGGCCGAGCCCATCGACTTCGATGCCATCGACGGCGAGCCGGTGGACCTGGTCTTCGTGCTGCTGGTACCCGAGGAAGCCGACGACACGCATCTGTCGCTGCTGAGTCAGGTTGCCAGCGTAATGAACGATTCCGAAACACGTGCGCGGCTGCGCAAGTGCAAAAGCCAGCGTGAACTTCACCAGGGCCTCATCGAGGCCATTCGACGACACTCTTCGGCCTGACCCCTCCTCCCTAGACGCCGCTCGGCCAGCCCCTGATCAGGAGAAACGCCATGCAGCTTGTGATCATCAGCGGCCGTTCAGGCTCCGGTAAGTCGATCGCACTGCAAGCGCTCGAGGACATCGGTTACTACGCCATCGATAATCTGCCGGCGATGCTGCTCGGCTCTCTTGTCGAGGAACTGCGCCATGCACCCTCGATCCAGAACTCGATTGCCGTGAGCATCGATGCCCGCAATCTGCCTCACGCCCTGGAGCGCTTTCCACGTCTGCTGGAGGAACTGCGCAACAAGCAGGTCGACTGCCAGGTCATCTATCTGACCACCGATGCCCGCATTCTGCTCGAGCGCTATTCCGCCACCCGTCGCCGCCACCCGCTGACTCGCGGCCGGGACATGACCCTGAACGAAGCCATCGAGTCGGAAGACACCACGCTGAGCGACATACGTAACCTGGCGGATCTGGTCATCGACACATCGCGGCTGTCGGTCCACGACCTGCGCGGCCGCATTACCGAGCAGGTGGCCAGCCACCGTGCCGATCAGCTGACCCTGACGGTGGAATCGTTCGGTTTCAAGGGCGGCGTGCCACTCGATGCCGATATCGTGTTCGATGCCCGTTGCCTGCCCAATCCGTACTGGGACCCGCGACTGCGCTCGGCTACCGGGCGGGAGCCCAGCATCGTGGCGTTTCTGGAGCAGTATCCCCTGGTTCATCAAATGCTCGACGACATAACCGCCTGGGTCGACCGCTGGCTGCCGGCGTATCGCGACACTCACCGCAGCTACCTGACCGTTGCCATCGGTTGTACCGGGGGTCAGCACCGCTCGGTGTACCTGGCCGAGCGCCTGGCGCATCACCTGGCACGTCAGCAGCCTGACGTGCGGCTGCGCCATCGTGAACTCGGCATCCATACTCCGTTTACCTCAGCGCAGGAGCTGACCGGCCCATCGTCTGAACGCAAGGATTCTGAGCGTGCCCAGCCGCAAGCTGACGCTGAATAACAAACGCGGCCTTCACGCCCGCGCTGCCACCAAGCTGGTGCAGTGCTGTCAGCCCTTCGATGCACGTGTCATCGTCAGCCGCGGGCCGCAACAGGCCGATGCCAGCAATATAATGGCACTGCTGATGCTGGGCGCCCCGTGCGGCACCGAGCTGGAGGTCAGCGCCGAGGGAGAGGAGGCCGAAGCGGCGCTGGAGGCCATTGAAGCCCTGTTCGACGCCCGCTTCGAAGAGGATTATTAGGAAATAGAGGAATGGCTGCCATTCGGCCATGCAGCGCTGAAGCCCGCTTCGCAATGCTCGTTTAGGTTCCCTAAATTCCGCTTGCTCATCGGGCTTCGCCTGTCCATCGCTCGCTCATTCCCGCCGATTCTGCGGTAAGGCATATCCGGTTCAGCTGCCGGCCACGGTCATTTCGTCGATCAGCCAGCTGCCGGTATGGATGCTGCCGCGAGTATCAATGTCGTTGCCTACGGCCTGCAGCCCCTGGAACATCGCCTCGAGGTTACCCGCGATGGTAAATTCCTCGACCGGATATTGTATCTGGCCGTTTTCGACCCAGAAGCCGGCGGCACCACGCGAATAGTCGCCCGTCACGCCATTGACCCCCTGCCCCATCAGCTCGGTGACCAGCACGCCACGCCCCATCCTGGCGAGTAACGCTTCACGTGAACGCAACGGCGCCATGATGCGCAGGTTGCGCGCGCCACCCGCGTTGGCGGTAGTCTGCATGCCGAGGCGACGCGCACTGTAGGCCGAGAGCATGTAACTGGACAACCGGCCATCTTCGATGAAGACGTTGTCACGGGTTTGCACACCGTCCCCATCGAACGGCGAGCTGGCCATGGCACCGCGTTCCATGGGCCGCTCTCCCAGGCTGAACCAGCCGGGAAACAGCGGCTCGCCCAGCCGGTCGCAGAGAAACGAGGCCTGGCGATAGAGCGATCCTCCGGCGATGGCGCTCATCAAGTGACCGACGAGGCCGCTGGCCACGCTGGCATCGAACATCACCGGCAGGCGCCCCGTGGCCGGGCGACGCGCTCCCAGACGACTCAGGGTGCGCTCGGCAGCACTCTTTCCCACCGCCTCGGCGTCCCGCAGGTCGCTGGGGTTGCGCGCGCTGGTGTAGTCATAGTCGCGCTGCATGCCGTTCTCGTCCTCGGCGATCAGCATGCAGGAGAGCGAGTGGCGGCTGCCGCGCTGGCTGCCCAGAAAGCCATGGCTGTTGGCATAGACCCGGACGCCTTCGCCACTGGAGAGCGAACCTCCCTCGGATTGTCGGATACCAGGCTCGGCCAAACCGGCCGCCTCACAGGCCAGCGCCAGCTCAATAGCCTGCTCGGTAGAGAGTGGCCAGGGGTGGTGCACATCGAGATCGGGCAGCTCGGTCGCCATCAGCTCCGGGTCGGCCAATCCTGCAGCGGGATCCTCACCGGTGTACAACGCAATGGCCATGGCCTTTTCCACGACCTCACGGATCGAGGCTTCCCCAGCATCGGTGGAAGATGCGCTGCCCTTATGTCCACGCAAGTAAACCGTGACGGCAACCCCCTGGTCGCGGGAGAGCTCGACGGACTCCACCTCCCCTTCGCGCACACTGATGCCTATCCCCTGATCGACGCTGGCCCCCACCTCACAGGCATCGGCTCCCAGGTGTCGGGCCAGGGCCAGCGCCTGCTCGGCACGCGATTCCAGCAGGGCTTGCTGGGCGGCGGCATCGAAAGCCTTGCTCATGTTCATCTCCCTCGTTCACCGGCCGTACCGGTTTGCGTACTGATCGCTTCCCGCCGCGGGGAAACACTTCCCCTGGCAGCGGACTGGTATACTGCTGTCATTCGAGCCTAATCGCTTCTCGATGGCCAAGAAACTTTCGACTTCCACCAATTGGATTCGGCATGACCCAGGATATCCCCTCTTCCGCTGACGAAAGACCCAGCAAGTCCCAGCTCAAGCGCGAAATGCACGCGCTGCAAGCGCTGGGGGAACAGATCATCGCCATGACGCCCACCGAGCGAGCACGTTTTCCGCTGTCGGATGACATGCTGGCCGCGGTGGAGGAAACCTCCCGCATCCGCTCCCACGAAGGGCGCCGGCGCCACATGCAATACGTCGGCAAGCTGATGCGGCGCGAGGACCTGGAAGCGATCCAGGCCGTGTTCGACGAGATCGAGCTGGAGAACCGCCGCCGCGACCTGGCCTTCCATCGTCTCGAAAAATGGCGCGACCGCCTGATCGACGAGGGCGATGGGGCTGTCGAAGCCTTCGTCGAAGAGCATCCCGACGTCGATCGCCAGGCGCTGCGCCAGCTCATTCGCAACGCCAAGAGCGAACGCGAGCGAGGCAAACCGCCGGCCAATGCGCGCAAACTGTTCAAGCTGATCCGCGATACGGCGGGACTGTGAAAACGCAAGAGCAGATCAGAGCCTGCCACTGATCGCCTGACTTAACGGGGCCGCGGCGGCAGGCTTTCGAGAAGGCGCTGCAACCCCTTCCCTGGGCGCTCCCTACGCCCTGAGCCCTCGCCGCCGATAAAGGCACCCTCACGAAATCCTTTGCATCACTCAGGAGGCGGTCCCGCCTACCGTAAGCTCATCCAGCTTGAGTGTCGGCTGCCCCACCCCCACCGGCACGCCCTGCCCCTCTTTCCCGCATACGCCAATACCGGTATCCAGTTCCAGGTCGTGCCCGATCATCGACACCCGCCCCATCGCCTCGGGCCCGTTACCGATCAATGTCGCGCCCTTGACCGGTACGGTGACCCTGCCGTCCTCGATCAGGTAGGCCTCGCTTGCCGAGAACACGAACTTGCCCGAAGTGATGTCAACCTGGCCACCACCGAAGCTGACCGCATAGATGCCGCGCTTGACGCTCGCCAGGATATCGGCCGGATCATCCTGGCCGGCCAACATGTAGGTATTGGTCATGCGCGGCATCGGCATGTGAGCGAATGACTCGCGCCGGGCATTGCCGGTGGGCTTCATGCCCATCAGCCGGGCATTGAGCTTATCCTGCATGTAGCCGGTAAGGATGCCGTCCTCAATCAGCGGGGTGTACTGGCCCGGCGTACCCTCGTCGTCCACGCTCATCGAGCCGCGACGGTCGGCCAGGGTGGCATCGTCCACCACCGTGACACCGGGCGCGGCCACGCGCAGCCCCATGCGTCCGGCGAAGGCCGAGCTGCCCTTGCGGTTGAAATCCCCCTCGAGGCCGTGCCCGACCGCCTCATGCAGCAAGATACCGGGCCAGCCGGGACCGAGCACGACCGGCATCTGACCGGCGGGGGCATCGACGGCGTCGAGATTGACAAGGGCCTGGCGCACGGCTTCCTTGGCGAAGCGCTCGGCAACGTTGTCGTCGCGTAGCCGTGACATGGCATAGCGGCCTCCGCCGCCGGCACTGCCGCGCTCGCGGCGGCCGTTCTTCACTGCGATGACGCTGACGTTAAAGCGCACCAGCGGGCGCACATCGGCCGCCAGGGAGCCGTCGCTGGCACGCACCAGCACGACTTCGTGCACGCCGGTCAGCGATGCGCTGACCTGACGGATAGCCGGATCAGCAGCACGCGCTACCCGGTCGGCCTGCTTCAGAAGCGCGATCTTTTCCTCCGCCGAGAGCCCCGACAGGGGATCGATCGAGGCGTAGCGCAACGTCGTCCGGCTCACGACCCGCGAACCGGCCGACAGGGTGGCGCCGCTGCGGACGATACCCGCAGCCGTACGCCCCGTTTCGGCCAGGGCATCGACGGTGATCTGGTTGGAGTAGGCGAAGCCGGTCTTTTCACCGGCCATGGCACGCACCCCGACGCCCCCGTCGATGTTGTAACCGGCCTCCTTGACTTCTCCATCTTCGAGAACCCAGCTTTCATGCCAGCTCCGCTGAAAGTAGAGGTCGGCGTAGTCGATGCCGGGCGCCAGCACATGGCCTAGGCCGTCGTCGAGCGAGTCGATGCCCAGCCCACCGGGATGCAGGAGAATCTCGGCGGCGGTATCGAGCAGTGCGGTGGAAGATGTCGTCATTCGGCGGTTTCCAGTGTGATGTCCGGCGAGGTCCAGGGACCGCGCACGCGATAATGGATTCGAGTGACCTGGTCGAGGGCGCTGCCAAACAGCTGGTTGGCAATGTATAGAGCGCCGCCCACCACCGGCGCACCAGCGATCACGGCGGCAAGCGGCAGACTACTGCTGACTGGCACTGTGACGCCCAGGCGCTGGTCCAGTTCCCTGCGGGCGAGATCGACGGTACCGTCCAGCGTGAAAGAGGTGGCCGGACCATCGATCCTGACCGGGCCGTTGGTTTCCAGTACACCCCCATACAGGGTAGCCGCCCCGACCACTTGGTCGAAAGCCGTGCCCTGGCCGGTCACGTCGGAGAAATCCATGCGCAGGCGGCGTAGCAGGTTGTCGACGTTGAGCAAGCCCACCAGACGCGCCGTGGTCGACTCGAGATTGACGAAACGGCCTTCGCGCAGTTCCACGTCGATACTGCCGCGTGATCGTGCCAGGGCGAACTGCCAGGGCGGGCCCGGCCAGGCGAGTTGGCTGCGTACGCGAGTTTCATCACTGGTAATGGATACCGGCTGGCCGAGGCGCTCCAGGGCGGTACCCAGGTCGCCCCCATCAAGGTCGATGCGTGAACGCGTCAGGCTGTCGCCTGGGCCAGCGGACTCCCAGACGATTTCACCCCGCGCCGTAACCTGACCCAGCGTCAGACCCAGGGGAGCCAGCGTGAGCCGTTGCGCGCCCCCCTCCCAGTAAGCGGTCAGCGGGCCGATCTCTCGCCCTTGGTAAAGTATCCCGGCAAGGCGCAGACGGCCATTGGGCATGTCCGCGGTCCAGTCGGGAAGAGGCGTCGGGTCGGGCGGTACATCGAGATCTTCCAGCAGGTTGCCGGCCCCTTCCGTCTGGGCAGGCAACAGGCCATCCAGGGTTACCCTGTCGATATCGATATCAAGCGGCGCGGCAAGATCAGGGCGGTAATCGAGGCGACCCTCGAGCAGATCGCCCTGAAGGGCCACACGCCAGCCTCCTTCGTCGTGCGGGCGCGCTTCTGCCGTCATTATCCCCTGGCACTCCTGGCGTAACACGAGGCAGGCGGTCTCCACCCGCAAGCGCTGCAATGGTGAGGCGTCGTTATCTTGCGTCGGCGCCCCGCCGGAGAGCAGCGGCGCCAAGGCCTCCCCCCACAGCAACGGGTCGAGTTGCGAGTGGTAGAGGGTGCCCGACCAACCCTCATGCGCTGGCCACTCGGGAGAATCCGGCAACCGCCCCAGCCAGAACTGTCCCTGCCCAAGGTCGGACCACGGCAAGCCTCGCCAGCGCAGGCGCGCGTCGCCGCCCAGTTCGGCTTCGACCCGCTGCTGATCCAGATCGGCCGTCACCCACAGCGGCCGAGCCTCGTCCTGCGCCTTGCCCAGCGGTGCCGGCAAGTCGATGGCCACGCCCTGTAGATTGCTGTCGAAGCGGAAGGTAGTGCGCTCCTCGCCGAGCGAGAACCGGCTTCGCCAGGGCAGGCGTCCCGAGACTTTTGTGCCTAGATCGGCAAGATCGAAGCGTTGTAGCACTCGCGCCACCTCGAAAGCGCCGTCGAGCTCAATGTCACCGGCCAGGGTGTCGATGTCCGCATTGAACGGGCCGCCGAATAGGCGTGCCTCCAATTGGCCCTCGAGGCCGCTCTCGTCATCACGTTGACGCCAGGCAAGCGGTCCCTGCACATTGTGCCAGTTGACGTCCAGCGGCAAATAGACCAACCGCTCCATGTCCACATCGGCATCGAGATCGAGCCGAAAGCCCTCTTCCTGACCGAGGCGTGTGGTCAGGTCGAGCCGACCTTCCGCGCGGCCCTCGCCGCGCCAGTCTGCCACCTGCTCCATGCCATCGACGGGGATCGCTTGAAGGTAGCGGCGCAGGGCATCGCCATCCGCTGCCAGATCGCCCGTCACCCGCAACACATCGTCCTCGATGGTGACTCGCCCTTCGGTGCCCTGGACGCCCAGACTTTCGGCATGCCGCACCACGGCGTCTAGGCTGCCGATGCCGGCGCGCAGCTGCCCCTCGAGCGATTCGATGACCGGCCATTGCGGATCGAACGGCAGCCTGCCCTCCTCGATTTCCAGGTCGAGCTGCAAGCGGGGCTCGACGCCACTGCCACCCCGCCGCAAGGGCAAGTGGAGGCGCAGCTCGCCGGAAGGCACGCGCCCGGCCAGGCCTGCGGCCAGCCAGGCGTCCAGCTCTTCTCCCAATACATCGGCAGGCAACCAATCCATCAGCGGCCTTTCCAGGGCATCCACGTCGCGGAAGCGCAGGTCGAGCCCCAGGCCGCCGTGTACGCCGCCTCCGATCGCCAGGCCGAACCCCCCCTCGACCTCGGCTCCCTGCCAGCCCGCCATGAGGTTGCGTCCGCTGACGAAGGTACGTGGCCCCTCATAGGTCCAGCGCACCTCGCCGCTGGCATGGGAGAGTTCCATCGGCGCCTCGTAGAGCTGCGGCAATTTCAATACCGGCTCGCCGACCCCGACAAACTCGACACGCCCTGTGAGATCGCGCGCTTCGACCCAGGCGTCCAGCGGGCCGCCTCCCGGCACCTCATCCCAGGGCTCCACCTCGACCTGATGCACGGCCGCCTGCGCCAGCCACTCTCCGTTGCGCCGCCCCACGGCCAACCCGGACACCAGGCCGCGGGGCTCCAAGGCATCGATGGTGCGCACCAGACCTTCCGGCAGCAGGATGCGCTCACGCCAGGCGGCGAGCGAAGCCAGCTCGAACTGGCTGGTGGTCAGCCACCAGCCGTCACCGTCATGGCGAAGATGCCAGAAGTGCGGCAACGCCGGCTCCTGCTCGCGCTCCAGTTCATGGGGCTCCGCCCAGTCGGCGGCTGAAGCATCGCCCTGCAGCCACGCTTCCCAGCCCTCGTCGTTGCGCAGCCATTGACCGCGCGCCCGGAACGGCTCCAGCACGATCGGCTCGTCGTCGCGGCGCAGCGCCAGGCGAGGAATGTCGGCATCGACCCGGGCATCTGCCAGCTCACCGCGATGCCAGCGGCCCCAGAGCGTGACGTCTCCGTCAGCATCCACCAGACGCAGGGGGTCGTCAGGGGTGAAGACCTCAACCAGATCGATCAAGGTGTCGAGCTTCATCTCCGCCTGGAGCGCGGCGCTGAAGTCGCGAAAGCCGGCCGGCCCCGGCAAGACTTCCAGTGCGGCCTGCAACGAGGCCTCCTGCTGTCCCTCGAGATGCACCTCACCCTCGAGATGGGCACGCCGTTCGTCGCCGGTGAGCAGCAGGCGAGGCGCCAGCATGTCGACCCGGCGCTCACTCCCGTGCAGCACCAGCCTGACGTCCTCGACCCAGGCACGCTGACGCAGCAACAGCCCCATCCAGGAATCGAGCTGTTCCAGCTCGAATTCGCCCTCGAGCAGTTCCGGGGGGATGCTGGCCGGGTCCGGCCAGTGCCAGCCACCCTGCTCGTCCTGATACAGGTGCAGCGTCAGGCCGCTCAGCTGCGCATCCTCCACCAACGGCACCCCGGTCCGCAGGCTGGCAACGGTACCGAGGCGCAGGCGGACATGCTCGACCTCGAGCAGCGGCAAGCCGGCCTCGCCCTCATGGGTGCTCAGCGTGAGGCCTCCCGCTTCGACCAACGGGTCGAGTCGAGCGAATCGCGCCTCCAGCTCGCGCAGCTCCACCGCGGCGCCGGTGCGCGCCTCGAGCAGGCGCTCGAGGCGAGGCGCCAGGTGGTCGGCCTGGGACAACGCCAGCCGCAGTGCCAGCAGCAGCAGCGCAACCAATGCCAGCAGCACGGCGACAAGCGTAAGGATCCAGCGGCCTACCTGACGGGACGGATGCATCGGCCGCTCACATCAGCACGATATCGTACTGCTCCTGAGAATAGTGGCCTTCAACCTGGAAGCGAATGGTCTTGCCGATGAAGGCTTCCAGATCGGCGACCGCCGCGGACTCCTCGTCGAGCAGCCGGTCCACCACCGGCTGGGAAGCCAGAACCATGTAGGTTTCGGCGTTGTAGGCGCGCTCCTCGCGCAGGATTTCGCGAAAGATCTCGTAGCAGACCGTCTCGGCCGTCTTCAAGGTGCCACGCCCGCTACAGGTCGGACACGCCTCGCACAAGGTCTGCTCCAGGCTCTCACGAGTCCTCTTGCGGGTCAGCTGCACCAGCCCCAGCTCGGTGACACCGGTGCACTTGGTCTTGGCGTGGTCGCGCTCGAGCGCCTTTTCGAGTACCCGCAGCACCTGGCGTTGATGCTCCGGATCCTCCATGTCGATGAAATCGATGATGATGATGCCGCCCAGGTTGCGCAGGCGCAGCTGGCGGGCGATGGCGTTAGCCGCCTCGAGGTTGGTCTTGAAGATGGTCTCCTCGAGGTTGCGATGCCCCACGTAGCCACCGGTATTGACGTCGATGGTGGTCATCGCCTCGGTGGGGTCGATCACCAGATAGCCACCGGACTTGAGCTGTACCTTTCGACCCAGCGCCTTCTGAAGCTCGTCCTCGACGCTGTAGAGGTCGAAGATCGGTCGCTCGCCGGGATAATACTCGATACGCGCAGAGGAATCGGGCATGAACTCCTCGGCGAACTCCAGCAGCTTGACGTAATTCTCCCGCGAATCGATGCGCACCTTCTCGATCTCGTCGCGCATCAGGTCGCGCAGCGTACGGATGAACAGCGGCAGGTCGTCGTAGATGACGCTGGGTGCCGGGGCCGTCACCTTGCGCTCGCTGACCTTGCGCCACAGGCGCAGCAGGAAGTGCATATCGGCAAAAAGCTCATCCTTGCCCACGTTTTCCGCCGCCGTACGCACGATGAACCCACCGGTGATTTCGATTTCCTGCTCGCTCTGGCACTGCTCGAGGAGTTCGCGCAGACGCTCACGCTCGCGCTCGTCCTCGATGCGCTGGGAGACACCATGATGGGGGGAGTCAGGCATGTAGACCAGATAGCGGGACGGCACCGAAAGGTGCGTCGTCAGGCGCGCGCCCTTGGAAGCGATGGGATCCTTGGTGACCTGGACGACGAGGGCCTGCCCCTCGTGGAGCAGCTGACCGATCGACGCCTGCTCCTCGGGCGGCGTGCCCGGCGGCATCACTTCGTGGGCATGGATGAAGGCCGCACGGTCGAGGCCGATATCGACGAAAGCCGCCTGCATGCCCGGGAGGACTCGCACCACGCGGCCTTTGTAGATATTGCCCACGATGCCGCGGCGCCGCGTACGCTCGATCAGCGCCTCTTGCAGCACGCCGTTCTCCACCACCGCCACACGGGTTTCCATCGGCGTCAGGTTGATCAGTACTTCGCCGCTCATGCGGAAATCCTTGTCCAGTTCAGTCTTCGCCGCATTATGACATAGAGCCGCGACTAGGCAGCACCCTTCCACAGCGGCACGCCTTGCCGCGCCAGCAGCCGAGCCGTCTCGAACAGCGGCAGACCGACCACCGCCGAATGGCTGCCCTCGATGCGCTCCACGAAAATCGCCGCCAACCCCTGAATGGCATAGCCCCCCGCCTTGTCGGCCGGTTCTCCGGTGGCCCAGTAGGCGGCCATCTCTTCTTCGGCAATCTCGCGCAGGCGGACCCGGGTCGTTGCACACGCATCGAGCAGGCCTGCCGGGCCCGTGACGGCCACGCCGGTCAACACTTCGTGGCTGCGCCCGGACAGCATGCGCAACATGGATAACGCTTCGGCCTTGTCGGCGGGCTTGCCGAGAATGCGGCCGGCGCAGACCACGGCGGTATCCGAGCCCAGTGTCGGCAACGACGAGAGGCGTCCGCCCGCCAACGCCTTCTCGCGAGCCAGACGCAGGACATACGCCTCGGGCCGCTCGCCTGGCCGCGGGGTCTCGTCGATATCCACCGGCCTGACCTCGACCGCGACGCCAATGCTGCCAAGCAGCTCGCGGCGACGCGGCGAGGCCGATGCCAGGCAGAGGACGGGAGTTTGGGGGAGTTCGGTCATGCGTCGCGCCTCAGTCTCTTTCCGCCAAGCGCCGCTCGAAGGCCCGGAACATGGTCGCCAGCCACGGCCACAGCGCCGCACCGATCAATGAGGGCAACAGGAAGGCGAGGTGAATTGAGAAGGGGCCGAACAGGGTGCGCAGCCACTGCTCGACCAGTTGGGCCAGGCCCAGCAGCACCAGGATCAGCAACGATTGCTGGAGCAGGGAATAGGTGCGAAAGCGGGGATAGACCAACGCTGCGAGAAAGGCCAGCAGCGACAGGGTCAACGCGTTCTGCCCCAGCGGCGCCCCTTCGATGAGGTCAAGCAGGAAGCCCAGCACGAAGCCATGGAAGACGCCCACGCGGTCGGGGGTCGACATGCACCAGTAGATGAGCATCAGCCCCAGCCAGTCGGGACGCCAAATCTGCCAGCCCTCGGCCAGCGGCATCACCTGCAGGCAGAGCGCCAGCAACAGCGTGAGCCAGACCCACGGCAGGGCCGTTTGCGGTCCGCTCGGCATCAGTCCACTTCCTCTGTCGCTGATGCCGTATCAATAACGTCATCGATCTTTTCAGGCAATTCACGGTCCCACATCGCTTCGTCGGGCACCGGCGGCGGCTCGGGCGGAAAGATCAGCAGGAAATGGCGCGAGCGCTCCAGGCGAGCCACGGGTTCGGCAGATACCCGCGCGAACGGCTGCCCCGGATCGTGGACCACCTCGGTTACCCTGGCCACCGGGTAGCCAGGCGGGAAGCGACCGGCCAGCCCCGAGGTCACCAGCAGATCCCCTTCGCGTACATCGGCCGTGTCCGGCACATGCATGACGCGCAGGGATTCGTATTGGCCGCCACCCTGCAGCACGAAGCGCAGACCGTTGCGATTGATCTGTACCGGGAGCGCATGGCTGGCATCGACCACCATCAATACCCGGCTGGAATAGGCCGAGACGGCCGTCACCTGCCCCACCAGTCCCGAGGCATCGATGACCGGCTGCCCCACGTGGACACCGTTGCGACGACCGCGGTCGATCACCATCTGGTGGGTGAACGGGTCGGCATCGAGGGAGAGCAGTTCGGCGGTGATGTAGGATGCCTCCGGCCGCGGTGCAGCATTCAGCAACTCGCGCAGACGCACGTTTTCCGCTGTCAGACTCGACATGTGCTGGACCCGATGGGAGAGGTGCAGGACCTGCTCGCGCAGGCGGCGATTCTCTTCCACCAACGCACGCTGATCGGAAAGGGCCAGCGAGCCCCAGGTGAGCACGTCGCTGGGCAGGGCGACCAACCACTGGATCGGCGCCACGATGGTGGTGAGCTGCGCACGCACCTCTTCCATCCGGGTAAAGCGATGATCGACGAACATAAACGCGGACGCGGCCACCGCACAGATCAGCATGCGGTAGCCAGGCACAGAACCGTGCGAGAACAGCGGTTTAATAGACGTCCCCCCCGCACCGGGCGCAGCACACCAGCTGGCAATATCTGTTCATACGTCGATTCGCACTGGTAGGCGGCCTTGCGGCAGCGTCAGTCGCTCGAGAGCAGCTCGAAGGTATGGCGATCAATCATCTCGAGTGCCTTGCCGCCCCCGCGCGCCACGCAGGTCAGCGGATCCTCGGCGACAATAACCGGCAGGCCGGTTTCCTCGGCGATCAGCTTGTCCAGGTCGCGCAACAGGGCACCACCACCGGTCAGCACCAGGCCGCGCTCGGCAATGTCGGAAGCCAGCTCCGGCGGAGATTGCTCAAGCGCACTCTTGACCGCGGCGACGATCGAGGAGAGCGTTTCCTGCAGGGCGTCGAGAATCTCATGGGAATTGAGGGTGAAGCTACGCGGAATGCCTTCGGCCAGGTTGCGCCCACGCACGTCGATCTCACGCAGCTCGCCACCAGGATAGGCGCAGCCGATCTCCTCCTTGATGCGCTCGGCGGTGGCCTCGCCGATCAGGCTGCCGTAATGACGGCGCACGTAGGCGGAGATGGCTTCATCGAAGCGATCGCCACCGACCCGGATCGACTCGGAGTAGACCACGCCGTTGAGCGAGATGATGGCGATCTCAGTGGTACCGCCACCGATGTCCACCACCATCGAGCCCTGGGCATCGTCAACGGGCAGGCCGGCGCCGATCGCGGCGGCCATGGGTTCCTCGATCAGGAAGACTTCGCGGGCACCGGCGCCCTCGGCGGACTCCTTGATCGCCCGTCGCTCGACCTGGGTCGACATGCAGGGTACGCAGACCAGCACCCGCGGGCTAGGCGTCAGGAAAGTGCTCTGGTGAACCTTGCGGATGAAGTGCTGGAGCATCTGCTCGGTGACGGTGAAGTCGGCGATGACGCCATCCTTCATCGGCCGAATGGCCGTGATGTTGCCCGGCGTGCGGCCCAGCATGCGCTTGGCGTCGGCGCCAACTGCGGCCACGCTGCGCATGTTGCCGGACTGGCGAATGGCCACCACCGACGGCTCATCGAGCACGATACCGCGACCGCGAACGTAAATCAGTGTATTGGCCGTACCCAGATCGATGGAAAGATCGCTGGAGAACAGCCCCCTCAAGCGTTTGAACATGGACGTCGTTACCTAGTGCAGACCGGGAGCAGTGCGGAGGCAAACGGTATCATTGCCGCCTCCATGCAGCAAGCGAGATGGCTCCGCCCCAGGCGCGAGAAGAGTGCCCGACAGGCCTCGGATATGGTACCTTTTCCTGCTGTTCATAACACTCCATCCGTGCGAGGACACTCAGCTCATGGCGCTTGAACACGCAGACGTGCAGCGGGCCGCCCACCTGGCCCGACTCGGCCTGACCGACGACGAGGCCGCCCGTTACGTGGACGATCTTGGCCGCATTCTCGAGATGGTCGACCAGCTCCAGGCACTTGACACCGACGGCGTCGCCCCGCTGGCCCATCCGCTCGACGTCACCCAGCGCCTGCGCGCCGACGAAGTCACCGAGGGTGACCAGCGCAGCCGCTTCCAGCGCTGCGCCCCGGCCGTCGAGAACGGACTCTACCTGGTTCCCCGCGTCGTCGAGTGAACCTGGCCGGCCGACCCGGTCGCCAGCCAACCAGGATCCGCCTTCTTCAACCACGGCACGCCTTCATGGAGCCATGCCGCATGCATGACAAGACCCTTGCCGAACTGACCCGTTCGCTCGAAGCCGGTGAGTTCTCCAGCCGCGAACTGACCCAGCACCTGCTGGGCCGCATCGACCGTCTCGACGGCACGCTCAACAGCTTCATCACCGTCACCTACGACCAGGCCCTGGCCGACGCCGATACCGCCGATGCCGCCCGCGCCGCAGGCAAGGCCGGCATGTTGACCGGGTTGCCGCTGGCACTGAAGGACATCTTCTGCACCCGGGACGTGAAGACCAGCGCCGGCTCACGGATGCTGGACAACTTCATCGCCCCCTACGATGCCACCGTGGTCGAGAAGCTTGCCGCCGCCGGCACGGTGAGCCTGGGCAAGACCAACATGGACGAGTTCGCCATGGGCTCATCCAACGAGAACAGCCACTACGGCCCGGTGAAGAATCCCTGGGATCTCACCGCAGTGCCCGGCGGCTCCTCAGGCGGCAGCGCCGCGGCGGTGGCTGCCGGCCTGGTGCCGGCCGCCATCGGCACGGACACCGGCGGCTCCATCCGCCAGCCCGCCGCCTTCTGCGGCATCACCGGGCTCAAGCCCACCTACGGCCGGGTGTCTCGCTACGGCATGATTGCCTACGCCTCGAGTCTCGACCAGGCCGGCCCCATGGCTCGCTCCGCCGAGGATTGCGCCCTGCTGCTGGCCGCCATGGCCGGCCACGACCTGCGCGACTCCACCTGCGTGGCGCGCGGCGTACCCGATTACACCGAGGAGCTCGATACCCCCCTTGCAGGGCTGAAGATCGGCCTGCCCCGCGAATACTTCGGCGATGGCCTGGATCCGCAAGTCGAGGCAGCGGTACGCGATGCCATCAAGGTCTTCGAGTCGCTCGGCGCCAACGTGCGCGAAGTGAGCCTGCCCCACACCCACTACGCGATACCGGCCTACTACGTGATCGCTCCCGCGGAAGCCTCGTCGAACCTGTCGCGCTTTGACGGCGTCCGTTTCGGCCACCGCTGCGACAGCCCCGTCGACCTGATCGACCTCTACAAGCGCAGCCGCGCCGAGGGCTTCGGCGACGAAGTCAAGCGCCGCATACTGATCGGCACCCATACCCTTTCCGAAGGCTTCTTCGACGCCTACTACAAGAAGGCCCAGCAGGTGCGTCGCCTGATACGTCAGGACTTCCTCGACGCCTTCGAGGAAGTCGACGTGCTGATGGGCCCCGCCTCCCCTACCCCGGCCTTCGACCTGGGGGCCAACAAGGACCCGGTATCGATGTACCTGCAGGACATCTACACCATTGCCATCAATCTGGCGGGCATACCCGGCATGAGCGTGCCGGCCGGCTTCGTGGGCAACCGCCCGGTAGGCCTGCAGATACTGGGCAGCCATTTTACCGAGGCACGCCTGCTCAACGTCGCCCATCAGTTCCAGCAGGCTACCGATTGGCACCGTCAACGCCCCGCCTTCGCCGAGGAGAAAGCCTGATGCAATGGGAAACCGTGATCGGGCTGGAAGTTCACGTCCAGCTCGCCACCCGCTCCAAGATATTCTCCGGTGCCTCCACTGCCTTCGGCGCCGAGCCCAACACCCAGGCGTGCGCTGTCGACCTGGGCCTGCCCGGCGTACTGCCGGTGCTCAACGAGGCTGCGGTGGCGATGGCGGTGAAGTTCGGCCTGGCGATCCATGCCGAGATCCCCGAGGTCTCGATATTCGACCGCAAGAACTACTTCTACCCGGACCTGCCCAAGGGCTACCAGACCAGCCAGATGTATCAGCCCATCGTGGGCGCGGGCGTGGTCGAGATCACCCTCGAGGACGGCACCACCAAGCCGATCCGCGTCCATCATGCGCATCTTGAGGAAGATGCCGGCAAGTCGCTGCACGAGGACTTTCACGGCATGACCGGCGTCGATCTCAACCGCGCCGGCACGCCGCTGCTCGAGATCGTCTCGGAGCCCGACATGCGCTCGGCGAAGGAGGCCGCCGCCTACCTCAAGGCGATCCACTCGATCGTCACCTACCTGGGCATTTCCGACGGCAACATGGCCGAGGGCTCGATGCGCTGCGACGTCAACGTCTCGGTGCGCCCCCAAGGACAGGAGGCCTTCGGCACCCGCGCCGAAATCAAGAACGTCAACTCCTTCCGCTTCGTCGAACGTGCCATCGCGTTCGAGGTGGAGCGGCAGATCGAGCTGCTGGAGGACGGCGGCAAGGTCGTGCAGGAGACCCGACTGTTCGACCCTGAGCGCGACGAGACACGCAGCATGCGCACCAAGGAGGAAGCCAACGACTACCGCTATTTCCCCTGCCCCGACCTGCTGCCGGTGGTGCTCGACCAGGCCTACATCGACCACCTGCGCGACAACCTGCCGGAGCTGCCCGCCGAGAAGCGTTCCCGCTTCGAAAACGAGCTGGGGCTCTCCGCCTACGACGCCAGCGTGCTCTCCGCCACCCGCGAGATGGCCGACTACTTCGACGAAGTGAAGGATGTCTGCGGTGATGCCAAGCAGGCCGCCAACTGGGTCCAGGGCGAACTGGCGGGCGCTCTGAATCGCGAGGGGCTGGCGATCAAGGACAGCCCCGTGTCGGCCCGCCAGCTCGGCGAGCTGATCGTGCGTGTGATGGATGACACCATCAACGGCAAGGCTGCCAAGCAGGTCTTCCAGGCGCTGTGGAACGGCCAGGGCGCGAACGCCGACGACATCATCGAGGCCCAGGGGCTAAAGCAGGTTACCGACACCGGCGCCATCGAGGCGATGATCGACCAGGTAATCGAAGACAGCCCGGCCCAGGTGGCGCAGTACCGCGATGCCGAGCCGGACAAGCGCGGCAAGATGATCGGTTACTTCGTCGGCCAGGTCATGAAGGCTTCGCGCGGCACTGCCAACCCCCAGCAGGTCAATGCACTGCTCAAGCAGAAGCTGGACGACCTCTGCTGAGCCTGTCGGGGTGCCGTTGCCGGCGGCGCCCGCCTGGAAGGAGACTGGCATGTCGGACGATGTCGGCACGCGCCTGCGTGCTCTGCGCAATCTGCGAGGCATTTCCCAGCGTGAGCTGGCCAAGCGCTGCGGCGTGACCCACTCGAGCCTGTCGCTCATCGAACAGGGCAAGGTCAGCCCTTCGGTCAGCTCGTTGAAGAAGATTCTCGATGCTATCCCCATCAGCGTCGGGGACTTCTTCACCATGGACATGGAGAGTCGCAACCAGGTCTTCTATTCCGCCGACGAGTTGACCGACGTCGGGAGTGGCGAAGTCATCTACAAGCTGGTCGGCGCCAATCGCGCCAGCCGCGCGCTGGCCTTCATGATCGAGACCTACCCAGCCGGTGCCGACACCGGCCGCGAGATGATCGCCCACCAGGGCGAGGAGGCCGGCGTGGTGCTGGAAGGCGAGATCGAGATCACCATCGGCCCCGAAACCCGCCTGCTCGGCCCCGGTGAAGCCTACTACTTCGACACTAACGTTCCCCACCGTTTCCGCAACCCCAGCGGTGTGCCCTGCCGCCTGGTGAGCTGCTGCACGCCGGCGCGTACCTTCTAGCGACTGTCGCGATATAACCCCTGCCTCCTATTTGTACAAATTTCTTATACCTTTCTTAGGGAAAGGTTTCTTTGCTTCCATTTTTTCCAGACATTGGCGGGTTCGGCGTGCCTATTAACCTGATAGTCATATTGCTCTTGTACACTACATGTACAAGTTTTAGAGTGTGGCTTGTACAATAAATGAAGCATCCGGAGGCCAACCCCTCCACGCCACGCACAAGGAACCACACCATGAAGGCACTCTCCGCCAGCCTTGCCCGACTCGGCATCCGCACTCGCCTGCTCGGCGGCTTTTCCATCGTCCTCGCCCTGATCGTCCTTCTGACCGCCATCGGCATCGTCCAGGTCAACCGCATCGACCGCAGCCTGACAACCATCAACGACGTCAATGGCGTGAAGCTGCGTCACGCCATCGACTGGCGCGGTAGCGTGCACGACCGCGCCATCCTGCTGCGCGACATGACCCTGGTCGAAACGCCGGAAGCGCTGGACTCGCTGCAGCGCGACTACCAGGCCCTGGCCGATGACTACCAACTCGCAGCCTCCGCCATGGACGACCTCACCGCGGAGAGTGTCACGGCACGAGAGCGGGAACTGCTGGCTGCCATAGAGCGCCAAGCCGATACCACCCAACGCCTGGCGGGGGAGGTCATGCAGCGACGCCAACAGGGGGATCTCGCTGGCGCCAGGGAGCGGCTGCTCGACGCTGCCGGTCCGGCCTTCTTCGCCTGGCTCGATACCATCAATGCCTTCATCGATCATCAGGAAGCCGAAAGCGCCGCCGACACCCTTCTGGCCCGCGACACCGCTTCCGGCTTCCAGTTGCTGATGCTGGTCCTGTGCCTCGCGGCGCTGGTCGTCGGTGGTGGCATTGCCTATCTGCTCGCCCGGCAGCTGCTGAGGGAGCTGGGTGCCGAGCCGCATGAGGTCCGCGCTTTCGCCGAAGCGATCGGCCGCGGCGAACTGGCCACGGCGGGTCGCCTGCGCCGGAATGACGAGCGCAGCATCATGGCCGCTCAGGTGGTGATGGCACGCCAGCTGCAGGAAATCGTTGCCCAGGTCCGGGCCGCCGCCGAAGCCGTGGCAGGCAACAGCGAGCAGATCGCCGAAGGCAATACCGATCTCGCCTCACGCACCCAGCAGCAGGCCAGCGCCCTGACCCAGACCGCTTCGGCCATGGAGGAACTCAACGGCACGGTAATCCAGAACACCGAGAACGCCGGCATGGCGAGCCGTGAAGCGGAGAACGCCTCGCAAACGGCACGCCAGGGCGGTGCAGCGGTGGAACAGATGGCCTCGACCATGAATGAACTCGATACCAGCGCTGGCGAGATCGCCAGCATCATCTCCACCATCGACGATATCGCCTTCCAGACCAATATCCTCGCCCTCAATGCCTCGGTGGAGGCGGCGCGGGCAGGCGAGCATGGCCGCGGCTTCGCCGTGGTCGCCGCCGAGGTGCGCAAACTGGCCCAGAAGAGTGCCGATGCCGCCAGCGAGATCAGCGAGCTGATCAACAGCAACATCGAACGCGTCAAGAACGGCAACGCCCGGGCAGCGGAAGCACGTCATGCCACCGAACAAATCGTCGAGGCAATCGGTCGCGTCAGCCAGTTGATGCGCGAAATCAGCCAGGCGAGCGTAGAGCAGAGTGCGGGGGTTCAGGAGGCCGGTACCGCCGTGGCCGAGATGGACCGAGTCACCCAGCAGAATGCTGCCTTGGTGGGCGAGAGCGCGACCGCTGCCGACAACCTGCGCCAGCATGCGCGCCAGTTGATGACGGCCATGGCGGCCTTCCAGCTACCGACAGGTGCTCATCAAAACGTCGGCTGGAGGGAGGCGACACCCCAGCCGGCAATGCCGCCCATCTTGCGCCAGCTGCCGTTGGCGGAGAGGAGACCTGAACCCGAATGGGCGAGCTTCTGAATCGTCCGACGCCAGGGACAGTAGCTAGTCCACAGCGCCCCCGTCCGGCACTGCCGTACGGGGGCGTTCGCTATCAAGCTCCAGCCCTGCCCGCTCGACCAGTTCGGCGGGGAGTTCCTTCTTTACTGCCACGCCCAGCTCCTGGAATTCGGCGGCCTGCTTGATCAGGTTGCCACGGCCATTGACCAGCTGGCCCATGGCGCGATCATAGCTGTCGCGTGCACCGTCGAGCCTGCTCTGCACCTCCTGCATACTCTCGAGGAACAAACGCAGCTTGTTGTAGAACTTCTCGGCACGGCTGGCGAGTTCGGCGCTGTGGCGGCTCTGGTCCTCGAAACGCCACAGCTGGCGTACCACGTTGAGGCTGGTCAGCAGCGTGGTGGGCGTGGCCACCAGTACATTGTGCTCGATGGCACGTTGATACAATGTCTCATCATGCTTGAGCGCCTCGACGTAGGCCGACTCCACTGGGATGAACATGACCACAACGTCGGGCGAGTTGAGCCCCGGCAGGTCGTAGTAGTGCTTGTCGGCGAGCTCGGCGATGCGCTCGCCTACCGCCGCGGCATGATCTGCCAGCGCCAGCTCGCGCTCGCGCTCGTCCTCGGCGTTGACGTAGCGCACGTAGGCGGCAAGCGAGGTCTTGGCGTCGATTACGAGATGGCGCCCCTGGGGCAGGTAGACCACCGCATCGGGGCGACGACGCCCTTCGGCGGTAGCAAAGCTCACCTCGCGCCGGTAATCCTTGCCGGCGCGCAGGCCGGAGCCCTCCAGCACGTTCTCCAGCATCAGCTCGCCCCAGTTGCCCTGGACCTTCTTCTGCCCCTGCAAGGCCTGGGTCAGGCGCTCGGCCTGATCGGTGATCTCACGATTGAGCGCCTGCAGGTGACGCAGCTCGGCGCGTAGACCGGCGCGCTGCTCGGTATCGTGGCGGTGGATCGTCTCGACCTTCTCGCGAAAACCCTTCATCTCGGCCTGAATCGGCTGCAGCAGTCCGCTGATACGCTGCTGGGAGAGCTCGGAGAAGGCCCGCCCCTTGCGCTCGAGAATCTCGTTGGCCAAGTTCTCGAATTCCTGGCGCAGCTGGTCGCGGCTGTCGCGCAGCAAGGCCAGCTGGGCCTCGAAGTGCTGCTGCTTCTGCTCGAGGGTGGTGGCCAGGCGCGCCTCGCGCACCTGGGTCTCGGCCAGTTCACTGTGCAGCTCTTCGAGCCGGCGTTCGCGCTCGTGAAGCCGTTCGCGCAGTTCGGCCTGCACGGAAATATGACGCTCACGCTCGGCCCTCCGCTGACGTGCGCCAATCAGGCTGGCCAGGCCGAAGGCGAGCAAGAACGCTACCAGCGCAGCAAGTACCATGGCATTGCCGATGGTCAGGGAGGTCAGCAGCTTTGGAAGATCGATCAAGAGGCTTTCTCCTGCAAGCGGTGCGGGCAGTATACCTGTCGCGGCCGCCCGCTGATCCCCGGATCAGTCCATCTGCAGCGACATCCACACACTCTTGAGTTCGGAATACTCCTCCAGGCTGTGGTGCGACTTGTCGCGCCCGTTGCCCGACTGCTTCACACCGCCGAAGGGCATGGTCTGGTCGCCCCCGGCCCAGTTGTTGACGAAGACCTGGCCCGACTGCAGCCGTCGCGTCACGCGCATGATGCGGTCGATGTCCTGGCTCCACAGCCCCGCCGCCAGGCCGTAGGGCGTGTCGTTGGCCATGGCGACCGCCTCGTCCTCGGTGTCGAAGCCGAACACCGCCAGCACCGGGCCGAAGATCTCCTCGCGGCCGATGGCCATCTGCGGCGTCACGCCGTCGAACACCGTGGGCGGGATGAACAATCCCGGGCCGTCGATGGCCTGGCCGCCGCTGCGCAGCCGCGCGCCCTCCTCCACCCCCTGGCGGACGTAGTCGAGAATGCGGCGATGCTGGGTCTCGTCGACGATGGCACCCATGAAGCTCTCGGGGTCGAGGGGGTCACCGGGTTGCATGGTCTCGGCCGCCTTCAGTACACGCTCGACGAATTCCTCGCGAATCGAATTTTCCACCAGCAGCCGGGAGCCCGCGATGCACACCTCGCCCTGGTTGTGGAAGATCGCCGCGGCGGCGTGGCTGGCCACCTGGTCGAGATCCTTGCAGTCGGCGAAGACGATATTCGGCGACTTGCCGCCACACTCGAGATAGACCCGCTTGAGGTTGGATTGGCCGGCGTACTGCATCAGCTGCTTGCCCACCGCAGTGGAGCCGGTGAAGGCCAGGCAGTCGACCTCCATAGAGAGCGCCAGCGCCTTGCCCACGGTATGGCCGTAGCCGGGCAGCACCTGGAACACGCCGCGGGGCAGGCCCGCCTCCCGGGCCAGCTGGGCCAGGCGCAGCGCGGAGAGCGGCGACTTCTCGGAGGGTTTCAGGATCACACTGTTGCCGGCGGCCAGCGCCGGGGCGATCTTCCAGGCCGTCATCATCAGCGGGAAGTTCCACGGCACGATGGCCGCCACCACACCGATCGGCTCGCGCAACACCAGCGCCAATGCGTCTTCGCCGGTGGGGGCCACCTCGCCGTAGAGCTTGTCGATGCACTCGGCCTGGTAGCGAATGCAGGCAATAGCGCCGGCCATGTCGCCCAGCGAACTGGAGATCGGCTTGCCCATGTCGAGAGTGTCGATCAGCGCCAGCTCGTGCTTGTGGGCCTCCATCAGCTCGGCCAGGCGCAGCAGGGTCTTCTTGCGCTTGGCCGGTGCCAGGCGCGACCACGCGCCACCGGCAAAGGCATTGCGCGCCGCTGCCACCGCGCGCTTGGCGTCGGGCTCGTCGCAGCTCGCCACCTGGACCAGGATTTCGCCGGTCGCCGGATTGCGCGATTCGAAGGTATCGCCGCTTTCGGCGTCGACGAAGGTGTCGTCGATGAAGGCGCGCGACTCGAAGGCGAGCTCGGCGGCCCTGGCCTGCCAGTCGGCCAGGGTACGGGGGGATGGCGTACGGCTCACGATGGGGTCTCCTCTGTGAACGGTTCGATGCTCTCGCGCCCGGCCAGCCGCCGCGCGGTCTCGTTCAACGCCGCTTCGGCCAGGTGCACCAGCTTGTCGACTTCGGCATGAGTGATCACCAAGGGAGGTGAGATGATCATCGTATCACCCACCGAGCGCATCACCAGGCCGAGGTCGAAGCAGATGTCGCGGCACAGGTTGCCGACGGCAAGCGACTTGGGGAAACGTTCGCCGCTGGACTTGTCGGCGACCAGCTCCAGCGCTCCGATCAACCCCAGCGAGCGCGCCTCGCCCACCAGCGGGTGATCGGCCAGCGTGGCCCAGCGCTTGGCCAGGTAGGGCCCGATGTCGTTACGCACGCGCTCAACGATACCCTCGGCCTGCATCAACTCGAGGTTCTTCAGCGCCACGGCAGCACAGGCCGGATGGCCAGAGTAGGTAAAACCGTGGAAGAACTCGCCGCCCTGCTCGATCAACGTCTCGGCCACCCGATCGCCCACCAGCACCCCGCCGATCGGCAGGTAGCCGGACGAGAGCCCCTTGGCGATGGGCATCAGGTCGGGCTCGAGGCCGTAGTGCTGGCTGCCGAACCACTCGCCCAGGCGGCCGAAACCGCAGATCACCTCGTCCACCACCAGGAGAATGTCGTAGCGCGCCAGCACCTCCTTCACCGCTGGCCAGTAGCTCGCCGGCGGGATGATGGCCCCGCCCGCGCCCTGTACCGGCTCGGCAATGAAGGCGGCGACGTTTGCCTCGCCGAGTTCGAGAATCTTGGCTTCGATCGCTGCGGCGCATTCGCGACCGAACGCGTCGGGGCTCAGCCTGATACCTGTCGAGTCGTGCCCCTCACCGAACCAGTAGGGCTGGCGCACGTGGGCGATCTTCGGCACCGTAGGGCCGCCCTGGGCGTGCATGGGCGCCATGCCACCGAGGCTCATGCCGGCGACCGTGGAGCCGTGGTAGGCATTCTCCCGAGAAATGAACCACTGCTTGTCGGGCCTGCCTTTCAGCGCCCAGAAACGGCGCACCATACGCAGCACGGTGTCGTTGGCCTCGGAGCCCGAGCCGGTGAAGAAGACACGATTCATATGCGCCGGGGCCAGCCGGCTCAGCGTCTCGGCCAGTTTCACCGCCGGTGGGTGAGTGCTCTTGAAGAAGGTATTGTAGTAGGGTAGCCGGCGCATCTGTTCGCTGGCCACCTCGACCAGCTCCTCACGCCCATAGCCCAGGTTCACGCACCACAATCCGGCCATGGCATCAAGAATGCGATGGCCCTCGCTGTCGTGGATGTAGACGCCTTCGGCGTGTGTGACGATGCGGCTACCCTCCCCTGCCAGCACCTTGTAGTCGGTAAAGGGGTGAAGATGATGTTCGCGATCCAACTGACGGTAGGTCTCGGTCTGCATGGGGCCTCTCCGGCTCAGGTAGTGAGCGGCTCTGCGATGGCCCGGCTGGTGTGGTAAGCACGGCAGGCGACAGCAAAGGCCTCGAACAGGGCGTGATAGAGCGGATGCTCCCGCACCCGCCACTCGGGATGCCACTGTACCGCCAGGGCAAACCCGCGCGCTTCGGTGATCGAGATCGCCTCGATCAATCCATCCGGTGCCAGTGCTTCCACCCTCAGCCCTTCACCCAACCGGTCGATGCCCTGCTGGTGCAGCGAATTCACCTTCGCGAGCGGCTCGGGATGAAGCGCTGCCAAGTGACCGCCAGGCTGAATCTCGATGTCGTGCGCCGGCGCATAGCGAGTCGCGTAGTCGGCTTCCGGCTCGCGATGATCGGAAAGACCGGAGACATTCTGAACCGCCTGGTGCAGCGTGCCACCGTAGGCCACGTTGATCTCCTGAAAGCCGCGGCAGATGCCCAGCAGCGGCAGGCCGCGCTGTATGGCGGCGGGAATCCAGGCCAGTGCGGCGGCGTCGCGGTGCGGGTCGTCGCGGGTGTTTTCCGGCGCGCGCTCGACACCATAGCGGGAGGGCTCGACATTGGAGTAACTGCCGGTCAGCAGCAGGCCGTCGAGGTGAGCGAGCAGATCGCCGTCCACGGCATCCTGCCATACCGGCAATACGACAGGCGCCAGGCCGTAGGCGCGGAGCGCACTCAGGTACTTGTCGGTCACCACGTGGGCGAGATGCCCCTCCACCTCGCGGCGGCAGGCAATGACACCCACAAGGGGTCGGCTTGGCATGGCAGTCTCCTTCACGAAACGAGAGGAACGAGAGTGTTGATTAAACTTTCCACCAATATCGAAGGAAAATCCACCCCAGTATTGAAACGATGCAATTAACCCAAGAATAATAAGAGTTTTCGCTAATAGAGCCAGCTTGACACGAAGCACGGCCGTAAAGGATTTGACAACAATTGCCGGGCGTCGAAAGATAAGGACAACCATGCCCATCGATAAAAACTTAGAGGTGCCGCCATGTCGCTGCTGCTCAGCGCCGACCAGGCCCGGGAATTTCTCGAGCGCCATCCCGACATCGACAGTATCGACCTGCTGATCAGCGACCTCAACGGGGTCATGCGCGGCAAGCGCATTCCGCGCGACAACCTGTTCAAGGTCTGCGAACAGGGCGTCAACCTGCCGGCGTCGGTCTTCGCCCTGGATATCAACGGGCATACCATCGAGGCGACAGGCCTGGGGCTTGCCACGGGCGATGGCGACCGTGTCTGCCGGCCACTGGCGGGCACCTTGGTGCCGACGCCGTGGTTGCGAGGCGGTCGCCAGGCACAGCTTTTGATGACCATGTTCGAGCCAGACGATACGCCTTTCTTCGCCGACCCTCGTCAGGTACTGTCCCGCCAATCGCTGCGCCTGCACCAACACGGCCTGACGCCGGTAACGGCCGTCGAGATGGAGTTCTACCTGGTCGACCGCGAGCGTACCCACGAGGGCCTGATACAGCCGCCGCGCTCACCGCGCAGCGGCGAGCGCGCTACTGAGAGCCAGCTCTACTCCATTGGCGAACTCGACGAGTACGCCGACTTCCTGGAGGACGTGCGCAAGGCAGCACAGTGCCAGGCATTGCCCCTGGATACGGCACTCAAGGAGTGCGCACCCGGACAGTTCGAGATCACCCTTGGCCACTGCGACGACGTACTCAAGGCCTGCGACAGCGCCGTACTGCTCAAGCGGCTGATCAAGGGCGTGGCTCAGAATCACGGCTTCGAAGCGACCTTCATGGCCAAGCCATATGGCCTCGAAGCCGGCAACGGCACGCATGTGCACCTCAGCCTGCTCGACGACAGCGGCCGCAACGTCTTCGCCGACACTGGCGGCGACCCGCTCGGCAGCACCACCCTGCATCAGGCCATCGCCGGCATGATAGCGCTGATGCCCGCCTCGATGGCGATCTGCGCGCCCAATCTCAACTCTTTCCGGCGCTTCCAGCCGGGGCTCTACGTGCCGATGACTCCTACCTGGGGCTTCGACAACCGCTCGGTCGCCTTGCGCATCCCATCGGGTGACAATCACGCGAGGCGCATCGAGCACCGCGTCGCCGGCGCCGACGCCAACCCCTACCTGCTGCTGTCCGTGCTGCTGGCCAGTATCGAGCATGGTATCCGCCAGCGACTGGTGCCGCCCGCCCCTGTGGAAGGCAATGCCTACGAGCAGTTCGACCCCACCCTGACCAACAGCTGGCACCAGGCCCTCGACCTGCTCGAAGCCAGCGAACCGCTAAAAAGTGCCCTGGACGACGACTTCGTCCATGTCTTCGTCGCCAACCGGCGCGCCGAGCGCGCCAATGCCTTGCAGGCCGTCAGCCAGATGGAATATGCCTGGTATCTCAGGCACGTCTAGACACGGGACGAGAAAGCCCGACCGCGGTCGAGGCGCGTCACCGGCACTTCACCAGCCTAGTCTGTCCCGCGTGGCGTAATACCAGGCGCCCAGTGCCGAGAGCGGCACGCGCAGCAGTCGCCCACCGGGAAACGGCAGGTGCGGCAGCCCGGCGAAGGCATCGAAGCGCTCACTCGCGCCGCGCATCACCTCGGCGATCAGCTTGCCGGCCAGGTGCGAGCAGGTCACCCCGTGCCCCGAATAGCCCTGGGCGTAGTAGACGTTGTCGTTGAGACGACCGAACTGCGGCAATCGGTTGAGCGTCATGAGGAAGTTACCGCTCCAGGCGTAGTCGATGCGCGTATCGGCCAGCTGAGGAAAGGTCTTGAGCATCTTGGGGCGAATGACCGCCGCGATGTCCGAAGGATCCTGGCCGCCGTAGTTAACGCCACCGCCGTAGAGCAGACGGCCATCGGCGGTGAAGCGATAGTAGTCGAGCAAATAGTTGCAATCCTCCACCGCCTTGTCGTGGGGGATCAGCTCGTGACGTAGCACTTCCGGTAGCGGCTCGGTGGTGATGATCTGGGTGCCGCAGGGCATCGACTTGCTCTCCAGCTCCGGCAACACCCCCTGCAGGTAGGCATTGCCGGCCATGACCACCCGCTGGGCACGTACGCTCCCCTGCGGCGTGCGCAAGGTCACCGTCGCGCCGTGACGTACCTCGAGCACGGGTGTTTGCTCATGGATCGTGCCGCCCAGCGACTCGAACGCAGCGGCCTCGCCCAATACCAGATTGAGTGGGTGCAGGTGGCCTCCGGAGTGGTCCACCAGTGCGCCGACATAGCGCTCGCTGCCGATCTCACGCTTGTAGGCTTCGCCCTCCAGCAGCTCCAACTGATGATTGCCGTAGCGCTCCCACAGCGCCTTGTGCTCTCGCAGCCCGTCGAGTTGCTTACGGTTGCAGGCGGCGAACACGTTGCCCTCCTTCAGGTCGCAGGCAATATCGTAGCCGGCGATGCGGTCGCGAATGATGCGATTGCCCTCGAAGGCCATGTCGCCCAAGGTCCGCGCGATGTCGGCGCCGTATCTGGCCTCGATCACGTCCATGTCGCGGCTGTAGCTGTTGACGATCTGGCCGCCGTTGCGACCGGACGCACCGAAACCCACCCGAGCGGTTTCCAGCACCACCACTCGATGCCCCTGCTCGGCGAGATGAAGCGCCGCCGAAATGCCGGTGAAGCCCGCCCCGACCACGCACACGTCACATTCGATATCGCCCACCACGGCGGGCCGCTCCGGTGCCGGGTTAGCCGTGGCCGCATAGTAGGAAGCCACATGCTCGGTGGCGGTAGTCAACGACATAACAGTACCTCACGTTCAGAAGGGAGCGGCTTGGTCGCGACTAGCGCCCCGCCGTCATATCCTGCAACATCGCCTGCTTGCGCCTTGCCTCGCTGCGCCGCATCAGGTACCAGGCGATAAAAGTGGCCAGCGATACCGCCAGGATGATCAACGTGGCCAGGGCATTGATCTTGGGCGAAACACCCAGTCGTACCGAGGAGAACACCACCATGGGCAGCGTGGTCGCGCCCGGGCCGGAAACGAAACTGGCGATTACCAGGTCGTCCAGCGACAGGGTGAAGGCCAGCAGCCAGCCCGCCGCCAGCGCCGGGGCAATCACCGGCAGGGTGATCTGAAAGAAGGTACGCACGGGCCTGGCGCCGAGGTCCATGGCCGCCTCCTCGATCGAGAGATCCACCTCGCGCAGACGAGAAGCCACCACTACCGCCACATAGGCGCTGCAGAAGGTGGTGTGCGCGATCCAGATGGTGATCATGCCGCGATCCGCTGGCCAGCCGATCAGCTGCGCCATATGCACGAACAGTAGCAACAGCGACAGTCCAGTGATTACCTCGGGCATCACCAGCGGCGCGGTGACCATGCTCGAGAGTGCGGTCTTGCCGCGGAAACGGGTGAAACGCACCATCACGAAGGCGGCCAGCGTACCCAGGCACACCGCCATCGAGGCGGAGAAGAAGGCGATGCGCAGGCTGGTCCAGATCGCCGAGAGGATCTGCCGATCGCGGAACAGCTCGACGTACCAATGTGCCGAAAAGCCCGCCCACACGGTGACCAGCCGCGACGAGTTGAACGAGTAGATCACCAGGATGATCATCGGCAGGTAGAGGAAGACCAGCCCGGCGACCAACATCAGTGTGGTGAAGGATGGCTTGCGCATGGTCAATCCTCCAGCTCGCGAGACTGGTAGCGGTGGAACAGGGCAATGGGCACGATCAGTATCGCCAGCATCACCATCGCCAGCGACGAGGCCACCGGCCAGTCGCGGTTATGGAAGAACTCCTCCCACAAAACCTTGCCGATCATTACCGTGTTGGGGCCGCCCAGCAGCTCGGGAATCACGTACTCGCCCACCGCGGGAATGAAGACCAGCATCGAACCGGCGATGATTCCGCCCTTGGAGAGCGGCAGGGTCACCTTGAGAAAGGTATTGAGCTTGCGCGAGCCGAGATCCGAAGCCGCCTCCAGCAGCGAGCCGTCGAGTCGGGTCAGGTTGGCGTAGAGCGGCAGTACCATGAACGGCAAGTAGGCGTAGACGATGCCGAGGATCACGGCGAAGTTGGTATTGAGCATGCGGATCGGCGAGTCGATCAGCCCGGCCCAGATCAGCAGGCTGTTGATCAGCCCGTTGTTGCTCAGAATGCCCATCCACGCGTATACGCGGATCAGAAAGGAGGTCCACGACGGCAGCATCACCAGCAGCAGCAGAACCAGCTGCCAGCGCGCCGGTGCTCGGGCCATGGCGTAGGCCATGGGATAGCCGAGCAGCAGGCACAGCACGGTGGCGAGCAGCGCGACCTTCACCGATCCCCAGTAGGCCGAGATGTAGAGCGTATCGGTGGTCAGGAACAGGTAATTGCCGAACGTAACGACAACATTGAGCGTCTGGTTGGCGTAGTCGAAGATGGCAGCGTAAGGAGGCACCGAGATGGCCGCCTCGGATAGACTGATCTTGAGTACGATGCCGAACGGCAGCAGGAAGAACAGGGTCAGCCACAGCAGCGGCACGGCGATGACCCAGCCACGACCGGGCTTGAGCAGCCGCCGCAGGCGAACGGAAACATTGGACATGCGGATCCCCCCTGGCGGGCCGTGAAAGCAGGACGGCCCGCACATTATCGCTCAGTCGTGCAGAATCACGGCGCTCTGCTCGTCCCAGTGGATGAACACCGGCTCGTCCCAGCGCGGCCGGTCGCCGCGCCGTTCGGTATTGGCCATGCTGGCCTTCACCAGGTGGCCGCTGTCGATGCGCACGTAGTAGACCGATAGCCCCCCCAGGTAGGCGATATCCTCGACGATACCGGCTGCCCAGTTAGTCTCCCCGCTTGGCCGCTCACGGGTCAGCCAGGTCTTTTCCGGGCGCACCGCCACCCATACCCTGCGTTCGTCCGCCTGGGTACTGACGCCGTGACCGATACGGATGACCCGGCCCAGCGAGGGACAGTCGATAAGGCAGTGGTCGACCTCGTCGACCGTGATCTCACCCTCGAACAGATTCACCGTGCCCACGAACTCGGCCACCATTCGATTGGCCGGGCTCTCGTAGACATCCATCGGCGTTCCCACCTGAGCGATCCAGCCGTCGGACATGATCGCCACGCGGTCGGCCATGGTCATGGCCTCCTCCTGGTCGTGGGTGACCATGATGCAAGTCACGCCGACCCGCTCGAGGATCTGCACCACCTCGAGCTGCATCTCGGTACGCAGCTTCTTGTCCAGCGCCCCCATCGGCTCGTCGAGCAGCAGCAGTTTGGGCCGCTTGGCCAGCGAACGCGCCAGGGCCACACGCTGGCGCTGGCCGCCCGAAAGGTGGTGTGGCTTGCGCCGGGCGAACGCTTCCATGTGCACCAGCTTGAGCATGTCTGCCACGCGCTCGTCGATCTCCCGGCGCGGCAGCTTGTCCTGCTTGAGGCCGAAGGCGATGTTCTGCGCCACGCTCATGTGAGGAAACAGGGCATAGGACTGGAACATCATGTTGATCGGCCGCTCGTAGGGGGGCATGGCGGTGATATCTTCGCCGTCGAGCAGGATCTGGCCCTCGCTGGGCTTTTCGAAGCCGGCCAGCATGCGCAGCAGCGTCGACTTGCCCGAGCCGGAACCGCCCAGGAGGGCGAAGATTTCACCGCGCCGGATCGACAGACTGACGTCATCCACGGCCAGTACGCCATCGAAGCGCTTGCTCACGCGGCGAATCTCCATCAATCCCTCTCCGCGGGCCGGCCGCGGCTTGCCAAGCCCCCCCTCGGCATGCGCCATGCTCTCGACGGTTCGTCGCGGTGGTTCCGAGGCTTGAGTTCGGGTCTGCGGCATCACAGCGTCTCCTGTGGAAAACAAGGATGAAGCGAAGGCTGAACCTGCCAGCCGCTGTGCCCGGGACCGAGCAGCTGACCCGGTGCTTGTCAGCCTGGCGGGCGCAGCGGAATGGCTGCCTGTGTGCCGGCCCCGGAGGGCCGGCATGCGAGGGGTTAGGTGCCGGACTTCACCCGGTTCCACGTGCGCGTGCGCACACGCTGCACGGCCAAAGGCTTCTCTACCTGGACGTACAGGTTGTCCATCACCTCCTGATCGGGATAGACGGAGGTGTCGTTGAGAATATCGGGGTCGAGGTACTCGTTGGCGGCGATGTTGGGATTGGCATACACCACGTACTCGGTGATCTCGGCGGCGATCTCGGGCTCGAGGATGAAGTTGATGAAGGCGTGAGCGTTATCGGGGTTGGGTGCATCGGCCGGAATCGCCATCATGTCGAACCACAGCGCCGCGCCCTCCTTGGGGATGGTGTAGGCGATCTCGAAGTCGCGCTCCGCCTCATCGGCGCGGTCGGCCGCCTGGAAGATGTCGCCGGAATAGCCCGCCGCCACGCAGATGTCGCCGTTGGCCAGGTCCGAGATATAGCGTGAGGAGTGGAAGTAGGTGATGTTGTCGCGCACCGCGGCGATCAGGTCGCCTGCCGCCTCGATGTCTTCGGTCTTCTCGGAAACCGGCGACAGGCCCAGGTAGGCCATGGCGGCGGAAAGCATGTCGTCGCCCGTGTCGAGCATGGCGATACCGCAACCGCCCTCGTTGAGCGCCGTGGTCACCTCGGGATCGAAGATAAGCGCCCAAGAGTCGGTCGGGGCATCCTCGCCGAGGATCTCGGTGACCCGCTCGACGTTGTAGCCGATACCGTTGGTGCCCCACATGTAGGGAATCGAGTACTGGCTGCCCGGATCGATCGATTCCAGCTGCTCCATCAATTCGGGATTGAGGTTCTCCATGTTGGGGAGCTTGTCGTGATCCAGTTCCTGGTAGACCCCGGCGCTGACCTGTCGGGTCAGGTAGTAGTTGGAGGGCACCACCACGTCATAACCGGAACGGCCCGCCAGCACGGCGGCGTCGAGTACCTCATTGCTGTCGTAGACGTCGTAGATCACTTCGATGCCGGTGGCCTCGGTGAACTTTTCCAGGGTATCCGGCGCAATGTAATCCGACCAATTGTAGACGCGGACCTCGTCGGCCTGAGCGGCAGTCGCGGCCATGGCCAGTGAACCCAGCGCAATGGCCAGGGACAGCTTGTTTCGACAGGACATGATGGCACCTCGTATTTGCATTGTTTTCGTCAGCCCGACCGAGCAGCCGGCCGGAGGTTTCTTCTCGCCTGTTTCATGGCCCGTCGTCCGAACAGCGGGCCGAACGGCGCAGCACGCCGCTTCCGAGCGCTCCCGTATCCTGAGCCTGGCCACGCCGGCCCCTCGCGACAAAGCGGGCCGGGCCCAGGGTACTAGACGCTCAGCAGCAGGAACTCCCTTTCCCATGAACTGATGACTTTCTTGAAGTTCTCGTTCTCCACCCGCTTGACCGCAACGTAGCCGGTCACGAAACGATGCCCCATGTAGCGTTCCAGCTCGGCGCAGTTTTCCATGCGCTCCAACGCCTGTTCGAGGGTAAACGGCAGGCGCAGGTTGCGCCGCTCGAAGGCACGCCCCTGCACCGGCGCAGAGGGGTTGAGTTTTTGCACCATGCCCAGGTAGCCGCACAGCAGGCTGGCCGCAATGGCCAGATAGGCATTGGCATCGGCGCCGGGCAGGCGATTCTCGATGCGCCGGCCTTGCGGCGAGGAGTCGGGTACGCGCAGCCCACAGGTGCGATTCTCCTCCCCCCACTCGACGTTGACCGGCGCCGACGTATCAGGCAGGAAGCGGCGGAAGGAGTTGACGTTGGGTGCCATCAGCGGCAGCGCCTCGGGGATGAACCGCTGCATGCCGCCGATATGGTGCAGGAAGAGCTGGCTCATGGAGCCGTCCTCGTTGGCGAACACGCTTTTTCCAGTCGTGGCATCCAGCACGCTCTGGTGGATGTGCATGGCGCTGCCGGGCTCGTTGGTGATCGGCTTGGCCATGAAGGTGGCCACGACGTCGTGTTTGAGCGCCGCCTCGCGCAGGGTGCGCTTGAACAGGAACACCTGGTCGGCCAGCATCAGCGGGTCGCCGTGACGGAAGTTGATCTCCATCTGGGCGGTGCCCTCTTCATGGATCAGGGTGTCGATGTCGAGCCCCTGAACCTCGCACCAGTCGTACATGTCCTCGAACAGCGGATCGAACTCGTTGGCCGCATCGATGGAGAACGACTGCCGGCCGGTTTCCTGGCGCCCGCTACGGCCAATGGGCGGCAGCAACGGCAGGTCGGGGTCCTCGCAGCGTTTGGTCAGGTAGAATTCCATCTCCGGCGCCACCACCGGCTTCCAGCCCTGCTCGGCATAGAGCGCCAATACTCGTTTCAGCTGGTTGCGGGAGGAGAGTTCGATGGGGTTGCCCATCTTGTCGTAGCAGTCGTGGATGACCTGGGCGGTGGGTTCAAGCGCCCAGGGGACCGGGTAGACCGCAGAGATATCCGGCCGGCAGAGCATGTCGATATCGGCGGGATCGAGCAGCGAGTAGTAGAGCTCGTCCTCCACGTAGTCGCCGGTGACGGTCTGCAGCAGCACGCTCTCCGGCAGGCGCATGCCCTTCTCGGCCATGAACTTGGAGACGGGCGTGATCTTGCCGCGGGCAATGCCGGTGATATCGCTGACCAGGCACTCCACCTCGGTGATGCGTCGCTCCTTCAGCCAGCTTTCCAGGTCTTTCATGGGAACCTCGTTGCGGCCCGTCCCGGGCATCTCGTTCGTTATAATCGGTCGCGCAGTTTGTAGAAAGTGGTTGCCAGAACCAGCAGCGGCGTACGCAGGCGATCGCCGCCGGGGAAGCGGCGATGCGGCATGGCGGCAAAGACATCGAAACGCTCGCTCTGCCCCGCTATGGCCTCGGCCATCAGCTGGCCCGCCATCCCCGCCAGTGCCATGCCATGCCCCGAATAGCCCTGGGCATAATAGATGTTATCGCCGATGCGTCCGAAATCCGGGGCGCGATTGAGCGTGATCGCCACGTCGCCGCCCCAGCGATAATCGATGCGCACCCCCTTGAGCACCGGGAACAGCCGAGCGATCTTGGCATCCATGCGCTGCTGCAGGCCACGGGGCTCGCGTCCATCGTAACTGACCTCCCCGCCATAGATCAGGCGCCGGTCAGCGGAGAGTCGATAATAGTCGAGTACGAAGTTGGCGTCGGAGATAGCGTCGTTCTGCGGCAACACCCGAGCGACCCGCTCTTCCCCAAGCGGCTCGGTGGCGACGATGTAGTTGGCCGCACGCATGACACGCCCCTCGAGCTCAGGCAGCAGGCGCCCCAGGTAGGCATTGGCGCCCACGACAACGAAATCCGCCCTGATCTCTCCCTGTCTCGTAACGACGGTGGCCGGCTGTCCACGGCGAATGTCCAGGGCCGGGCTGTGCTCATGAATGGTCACACCGGCCTGCTGGGCCGCTCGCGCCAGGCCCAGGGTGTAATTGAGAGGATGCAGGTGGCCGCCCTCGCTCTCGAAGAGGGCACCCGGATAGGCGTCGGTGACCACACGTTCGCGCAGCGCGTCTCCCTCGAGCCAGCGCAACGCCAGGTAATCGTAATCGCGAGCCATACGCTCCTGGTATTGCTGCATCTCCCTCACGTGACGCGGCTTCACTGCCGCATGCAGGTAGCCCCAGGCAAGGTCGCAGGGAATGGCATGGCGTTCGATGCGCGCGGCCGTGAGGCGCACCGCCTCACGGCTCATCTGCCATACCTCGCGCGCACGCTCGCGGCCAAGCACCTGCTCTACAGTAGCGATATCCGTCCCCAGGCCGGGCAGTATCTGGCCACCGCTGCGGCCGGAGGCACCATAGCCCAATTCGCGCGCTTCGAGCAGCATGACCGTATAGCCTCGCTCGGCCAGGTGCAGCGCCGCGGAGCAGCCCGTGATGCCGCCGCCAATGACGCAAACATCAACCCGCTGGTGCCCGACCTGCGGCGGACAGGGTTGCGCGAGACGTACCGTGAGCGAGTCGCGATAATAGGAGGCGGGGCTGTCGGTCGTTTCGCCAGTGGTCATGCAGCATTTCCTGAACAGGGGCCGGATCGCCTCTCTCGATAGGCGCTTTCAGTTCCGGCAGGGTTCGACGCGGTCAGGGAGTCGGCAGTCCCAGCTAGTCTGGCATCAAACCGCCCGAGGCTGTCAAGTATTCAATAACGAAAGCAGCCAACACAAGCTCACCTTTGACGAGAGAAGAACCGTTGGAAATACCGCAACCAGGCACTTCGTTGCGTCACTCAAGGAAATCGAGCCGAGCCGCTGCTACATGGACGCAACCACCCCACCATGTCAATTAAACACCATCACCACGGGTGACCCGAGCGAAAGACACCCCGATCGGGAGCCGACATTGCAGAATCAAGAGGAGGGCTGGCATGGCCCCCGCATGGCGCCGTTCAGTGCGTACCACAGACCGGACAGGCTGGATCGCGGGGCACATGGAAGTGGCGCCACTGCCCGCTCAAGCCATCGAAGGTGGAAAGGCCGCGGTGCACCGCGCCAGCACCGCACAATAGCTTGACCGCCTCCAACGCCTGGAAACAACCGATCAACCCGACCAGGGGGGCTACCACACCGTTCTCGGCACAGCGCAGCTCTTCGTCGTCCCCCTCTCCCGGTGGGTAGAGGCAAGCGTAACAGGGCGAGGAGGGATCGCGCGGATCGAACACCGCCAGCTGCCCCGAGAAGCGTATCGCCGCCCCCGAGACCAACGGCACCCCGGCCCGATGACAGGCGGCATTGATGGCATAGCGGCTGGAGAAGCGGTCGGTGCAATCGAGTACCAGATCGACCCCCGCGACGACCCCATGCAATGCCTCGCCGACCAGATGCTCGGCGATAACGCGGATGTCGCAGCTCGGGTTCAGCGCCAGCGCCGCCTCGCGGGCGGACTCCGCCTTGTTGCGCCCCAGGTCGGCCATGCCATGGGCGATCTGTCGCTGTAGGTTGGAGAGCTCCACGGTATCGACATCGGCGAGGGTCAGGTGTCCCACCCCGGCCGCGGCAAGATAAAGCGCCACCGGCGAACCCAGCCCACCGGCTCCTACCACCAGCGCACGCGAAGCCAGCAGGTTCTCCTGCCCCTCGATGTCGATCGCGTCCAGCATGATCTGCCGGCTGTAGCGCAGCAGCGCTTCGTCGTTCATTGCCATTACTTGCCTTCGAGCTCCTCGATGTCGGGAACGTAGAGCGAGAACTCCTCCTTGACCTCCTCCATCACCACGTAGCTCTTCGACTCCTTGACGCCGGGCAGGGTCAGCACCACGTCGCCCAGCAACTGGCGGTAAGCGGACATCTCGGGAATACGACACTTGAGAATGTAATCGAACTGCCCCGAGACCAGATGGCACTCCTGGATCTGTGGCAGTCGGGCCACGGCGCGCCGGAATTCGTCGAACACCGCCGGCGACTGGGTCTCGAGACTGATCTCGACGAACACCAGCAGATTGGCCTTGAGCGCGCGCGGATCGAGCACCGCCTTGTAGCCGCGTATGACACCGGCCTTCTCGAGACGCTTGACGCGCTCCAGGCATGGCGTGGTGGAGAGTCCGACCTGGGCGGCCAGGTCGACGTAGGAGATGCGGGCGTTGTCCTGCAGGCAGCGCAGGATCTTGAGGTCAATACGGTCGAGTGAGCGCGTCTTGGTTTTCATTATGGTGTCGAGGGATGCCGAATCAGGGTGAGTGAAGCGTCGCCATGACAGCAGATCGACCTGAAAAAGCGCGGTAATCAGGCGCGGTGCTGGTGTTCGGTCGCACAAACATGCCGACATTTGGAATTATTTCCTGAACAGATGTACCACAGCGACCGCCCACCCTCCAGTGGGACACCCTCAACGTTGGCTGGACCGCCGGCCGAACGTCACGCGTTCCTGGCCGCCCAGGTCCCGCCGGCTGGTTACCTCGACGTAACCGCAGGCCTCCAGCAATTCCCGAACGGCGCGCGCCTGGTCGTGGCCGTGCTCCATAACCAGCCAGCCGCCGGGTTCGATGTGGCCCAGGGCAGCCTCGCCGATAAGGCGCAGGTCAGCCAGCCCCGAATCCGCCGCCACCAGGGCACTTCTCGGTTCGAAGCGCAGATCACCCTGCCCCAGGTGCGGATCCTGCTCGTCGACATAGGGGGGATTGGCCGCCACCAGGGCAAAGCGCTCTCCGGCCAGCGCAGCGAACCAGTCGCTGACAAGGAAGCGCGCGTTGTCGATGCCCAATCGATTCGCGTTGGTGTCGGCCAGCGCCACCGCCTCTGGCACCCGGTCGATGCCAAGTACCTCCCAGCCCGACCGCTCGCTGGCGAAGGCCAGGGCGATAGCACCGGTGCCGGTGCCGAGGTCAAGCAGGCGGCCCGAGGCTTGTTGCGCCAAACCGAGCAACACTTCCACCAGGGTTTCGGTATCGGGCCGGGGGATCAGGGTGTGGGGTGACGTCGCCAGGGAGAGCCCCCAGAATTCCCGCTTGCCGGTGAGATAGGCCACGGGCTGACCCACCGCACGCGCTGCGATCAGCGCTTCGAAACGGGCCCGCGCGAACGTTGGTGCGATACGGTCGCCCCAGGTATAGAGCCAGGTGCGATCGACCCCCAGCGCATGGCACAACAGCACCTCGGCGTCGAGCCGCGCCGTGGGCGTGCGCGACCGCTCCAGGCGCTCAGCCGCCCATGCCAGCAAGGCATCGATACGCATCAGGCTTCCTGCTGCAGCGCCGCGAGCTGCTCGGCCTGGTGCTCATTGATCAGAGGCTCGACTACTTCATCCAGCTCACCGCTCATGACCTCGCCGAGCTTGTAGAGGGTAAGGTTGATGCGGTGGTCGGTCAGCCGCCCCTGAGGAAAATTGTAGGTACGAATGCGCTCGCTGCGGTCCCCGGATCCCACCAGGCTGCGCCGGGTGTCGGCTCGCTCGCGTTGATGACTCTCCACGGCGCTCTGCTTGAGCCGGGCGGCCAGCAGCGACATCGCCTTGGCCCGGTTCTTGTGCTGGCTGCGCTCCTCCTGGCACTCCACCACCACACCGCTGGGCAGGTGGGTAATGCGAATCGCCGAATCGGTGGTGTTGACGTGCTGCCCCCCGGCGCCGCTGGAGCGGAAGGTATCCACCCGCAGGTCGGACGGATTGATGTCGATGTCACCGACCTCGTCGGCCTCGGGCATCACCGCCACGGTACAGGCAGAGGTATGGATCCGCCCCTGGGACTCGGTGGCGGGCACCCGTTGCACCCGGTGAGCCCCCGACTCGAACTTCAATCGGGCATAGACGCCCTCGCCTTTCACCCGTGTGATGATCTCCTTGTAGCCACCCTGCTCGCCATGGCTGGCGCTGATCACCTCGACCTTCCAGCCTTGCCTTTCGGCATAGCGGGAGTACATGCGAAACAGATCGCCGGCGAACAGGGCCGCTTCATCGCCACCGGTACCGGCGCGAATTTCGAGGAAGACGTTGCGGCTATCGTCCGGATCCCGAGGCACCAGCAGCCGCTTCAGCCGTGCTTCCAGGTCGTCGAGCCGCTCCCGCCCTTCTTCGAGCTCCATCTGGGCCAGCTCGCGCATCTCGGCATCGCTGTCGCCGGCCAACTGCTCGGCATCCTCCAGGTCGCGCTCGGTCGCCCGGTAGTCGCGCCAGGCCTCCACCAGAGACTCGAGCTCGGCATACTCGCGCGAATAATCGCGAAAGCGAGGCTGATCGCTTATCACCTCGGGCTCCGCCAGCAGGGCGGCGAGCTCCTCGAAGCGTTCGACGAAGCCGTCGAGACGCTGGCGTAGGGTCGCTTTCATGGCGTGTCCTGTCAGGGTTTCGTTGATGGTGAGTCAAGCAGCAGCGCTTCGGCAGCGCTGAGCAGGTCGCGGCGCTCGCTGCCCGACGCCTCCCGCAGTGCCACCGTGGGACGATGCAGCAGGCGATTGGTGAGCTGATGCGCCAACAGGCGGATGACCTCCTCGGGGTCCTCGCCACGTGCCAGCCTTGCCAGGGCCTGGCGCTCGGACTGCTCGCGCAGGTCGGCCGCCTGGTCGCGATAGCGCCGAATCAGCTCCCCGCCACTGCGTATGCGACGCTCGTGCAGCCAGACGTGCACGCCGTGCTCGATCAGGGCTTCCGCCTGGTCGGCGGCCGCCTGGCGATGCCGACGATTCTCCTGTATCACCTCGTTGAGGTCGTCGACGGTGTACAAGAAAATGTCGTCAAGGTCGCCGACCTCGGGCTCGATGTCCCGCGGCACGGCGATGTCGACCATGAAGATCGGTCGATGGCGGCGCTTCTTCAGTGCTCTCTCCGCCATGCCCTTGCCCAGGATGGGCAAGGGGGACGCAGTCGACGAGATGACGATGTCGGAACGGGCCAGGGCATCGGGGATCTCGTTGAGCGAGATCGCCTCGGCGCCGAATTCGCCGGCCAGCAGCTCGGCACGCTCCCGCGTGCGGTTGGCCACGATCATGTCGCGCACCCCGGCTTCGCGCAGGTGCCTTGCCACCAGCTCGATGGTTTCGCCGGCGCCGATCAGCAACGCCCGCGAGCGGCTGAAATCCTCGAAGATGCGACTTGCCAAGCTCACCGCGGCATAGGCCACCGAGACCGGATTCTGGCCGATGCCGGTCCGCGTGCGCACCTGCTTGGCCACGGCGAAGGTGTGCTGGAACAGCAGCTCCAGCTCACCGCCCAGGCCGCTCGCCTCGCGTGCCGACTGGTAGGCATCCTTGAGCTGGCCCAGGATCTGAGGCTCCCCCAGCACCATCGAATCCAGCCCCACGGCTACGCGCATCAGGTGACGCGCGGCGTCGTTGTCGAGATAGTGATAGGCGCAAGGCGTCAGCTCATCGAGCGACAGCCCGTGAAAATGACTCAGCCAGTCGAGTATCACCCGCTCCCCGCTCGGCTCGGTAACGCAGTAGAGCTCCGTGCGGTTGCAGGTCGAGAGCACTGCCGCTTCATGCACCTGGGGAATCCGGCGCAGCTCGGTCAGCGCCGACTCCAGCTGAGCGGGGGCGAAGGCGACCCGCTCGCGTACCGCGATAGTGGCCGTCTTGTGGTTGATTCCAAGGGCAAGAAGCGTCATGCGATAAGCGTCATCGGTGGTATCGGCCGGCGGCACCGTCAAAAGTGAAAAACGTCTCTGCGGCGCTGCATTCTATCACAGCCTTTCGGTCTCGGCGCCAAGCCCACGGAGCGTGCAATTGACGCACGACAAGGCAGGATGCATTCGAAGCGCATGGCGCGGCTAACGCAGCGACCCTTTGCCCACGGATGGCTAGTCGGTATGCTGGCGGCTTGGGACACCGGATGAGATACGCATGCCCTCGACGCTGATACGCTCTTCTCGCCATGGATGGGCAGCGCTCGGCCTCGCTGCCCTACTGAGCGGCTGCCAAGGCCTGGCCACCCATCCTTTCGCCACCTCTTCGCCAGAGGACCCCATGGCCACGGCGCCTCCCATCGAACGAGGGCTGGATGCCGAGGGGCTGGCAACGCTGCTGACGGCGGAGCTGTCCGGACAGCGCGGCAATTATCGTCGCGCCACCCTGGGCTACCTGGCCATGGCCGAACGCTACGATGCCGCGCAATTGGCCGAGCGCGGCACGCTGGCGGCGCGTTTCAGCAACGACCCCTTGTTGCTCGAACAGGCAGTGAACGCCTGGCACCAGCTCGCGCCCCGGGACGAAGCGCCGCTACGCCTGCTGGCCGGCCTGGCCCTGCAGCGCGGCGACTGGCCGACGGCACTCGACTGGCGCCTGGCGCTGGCCGAGCAGGGCCAACCTGCCGAGCTGGCGCTGTTTGCGGAACTGGCGCTCGAGGCGGATACCGATCCGCTCCCCCTGCGCGAACGCTTGCGTGACTATCTCGAACGCACCGGTGCGCAGACCCACCCTCACTACCACGATGCGGTACTGGCAACCGCCATCCTCGAGGCGGCCACCGGGCAGCGCCAGCAAGCAGAGAGGCGCCTGGAGCTGCTCGCCCGCGACCACTCGGAACTTCCTGCCCTGTGGCTGACCCGAGCCCAGCTGGAGCTGGAGGCGGACAATCCGAGCCGGGCCCGCGAGGCAGCGCGCCAGGGCCTTGAAATCTCCCCCGGCGACCCCCGCTTCCTGCTGTTGATGGCCCAGGCCGAGCTGATGCTGGGCAATGTCACCGCCGCCGAACGGCACACCTCGACTCTGCTGGACGAGCACGTCGGCGGCCAGGAGCTGCGCCTCTCGCTGGCACGTCTCTATCTGGAAGGCGGCCATCTCGAAGCCGCCCGGCGACTCTTGCTGCCGCTGGTCAGCAGCGACGAGCCGCCGCCGACCGCCTTCTACCTGATGGGCCTCATCGCCGAGGAAGAGAACGAGGTCGACAACGCGCTACTATATTACCGCCAGGTGAGCCCCGGCAGCGATTTCCTCCGCGCCCGCATGCGAGCGGCCAGGATGCTGATCGAGGACGATCGCCTGCTCGACGCCCGCGCCTTCCTGCGCATCGAGCGCCTGCGTCATGAAACCCGCTTCAGTGAGCTGGTGGCACTGGAGGTGGAACTTCTCGACGAAATCGGCATGCACGCCGAAGCGGACGCCCTGCTCGACCGCGAGCTGTCTCGCACCCCCAACGACGAAGCGCTGCTTTATTTGCGCGCCATGCGCGCCTGGGGGAACGGCGACCTCGAGGCAATGGAGCGGGATATGGGACGCATCATCGAGGCCAACCCGGACAACGCCGCCGCCCTCAATGCTCTGGGCTACACCCTGGCGGAACTCGATATCGAGGATCGGCTGGAAGAAGCGCGCGACCTGATCGAGCGAGCCCATGAACTCGAGCCAGGCAATCCCGCCATCATGGACAGCCTGGGCTGGGTCTACTATCGACTGGGCGACCCGGAGCGTGCCCTGCCCTGGCTGGAGCGTGCATACGCCGCGATGCCGGACCAGGAGATCGCCGCCCACCTGGCCGAAGTGCTGTGGGTCCTGGAGCGCCAGGACGCGGCTCGTGGCATTGTCGAGCAGGCGATGCACCGTCACGACGAGCGCCCTCTCATCGACGCGTTGCTGGAGCGCATTCCCCAACTGGCGCCCGACTCATCCACCGCCAACGAGACAACGCCATGAAAAGCTACACTGCTGCGATTCGCTGGGCTGCCACGTGCCTCACCCTCGCCTTGCTGGCCGGCTGCGCCACCCCCGGGACGTCGCCTGACGGCGACCGCAGGTCCGACCAGTGGCAGGCCCAGCAGGAGCGCCTGGAGGCGCTGGATACCTGGGTACTGACCGGCAAGGCCGGGCTGCGAACTCCCCAGGAGACCACTAGCGCCAACCTGGATTGGAGTCAACATCCTCATTACTACCGCATGCTGATCAGCGGACCCTTCGGCAGCGGCCGCAACCTGCTCGAGGGCCGTGAGGGACGTTTCACGCTGGCTAACGCCGAAGGCCGCTTCGAAGCCGAGACGCCCGAGGCGCTGATGCAGCAGCAGCTCGGCTGGTCGCTGCCGGTCAGCTCGCTCTCCGACTGGATTCGCGGCCTGCCCGCGGAGCATAGCCAGTATCGGATCGAGCGCGACGACGACGGCTTTCCGCAGCGGCTCGAACAGGATGGCTGGCTGATCGAATATCGCGACTGGACCGAGGTCGAGTCGTTGATCCTGCCCCGCCGGCTGGTCATGGAATTTGACGATCTGCGCGTGACGCTGGTGGTCACGGAGTGGCGCCCCACCCTCGATGACTGACTCCAAGCGCGAGCTCGTGCTGCCGGCGCCGGCCAAGCTCAACCGCATGTTGCATATCGTTGGTCGTCGGGCCGACGGCTACCACGAGCTGCAGACGCTGTTCCAGTTCCTCGACCATGGCGACGAGCTGCGGCTGCGCCCGAGAGAAGACGGTCAGATCCGCTTGTCGCCTTCGCTTGCCGGCGTACCCGAGGAGGCCAACCTGATCGTACGCGCCGCTCGCCTGCTGCAGGCCCAAACCGGCTGCCGGCTGGGTGCCGATATCCAGTTGACCAAACGCCTGCCCATGGGCGGCGGGCTGGGCGGTGGCAGCAGCGATGCCGCCACCACGCTGCTCGGGCTCGACCGGCTCTGGCAGCTGGACCTCACGCTCGACCGCTTGGCGGAACTCGGGCTGCGCCTCGGCGCCGACGTGCCGGTCTTCGTCCACGGGCATGCCGCCTGGGCCGAGGGGGTCGGTGACAAGCTCACACCGGTCGCGCTCGACACGCCCTGGTTCGTGGTCGTGCATCCCGGCATCGAGATCGCCACCGCCGCGGTGTTCGGGGCGGCGCAATTGACACGTGACACTGCCCCGATTACCATGGCGCGCGCACTGCAGGGGGGAGCGCCCAGCTGGCACAACGACTGCGAGCCGACGGTCAGATCACTCTATCCGCCGGTCGCCGAAGCACTCGACTGGCTTGGCAACCGGGCACCCGCCATGCTGACGGGAACCGGTGGCTGCATTTTTGCCCGTCTCGATTCGCAGGCCGAGGCTCGGCAACTCATGGCTGATCTGCCGGGCCGCTATACTGCCTTCACGGCCCGCGGCCTGAACCTCTCCCCGCTACATGCTGCTCTAGGCCGTTGAACATGATGCCGCCAAGCGCTCGCTCCTACACGCTGCGCTCATGACATCCTGGCTCATCGCCAACGGAGCTCCCCAACACTGCATAGGTGGATGCGCGTGTCAAAATTGATGGTTTTTGCCGGGAATGCCAACCCCGAACTCGCCCAGAAGATCGCCGAGAGTCTCGATACTCGCATGGGTAACGCCACGGTCGGGCAGTTCAGCGATGGCGAGATCGCGGTCGAGATCAACGAGAACGTTCGCGGCAAGGATGTCTTCATTCTGCAATCCACCTGCGCGCCGACCAACGACAACCTGATGGAACTGATCCTGATGGTGGATGCCCTGCGCCGGGCCTCGGCCACGCGGATCACCGCCGTGGTTCCCTACTTCGGCTACGCGCGCCAGGACCGCCGGGTGCGCTCCGCCCGGGTTCCCATCTCGGCCAAGGTGGTTGCCGACATGATGGTCAAGGCCGGCGTCGACCGGGTCATGACCATGGACCTTCACGCCGATCAGATTCAGGGTTTCTTCGATGTGCCGGTGGACAACGTCTACGGCTCGCCGATCCTGCTCGACGACATCGAGCGCCAGAACTACGACGACCTGGTGGTGGTATCGCCCGATGTGGGCGGCGTGGTACGCGCCCGCGCCATCGCCAAGCAGCTCAACGCCGATCTCGCCATCATCGACAAGCGCCGCCCCCAGGCCAATCAGGCCCAGGTGATGCACATCATCGGCGAGATCGAGAACCGCACCTGCGTGGTGGTCGACGACATGATCGATACCGCCGGCACCCTGTGCAAGGCCGGCGACGCGCTGAAGGACCACGGCGCGCGCCGGGTGGTGGCCTACGCCACCCACCCGATCCTCTCGGGCCCGGCGGTGGAGAACATCACCGGCTCGGTGCTCGACGAAGTGGTCGTTACCGATACCATTCCGCTGTCCGACGTTGCCCGTCGCAGCGGCAAGATTCGCCAGCTCAGCGTGGCGGGGCTGATCGCCGAAGCGATCCGCCGCGTCAGCAACGAAGAATCCGTCAGCGCCATGTTCCATTGAGGAACGCGCCGGAGTAGCGCCCCTGCGGGGGCTTTCGGGAACGTTGCGATCAGGTCGCGGGTCGCACGTCTCCCTTACATTCAGCAAGAGGCACTATCAATGTCAGATTTCACACTCAATGCCAGCGTTCGTAACGACCTGGGGAAAGGTGCGAGCCGCCGCCTGCGTCGTGCGAACCTCGAGGTGCCGGCCATCGTCTACGGTGGCGACAAGGCACCCCAGCCGATCGCCCTCGACAAGGCTCCGTTCTACAAGGCCATCGAGGATGAAACCTTCTTCTCCTCCGTGCTCAACCTGGTCATCGACGGCAAGAGCGAGCAGGTGGTAGTACGTGATCTGCAGCGCCATCCGTACAAGCCGCTGATCACGCACGCCGACTTCCTGCGTGTTGACGCCACCCACGAAATCACCATCAACGTGCCGCTGCACGTCGTGGGCGAAGAGAAGTCCAAGGGCATCAAGGATCAGGGCGGCGAGCTGCACGTGCTCTCCACCGAGGTTCAGATCAGCTGTCTGCCGAAGGATCTGCCCGACTTCCTCGAGGTCGATATCAGCGACGTCGAGATGGGTACCACCCTGCACCTCTCCGATCTCAAGCTGCCGGCTGGCGTGACCCTGGTCGAACTCACCCACGGTGCCGACCACGACAACGCCGTGCTGAGCATCACCAAGCCGAAGGGCCGTAGCGAGGCCGAAGAAGGCGCGGAAGGTGAAGGCGAGGAAGGCGAAGGCAGCGGCGAGTAAGCGTTGCTGTCGGGGCCGTCCGCTGGCGGCCCCTTCCCGACCCGACCAAGCGCTGCGGCGCTTTTTTCGTTTGGAGGCCTCGCATGCCCCAAGTCAAGGCGATCATCGGGCTGGGCAATCCCGGTGACAACTACGCCGCCACGCGCCACAACGCCGGCGCCTGGCTGGTGGAGATCCTGGCTCGCCAGGCCGGCACCGAGCTGCGCCCCGAGAAGAAGTTCCTCGGCCTTTACGCCAAGGTGCTGCTCGACGGCCACGAACTGCACCTACTCGAGCCCACCACCTTCATGAACCGCAGCGGCGCAGCAGTGGCGGCGCTGTGCCAGTTCTTCAAGATCGCCCCGGCGGAGCTGCTGGTAGCCCACGACGAGCTGGACATTCCCCCGGGCACGGCCCGCTACAAGCAGGGCGGCGGGCACGGCGGGCACAACGGCCTGCGCGACATCATCAGCGCACTGGGCGACAAGAACTTCAACCGATTGCGCATCGGCATCGGTCACCCCGGCGACTCGCGCCAGGTGACAAACTACGTGCTGGGGCGCCCCGGCAAGGCGGAGCTCGAGGCCATCGGCGCGGCTCTCGAGGAGTGCCTGGCGACACTGCCGCTCGCCGTGTCGGAAGACTGGGCCCGGGCCATGAGCCGGCTGCATAGCTTCACGGGCTGAACCGGATCGAACGCTGATCTAGAATAGCCCCCACTGCGACGCCATCCGCCATCTTACTCAGGACAATACCATGGGTTTCAACTGCGGTATCGTCGGCCTGCCCAACGTCGGCAAGTCGACTCTCTTCAATGCCCTGACCAAGTCCGGCATCGACGCCGAGAACTTCCCCTTCTGCACCATCGAACCCAACGTCGGCATCGTGCCGATGCCCGACCCGCGCCTCGACAAGCTGGCCGAGATCGTGAAACCGCAGAAGGTGATCCCCACCACCATGGAGTTCGTCGATATCGCCGGTCTGGTGGCGGGCGCCTCCAAGGGTGAAGGGCTCGGCAACCAGTTCCTGGCCAATATCCGCGAGACCCAGGCCATCGCCCACGTGGTGCGCTGCTTCGACAACGACAATGTGATCCATGTGTCCAATCAGGTCGATCCGCGCGCCGATATCGAGACCATCAACCTGGAACTGGCACTGGCCGACCTCGACACCGTCGAGCGTGCCATCCAGCGCCTGGTTCGCGTGGTCAAGGGTGGCGACAAGGAGGCCATCGCCACCAAGGCGATCCTCGACCGCATCCAGCCCCACCTGGCCGAGGGCCAGCCGCTGCGCAGCTTCGGCCTCGATGACGAAGAGAAGCGACAGCTCAAGAGTTTCGGTTTCCTGACGCTCAAGCCGACCATGTACATCGCCAACGTCAACGAGGACGGTTTCGACAACAACCCCTACCTCGACGTCGTCAATGCGATTGCCGCCGAAGAGGGCGCCGTCGTGGTACCGGTATGCAACCAGCTGGAAGCCGAGATTGCCGAACTGGATGACGAAGAGCGCGCCATGTTCCTCGACGAAATGGGCATGGAGGAGCCTGGGCTCGACCGGGTGATTCGCGCCGGCTACAAGCTGCTCGGACTGCAGACCTATTTCACCGCGGGGGTCAAGGAAGTGCGCGCCTGGACGGTCAGGATCGGCGCCACCGCCCCCGAGGCGGCGGGCGTGATCCACACCGACTTCCAGAAGGGTTTCATCCGCGCCGAGGTCATCGCTTATGACGATTTCGTCGCGTTGGGCGGTGAACAGGGTGCCAAGGACGCCGGCAAGTGGCGGCTCGAAGGCAAGGAGTATGTCGTCCAGGATGGGGACGTGATTCACTTCCGCTTCAACGTGTGATCGTCATCGCCAGGCTTGACCTGGGAGAGGTGAATCCGTAAACTTCGCCTCCGTTGATTGGCTACGTAGCTCAGTTGGTTAGAGCACATCACTCATAATGATGGGGTCCCCTGTTCGAGTCAGGGCGTAGCCACCAGAGATCGAAAAAACCCGGCGTCCTTGGCGCCGGGTTTTTCGTGGTTGCGATTCAGCTCAGCTGCGGGCGGTTGGCGAAGGCGACCAGCGCCCGGGTCAAGTATTCCACATCGTTGGCACCGGCGGTTTCGCGAATCGAGTGCATGGCCCACTGCGGCACGCCCACGTCCAGCGTCGGTACGCCGAGCTCGGTGGCGGTGATCGGTCCGATGGTGCTGCCACAGCCCATGTCGGCACGAGTCACGAAGGTCTGTACCGGCACGCCGGCTTCGCGGCAGAGATCACGGAACAGCGCCGAGGTCGCACTGTTGGTGGCGTATCGCTGGTTGGCGTTGACCTTGATCACCGGCCCGCCGTTGATCGCCGGCCCATGGGCGGCATCGTGCTTGTCGGTGAAGTTGGGGTGGAGGGCGTGGGCATTGTCGCAGGAGATCATGCGCGAGGCCTGGATCAAGCGAATGAAGCCTTCGTCGCCGGCCTCGCCGAGCTGCGCGTTGACACGGCGCAGCACATCGCCGAGGAAGGGCCCCTGGGCACCGCTGGCACTGGCACTGCCTACTTCTTCATGATCGTTGGCCACCAGCACCACGCCCTGGCTGCCGTCGCTCTCGAGCAGCGCCTCGAGACCGATGAAACAGGAGAGCAGGTTGTCGAGTCGCGCACTGGCCACCAGTTCGCGCTCGACACCGATCAGCGCCGGAGGCTGCACGTCAAACAGTGCCAACTCGAAGTCGAGAATCTCGGCGCCCGCGATGCCGTGCTGAGCCTCCAACCACTCGAGCAGCAGCCGCTGCAGGTCGGCCTTCTCCCCGCCCTGCAGGAAGACCGGGGGCATCTGGGTCTGGGCATTGATGGGCCGGCCATTGTTCACCTCGCGATCGAGATGGATGGCGAGACTCGGAATGACGGCGACGGGTCGGTCCACGTGCAGCAGCACGCCTTCGATACGGCCTTCGGGATGGCGCACGTGGACGCGACCTGCCAGGCCGAGGTCGCGATCGTACCAGGGCGCAAGCAGCACGCCGCCATAGAGTTCGACACCGAGCTGTAGCCAGCCGGCCGAGACTTGAGCGGCTTGCGGTTTCAAGCGCAGCCCGGGGCTATCGGTATGAGCGCCGACCATCCGCAACGACTCGAGACCGTCTCGAGGCAGTTGCAGCGCAACGATCGACGAGTCGTTGCGCGTGGCATAGACTCGCTCGCCGGGCACAAGCTGCCAGGGCAGTCGTTCGTCAAGCCGGCGATAACCGGCGGCTTCGAGCCGTTCGGCCATGACCGAGACGGCATGCCAAGGAGTGGGAGAACGGTGCAGGAAATCGAGCAGGCGCTCGAGACGGGCTTCCCGAGACATGTGAATCCTCATCAGGGGTCGTGGTTGACGCGAGAGCTGCTACAATGCGATGTCTGCCTTGGCAACTCATGAGCCATACGCTTGTCTAGGGAAGGAAGTGTACACGAAACCAGGGGTGCTTCATTGATGAGCCTGTTAGCCGTTCTTCGGCGCACCGCGATCCTGTCGCTGGTGCCGCTACTGTCGTGCGCTCAACTGGCGCTCGCCCAGATCCAGCCCAGCGACGATCAGCGGCAGGCCGCCCTGGAGGTGGCCGAGTCGCTGCGCTACGGCCATTATGCCGAAACCGCCCTCGACGACGCCTGGTCGCGCCGGGCGTTCGAGCGCTACCTCGAAGTGCTCGACGGCCAGCGCGCCTTCCTGCTCGAGAGCGACGTGGAGGAATTCCGCCATCTCGAGGCGCGTATCGACGACATGCTCTTCGAAGGCGAACTGGCTCCCGCCTACCAGCTTTACCAGCGCTACCACGACCGCGCCGAGGCGCGCTTCGAATGGTTGCTCGACGCCCTCGACGAAGGTCTCGAGTTTTCCTATGAAACCGACAAGCGTCTGGATCTGGACCGTCGCGAGGTTCCCTGGGCAGAAAGCGAAGCCGAACTGGAGGAGCTCTGGAGCCGGCGGCTGAAGAATGACGCCCTCACCCTGGACATCAGCGGCCAGGACGACGAGCAAGTGGAAAACAACCTGCGTCAGCGCTACGAGGGCCAGCTCTCGCGGCTGCGCCAGACGAATGGCGAGGACGTCTTCGGCCTGTTCATGGCAGCGGTGACCAGCAGCATCGACCCGCATACCGAATACCTTTCTCCTCGCCAGGGCGAATCCTTCGATATCCAGATGCGGCTGTCGCTGGAGGGTATCGGTGCCATGCTGCAGTCCGACGGCGAGTACGTGAAGGTGACCAGCCTGGTGCCGGGAGGCCCCGCGGATCGCGCCGGGGTGCTGGAACCCGCCGACCGCATCGTCGGCGTGGGCCAGGAGGACGAGGACGAAGTCGTCAACGTGGTCGGCATGCGGCTGGACGAAGTGGTCGACCTGATCCGCGGCCCCAAGGGCACCCTCGTGCGCCTCGAGGTCGTGCCGGCGGAAGCCGTGGACATGACCCGCTCGCATAGCGTCGAGATCACCCGAGACACCGTGGATCTCGAAGAGCAAGCAGCGAAGGGCGAGATCGTCGAAGTGGAGCGCGACGACGGCAAGCAGCGTATCGGCGTGATCACCATTCCCACCTTTTATGTCGACTTCGATGCCTGGCAAGCCGGTGCCGAGGAGTTTCGCAGCACCACGCGTGACGTCGCGCGCGAAGTCGAACGGCTGAAAGGGGAAGGCATCGACGGCCTCATGCTCGACCTGCGCAACAACGGTGGCGGCGCCCTGCAGGAAGCCAACTCCCTGCTCGGCCTGTTCATCGACCGCGGCCCGACCGTACAGGTGCGGGATGCTCGCGGACGGATCAGCCTTTACGGGGATACCGAAACCGGCACCCTCTACGACGGCCCGCTGGCCGTGCTGGTCAACCGGCTCTCGGCCTCGGCCTCGGAGATCTTCGCCGGCGCCATCCAGGACTATGGCCGCGGCCTGGTATTGGGCAGCGCCACCTTCGGCAAGGGCACCGTGCAGACCCTGAACGACCTGAGCCATGGCCAGATCAAACTGACCCGAGCCAAGTTCTACCGTATCTCGGGCGAGAGCACGCAGCACCGCGGCGTCGAGCCCGACATTCTCTTTCCCGACCTGGTCGACCCTGAGCGAATCGGCGAAAGCAGTTTGGACAACGCGCTCGAATGGGACACCGTGCAAGCCGTGCAGTACCGTCACTACGGCGAACCCTGGGAGTACCTCGAAACGCTGCGGTCCCGGCATCGCGAGCGGGTCGATTCGCACCCCAACTTTATCTACCTGAAGGAGCGGGTCGAACTGGCACGCCGCATGCGTGAGGAGCACACCAGTGTGAGCCTCGACCGGGACCAGCGCCAGCGTGAGGTAGAGGCCCGCGACGCCGAGCAGCTTGATCTGGAGAATCGACGTCGCAGGGCACTGGGGTTGGAACCGCTTGACGAACTGGTCGATGCACGCGCCGACCTGACGGGCACAGAGGAAGCCGAGGCCGAAAACGACGAAGACGAGCCGGTGGAACGCGTGCAGGTGACCGAGGCGGCCGCCATCCTCGCCGACTATGCCGAACTCACCGAACGGCGCCTGGCCGGCCGCTTCTGAACGAGCCGTTTCCGGCAGCGTTGCCCTGCCGCCGGGCATCCAGTGCGACGAACCTCGACTGGGTGCCCTCCCCTGCCGGCCGGACCGCACATTAAGCGGTCGCACTGGATCGCCCCCTTACCTCTCAGGCCAAGTAAAGTTGACGGCTTCGTTAACGAGGCCATTTGTCGGCGCCTCGCTTTTGCTCGACCATGAGGTAACCGGTAACGACTCGATAGCGAGGCATACCGGCCCGTAGCGCAGGCCATCATGCGCTCGCTTGAGTGGAGGGCTTCTTGTGAATGATCCGAGCGGGCTGAACCCATCCACCGATACCACGCATGACGCCGAGAAACGCGGCGCCTCCCACGGCAAGGCCGGAACGGGCGACAGCGTGCTGGTTATTGACGATGACCCCACCATCCGGCTGCTGATTGAATCGGGCCTTAAGCGCAAGAATTATCGGGTGGTGCTCGCGGCCGATGGCCAGCAGGGCCTTGAGGCGTTCGCACGACACGCTCCCGACCTCGTGCTGGTGGACGTCAGCATGCCAGGACTCAACGGCTTCGATACGCTGCGCGCCCTCCGAAGCGGCCAGGTCGGTCGAAAGGGTCTGCACGTGCCCCTGCTGATGCTGACCGGAAGCGACGACGTCGGTTCCATCAACGATGCCTTTGAGGCTGGCGCCACCGACTTCCTGACCAAGCCGATCAATCTCCCGCTCCTCGCCGAACGGGTACGCTACGCGCTGAGCGGTGCCGAGCGCGAGAGAGCCCTGCGTGAAGCTCAACTGGAGCAGGCCAGCGCCTGCAAGCTGGCGCGCCTGGGCTTCTGGCATCTCGATATCCAGAGCGGCAGTCTGACATGGTCGGAGGAAGCTGCCGAGATGCTGGGCTGGCCAACCTTGCCCGCTACTATCGATGAACTGGTTGCCTTGGCGGATTCCAAGGCGCGGCCGCACCTGGAAACCGCCCTCAGTGTCGCCAGCCAGAACCGCGAAGGGCTCGACCTGGAGCTCACCATCGGCAAAGGCTGCCAAGAGCGCACCCTGCGCCTGCAAAGTGTCGACCAGAGCCACGAGCAGCAGCTGGTGGGAGCTTTTCAGGATGTCACGTCATTACGGGCGTTCGAGGACAAGGCCCTCTACCTGGCAGCTCATGATGAGCTGACCGGACTGCCCAAGCGGCACTGTTTCCTCAGCTTGCTTGCCGAGCGTCTGGGCCAGGCGGGTGAGACCCGCTGGCTGGTTGCGGTGCTCAATATCTGCCGCCTGCATCGAATCAACGAAGCGTTGGGGATACGCGCCGGTGACCAGGCCCTGATGCTCTTTGCGCGCCGCTTGACGCAGCACATGCCGGGCCGTGCCCTCATCGGGCGCCTGGAAGCCGATACGTTTGGCATCGCCATTCCGCTCTTGGGGTCGATGGACCCGCGGCAGCTTTGTCAGCAGTGGCTACCGCCCCTGGCGCAAGCCCAGCAGATTGCCGGGGAAGAAGTCTTCATCGACTTCACTGCCGGCGGCAGCGTGTTTCCCGAGGATGCGCAGGATGCCGAGGCGCTACTGGGCGCTGCCTTGCAAGCACAGCGGCTCGCCCGCTCCCAGACAGGCCATCAGCGACTGCTGTTCAAGCATGAGATCCTGGGCCGCTGCGATATCGGAGCATTGAGCCTCGAGGCGCATCTCCAACAGGCGCTACAAAAGCAAGAATTCTTCCTCGTCTACCAGCCGCAGCAGCATCTCTCAGATGGGCATATCAGCGGAGTGGAGGCGTTGTTGCGCTGGCGTCATGAAGATCGCGGGGTGGTTTCGCCCGTTGAATTCATTCCGCTTTTGGAAGAAACGGGGCTTATCGTCGAAGTCGGTGACTGGGTCATCCGGGACGCCTGCCGTCAGCTCGCCGAGTGGAACCGAGCCGGCTTGCACCTGCGCATGAGCATCAACCTGTCAGCCGTGCAGTTCAACGAGCCAGGTTTCACTCAGCGCATCATGGCTCATGTGAATGCCCATCGGCTGTTGCCCAAGCAGCTCGAACTGGAAATTACCGAGAGTGCGGCCATGGGCCATCCCGAGCAGACCCTGGCTATTCTGCAGGAACTGAAGGATCTGGGGTTCTCCATTGCCATCGACGACTTCGGGACAGGCCACTCCTCATATAGCTATCTGTTGCGCTTCCCCATCGACACGCTGAAGATCGATCGCAGCTTCACCAACCGCATTACCGAGGATCGCGCCAGCCGCGCGATTGTCCGCTCGTTGACTACGCTCGGCCAAGGACTGGGATTCAGGACCATTGCCGAAGGCGTGGAGACTCAGCGCCAGCGCGATTATCTGGAAGCTCTCGATATCGAGGAGATCCAGGGGTTCTGGCTGGCAAGACCCATGGAGGCGAAACGGCTGGTCGACTTCGTCGTGGCCACCGCCGATAAGCTCGCGCTCACGCGCTAGTGTTCGACGCACCCTCAGTCCGGGGATAACCCAGCAGGGCAAAGGCTGCCTCTGCCCTGTGACCAAGATGGATCAAGCGTTTCACTGCCGCTTCGAGGATGTCCAGCTCCGTCTCGTCCGCCATGAGCTCGAGCTTGGCTGACGCTTGCGCAAGGTCCGTACAGCCCATGGAAGCCGATGCCCCCTTCAAGGAGTGCGCGGTTTCACGGACCCCCGTACGGTTCTCCTGGCGAAGGCAGAGGAGCAAGGTCTCGCCATCCTCCTTCAGCCTCTCGACAAAGCGCTGGACCAGGTTGCGCAATGCCGCTTCATCGAGAGCATCGCGCAGCGCGGCCAGGATCGTGGGGTCAATCGCTCCCCCCGCTTCGCGTGAAGAATACCCGGCGATGGAAGGCTCCCCGCCTGACTGCACCGTGGCGCAGACTGCGTCCTCCGTCTCGCGTCGACGACTCGCCAGCGACCACTGTTGCAGCACGCGCTGCAGCTCCTGGCGCGTGTAAGGCTTGCAGAGCACATCGTCCATGCCGGCCTCCAGGCAACGTTGCCTTGCCGAGGGAGTCGCATTGGCCGTCAAAGCTACGATAGGGGGGTAACCGGACCCATCCCGCCGACGCCATCGGCGCGTGGTTTCCAACCCATCGAGCGTCGGCATCTGCATGTCCATCAGCACGAGGTCGAACCGGTGGCTTGCCATCTCCTCGATCCCGGCCAGGCCGTCGGCTGCTACCCTGACGGTCTGACCCAGCCGCTCGAGCATGGCCCTGGCCAGTTCGCGGTTGGCCGGCTGGTCCTCAACGATGAGAACCTGCCCTCTGGGTAGCTTCGTGGCCGACTCCTGTCGCGCCCTCGCATGGCATTCAATGGCAATCGGGGTCGGCTCACACAACGGCAGGGATACGTGAAAGCAACTGCCCACCCCCTCCTGGCTCTCAACGTCGATCCGTCCCTGCATGGCCTTGACCAGGCGCTCGCAAATGGCCAGCCCCAGCCCCGAGCCGCCATAGCGCCGGGCGATGGTACTGTCCGCCTGGGTGAAAGGCTTGAAAATCAGTGTCTGGCTCTGCTCGGGAATGCCGCACCCGGTGTCTTCCACGCTCAAGCAGAGCGTGTCGTCCCCGGCAGCGCGAACCGACAGTCGCACTTCCCCCGTGCTAGTGAACTTGAAGGCATTGTTGAGCAGGTTCATGAGGACCTGTCCGATGCGTGTGGTGTCGCCCAGCAGCCAGGTTGGCAGAGCCTCGTCCACGCTCACGACGAAGGCGATTCCCTGCCCTTCGCTCAGCAGCCGGTAATGTCGGCTCAGCTGGGCCACGAACTCTTCCAGGTGAAACGGCTGGGGATCGATATCCAGCGCACCGGCATCGTACTTGGTATAGTCGATGACGTCATTGATGACCGACTTCAGCGTCACGAGGCTGTCGTTCAAGGTTTCCAGAAGCTGAGTCCCCCGAACGGTGAGCGGCTCATAGGCGAGCAGTTCGGCGACCCCGACCACGCCATTGAGCGGCGTGCGTATCTCGTGGCTCATCACTGCCATGAACTCGGACTTGGCCTGGCTGGCATGCTCCGCTCGCTGGACCGCGGCATCGAGATCGCGCGCCTGCACCTCGAGCAAGTCGCGCCGCTGGCGATTGGCCCTGCCCTCCTGGATCAGCGACACCACCAGGACGGATCCGGCCACCATCAACAGCACGATCAATGCCAGCAACACCTTGTAGAGGTGCCAGAGGTTGTCGCGCTCCTGGGTTCGCATCCTCGCGACATGCGCATTGATATCGAGCAATAGTCGTGAGGTGAGTTCCTGCAGCATAGACAACCGCTGCGACAGGTCCTGGTGGAGGACCTGGTCGAGCAGCCGGTGGTCGCCTGCCAGTGCCGACATGAGCGGGTCGAGTTCCCGAACCGCACCGATAGCCTGTTCCAGCGGCTCCCCCAGGGGCTGTTGCGTCAGCGTCTGCTTGAGCTCTCCCCGGCCAAACAGATCGGCACGGCTGAACAATATTTCATAGCGCAGCAGCACGGCATCGAGGCCGGCCTCCTGCCATCCCGACAGCGCCAGCCGCATCTCGTTGACTTCACGGTCGAACTGGTAGGCGGACCAGGTGAGATCCTCGAGCATCCTGTGCTCGATCTGCTGCTGGCGGTCATAGATGATCTTCACGGTCAGCAGCGCCGAACAGAACAGCAACACCGCCGCGAAGGCTGCGATTCGATAACGCAGGGCAAGACTGCCCTTCAACCTGGACATGGCCGGCCATCACTCTGGGAGGACATCGATACGCACTACCTGCCAGACCGAGCGCGTCATGACCTTCTCGGTGAGCAGTTCTGGGAAATCGTCGAAGGGATAGATGATGAACAGGGGCCCCTGGTCACGCACTCTCAGGGGAGCGCCGTCGAGGGTCATCGCCAGTATCACGTCATGCTCCATGAAATCGGCGACCGGCACGTTGGCACCGTAGCCATTGAGCGCCGTCACCCGCAGCATGCTACCCTGTGCCCCCACGGCTTCCAGCACGTCACGCCCTAGAGGGCCCGTAAAGGTAACCTGACCGTCGTGCCACGGGGTATGGGTCTGCGTCGTACGCTGCTCCAGCGACTCGAGCATCTGACGGTCGAAAAGGGCTTCACCGTGTGCGTTGGCCTCGGTGATGCTGCCGCTGATGGTCAGGATCACCTTCCCTTCGGGCTTGTCGAGTGCATGCCCCGTACCGATCAGGCAAAAGAGCAACAAGCCCCCTATCAAAGCCCTGCGCATCCGCCCTCTCCCGCGCCATTGTGCCCAAACGAGTATACGGCAGACGACGCCGCGATCGCTTAACGAGAGTCAACGCTCGGACGAGGGCTGTGCTATGACTTGAAGGGGAAAGTTAGGACACTGGCTCCCGGAGCAGGACTCGAACCTGCGACCCAGTGATTAACAGTCACTTGCTCTACCGACTGAGCTATCCGGGAACGATACGGCCGGGAGGCGAGGGCTTCCCTGAAGATAAGCTGATGGCTCCTCGAGCAGGACTCGAACCTGCGACCCAGTGATTAACAGTCACTTGCTCTACCAACTGAGCTATCGAGGAATGACGAGCGTCAGGATCAGCGGTGTTCATTGGCTCCCGGAGCAGGACTCGAACCTGCGACCCAGTGATTAACAGTCACTTGCTCTACCGACTGAGCTATCCGGGAATGGCCCTGAACACGGTGCGTAGTATACGGATCGGCCACATAAGGTCAAGGGCGGATCTTGCCGGGCCCGTTGCAGTGACTGTCGTGTCGACCATAAGCACGACGCCCATGTAACCGAAGTCACACGGGCGTCGTACGCGATCTGGTGGCTACGCCCTGATTCGAACAGGGGACCCCATCATTATGAGTGATGTGCTCTAACCGGCTGAGCTACGTAGCCTTTTCTCACCACGCGTACACTGGCGCGGCGGGATGGGGCAGGATTATGCCCGCCCCCCGCTGCCTTGGCAAGGGTATTCAGGCATCGATGTCTAGCTCCGCCTTGACGGCTTCGGTGCCGGGCTCGCCTGTGCGCGTACTGACCCCTTCCAGCCAGTCGTCGAGCACATCGGGATTTTCCTGGAGATAGTCCCGGGCGGCTTCGCGCGGGTCGGCGCCCTCGTTCATGATTTCGTCCATCAGACGGTTTTCCATCTCCAGGGTAAAGGTGAGGTTCTCCAACAGAGCGCCGACGTTTTGACACGCTTCGGTGAAGCCGGCACGGGTATTGGTGTAGACCGTGGCGCCGCCCAGGTCGGGACCGAAATAGTCGTCGGCATCTTCCAGGTAAGCGATATCGAAGGAGGTGTTCATCGGATGCGGTTCCCAGCCGAGAAAGACCATCCACTCTTCCCGAGGCACCCGGGCGCGCAGTTCGGCCAGCATGCCGGCTTCGCTGGAATCGATCAGCTCCCAGTCGCCCAGGCCGAAGGCATCGTCATCGATCATTTGCTGGATCAGCTCGTTACCGTCGTTGCCCGCCTCGATGCCATGAATGCTGGACTCGAACCGATCGGCATGGTCGGCGAGGTCGGCTACCGAGGTGATACCCGTGTCATGGACGTATTGCGGTACCGCCAGGGTGTACTTGGCGCCCTCCAGGTTGGCCGACAGGCGGTCGACCTCACCTCGTTCGATGTACGGGTCGCTGATCGACGCCATGGAGGGCATCCAATTGCCCAGGAAGATATCAAAATCGCCATTGCGCATGCCCGAGTAGGCTATGGGTACGGAGACCGTATCGACCCGCGTGTCATAGCCCAGCGCCTCGAGTACTTCTCGGGCCATCGCTGTCGTGGCCGTGATGTCGGTCCAACCCACCTCGGCAAAGCGTATCGTGCCACAACTCTCCGGCTCGTCGGCAATGGACGGAGCCGCAAGCCCAAAGGCGAGCATGCCAAGCCCCAGTGCGGTGGAGTGCATGACGGTCGTCTTGTTCATAGGATGTCCTCTTGCTGTGAAAAGATCCTGGCCGGATGAAGCACCACGGCAGTGACTTTTTATTGATTGAACGTTCAATGAAAAAATGCCAAGCTAACCTAAAGGTAACTACGCAAGGCCGTGGTTGCAAATCGTTACCCGCGTCAGGAGAACCCAGGGTGCCCAAGACAGGTATGGAGCCGATCCGGCGCAGCCAGCTCATCCAGGCCACCATGACCGCCATCGACGAAGTCGGCCTGGCGGACGCCACGGTGCTGCGGATCGCTCGCCATGCCGGCGTATCGGCCGGGATCATCAGCCACTATTTCGGTGGCAAGGACGGCCTGCTCGAGGCGACCATGCGCCAGATCCTCACCGACCTGGGCCAGGCGGTTGCCGAGCGCCGTCGCAAGCTGGCCACCGACTCGCCGCGCGACCATCTCGGCGCCATCATCGACGGCAACTTCGACCGTAGCCAGATCTCGGGGCCAGCGGCCAAGACCTGGCTTGCCTTCTGGGCCAGCAGCATGCACAGGCCGCAGTTGCAGCGACTGCAGCACGTCAACGACCAGCGCCTGTTCTCCAACCTTTGCTTCCAGTTCCGTCGTCTGATGCCCCGCGACAAGGCTCGCGACGCCGCCCGCGGACTGGCGGCGATGATCGACGGCCTGTGGCTTCGGGGCACCCTGAGCCCCGATGGGCTGGAGTGCGAACTGCCCCGTCGCCTGGCTCATGCCTACCTCGACCAATTGCTGGCCGATTACGAAAGCCTCCCTGCGTTTCCCAAGGAGACAGCATGACAGCTTGCAACACCGAGACCCTTTACATCGCGGGCCGCCGTCAACCGGCGACCTCCGGCGAGACCTTCGACGTTCTCAACCCCTTCGACGGCAGCCTGTTGGCCAAGGTCGACCAGGCCAGCCCGGCCGATGTCGATCATGCCGTTGCCACGGCCCGTGAAGGCCAGCGCCACTGGGCGGCCATGACCGGCATGCAGCGCGGACGCATCCTGCAGCGCGCCGTGGCGCTGTTGCGCGAGCGCAACGACGAGCTGGCCGCGCTCGAGACGCGCAACACCGGCAAGCCGATCAGCGAAACCGCCGCGGTGGACATCGTCACCGGTGCCGATGCACTCGAGTACTATGCCGGCCTCGCTCCGGCCATCGAGGGCGCGCAGATCCCCTTGCGCGAATCCTCCTTTGTCTACACCCGCCGCGAGCCGCTGGGCGTGATCGGCGCCATTGGCGCATGGAACTACCCCATTCAGATCGCCTGCTGGAAAGCGGCGCCGGCGCTGGCGGCCGGCAACGCCGTGGTGTTCAAGCCCAGCGAGGTCACGCCGCTGACCGCCATGAAGCTGGCCGAGATCTTCACCGAAGCCGGGCTGCCCGACGGGGTGTTCAACGTCGTGCACGGTGACGGTCGCGTCGGACAGATGCTGACCGAGCACGAAGGCATCGCCAAGGTGTCGTTCACCGGTGAGGTCGGTACCGGCAAGAAGGTGATGGCGGCTGCCGGCGGCTCGACCCTCAAGGACGTGACCATGGAACTCGGCGGCAAGTCACCGCTGATCGTGTTTGCCGACGCCGACCTGGATCGCGCCGCCGACGCCGCGATGATGGCCAACTTCTACTCGAGCGGTCAGATCTGTACCAACGGTACGCGGGTTTTCGTCGAGCGCTCGGTCAAGACCGCCTTCGAAGAGAAGATCGTCGAGCGCGTTGCGCGCATCCGCGCCGGCGACCCGCTCGATCCCAGCGTCAACTACGGGCCGCTGGTGAGCTTCGAGCACCAGGCCAAGGTGCTCGCCTACATCGAGTACGGCAAGCAGGACGGCGCACGCGTCCTGGTCGGCGGCGAGCCGCTCACCGATGGCGACTTCGCCCACGGCGCCTGGGCTCCTGCCACGGTGTTCACCGATTGTCACGACGACATGCGCAACGTCCGCGAGGAGATCTTCGGTCCGGTGATGTCGATCCTCGTCTTCGACGACGAAGCGGAGCTTATCCGGCGCGCCAACGACACCCACTACGGCCTCGCCGCCGGGGTGTTCACCGAGAACCTCGCCCGCGCGCACCGCACCATCCATCGTCTCGAGGCCGGCATCTGCTGGATCAACACCTGGGGCGAGTCGCCGGCGGAGATGCCGGTAGGCGGCTACAAGCAGTCCGGCGTCGGCCGCGAGAACGGCATCGAGACCCTGGCCCACTACACCCAGACCAAGTCGGTGCAGGTGGAAATGGGGCCTTTCGAGTCGGTGTTTTGAGCCCTAGGCCGGACCTCGAGCCACAATCCGTGAGTTTTCTGCCACCGAGATGAGCGGCGCCGGGGACAGGTCGTAGGGGGGGTCCGATGCCAGGATGGCATCGGTAGCGTCCAGGGATGGATTCACAGCGCCTCCTCGTAGACCTGTCTGCGGATCAGCCGCGGCTAGGCTGCGCAGCCCCCCGTTAGCCTTGGGAGATCGCATGTCCCAGATTCGTGAATTCGATTACGTCATCATCGGTGCCGGTTCCGCCGGCAACGTGCTGGCCACCCGCCTCACCGAGGACGCCGACGTCAGCGTGCTGCTGCTAGAGGCGGGCGGGCCCGACTACCGCTTCGACTTCCGCACCCAGATGCCTGCCGCCCTGGCCTACCCGCTGCAGGGCAAGCGCTACAACTGGGCCTTCGAGACCGACCCGGAGCCGCACATGAACGGCCGCCGCATGGAATGCGGCCGTGGCAAGGGGCTCGGCGGCTCGTCGTTGATCAATGGCATGTGCTACATCCGCGGCAACGCGCTGGACTATGACAACTGGGCCAGCAGAGCCGGCCTCTCGGACTGGCGTTATACCGACTGCCTGCCCTATTTCAAGAAGTCCGAATGCCGCGATATCGGCCCCAATGCCTATCACGGCGGCGATGGCCCCGTCAGCGTGGCCACGCCCAAGGAGGGCAACAACGAGCTCTACCGCGCCTTCGTCGATGCCGGCGTCGAGGCCGGCTACGCCGAGACCGAGGACGTCAACGGCTACCGGCAGGAGGGCTTCGGGCCCATGGACCGCTTCGTCACGCCCAAGGGGCGTCGCGCCTCCACCGCCCGCGGCTATCTCGACCAGGCCAGGCAACGCGACAATCTCACCATCGAGACCCACGCCACCACGGACGTGATCGAATTCGAAGGCAAGCGCGCCGTTGGCGTGCACTACCTGCGACGCGGCCAGGCCCATCGGGTACGCGCCCGCCGCGAGGTACTGCTGTGCGCCGGCGCCATCGCCTCGCCACAGATTCTGCTGCGCTCGGGCGTGGGCAATCCCGTACATCTGCGCGAGTTCGACATTCCCGTGGTGCATGACCTGCCCGGCGTCGGCGAGAACCTGCAGGACCATCTGGAGATGTACATCCAGTACGAATGCAAGCAGCCGATCACCCTCTATCCGGCGCTGAAATGGTTCAACCAGCCGAAGATCGGTGCCGAATGGCTGCTGCGCGGCACCGGTATCGGGGCCAGCAACCAGTTCGAGTCGTGCGCCTTCATCCGTACTCACGATGAAGAACCCTGGCCCAACCTGCAGTACCACTTCCTGCCCATCGCCATCAGCTACAACGGCAAGAGCGCAGTGCAGGCGCACGGATTCCAGGCCCACGTGGGCTCGATGCGTTCCGAGAGCCGCGGCAGGATACGCCTGACCTCACGCGACCCCAAGGCGGCGCCCAGCATCCTGTTCAACTACATGTCCAAGGCGAAGGACTGGCAGGAGTTCCGCGACGGTATTCGGCTGACCCGCGAGATCATCGCCCAGCCCGCGATGGATCCGTATCGCGGCCGCGAGATCTCGCCGGGGCCGGACGTCCAGTCCGACGAGGAGCTGGATGCCTTCGTGCGCGCACACGCAGAGACCGCCTACCATCCCTGCGGCAGCTGCCGCATGGGCGAGGGCGACGATGCGGTGGTCGACGGCCAGGGTCGCGTACACGGCCTCGAGGGGCTGCGCGTGGTGGACGCCTCGCTGTTCCCGGTGATACCCACCGGCAACCTCAACGCGCCGACCATCATGCTGGCCGAGAAGATCGCCGATCGCATACGCGGCCGTGAGCCGCTGCCACCCTCCGATGCCCCCTATTTCGTTGCCGGCGACACACCGGCTCGCAGCGAGCCCCAGCGTCGCCTGACCTGAGCACCTTCACGCCCTACCATACAGCGCCCTGCCTACGAGCAGGGCGCTGTCATTGGTAACGTCGCAGGGCTGGCCAGCCATCCTGAGATCGGCTAGGCTGACACACATTCAAACGAACGTTCTAAACATGAACAAGGGAGCGCTGACTCATGCTCACGCTGTTTCTCATTATCCTCACCGTCGTCGGCCTACTGGTGGTCATGCGGCGCGAGGCCGGCGCCGTGCCGACCCTCGCCTTGCTTGGTCTGCTTGGCCTGGCGGGGCTGCTGCTCGGCTCTCCCGTGCTTGGCGTACTGCTGCTACTCGGTGCGGCCGGCGTGGCCGTGGCCGGCCTGCCGGCTCTGCGCATTCGCTGGCTCACGCCACGCCTGTTCGCCATGTTCAAGCGCGTCTCGCCCAAGGTGTCGGATACCGAGCGCATCGCGCTGGAAGCCGGCACCGTGGCCTGGGACGGCGAGCTGTTCTCGGGCCGGCCGCAGTGGAACACGCTGATGAGCTACCACGATGACGGCCTGAGCGAGGAGGAGCGTGCCTTCATCGAGCATCAGTGCAGCGTAGCCGCCGGCATGTGCAACGCCTGGGAGATCGCCAAGGAGCGCGCCGACCTGCCCGAGGAACTATGGCAGTACCTGAAGCAGGAAGGCTTCTTCGGCATGATCATCCCCAAGGAGTACGGCGGCCTCGGGTTTTCGGCCAAGGCGCAGTCGCTGGTGCTGCAGAAGCTCTCCATCAGCGAGACGCTGATGGTCACCGTGGGTGTACCCAACTCCCTGGGACCGGGCGAACTGTTGCTCAAGTACGGCACCCAGGTGCAGAAGGAGCACTACCTGCCGCGCCTGGCCGACGGCCGCGAGATTCCCTGCTTTGGTCTCACCGGTCCGCGTGCCGGCAGTGACGCCACCTCGCTGCCCGACACCGGCATTGTGTGCAAGGAGGAGATCGACGGCGAGGAGGTGCTGGGCCTGCGCCTCAACTTCGAGAAACGCTGGATCACCCTGGCACCCATCGCGACGGTGGTGGGCCTGGCTTTCCGTCTGTTCGACCCCGACCACCTGCTGGGCGAGGAGGAAGATCGGGGCATCACCCTGGCGCTGGTGCCGCGCAATACCCAGGGCATGGAGATCGGACGCCGCCATCACCCCATCGGCAGCCCCTTTCTCAACGGCCCGATCAAGGGCAAGGACGTCTTCGTGCCACTGGATACCATCATCGGTGGCACCGAGATGATCGGCCAGGGCTGGCGCATGCTGGTGGAGTGCCTCTCCATCGGACGCTGCATCACCCTGCCCTCCGGCGCCAGCGGCACCTCACGCTATGCGCTGGGCTGGACCGGCGGCTTCGCCCGCATTCGCCGCCAGTTCAACGTGCCGGTGGCAGAGATGGAAGGCGTGCAGGAGCCGCTCGCACGCCTGGCCGCGCTGGGCTACATCTCTCAGGCGGCGGTCTACCAGACCGCCAATACCATCGATCGCGGCGAAAAGCCGGCGGTGCCCTCGGCGATCCTCAAGAGCCAGCTCACCGAGTTCCAGCGCATCGCCCTTTCCGACGCCATGGACATTCACGGCGGCAAGGCGGTCACCCTGGGGCCGCGTAACTACCTGGGCATCGGCTACAGTGCAAACCCCGTGTCGATCACGGTCGAAGGCGCCAACATCATGACCCGCAACCTGATGATCTTCGGCCAGGGCGCCATCCGCTGCCATCCGTTCGTGCTTAAGGAGCTCGCCGCCTCGGACAGCAACGACCTGCCGGCCTTCGATCGCGCCTTCTTCGGCCATGCGGCGCTGGTCTTCGGCAATGCGGCGCGGGCCTTCACCATGGGGCTCGGCTTCGGCAAGCCGAGCGTTCCCTTCGATGCGGTGGCGGCCCCCTATGCTCGCGACATGGCACGCCTGTCGGCCGGCTTCAGCTTGTGCGCCGATGCCGCCATGGCCAGCCTCGGCGCCACCCTCAAGCAGCGCGAGATGATTTCGGCACGCCTGGGCGACGTCCTCTCCAACCTCTATCTCGCCTCGATGGTGCTCAAGCACTGGCAGGAGGGAGACAAGGTCGAAGGCGAAGCCGCCCTGCTCCACTACAGCTGCACGCACTTGCTCCAGCGCGCCGAGCAGGCTTTCGACGAGCTGTTCGACAACCTCCCCAACCGGGCACTGGCCGGCGTGCTGCGTGCCGTGACGATGCCGCTGGGTCGCCGCTGGAAGCGCCCCGCCGACCGGCTGACTCGTGAGATCGCCCAGGCCGTGTCGCGCGACACCCCGCTGCGCACCAAGCTGCTCGCGGCGGCCTGGCTAGACGACGACGGCGTCAAGGACAATCCGCTGGCCCACTACAACGCCCTGCTGGCCGACTATGACCGCGCCGAGGCGCTCTACCGCACCATCAACAAGGCCTATGCCAAGGGCGAGCTGCCGCGACAGGCGCTGCACACCGAGGTGCGCCTGGAGGCGGCGCGGGAGAAAGGACTGGTGAGCGAGGAGGACGCCGCGTTCATGCGCGACTTCGAAGCCAAGGTGCTCGAACTGCTCAGCGTGGACGACTTCGAGTACGACGAATTCGCCACCGACAAGTCGAAGGTTCTACTCCACAACGCCGCCTGAAGACCACTCTCAACTGCAACGCCCCTCCGCCCCGGCCCAGCGCCGGGGCTTGCATTTCAGCTGTTCGTGAAGCACAAGCGAGCGTGGTGAATCGTGATTTCTTACAAGGGCCAGACCAGCAATATCATCGGCACCGCCACCGTCATCACCAGCAGCGAGAGCGGCAGGCCCATCTTCCAGTAGTCGCCGAAGCGGTAACCGCCCGGCCCCATCACCAGGGTATTGGATTGATGCCCGATGGGCGTGAGGAAGGCACAGGAAGCGCTGACGGCAATGATCATCAGGAACGGATCGATCGAGGCACCAAAACCTTCGGCCAGACTGGCGGCGATGGGCGCCATCAGCAGTGCCGCCGCCGCGTTGTTGATGACGTTGGAGAGCAGCATCGAGAGCAGAAACAGGCCGACCAGGAGCACCACGACCGGCCACTGGTCGCCGGCCTGAAGCAGACTTTCGGCCACCAGGGCCGCGCCGCCGCTGGTTTCCAGCGATTGGCCTACGGGGATCATGGCGCCCAGCAGGACGATGACCGGCCCATCGATGGCCTGATAGGCCTCGCGCAGCGGCAGCACACCCGCCAGCATCGAGACCAAGGCAGCGGCCATCAGCGCCACCGCTGCCGGCAACAGGTCGAACAGCATGGCCATGATGGCCACGGCGAAGACGGCCACCGATACCAGCAGCATGCGTGGCTGGCCCAGCGGCAGGTTGCGCCGGGCCAGCGGCAGGCAGCCCAACATCGACAAGCTCTCGCTGAGGTTGCTCTCGCCCCCCTGAAGCAGCAGTACGTCGCCGGCGCGAAAACGGATGTCACGCAAGCGCTGCTTGAGCCTCCCGCCGTCGCGAGCCACGGCGATCAGGTGCAGGCCGTACTGGTTCTGCAGCCGCAGCTGGGTAACGGTTCGGTTGATCATCATGGAATCGTTGCGCACTACCGCTTCGACCAGTTCGAGTCCTTCGGTATCGGTCGGCTTCTTCTTGGGTTCGTCCTTCTCGTTCGTCTTGCCAAGCGTCACCCCCTCGCCTTCCGATCGTATCGGCCCGATGTTCGCCCCGGTGTTGCGCGCATCGTTCCCCTCCGCCTGGGCCTCGTTCTCCTGCGCCTTCTGCTCTTCAGGATCGAGCCCCACGTGCAGCCCAGCCTTGTCCTCGAGCAGCTTCATCTCCTCGGGCCCGGCTTCGATCAGGAGGATATCGCCCTCCATCAGGGTGCCAAGGAAGGCGTGCCCGGCCCACCGCCGATCGCCGCGCAACACGGCCAGCACGGGCACGCTCTCCTCCACCTCCCGCTGCAATTCGCGCAGCGTCCAGCCCACCGCCTTGGACTTCTCATTGACCTTCAGTTCCACGAGATAGTTGGCGGTATCGAACATCTCCTCGGTGGTTGCCTTGCCTACCCGCTTGGGCACGAGCCGCCAGCCAAGCAGCACGATGAAGGCGAGCCCTGCCAGGGCGACCAGGGCGCCCACGGGAAAGAACGCGAACATGCCGAACGTTTCGCCGGTCACCGAGCCGCGATAGCTGGCGATAATGATGTTGGGCGGCGTGCCGATCAGCGTCATCAGCCCGCCAAGCAACGAACCGAAGGCCAGCGGCATCAACAGTAGCGAGGGGGAGGTATCGTGCTCGCGGGCAAGGCGCATGGCCACCGGCAAAAGCAACGCCAGGGCACCGACGTTGTTCATGAACCCCGAAAGCAACAAGACCGTGCTGGTCAACGCCACCAGCTGCAGGAACAGCCTGTCGCCTACCTTGAGCACCTGCTCGGCGATGAAGTCGACCACACCGGAGCGCTCGAAGCCGCGGCTGAGAACCAGCACCGCGGCGACAGTGATCACCGCAGGATGGCCGAAGCCGTAGAACGCCTCGTCGGCCGGCACCAGCCCCAGCAGGACCGAGACGAGCAGCGCCGAAAGCGCCACCAGATCGTAGCGAAAGCGCCCCCAGACAAAGGCGGCCAGCGTCAGGCCGAGGACGATCAGAACCAGCGTGTGGTCGGACATTCCATCACTCCGTTTGATGGCTTCAGTCTCAGCACAACAGCCGGTCGGCCAAAGGTCCAGTCCTTTCTATCGCTTATCGCGCATACAGGTGTCCAGGCCCCGACCTGGACCGAACAGATCTTGAAAGGGAATAAAGGCTACTTCGTCATCTTCTCGAGCATGGCGTTCACCGCCTCGAGATGCTCCGGCTCGTTATGGCACATGCCCTGAAAGACTGCACAGACGTCGAGGAAATCCTTGAGTTCGGTGCGCTGGGCCATCTTCATCAAGCGCTTGGTCAGTCGCGTCGCCTTGGGTGGCTGGGCAGCGATGCGCGCCGTCAGCTCGTTCACTCGCTGCATGAGCGATTCCGGATCGGTCACTTCGAGCACGATGCCGACTTCCTTGGCCTCATCGGCATCGATCACCCGGCCCGAGAGCGTCAGTTCGAAGGCACGCTGGTAGCCGATCAGGCGCTGCATGAACCAGGCACCGCCGTCACCGGGGATGATGCCCAGGTTGAGGAAGGTCTCGCCAAACTTTGCCTTGCGCGAGGCGATACGGATATCGGCCATGTTGGCGAGATCGAAGCCCGCGCCGATGGCCGGCCCGTTGACGGCAGCGATCACTGGTACCTCCACCGCCTGCAAGGCCAGCGGAATGCGCTGGATCCCGCGACGATAGCGCCCCGCCACCTCGGCCACGTTGCCGGCGAAGTCGCCGCCGCGATTGGCCATGTCCTTGACGTTGCCGCCAGCCGAGAACGCCGAGCCTGCGCCGGTAATGACCAGTACCGAGACGTCATCGCAGCGGTTGACCCACTCCGCCGTGTCGACGATGTCGTCGGCCAGGGCGGTGCCGGTCAGGGCATTGCGCACGTCGTGGCGATCGAGGGTCAGGGTCGCCACGTGCCCCTCCAGGGTGAGCAGCGAATCCTGCAGGACGGGCTGTGGGGGCTGGGCCTTGCTCTCGCTCATGCGGTTGACTCCTTTGCGTTGGCAGTGGCGGCGGTATCGCGCTCCACGATAACGCGTGCGTCCACCACGGCATAGCCGTCCGCATTGGCGATCACCGGGTTGAGATCGAGCTCGGCCAGCTCCGGGTAGGCATCGGCGATGCGCGAAACCGTCAGCAGCAGTTCGACCAGTGCCTCCTTGTCCACCGCCGGCTCCCCGCGGGCACCCTCGAGGACCTTGCGTGCCTTGATCTGTGCCACCATGCTGCAAGCGTCATGGCGCGACAGGGGAATCGAGCGGAAGGCGACGTCCTCGAGAATCTCGACGAAGATGCCGCCCAGGCCGAACATCAACACCGGCCCGAAGATGGGGTCGCGGATTACGCCGACGATCACTTCGACGCCCTTCCTGGCCATCGGCGCGACCAGCATTCCTTCGATGTCGGCTTGCGCATCGTAAGCGCGGCAGGAGGCGAGAATCTCCTCCCGCGCGCGGCGCAGCGCCGCCTCGCCGACCAGGTTCAACTTGACCCCACCGGCGTCCGACTTGTGCAGGATATCCTTCGATATGACTTTCATCGCCAGCGGCGTGTCGCCGAAGCTGGCGGCGACCTCCCCCAGCTCCGCGTCGCTGCGCACGACGGCATCCCGGGGCACCTCGATGCCGTGCTCGCGAAGCAGTTGCTTGGCCTCATACTCGAGCAGGTCGCGCCCTTCGGCCTGGGCATGCTGGAACATGTCGCTGAGTTCCTGCCTGGGAGCAAGCGCCGGTTCGGAGGGATATTTTTCACGTAGTGCCAGGTAGTCCCCCCGCTCGCCCAGTGCCCGCAGCACGCGTACCGACTGCTCGATGGAGGCGTATATCGGCAAGCCCGCCTCGTGCAGGCGACGCAGGGGCGGCGGCTTGATCGGTGTGTAGAGGCTGTAGATCACGAGCGGCTTGTCGGTGGCTTTCGACAGGTCGACCATCGCCTCGGCCCCACGCATTTCGTCGCCCAGCAGCGATTCGGCGAAGCGGATGCTGTACCCACCGAACATGCCGACAAGAAAGACGCTATCGACGTTGTCGTCGGCGGCGACGATCTCCATGCAAGTGGCCAGCAATGAAGGGTTGGCATCGGTGGAGCCGGCAACGTCCACCGGGTTGACCGTCGAGGCCTGGGGAAAGAGCACGTCGCGCAGTTTTTGGCGCGTCTCGTCGGACAGTTCGGCCAGTTCGAGCCCGGCCTCGGCCAGGCGGTCGGAGGCGATGGTCGCCTGGCCACCGCCGTCCGAGACGACCGCCACCCGCTTGCCGCGCGCCTTCTGCAGCAGCCCGAGCCCCTCGGCCACCGGCAGGATCTCGTCGGAACGATGCACCACGCTGACCCCGGCCTGGCGCAGCAGGTCCACGGTCATGGCGTAGCTGCCGGCCAGCGCCCCGGTATGGGAGCTGGCCGCCTTCTGGCCGGCCTCGGTGGAGCCCGACTTGTAGACCACCACCGGCTTCATGGCGCTGACGTCGCGCGCCACCTCGAGAAAGCGGCGCCCGTCGCGAAAGCCCTCCACGTAGAGGGTGGCCACTCGGGTGTGCTCGTCCTCGCCGAGGTAGCGAAGGTAGTCGTTGAAGCCGATGTCGCTCTGGTTGCCCGGCCCCACATACGTGGAGAAGCCGACCTGGCCGTTGTACTGGGCCTCGAGTGCCAGCGACAGCAGCATGTTGCCTGACTGCGAGACGATGCCAACGTCACCCGGCTTGACGTTGTCCAGCGCCAGCAGGTTGAGCCGGTGATGCAGGTTGAACACCCCCGAGGTGTTGGGGCCGATGACGCGTACGCCATGCGCTTCGGCCTGGCGCATCATCTCGTGCTCGAGATCGGCGCCCTCCTCGCTCATCTCGGCGAAGCCGCTGGCGAGGATTACCGCGCCCTTGATGCCATGCCGGCCACATTCCGCGATCAGCCCTGGCACGCTGGGCGCCGGCGTGCAGATCAGCGCCAGCTCCGGATGACCGGAAATGTCGGCGATCGACGGCCAGGCCTTGATACCCAGGATCATGTCGGCCTTGGGATTGACCGGATAGATGTCGCCACGAAAGCCATCCTTGATCAGGCCGACCATGGCCTTGTAGCCACGCTTGGTCGGGTCGCTGGAGGCGCCGATCACGGCGATGCCGGCAGGCGCCAGGATGTCATGCAGCGGGCTGCGTGTCGGGAGGTGTCCTTCGATCGGGTTCATGTCTCGCATCCTTGAGTCTTTCAGTGGCCCTGGAATCGGGGGGAGCGCTTCTCGGCAAAGGCATCGACCCCCTCCTGCCAGTCATCCGTGGTCGAGCAGGTGAAAACCGCGTCGAGTTCCTGCTGCAACTGGCTCTCCAGCCCGGTATCGCTGCCCTGGTTGACCAGCCGCTTGAGCATGGCGATCGATACCGGTGCCTGAGCGGACAGGACCTCGGCCAGTTGCCGAGCCTCCTCGAGCAACGCCTCCCCGGGATGGTGGGAAGTGGCCAGGCCGATGCGCACTGCCTCGTGGCCGTCGATGCGCCGCCCCGTGTAGAGCAATTGGCGCGCCATGCTCAGCCCCACCAGCTGCGGCAGTAACTTGGAAACGCCGCCGCCGACACAGGTGCCGATGCTGGTCTCGGGGAAGCCGATCTGGGCATCTTCCGCCATCACGATGAAATCGCAGGCCACCGCCATTTCGGCTCCGGCCCCCAGGGCGTAGCCATTGACGGCGGCAATGATCGGTTTGGGATGGCGCAGGATCGCCTCGCAGACGTCGTTGCCGAGCTGCAGGTACTGGCGGCGCTGGAAAGGCGTGCGCTGGGCTCCGCCGTGCTCCTTCATGTCGGCACCGACACAGAAGGCGCGACCCTCTCCCGTGAGGATTACACTTCGCACGTCAGGGTCGGCCTCGGCGACGGTCAGCGCCGAAAGCAGTTCAGTGTAGAAAGCCTCTACCACCGCGTTGAGACGATGCGGCCGGTTGAAGCGGATCTCCATGACCGCGCCCTGGCGGTCGATGATGAGAGTTTCGATGCTGGCTGGATCCATGAGGTGGCGGGTGCTCTCGTCGTTGCGTGGCTTGGCATAACGTTCGGTGCAGAAACACCGGAACGAAACAAACGTGCCGTTATCTATTCATAACAGGCACAGCTGTTTTATCCGGCATCCTAGCCAAGGTCACTGAGAACGTCAATACGCACGTGTCACCTGTAAAATAAAATAGAAACATTTGTTTCGTTCGTTCACCATTGCCATGCGTTACAATGGCTTCGCCCTGCCCTGACACATCGCCGGACCCTGATCCATCGAGGAGAGTGCTGTGCTGGAACAAGAGATGCAGACTGCCGAGCTTCCTGAGGGAGAGCACGCCCCGCCGGCGGGCCTCGATGCCGTCAACCAGCAGCTGGCCGCCGCCTATCCCGAGCTCAGCCCGCAGTTGAAGCTCGCCGCCGGCTATGTGCTGGAACACCCGGTCGAGATAGCCTTCCAGTCGATCCGCAAGTCGGCCGGCGCCGCCCGCGTCACCGCCTCGACCCTGGTGCGCCTGGCCAAGCGACTCGGCTTCGATAGCTACGAGCAGTTTCGTGAGGTATTTCAATCGGCCGTACAGGCCGGCCCGGTGGAACTCTCGGGACGAGCCAACGAATTGCGTACCCTGGCCAGCCAGACCGACGACCAGGTTTTCCTCGACGTGGGCGATGCCGCCTTCGACAACATCGGTCGCCTGTTCACCGCCGACAATCAGGCGCGTGTGCGTGATGCCGCCAGGCTGCTGCTCGGGGCCGAGAAGATCGCCGTGGTGGGCTTCCGCGATACCTTCGCCTGCGCCTACCATTTCGCCTATGTGGGGCGCATCGCCATGCCCAACATCCAGCTGATCCGCGGCCAGGAGGGCGGGTTGCTCACGGAGCTGGCCCCCTTCGACGAGAGCGACGTGGTGGTCGCCTTCGGCTTCGAGCCCTACTGCGCCGAGACCATGCGCGCCCTGGACATCGCGCGTGCCAACGGGGTCAGGGCCATCGTGGTTACCGACACCCTGCGCTCGCCGCTGGTGCCCGGTGCGGCAATGACTTTCACCGTGGCCAATGCCACCCCACACTTCTTTCCTTCGATCCTCTCCGCCATCACGCTGATCGAAGTCCTGCTGGCCGAATGCGTCGCCTACGGCCCCGACGGCCTGGTCGACAACGTGGCGCGCTTTGAATCGCGCATGCGTGCCATGGGCGCCTACGTCAGCAACGAATAGTCGGTGCCAAAACGCCGACGCCCGCCTCGAAGAGGCGGGCGTCGCGTGAGCGAGTCCTCGCTTGCGCTTACGGCAGCAGGATGGTCGAGCCGGTGGTCTTGCGGCCGGCCAGGTCGTCCTGGGCCTTGCCGGCATCGGCCAAGGCGTAGCGTTGACCGATATCGACCTTCACCCGGCCACTGCCCAGCATGTCGAACAAATCGCGGCACATCATTTCCAGCCGCTCGCGGGTGTCGGCATAACCGTTGAGACTGGGGCGCGTGACGAAAAGCGAACCCTTCTGGTTGAGGATGCCGAGATTGACACCTTCGACCGGTCCGGAGGCGTTGCCGAAACTGACCATGAGCGAACGCGGCTTGAGACAGTCCAGCGAAGTGACCCAGGTGTCCTTTCCCACCGAGTCGTAGACCACGTCGCACATTTCACCGTTGGTGAGCTCCCGGACCCGCTCGACCACGTTCTCGCGCGTGTAGTCGATCGTCTCCCAGGCGCCGTTGGCCTTCGCCAGCTTCGCCTTCTCGTCGGAACTGACGGTTCCGATCAGCTTCACGCCCAATGCCTTGGCCCACTGGCAGGCAATGGAGCCCACGCCGCCGGCAGCCGCGTGCCACAGGATCGTCTCGCCACCCTCGAGCGGGCAGGTCTGGCGCAGCAGGTACTGTACGGTCAGGCCCTTGAGCATGCTGGCGGCGGCGGTTTCCGTGGCGATGGCGTCGGGCAGGACCACTACCTTGTCCGCCGGCAGCACATGGTATTCGCCATAGGCACCCAGCGGCCCCTGGGCATAGGCGACCCGATCGCCCTCCTTCAGATGGGTGACGCCCCCGCCCACGGCGTCGACGACGCCCGCACCCTCGGTGCCCAGCCCGGACGGCAGGCCGGGGGCGGGATAGAGGCCGGTGCGGAAATAGATGTCGATGAAATTGAGCCCGATGGCCTCGTTGCGGACCCGGACCTCGCCGGGTGCCGGGTCGGCCGGGGTGACGTCGACGAGCTCCAGCACCTCGGAACCGCCGGTGCGTGCAAACTGGATGCGCTTGGCCATTTCACTTTCCTTCGTTCGCTAACGTGAGTCCTGCTTCATCCAACCGCTGTCGCTGCGTTCGGTCAAGTCCTGGGCCCCTGGTGCGGCACTCAACCGGGAAATGCCGCCAGCCTCTCGACAAAACGGCCTTTCTCCTGCTCGAAGAAGCGGGGGTCATGCTTGAAACGACGCAATATGGCGTCGTCATCGAAGCCCAGCGCCGGCTCCAGATCATCTACGCCACGCGCCGGATGATGGGGCGAGAGGCCGATTCGCCTGCCGCCAGAGGCGGCAAACCAGCGGTTGATGCCGCAACGACGGTAGAAAGCCTCTTCATCCTGGTCCGCCGCATCGACCCTTAGCGGTGCCTTCTGGGCCAGCTCGCGAATCATACGACGCAGGCTCTCCCGGTCGCCCCCGGGCGAGGCATGGTGCCACAGAATCATGCCCGTACCGGCGGTATCGAGAACCAGCAAAGCCAAGGCCCCGGGCCGTCCCTCGGCATCCGCCAGGGCCCACAGCCTGGCCGCCTCCTGGGCAAACAGGACTTGCCGGGTACCGGTGAAGATCACCAACGGCGACAGCCCCGCTTCCCTACCATAAACGTCGGCACATAGCCGAGCGAGCCAGGCGTCGCGCTGGTCGTCACGTTCGGGGGTCATCACCTTCATGCCTTGCCTCGTTGCATCGTCAAAGCCTGCAAGCCTAGCATAATCGCGGCCGATTCCGATGCGGTCGCTATGCTGTCATCAATAGCCTATAGCCTGCCGAGATCCCCAACGGAGCCCTTCCATGCCATCGCACCCCGACGTTGTCCTACCCCGATTGATTGCCCATCGCGGGCTGTCCGCCCATGCCCCCGAAAACACCCTCGCCGCGGTGCGCGCCGCGCACGATGCCGGCTATCAGTGGGTGGAACTGGACGTGCAACTGCTCAGGGACGGCACGCCGGTCATCTGGCACGATGCCACCCTGAAGCGCTGCTCCGACGGCCAGGGCAGGCTCGCCGCGCAGGATCTCGCCACGGTGCGCAAGCTCGATGTCGGCGGCTGGTTCGGCGATGGCTTTCGCGGCGAACGCATGGCGACCCTGAGCGACATGCTGGACCTGCTGGTGGAATTGAACATGGGCGTCAACATGGAGCTCAAGGTGGCCGACCGGCGCAGCGGCACCGAGCTGGCCGAGGTCGCCATTCCCCGGCTGCTCGAGGCGCTACCGCCGGAGCGGTTGATCGTCTCCTCCTTCGACCAGCCCGCCTTGCATCGCGCCCGTTCGCTGGCCGACGCTACTCAATTGCCCATCGGCGTGCTGACCGAGAGCGTGCCCGAACGCTGGCGTTCGCGCTGCGAGTCGCTCGATGCCTATAGCATCCATACCGACTGGACGCGACTCACCTCCCGCCGTGCCCGCGAGATCAAGGCCGCAGGGTATCGCCTGCTGTGCTATACGGCCAACGACCCGGCCGCCTTCGCCAATCGTTGGGCCTGGGGCGTCGACTGCGCCATCAGCGACGACCCGCCTCTGTTCGACAATATCGCCCCGCCCCCCGCTGCCACTCGGGACTGAGCCGCAGCAGGGGAAGCGGCCGATGAACTCGTCACGGCGGCGCAACGCCGACTAGACTGAAGCGGGTAACACGACAGGATTCACTGCCGATGGCGTTTGACGAGTCGGCTACCAGGAGGAGACGCAAGCAATGGAACTGCTCGACAGGGTCACAAACTATCTGATCGACAACGAACTCAAACTCGCCACCGCCGAGTCGTGCACCGCCGGACTGATCGTTTCCGAATTGGCCCGGGTTCCCGGTAGCGGACAAAGTATCGACTGCGGGCTCGCGGTCTATTCGCCCCAGTCGAAGAATCGCTACCTCGGCGTCAGCTTCGACACCATCGAAGCGTACGGCCTCACCAGCGAAGCCGTCGCTTGCGAAATGGCCAGCGGGGCACTGAACAACAACGATGCGCACGTGGCGCTGGCCAACACCGGCATTGCCGGCCCCAGTCCCGGCGATGACGAGACCCCCATCGGCACCGTCTGCTTCGCCTGGGCATTTCGCCACCACGGCCACCATTACCACTTCAGCGAGACCCGTCGCTTCGACGGCGAGCGCAACGAAGTGCGCCTGGCCGCCGCCCACTATGCCCTGGAGCGGCTGCCCCATTACCACCGGCTGTGCACCGATGCTGATTCGGCAGGGGCCGAGACGGAGCGGCCATCTCGCCGGGCAGAACAACGCTCCATCGGCGTGCAGCTGCAGGCAAAGGCGGATATCGACGCCCGGTATGAGTCCGAACGGCGTCGTGATTTCCTGTGCCAGGTCATGCGCGATAGCGGGCAGAAGACGCTGGTATTGGGGATCAGCGGCGGGGTCGACTCCACCGTGGCGGGCCGTATAGCGCAGCTCGCCGTGGAGCGGCTGCGGGAACAGGGGGAGCAGGCCAGGTTCGTCGCCATGCGACTCCCCTACGGCGTGCAGCAGGATGCCGACGATGCCGACAGGGCATTGGCCTTCATCCAGCCTGACGAAACGCTCGATGTGAATATCCAGGGCGGCAGCGATGCCCTGCTGGAAGCGCTGGAGAGCGCCGGGCTGTCATTCCAGGACGCCGCGCAGCGGGACTTCGTGCTGGGTAACATCAAGGCCCGCCAGCGCATGGTGGCCCAATACGCCGTGGCCGGGACTCGCGGCGGGCTGGTCATCGGCACCGACCAGGCCGCCGAGGCGTTGATGGGCTTCTTCACCAAGTACGGCGACGGTGCCTGCGACGTCGCCCCCCTCACCGGCTTGACCAAGGGGCAGGTACGCCTGGTCGGCCAGCACCTCGGCGCCCCCGATGCGCTGGTCAACAAGGCGCCCACCGCCGACCTGGAATCGCTCGCACCGCAGAAGCTCGACGAGGAGGCGCTGGGGGTGACCTACGAGGAGATCGACGCGTTCCTGGAGAACCGGGAGGTGTCCGAGCGCGCCTTCGACACCATCGTGGGCACCTACCGGCGTACTGCGCACAAGCGACAGCTGCCCATCGCACCGGATTGAACCGGCCGCTCTTCCATAGACAACGGGCCGACACTTGCGGTGTCGGCCCGCCTGGGATCGCTCAGACAGCAAGCAACCGATCGATGACAGCCATGTCCAGATGCGCCTCCAGCGTATCGGCAAGCCGGTCGAGTTCGTACTGACGATGCGACATGTAATCCACCGCTTCCCCGCCTGCCTTCAGCCCGCAGCGAGCCAGCAGCGCCTCGCACGCCTCGGGTCGTTCAAACAGGCCATGAAGATAGGTGCCCATGACCTGGCCGTCGTCATCGACGGCGCCATCGGGGCCACCCTCCAAAAGGCAGAGCGGCCGCTCCAACGCTCGCCCCGTGCTGACGCCGTTATGGATCTCATAGCCTGTGATCGACACCTCTTCGGGAAGCAAGCGCCCACTCACGTTGCGCAGCTGCTTGCCCGCGACCATGCGCGTCTCGAATTCGAGCAGCCCCAGGCCGGGAGTCGAACCCGCCGGCCCCTCGAGCCCATCCGGGTCGTGCACCGCGCGACCCAGCATCTGGAAACCGCCGCAAATGCCCAGCACACGGCCGCCGTAGCGCAGATGTCGCCGGATGGCGGTTTCCCAGCCCTGGGCACGCAGCCACGCGAGGTCGCTGCAGGTGCTCTTGCTGCCGGGCAGGATGATGAGATCGGTGGCAGGTATCGCCTGCCCCGGCCCGACGAAGCTGAGTTCGACCCGCGGATGCAGGCGCAGTGGATCGAAGTCGTTGTGGTTGCTGATGCGGGGCAGCCGCGGCACCGCCACCTTGAGCGTTTCCCCTTGCCCCACACGGCCGCCTCGTCCGATGCTGTCCTCGGCGTCGAGCAGGAAGCCCTGCAGATAGGGCAGCGTGCCCAATACCGGTTTGCCGGTACGCTGGGCCAACCACTCGAGCCCCGGCTCGAGCAGGGCGATGTCGCCCCGAAAGCGGTTCACGATGAAGCCACGGGTGCGTGAGCGCTCGCTATCGCTCAGCAGTTCCAGGGTGCCCACCAGCTGGGCGAAAACGCCGCCGCGGTCGATGTCGCCGACCAGGACGACGGGGCAGTCGATCATCTCGGCGAAGCCCATGTTGGCGATGTCGTTGTGGCGCAGGTTGATCTCCGCCGGGCTGCCGGCACCCTCGGCAATGATCACGTCGAAGCGAGACGACAGCGCCTGCCATGCCGCCAGCACGCTCTCTCGCGCGGTGCGCTTGTAGGCGTGGTAGCCAAGTGCATCCATATGACCGTGCACCCGACCGCGCAGGATCACCTGGGCGCCGCGGTCGCTCTCCGGCTTGAGCAGCACCGGATTCATGTCGCTATGGGGCTCGACGCCCGCCGCCAGCGCTTGCAGCGCCGTGGAACGGCCGATCTCGCCGCCATCCACCGTGACCGCGCTGTTGAGCGCCATGTTCTGCGGCTTGAACGGCGCCACCGACACCCCGCGCCGCGCCAGCACCCGGCACAATCCCGCCACCACCGTACTCTTGCCTGCATCCGAGGTGGTGCCCTGAATCATCAGTGTCGTCATGTCAGATGCCTGTCTATCCTTCATCAACGCGGGCCCGTACCAGGGGCTCGCCGTGCGTCATGCGGCTCCACGGCTCATGCAGTCCGAAGTGGAACCTGGACCCAACCGGGGCGGATACCTGCCCCTGCATGCCGACAGGGACGGTCAATGAAACATCACACCAGGGTAAGCATCTTGCTGGGTCTGGTCGCGCTGCTGCTGGCATCCTGCACCACGCGCGGCGTTTACGAGGGCATCAAGCAGAGTCATCTCAACGAGTGCAACCAGTTGCCCGGGGGGGAGCGGCAGGAATGTCTCGAGCACCTGCCTCCCGATTACGAGACATATCGAAGGCAGCACGAGGAGATAACCCGCGATCCGCCATGACGCTACATGCTCCGGACATCAAAGTTCGATGCCCTTCTGGGCCTTGATGCCCTGCTCCTTGAAGGCGTGCTTGACGACCTTCATTTCGGTGACGGTATCGGCCAGTTCGATCAGCGGCTCGGGTGCGTAGCGGCCGGTCACCACGGCATGCTGCATGGCCGGCCGCGCTTGGAGATCGTCTAGCACCCGGTCGAGGTCGAGGTATTCGTAGCGCAAGGCGATGTTGAGTTCGTCGAGCAACACCAGATCGTAGCTGGCATCGGCAAGCATGCCGCGGGCCACCTCCCAGGCGGCCTCGGCCGCCTGGATATCGCGTTCGCGATCCTGGGTGTCCCAGGTGAAGCCCTCCCCCATCACGTGGTACGCCACCCCCGGCTGACGGCGGAAGAAGGCCTCCTCGCCGGTCTCCCGCCGGCCCTTGATGAACTGCACCACGCCGACCGTCATGCCGTGGCCCAGGGCACGGGCGAGCATGCCGAACCCGGAGCTGCTCTTGCCCTTGCCGGGGCCGGTAAGCACCAGCAGCAGCCCCTGCTCCTTCTGGGCGCCGGCAATGCGCTCCTGCATGATCTTCTGCTTGGCGGCCATACGCTGGGCATGGCGTTGGGGGTCCTTGGCATTCTCTCGCATCGGCATGCTCTCCTCGGTTCAGTTCATGGGCCCGTGTCGGGCCCCTGGTCGACGCTCCTGCCGTAGGCCGGTCGCGCCACGCGATCGAAATCGGCGGCCAGGGCGTTGAGGTCGCGGCGCATCGCCTCCCCCTTCATGGGAATGCCGTGACCGGTCATGGCGGTCTCGGGTTCGAGTTCGGCCAGGCGCCTCACGGATTCCCGCGCGGTATCCCAATCGGGGGTGAAGTAACGCGGCGGGCCGCTGAGTTCCTGGCGCTGGGTCAGCACCTGGTAGAGTTCATCCTGACGCACGGTGACAAAAGCATCGCCGACGATCAGGGCCCGGTCCGCATCGCGGAAGAAGGACACATGGCCCGGGCTATGCCCGGGCGTCGGCACCCAGCGCCAGCCCGGCATGGCGGGCACGCTGCGGTCCTCGGGCAGCATTTCGATACGCGGGTTCAGATCGATCGGCCGGGTGGGAAAGAAGCGCGACAGGCTCGCCACCATGCCGCCTTCCACTTGACTGTCGGGTTCGGGATAGTGCGCCTCACCGGTCAGGTAGGGTATCTCGAGGGGATGCGCGTAGACGGGCACGTCCCAGTGCTCGGCCAGTTCCACCGCCGAGCCGACATGATCGAAGTGGCCATGGGTGAGCAGGATCGCCCTGGGGCGCGCGCCCTGGCCGAAGCGACGCACAGCCGCTTCGAGAATGGTGTTCTTCTCGTGCGGTAGACCGGCATCGACGAGCACCCAGTCCTCGTTGCTCCCGGGATCGCCGACGAAATAGACGTTGACGATCTTGACGGTCAGCCCCATGACGTCCGGAAGGATGTCGTAGAGCGTGCCGCTCTTGGTGGACGTCATCGGTACGTGTACGTGGCTCATGGTATCGCGGGTCATGGCAACCTCCCTGGCGTTGGCTTCCATTCAGGCAGGCCACCGCATGGCACGATGCCACAGGCATACCGCCTGCCTGTCAGGCAGTCTAGACGTCTCGGTGCCAGGCTTGGGTATCCGCATGTCAAAGGGGCTCGCCCCGGAAGAGTCCCGCCACCAGCGGCGGCGCCGAGGGAAAGTAGCCGTGGAAGTAGCCGGCCGTCAGGGCGCCCTGACGATAGACAGGCTCGGCCGGGCTGCCGGCCAGTCGCCGGGCACGGGCGATGGGCTCGAGGGGCGTCTCCAGTAGCGAATGATGGTAGGTGTGGCCGCGCAGCTCCCCTTTCGGCGTGGTCAGACTCTGCAGGCCGAGAGCGCTGAGCTTGCCGGCCATGCGTGCGGTACCGGGCAACAGCCCCAGCATCGCATGCGCGCGGCCGTCACCGTCCACCAGCCCCTCCATGCACGCCATCAGCCCGCCGCACTCGGCGAGGATAGCCTTGCCGGCATCGTGATGCGTACGAATCGCGTCCAGCAGTGGCGCATTGGCGGCGAACCTCGCCGCATGCAGTTCCGGGTAGCCACCGGGGAGCCACAAGGCATCGCACCCGGGCAGCTCGCTGTCGGCCAGCGGCGAGAAGAAGGCAAGCTTTGCTCCCATGGCCTCGAGCAGGTCAAGATTGGCGCGGTAAAGGAAGGCGAAGGCGGCATCGCGCGCCACGCCGATGCGCACGCCCTCGAGCAGGCGCGGCGGCGGCTCGGGGGCCTGGGCTTCCAGCGTTATCCGCGCCGGCAGCCGGTCGAGGCCCGCTTCCTCGAGCACTGAGGCGGCGGCATCGAGCTGGGCGTCGAGTCCCTCAAGCTCTCCCGCCTGGACCAGACCCAGGTGACGGTCGGGAACGCTCAACGCTTCATGACGCGGCACGGCGCCCAGCAATGCGATGCCGGGCGGCAAGCTGTCGCGCAGCATGTCGCCATGGCGCGCGCTGCCCACGCGGTTGGCGATCACTTCATGAATGGCAAGTTGGGGGTGATAGCGTGACAGCCCCAGCGCCACGGCACCGAAGGTCTGGGCCATGCCACGGGCGTCGATCACCGGCAGCGCGGGCAACCCGGCGAGTATCGCCAGGTCGGCGCTGGAGGGGTCGCCGTCGAACAAGCCCATGGATCCCTCGACCAGGATCAGGTCGGCGTCCCGGGCCGCCTCGGCCAGGCGCCAGCGGCACTCGTCTTCACCGGTCATCCAGGGGTGGAGCTGATAAACCGGCTGGCCTGAGGCGACCTCCTGCACCATGGGATCGAGGTAGTCGGGGCCATGCTTGAACACCCGTACGCGGCGCCCGGCGTTGCGGTGCAGCCTCGCCAGCGCTGCGGTGACCATGGACTTGCCCTGGCCGGAGCCGGGAGCGGAGATCAGGGCGGCATGAGCCTCGCCGCGAATCGTCGAAGTCGTCATATCACCTCACGGGAACGAAAACGGGGGCACCGTCGATCTCGGCGGTCGCCAGGCGCTGGCCGTAGAGCCGCTCGAGCGCGTGGGGGACCAGCATCCTGCCGGCCGGGCCCCAGCACGCTTCGCCATCGGGGTAGAGCAGCAGCAGGTGGTCGCACCAGCGTGCCGCCAGGTTGAGGTCGTGCAGGCACATCATCACCGCCCTGCCCCGAGCGGCCTGCTCGGTCAGCAGTGCCATCACGGCGGTCTGATGGTGCAGGTCGAGATGGTTGGTCGGCTCGTCGGCAAGCCAGATGCCCGGTGCCTGGGTCAGCACCGTGGCGATCGCCAGGCGCTGCCGCTCGCCCCCCGAAAGCGTGCTGACCAGGCGCTCGGCCAAGTGAACGACATCGAGTCGCTCCAATGCCGCCTCGGCCTGGCGCAAGTCCTCCGCTCCCTCCATCTGCCACGGCGAGAGCCAGGGATGGCGGCCGATCAGTGCCGTCTCGCGCACCGTGGCGGGGAAGCCGTCGTGACGCTCCTGGAACACCAGCCCCAGGGTGCGTGCCACCTGCCGTCGCCCCAGCGCCGCCAAAGGGCGGTCGTCGACGAGCACCTGGCCGCTGCGCGGCGCGCGCAACCCGGCCAGGGTATGCAGCAGCGTGGTCTTGCCGGCGCCGTTGGGACCCAGCACCCCCCAGACCTGCCCCGGCTCGACGCTGAGCGTCAGCGGCCGACCCTCGCGCCGGCCCGGCACGTCGATCACCAGCTCGCGGGTCTCGAGTCGGTTCATCAGCGGCTCCGATAGAGCAGGTAAAGGAAGGTCGGCACGCCAAGCAGCGCGGTGATCACGCCCACCGGCAGCTGCTCCGGGGCGATCAGGGTGCGCGCCAGGGTATCCGCCAGGACCAGTAGCGTGCCGCCAGCCAGGGCACAGGCGGGCAGAATCAGGCGCTGGTCGTTGCCCAGCACCAGGCGCAGCATGTGCGGCACCACCAGGCCGACGAAGCCGATGCTGCCCGCGGTGGTCACGGCTGAAGCCGTCAGCACGCTGGCGGCCAGGTAGATCGTCCACTCCAGCGGGCGTACGTTGACGCCCAGCGCCGCCGCCTGCAGCGGGCCACGGGCCATCACGTTGAGGCTGCGTCCGAGCGGCGCCAGCAACAAGCAGGTCAGCAGCAAGAGTGCCAGCGGCGGCCACGGCGAGCGCGAGTAGGAGAGATCCCCCATCAGCCAGTAGAGCATGCCGGGCAGGCGCTCGGCGGGGCTGATCGCCAGCATCAGGGTGATCACCGCGCCCCAGCCGGCCGCGACCACGACACCGGTGAGCAGCAACCGCGACGGTGTCCAGCTGCCGGTACCATGGGCCAGGCCGAACACCAGCAGCGTCGAGAGGAAGGCCCCGGCAAAAGCCGAGCCGGTTATCACCGCCCCGCCCAGTCCGGCAAGCATCGCGGCCAGTGCCCCCACCGAGGCGCCGCCGGAGAGTCCCAGCACATAGGGGTCGGCCAGGGGGTTGCGCAGCAAGACCTGCATCAGGGCGCCGGCCACGGCGAGCAGGCCGCCCACGGCAAAGGCGGAAAGCGAGCGCGGTATGCGCAGCTCGAGGATCAAGGTGCGCGCCAGCGGGCTGCCCTCGCCCAGCAGAACCGCCCCGACATCGCCAAGCGTCAGCGCGGCACTGCCCAGCGTGACCGACAGCACCAGCGCCGCCAGCCCCAGCAGGGCCAGCACACCCAGCGGCAGCCACAGCGAGCGGCGGCGAGGGAGTGTCATTGCCTCAACGCTTGTCGCGGACATGGTCGAGCTTCTCGCAGAACAGGCGGCTCCCCTCCAGCAGCCTAGGCGTGGGCCGCTGGATCAGCGATGGCGGCACGAAGTAGAGGTTGTCGCGTTCGACTGCGGTCAGGTTCGGGTACTGCTCCCAGTGGGTCAGCCAGTCGCGGTTCTCCTCCCCCATGCCGCCGGCCAGAATCGCCTCGGGGTCGGCGGCGAGCACCGATTCATCGTCGATGCGCGGCACCAGTCGCGCCAGTTCGCCGAAGACGTTGTCACCGCCGCACAGGGTCAGCACCTTGCCGATCAGGTGCTCGTCGTTGACGGTCATCAGCGGTTCGTCCCACACCTGGTAGAACACCGAGACCGGCTCGGCCTCGGCGTAGCGCTCGGCCAGCGCCGCCATGCCGTGGCGAAACTCGGCTGCGGCCCGGTCACCCTTTTCCCGGGTGTCGGCAAGCCGCGCCAGCCGCTCGATGGTACGGGAGACACCCTCGAAATCCCGCGGCTCGATGTAGAACACCGGCAGGCCCAGCGCCTCGAGGGTCTCGAGCTGCTCGGGCGGGTTACCGGTGACCCAGCCGATCACCAGGTCGGGGCGCAGGGAGACGAGGGTTTCCAGGTCCATGCGGGTGTGACTGCCCACCGATGGCACTTCCTTTGCCTCGGGCGGGTAGTCGCTGTAGGCCACCACCGCGACAACCTTCTCTCCCGCTCCAGCGGCGTAGACCAGCTCCGTCGCGCCCGGCGAGAGCGCGGCGATGCGGCTGGCCGGTGCATCGAGGCAGACCTCGCGGTCGCGGTCGTCGATGGCGCAGATCTCGGCCCGTGCCGATGGCGCCTGCGTCAGCAAGAACAGGACGAACATGCCGAGCAGGATACTTGCGATCGTCTGATGCGAATGGATCACCTGTGGCTCCTCATAGGTTCAGTTGTCGTCGATCAGAATCAGTCGCCCACTCTCCGGGTCGCGGTAGACCCGCCCGACGCTCTCGAAACCGCTGCCTGCCTCGCCCATGCCGGCCGGCAGCTCGGGCATCTCGCGCCCGGCTTCGACACGGGTGCCTCCCTGCGGTTCGGCGCCTTCCGGCTTCACCTCGTTGGCCGCGGCCAGTGCCACCATCAGCCCCACGGCGAATACCAGCATGATGTCCGCCAGGTTGGCCAGCGGCCCCATCGGCTCCTCGTCGGCCGCGTCGAAACGGCTGCGCCGGTACTCGGGCACGCTCATGGGGCCTGCTCCAGCCGCGCCATGGCGGCATCGTACCAGCGTCGCCGCAGGCGACCGAGCAAGTAGCCGAGTATGCCGATGAACAGTCCCAGTACGGTGGTATTGAAGGCCACCGTTACCGCCTGGGCCAGGACATCGAGATGGCCGTTGGCCAGCGCGGCGAGCCCGGGCCCGAGCGGAATCAGCGTACCCATCAGTCCCAGCATGGGACCGATGCGCGCCAGCAGGTCGGCGCGGTCGATGGCACGACGTGCTCGACGGGCCACGACCTCGCCGCACCCCGCTTCGACCATCCGGCGAATGCCGCCGCTGCGCTCGCCAATGGCGAGCCCCAGCTCCCAGACCGACAGCGCCGCCAGCACCAGCAGCGCCAGCATCACCGGTGCCAGCAGCCAGCCGACCACGGTATCCATCACCTCCAGCATGGCTGTGGTCAATTCACGATTCATCGCATGCGTCTCCCATGGAAATAGCCGCCCAGCAGGAGCAGTAGCGTGATCAGGGCAAGCAGCCAGGGTAGCAGCAGCGTGCCACCCTCGGCGGTGGCTTCATCTTCGGTGGCCGCCTCGGCTTCATCGGCCTCCTGGCCCTGTGCCGCCGCGCTGCCTGCCTCCCGCTCCGTCGCTTCCGCCTGGGGCTCAGGTTGTGCCTGCTGCGGCCGGGACGGCGGTGGCTGCAGTTCGCGGATGCTCGTCGGGGCGGCCTGCACTTCGTCGCGCTCGAGGCGGGCACGCTCGATCACCGCCTCGAAGGCCTCGCGCAGTTCGTCGTCGAGCCGCTGGCCAATCCACGGCAGCAGCGGATGGTCCGGATGGGCGTGGCCGCTGCCGGGCAGGCCGTTGGCCACCACCAGTTCGGCGAACTCTCGCCCCAGGCGCTCCAGCGTCGCCGCGTCGGTGTTCCAGAAGTCGCGCTGGGCGGCGAGCAGGGCGATGGCCAGCATGTGCGCCTTGACATGGGCGTTGTGCGAGTCGGCCAGGAAGTCGTCGAGGCCGAGGGCGTGGCTGTCCTGGAAGTAGACGGCATCGACTTCGTCCCATACCCAGGAGCGTACCACCTGGGGGCTGGTGACCTGCCAGCCCCACAGGTTGTCGAGGAAGTCACTGGCCATGGTACGCGCCCCGGCGTAGCCGTGGTCCATTAGCGGGCGGATCCACTGCGGGTTGAGGTTACGCGCGCGCAGTTCCCCGAGCAGCGCCCGCTCCAGGCTCTCGACTCGGGGGTTATCGAGGTCGGCGTGCTGCAGCACGCGGTTGTCCGGTGCCTCGCCGCGCAACTGCTCGACGGCGTTGGAGAGCCCGCCCTGGAAGTCGAAGCCATCGTCGTTGTCGAGCAAGCCGTAGAGATGGCTGGCCCGGCCCAGGTAGGTGCGCTCGATCCGCGCCAGGTTGACGTCGAAGGCGGCATGGGCCGGCTCGCCGCCCTGGCGGCTGCCGTAGGCATGGCCCATGCGCCGGCGATAGGCGCGGCCGAGCTCGTCGCGCCCCTCCCAGGCGCTGGAGCGCGAGGCCAGGCGGTTGATACCCGCCCCGTAGGCACCGGGTGCGGTGCCGAACACGCGCAGCGCCGCCTGCTCGCCGGCGCGCTGCTCCGCCATGCCGCCTTCCAGCAGCGCACGGGTGTCGGCCACCCAGCGTGCGGCGATGCGGTTCTCGGCCAGGCTCTCGCTGCCCGGGTCGCGCAAGTCGTGGGGCAGTGGCTCGAGTGCCGCCTCGAGTGACGCGACAAGCTGCGGATGCTCGGCGCGAATCGTTTCGCTGGCGCCTTCCAGTGCCAGGCGCACGGCCAGGTCGAGCCAGGCGAGCTGATCCTCATAGAGGTCGCGGAACAGCCCCGACGTCGTGAAGAGCGTGTCGCGGCGGTTCGAGCGTGTCTCGTCGAGCGGCAGGCGTTCGAGACCCTGGACGATGCCGCGCGAGTTCCACTTGGGTCGCACGCCCAGCATGTCGAGGCCGAAGGCGATCATCACGCCCTCGTCGCGCACGGTATCGGAGGCCCACAGTACCACCGCCTCGCTCCCCTCATCCCCGGCCTCGGCATCTGGGTCGCTGGCGCGTGCGGTGGCGGCCAGCTCGCTGCCCAGCGACCAGGCCACCCGGGTAGGAATCAGGTCGCTGGAGAGCGCGTGGAAGTTGCGCCCGGTAGGCAGCACCTCGGGGGTCCGCAGCGGGTCGTTGCCGGGCCCGGGGGCAACGAAGCGCCCCTCCAGCGCGGCCAGCAGGGCGTCGCGCTCGCGGCCCGGCGAGGCTTCGAGCCCCTCACGCCACTGGGCCGCGTCGCCATCGCCGCCCATCGACGCGAGCAGGGTCTCGACGGCCTCGTCGCTCCAGTCGCGGCCGAACACGTGCAGGCCGAGCGGCATGAAGCGCTCCTGCATGTCGGTTACATAGTGGCCGGCTTCGTGAACCAGCAGCTCCTCCGAGACCTCGGCCAGTGTCACCTCGTCGGCGTTGAGGCCCAGGTCGCCGGCGATCTCGCGCTCGAATTCCTCGACCAGCTCCAGATTCTCGATACGTTCGCGCAGCATTTCCACCGCACGGCGTCGCGTCGGGCTGTCCGGCGAGACCGCTGACTCGAAGGTTTCCACCAGCTGTCGCAGTTCGAGCAGGTCGTCGTAGAGTTCGGTGGCGGCGAGTGGCGGCGTCAGATGACTGATCATCACACCCAGGGCGCGACGCTTGGCCTGGATGCCCTCGCCCACGCCGTCGACGATATAGGGATAGATGAGCGGCAGGTCGCCACCCAAAAGGTCGGGATAGTCGTCATCCGCCAGCCCGGCGCGGCGCCGTGGCAGGAACTCCCGCGTCGAATGGCGACCGAGGTAGACCAGGGCGTCTGCCTCGAAGTGATCTCGCAGCCAGTGGTAGAAGCCCATGTACTGATGGGTCGGCGGAAAGGTCGTGTTGGCGTGCAGCAGCTCCTCGTCGATCTCCCAGCCGCGCGGCGGCTGGGGGCCGATGTAGACGTTGCCGAAGCGCAGTCCGGGGAACAGCATGCGCCCCTCGTGCACCATGGAACGCCCCGGCGCCTCGCCCCAGCCCGAGAGGCCGGGAATGCCGGTAGCTACCAGGGCGTCACGCAAGGCCTCGAGCTCGCCCGGCGCTTTTTCACTCGCCTGGCCCTCGTGCTCGAGCTGCCGCCGCCAGCCCTCGACGTACTGGTCGAGCAGGTCCTGCGCCCGCTCCCGAGCAGGATGCTCGTGCTGCTCAAGCAGATGTCGCAGGTCTTCGGCGCTGCGCTCGAGCAGCTCGCGTACCAGGTCGGGTTCGCCCATGCCATCGGCCTCGCGCAGGCGGGCATGCATGTAGCCCAGCGGACCTTGCTCCAGTTCGGCGCGAACCGTCGACGGCAGGCTGTCGAAATAGGCGCGATACGCGTCACTGCCCAGCGTCGCGACATGTTCGGCCATCTCGTCCAGCGCCCCACGATCCTCCGGCAGGTTGACGCCGCGCTGCTGGATCAGCTCGTGCAGCGCCTCGGGGCTTTCGGGCAGTTCGCCAGTATCGTAACCGGCCGCCTCAAGGCGACGGAGCATCTCGAACAGCGAGGCCGGGACGTCGAGGTTGTCGGCACCGACGTTCTGCCGCCCCGGCGGGTGATTGTAATAAATCAATGCGACCTTCTTGTCGGCGTTGTCGAGCTCGCGCAGACGCTGCCAGCGCGCCAGGCGCTCCGCCACGGCGGAGACCCGCTCGGGCAACGGCTCACTCAGGCGCAAGGCCACGCCGGTTCGCGCATCGATGCGTGTGGGTGTCGCCGCGGCCAGGATCATCGGCTGGCTGGCACCCTGCAGCTCGGGCATGGCCAGCTGATAGTGAACGGCGTCGCGCGGCAGGCCGTCACTCGAGAGGCGCCACTGGGCCTCGCTGCGATCGGCCAGCCTTATGCCCTTGAGCACCGGCACGTCGAGCGCTTCGAGCGCTGCGGTCACGTCGCGCCTGCCCTCGCCGCCGCCGAGGGTGAAATCCTGCAGGGAGAGAATCGCCGTGAGTTGCGCTTCGCCCAGTGTCTCGGGCAGCGCCTCGACGGCAGCAAGCGTCGCCCCGCCCCAGCGCGAGAGCACTGCCGCGCACTGAATCCCCTTGCGTTCCAATGCTTCGCAGGTCGTCTCGATCAACACACGGTCGCCCGGCCGGTCGCCGCTGTCGAGGTCCAGCAGCACCACGGCCGGCCCGTTCTCCAGCCGTAGGTCCGCCGGCTCGGCGCTCGCCTCGTCCATGCGTTCGGGACGCAGGTAGCGGATGGCCTCCCGCGGCGCAGGTTCGGGCACCTCGAGCTCGTGGCCGGCCTCTGCCAGCAGCCAGCGCATCAGACCATCGAGATGCGCCGGGCTGCGTCCCTGGTAGTAGGCGCGGCCGGTCAGCCAATGGCGCTGCCCGGCGAAGCGTTCACGCAGGGCAGCGTAGTGCTCATGTGCCGTCTGGCCGGGCTCGGGACCCGCCGTCAGTTCGCCCAGCGCTTCCTCGCTCAGCCCGGCCAGCGGTCGCTCGCCGTCCAGGCGCGACAGCCGGGTCAGGCGGCGATCGCCGTTGATCGCCAGCACCGGCACCTGAGGCGCCACGGCTTGCTCGATCTGCGCCGCGATACGCCCCACCTGATCGCCGAAAACCGCCGCGAGCAGCACGGCATCGGCCTGGCCGAACAGCGTGGCAAGTTCGCTGTCACCGGCGCTCGCCAACTGCTCCGGCGTGCGCAGGATCACCTCGTGATCAGGATGGGCATCCAGAAAGCGATGCGCCCCGGCGGCGAGTTCGGCTGCCGAACGCTCGGAGACGACGCCCACCACAGTAGCTGCCGACGCCAGCGTCGGCAGCAGGTTGAGAAGAAGCACAAGCCCGGTGAAAACCCGACGCATCACTGCGCCCCGAAGTTAACGCTCAGCATGAGGCTACGCCCGGCGTTGAGGTAGTCTTCACCGTTGAAGAATCTTGCCGTGGCGTACTCCTTGTCGAGCACATTATCTACCGTTAGCCGGGCCGACCACATCGGCGCAAACTGCCAGCCGGCGCGCAGGTTGAGCAAACCATAGCCCGACAGGCGCTGCTCGTTGTCAGCGTCATTGTAACGATGGTTCTGAGCAATCCATGAGCCACCCAGCAACCAGTCGCCCAGCTCACGATCGGCGTCGAGTCGCAGGCTCTGGCTGGCACGATTCTGCAGTTGATTGCCGGTGAGCCGGTTTTCGGGGTCGGTATAGGTGAGCGCTGCAGCTAATGTCCAGTCGTGGATATCCACACCGCTGGAGAGCTCGACGCCGCGAATCCGCGATGTAGGAATATTGGTTCTCAAGTCCTGTCCGGCAATCAAGTTATCAATATCGGTCTGATACAGGGCGGCATCCCAGAACCAGTTTGCATATTGACCACGTATGCCTAACTCCATTGTTTCGGAGGTTTCGGCTTCCAGATCAGGATTGCCAGCGTAATAGCCAACATCGGGATAATAGAGCTCATTGAAGGTAGGCGCTCTAAATGCCGTACCGTAGCTGGCTCGAAGGGTATGGTCTTTATCCAAACCGAAGCCCAACGCTATGTTCCCAGTGAGTTCTTCACCGAAAGCTTCATTATTATCGTGACGAAGGCTTGCCTGAGCTGTGACCGGAGAGAAATCTAACAAGCCTTGCGCGAACAGGGCCACATTATCCCGACTCTCTTCGTCATAACTATCAAAACTTCCGAAAGGAGATGAATCCCTTCCATTCACTCTATCTGCACTGTATTCGGCCCCAGCGATAAGCTCATGCGCGCCGATTTGGATCGTATTTTCCCATCGTGCGGTTTGGGTGCGTGTATCGAATGTAGAGTCACTGCTTTCGTAAAAGTTGTCACTCTCATCTCTCGATTCACTGAGAGTCAAACGGCTATGCCAGATATCGGTAATTGGTATTTCCCCATAGACGCCCGTTACCTGCTGTACGAAATCGGTCTCGCCGCTATCGATCTCGGTGTTGCCCCGCGCACGCAGGGCTAAGACGCCAATTTCGGAACCATTGTCGAAGATATGAGAGAGACGCACCAGCGCACTGGTGTTGTCGTAGCCCTTGTCCTCTCCGCCGCGGCGGATGGGTATACCTTCGGTGGCGAAGTGACTGCCGGCGAAGCTGTAGCGGGTGCCGCCGCTGCTACCGGAAAGCCCGGCACTGTAGCGCTGGGTATCGAAGGAGCCTGTTCCTGCCGAAATAAATGGCTGTGGCGCGCCCTCCTCAGCCTCGTGAGTAAAGAGCTGCACAACGCCCCCCACAGCATCGGCGCCGTAGAGGCTGCCCTTGGGACCCCGCACGATCTCGGCGCGCTGAAACATGCGTGGATCGAGGTACTGCCAAGAAGCACCACCAGTAGTAGCCGAGCGCAACCGAATCCCATCAATCAACAAAACATTCTGATTATTGCTGGTGCCGCGGATATAAACGCTACTGTTCTTACCGTAGGAACCGTTTGTATTTACATCCACCCCCGGCTGGCCGCGAAACAGCTCTTGCAGGCTAGTGGGGTCCTGCCGACGCAGGGTGGCTTCATCGAGCACGGTGACGGAGGAAAGCGTCTCGTCGGCGGTACGCGGCGCCAGGGTGGCGGTGACCACCAGCGGATTGAGCGCGACGCTGTCGGGACTTTCGGTGGCTGTCGTTTGCGCTTGAATAGCCAGAGGGAGAGCTGCCAGGCCGAAGGCGGCCAGGCCCTGCGCGGCCAGGTGATGCTTGGTTTTCATTCTGTTTCCCTTGCTCGCCGTGCCTACCCGCACGGTCTTCTCGCGGAACCGGAGCAGTAAGGAGGGATACGAGGAGAGGGAGAGGTGAATGGCGGTGCCTGCCCTGCCTCGGAGTCGCCCACCGCAACCCGGCATGAAGGAAGCACCGCGCGTTCGGCCGGGCGAGACGCTGCGTTGCGCCATTCGCTCGTCGATTCGTTCGATACTTCTGTTCTCTCGGGCCGGTCTCCGGGCTGACGAGCGAAGCGGCGTCCGACTGGACACGCTTCGGGACCATCGCCTTCCCATGCGAAGCACAGTGGCGTGATGATGGACCCAGACTCGATCACCGTTGCGGGGGCAGCGTCGGAATGTTTTTCTCCACGCAGGAGAGAAAGGTCACCGACTTCCCGTTTAACCTCGAACAGCAATGAGGCACCTGAGAGTGCGCGTAACCTAACAACACGGTCGCTGTGCGTCAACGTATCGCTTCACCTGGTTTGAGCGAGATCAATAAGTTAGCGGTCTAGCCAGACCATTCCAGACATACCAGACCCGCTCGCAGCGGGCCGCGGCGTCCTGGGCGAGCCAACCGTTGAGATCGCGCAGGCGCCGCTTTGCGGGGTCTAGCGGCACGATGCCTCGGCCCATCTCAAGCATGATCAGCACGGCCTCGGCGCCCTTCCGGGCTTCCCACTCACGCAGCGCATCGAGCTCGCCAGCCATGGCGTCGCGCAACCTGTCGTCATCAGGCTGATCGGCCAGGCGTTCCGCCAGCCAGCACTCCCACCCTTCCAGCACCAGGCCGCGAGCCAAGGCGGCGGTTGCCGGCCACGCTTCCAGCCGGCAGCCCATATGGGCGGAATGCCAGCCGGGAGAGTCGAAGCGTTGCCTTACGATGCCGCGCTTGCCGGCGTGGGTACCGCCGATGAAGAGCTGCATTGCCAGCGTTCCCGGTCGTCGAAGGTAAAAGTGAACCGCCGCCCCTCGGCCTGGCTCACACCGCCATCCCAGAAGCCGATGCCCTCGAAGCGCCGACGCAGCTCGCGAATCACACCGCCGTGGGTCACCGTGAGGATGCGTTGCTCCCGGCCAGGCTCACAGCTGGCGATCAGCTCCGCGAACCAGGCCTCGAGCCGCCTGCGCAGCTCGGCGGTGGACTCACCTCCGGGCGGAGGCTGTGCGCCGACGCTGTCGATCCAGGCGCGATAGGCGGGCAGCGATTCGAGCTCGTCGTAGGTGCGCCCCTCGTAGTCGCCAAAGTCGAGTTCGCGCAGACGCGCGTCGAAGCATGTCGGCCACCCACCGGCTCGCCCTTCCGTCACGTGCGCCAGGGTCTGGCGGCAGCGGGTCAGGTCGCTGCAGTGCACGGCATCAAACTCCTGCGTTTCAAGCGCCTCGCGCAACCGATCGAGCCCCGGCACGGCCTCGGGCAGCAGCAACGGGATGTTACGCTGTCCCTGATAGCGGCGTTCGCGGTTCCACTGCGTCAAGCCGTGGCGAACGACCACCAGCTCCAGGCGGCCAGCAGCAGCCATAGCTCTCCTCCCTCGATGACGGTTCCGACGATATCGCCGTTGATTCCCTTGAATGCCCGCAACATGCCCCAGGCGTAGAGCGCCAGGAACGGCGCCAGCGCCAGGCACAGCCACCCTCCGCCTGGAGCCAGCACGACCAGCGGCAGCAAGGGTACTATCGCGAATGAAAGATCGCGCGCCACGAGATCGCGCTTCCAGCTGGCCGCCATCCCTGCCGCGTGGGCTGCCGGCGCCAGCACCAGCAAAGCGGCCCCCGCCAGGCGACCCAGGGCCGGGATGATGACCAGCAGGGCCAGGCTCGCCCCCGAATCGAGCAGCATGAACAGCAGCGTCACCTTCCACAGCAGCAGGAACACCAGCGCCAGGATGCCGAAGCTACCCACATGGGGATCCTTCATGATGACCCAGCGCTTCTCCAGCGGCGCGTTGCTGCCCAGGGCGTCGGCCACGTCCATCAGGCCATCCAGGTGCAGCCCGCCGGTCAGCGCCACCCACAACGTGAGCAGCACCAGCGCCAGCAGCGGCGTAGGCAGGATGCCTTCGAGCAGCCACGTGGCAGCGGCCAGCAAGCTGCCGATGAGCATGCCCACCAAGGGGTAGCAGCGCACCGCCCAGCGACGCGTCTCCGCGCTCCAGGGGCAGGCGAGTGGAAGCGGCAGGCGTGTCAGGAACTGCACGGCCAATACCAGCCCGTAAGTCGCGTTTCTCATGTCTCGCCCCCTTTCCAGACCTGGGGCAGGCCGGCGACGATCTGCACCACCATGTCCGCCTCTTGGGCGACCAGACAATGGACCCGCTGCAGAAAGGCCAGGTAGCGCCACACCTCGTCGCTTTCCGGCGGCATGCCCTCGTTGATGTCGTTGGAGACGATTACCAGCGCGACGTCGCGGCACCTGGCCTCGGCCAGTGTCTGCTCCATCATGCCGATGCCCTGGGCCTCGTTGTACGGGCTCGCATACAATAGCTGGCTGGCCCACAGCGTCAGGCAGTCGAGCAGCAACGTGCTGCCCGACGCTACCTGAGCGAGCGCGGCTGGCAGATCGACCGGCTCCTCGAGGTTGACCCAGCCCTCGCCGCGAACGCGCCGATGACGCTCGATGCGAGCTCGCATCTCCTCGTCGCCTTCGCTCGCCGTCGCCAGGTAGTAGCGTGCCCCGCCCCGCCGTGCCTGCCACCGGCGAGCCAGGGCTTCGGCATGGGCACTCTTGCCGGAACGCGCCCCGCCACTGACGAAGGCAATCATGACGGCCTCCAGCGCGAAATGGCGGCCAGCAGGCGCTCGTTCTCCTCACGAGAACGCACCGCGACACGCAGCCAGGCCCCATCCAGGCCGACGAAGTTATGGGTATGGCGCACCAGGATGCCGCAGCGAGCCAGATGTTCCAGCAGCGCCGACATAGGCCGCGAGCCGGCATCCTGAAGCAGCAGGAAATTGGCCCTCGAAGGCATCACCCTCAGTCCCAGCACCTCCAGCTCACGCTGCAGTCTCGGCCGCTCGGCGTCGAGCCAGGCCAGGGTCCGCTGGAGGTGGTCACGGTCCGCCAGCAGCGGCTCGACCAGCGCCGCCGCCGGAGCGTTGACGCTCCAGGGCAGCTGCAACCCGGCGATGCGGGCAATCGTGGCTTCATCGCCCAGCAGATACCCCAGCCGCAGCCCGGGGATGGCATGCAGCTTGGTCATGGAGCGCAGCAAGAGCAGATTGTCGTAGCGCTTCAGCAGGGGCGTAAGCCGCTCGTCGGGCGTCACGAAATCGATGAAGGCCTCGTCTACCACCAGTGTGGTGTCGCAGCGCTTCCCCGCTGCCAGCATGCGCTCGATCAAAGCTCGCTCGACCAGCGTGCCGGTGGGGTTGTTGGGCCGGCACAGGAACACCGCATCGACGTCGCGCATGGCATGCAGCGCCTGCGACTCGTCCAGTTGAAAGTCGTCGGTGGCGAGCGCCAGGTGTCGTACCGCGATGCCATAGTGGCGGCAAGCGCGCGCGTACTCGCCGAAGGTCGGCTGCACAATGACGGCCTGGCGCTCAGCACGCTGGGCCATCAGCGCCGCGGTCAGGTATATCGCCTCCGCCCCACCATTGGTCAGTCGCACCTGGCCAGGCGCGAGCCCTTCGGCTCGGGCGATGGCTGCCCGGGCAGCGGTGTAGTCGGGGTCGGGATAGGCGTCGATGTCGGCCAGGCCGGCAGCGAGGCGCTCCGGCAGCCAGGCCGGTGGCCCCAGTGGGTTGAGGTTGGCACTGAAGTCGATCACTTGGCCATCGGCGGCGAGGCCAAAACGCGGCAGGACCTGTTCCGGGCGGCCACCATGGCTCGGCCAGTCGTTCATGCCCTCTCCCCGTTCGTTCATGCGAATGCTCTCCACGCCCAGGCCAAGCCTGCCATCAGCAGCGCAAAGGCAATCCAGGCCCCGTGCATATGACGCACGGCGAAGCCGATATGCGCGACTCGCAGCGACTCGAGCGGCTTCCCCAGCACGGCACGCTCGGACACGCGGCCGCCGTAGTGGTTGGTGCCACCCAGCTGCACGCCGAGCAGGTAGGCCATCATCGCCTCGGGCCATCCGGCATTGGGACTGGGATGGCGCGGCGCATCACGCCAGGTACCGGCCAGCGCGCCGCGGGTGCGCGCCGCCGGCAACGTCAAGGCGCCCAGCCACATGGCCAGCGCGGTGAGCCGGGCCGGCATCCAGTTGACCAGGTCGTCGAGCTTCGCCGAGGCAAAACCGAAATCGGTGTAACGTTCGCTGCGGTAACCCACCATGGAATCGAGGGTATTCACTGACTTGTAGGCCAGCGCCAATGGCGCGCCCCCGAGCAGCGCCCAGAACAGCGGCGCGGTGATGCCGTCGACGCTGTTCTCGGCCACGGTTTCCACCGTGGCGCGGGTAATGCCGGCCTCATCGAGACAAGCGGTGTCACGCCCCACAATCATCGACACGGCCCGGCGCGCCGCGTCGAGATCGCCTCGCGCCAGCGGCGTGGCCACCGCCAGGGCGGCATCACGCAGCCCCTTGATGGCAAGAGCGCTGGCCAGCAGCAGCAGCTCGGCCGCGAGCCCCAGCCAGGGGTGCAGCCAGGCAAGCCCGGCCAGCACGCTCCAACTCGACGCGTAGACGAGCACGACCACGCAGGCGGTCAACGCAAGCCCCTTGAGCCGACGCGCGCGTGGCGAGCCTCGGTTCCAACGCCGTTCCAGAAACGCGATCAGTCGCCCCATGGCGATCACCGGATGCGGCAGCCAGCGTGGATCGCCGATCGCCAGGTCCAGCAGGATGGCCCCGAGCAGCAGTCCTAGCAGCAGCGGACTCAAGGGCTCGGCGCTCATTACTCCCCGCCACCGGATGCCACCCCCGCCGAATCGAAGGTGGCCATCTCCGCCAGCATGCGGCAAGCGGCCTCCAGCAGCGGATAGGCCAGGGCAGCCCCGGTGCCCTCCCCCAGGCGCAGCTGCAGCTCGAGCAGCGGCTTGGCATCGAGCAGCTCGAGCGCCACGTCATGGCCAGGCTCACAGGAGCGATGAGCGAAAATCAGGTAGTCCCGAACGGCCGGCTGCAATCGGCAGGCCACCAGCGCCGCCACGGTGGCGATGAAGCCGTCGACCAGGATCGGCAGGCGTCGGGCTGCCGCGCCCAGATAGGCCCCGGCCATGGCGGCAATCTCCAGCCCGCCCAGCTTGGCCAGCAGCTCGAGCGGCTGCGACGGATCCGCACGCCGTGCGGCCAGCGCGCCTTCGATCACCTCGGCCTTGTGCCCCAGCCGCGCGGGCGCGATACCAGTGCCCTGGCCAACCAGGCTTCTCGCCGGCCGGCCGCTCAGCGCGGCCAGCAGGGCGCTGCTCGCGGTGGTATTGGCGATGCCCATTTCGCCTACGATCAAACAGCGGCAGCCGGCGTCATGGCTGCGTTCGGCGGCGCGAGCCCCCACCTCGATGGCCCGCTCGGCCTCGGCGCGGCTCATGGCATCCTCGCGGGCGAAGTTGGCCGTGCCGTGGCGCACCTTGGCGTGCACCACGCCTTCCCCTTCGACGCGCCCCTTGACGCCGACATCGACCACCTCGAGCCGCGCGCCAACCTGGCGGGCGAAAACATTGATGGCGGCACCGCCGGCAACGAAGTTGGCCACCATCTGCGTGGTGACCTCCTGGGGAAAGGCCGAGACGCCCTCTTCTGCCACGCCATGATCGGCAGCGAACACGATCACGCCGGGCGGCGTCACCGTCGGCATGACATCGCCACACATGCTGGCCAGCTCCCTGACCAGCGATTCGAGGCGCCCCAGGCTACCGGGCGGCTTGGTCAGGTTGTCCAGGCGCGCCTGGACGGCAGCGGCCGGTGTCTCATCGACAGGCGTGATAGAGGCCAGGATGTCGGCAAGCATGAGAGGGTCCTGATATGGCGAAGGCAGCCGCCATCTTAACAGGCTGACCCGTTGTGTCACGGTGCCGTGCCGAACGCCTCCGTCAGCGGACCCTCCGGCTGCTGTACCCCGGTCTCCTCGCCGCTCCAGGCCAGCCGTGCCGAGTTCGCTACCACACTGAGCGAGCTGGCTACCATGGCGAGCACTGCCACCAGCGGCGGTATCGGCATGGCGACCGCCAGACCCAGCGCCAGAAGATTGTAGACACCCGAAAGCAGCAGGTTCTGATGCATGACCCGGCGAGTGCGGCGTGCCAGTCGCCAGACGCTGTCGATACCGCCTACCCCTGGTCGGAGCAGCGCCACGCCGGCCCCCTCTTGCGCCGTCGAACTGGCCCCCAGCGGCGCCACGCCCACGCTGGCCGTCGCCAGACCCAGCACGTCGTTGAGGCCATCCCCCACGAAGAGCGAAGGCTGGGGCATGGCGGCGAGCAGCTGTGCCTTGGCCTCCGGGCTGCGCCCGGCGTAGCACTCCTCGGGGCGCAGCCCGACGGCAGCGCCGAGCCGACAAACGGCCTGAGCCCTGTCGCCGCTGATCAGGGCCAGTACGAGACCCTCGTGGCGCAGCCTGGCCAGTGTCGCGGCAGTGCCGGGCAAAGGCACCTCGCCCAGTTGGAAATGTCCGATCCAACGTTCATCGCAGGCCAGCAGCACTTCGCTAGTGCCCGGCTCCTCCAGGCCGCTGACCTCAATCCCCTGCTCGGCCAGCCAGGCGCGACTCCCCAACAGCAGCCGCTGTCCATCGGCCAGGCGTACGCACCGGCCACGACCACCGAACTCCTCGGCCGTGGCGATACTGTCGCCACCGGCCTGACCCGCGTCATGGGCGTACCGGCGCACGGCCCGCGCCAGCGGATGATCGCTGCCTTGCGCGGCGCACGCCGCCAACCTCAGGACATCCGCCTCGCGATAGCCAGGCGCCGGTCTCATGGCCCTTACCTCGGGCTCCCCCGGCGTCAGTGTCCCGGTCTTGTCGAATGCCGCACTGCGGATCGTCGCCAATACCTCGAAGACACTCGGATCGCGAACGATCACGCCTTGCTCCAGCGCCTGACCGCTGCCCGCCAGGCCGGCCAGGGGAATCGCCAGGCCGACGGCGCAGGGGCAGGCCACCACCAGTACCGACAGCGCTCTCACCCAGGCGTCCTCCGCGGGTACGCCGGCCAGCCAGGTTGCGGCGAGGGTCAGCACTGCCAGCACCACGGCCAAGGGGCTGAGCCAGCCCGCGAAGCGATCGGCCAGACGCTGCAACTCGCCCTTGCGGGCCTGCTGCCACCACATCTGCTCACGCAGCCGATCCAGACGACACTCACCGGCCGTGGCTGTGACCTCGATGACCAACGCGGCGCCGCGATTGCGACAGCCCGCGGCTACCGGCTCGCCCGGCAGGCACCGACGCGGGGCGCTCTCGCCGGTCAATGGGGAGAGGTCGAGCAAGGCCTCGTCATCGCACAGGACGCCATCGAGCGGTAGCGTTTCACCGGGCTCGACACGGACCCGATCACCCACCGCCACCGCTTCGAGAGTGCGGACCTGCCAGCCGTCCCGAACCCGGCACTGGACGTCGGCGGGAGGCTCGTGCAGCGCCTGCAGCGCGCGCAGGCCACGATGGCGACACAGCGTCTCGACCAGGCGCCCGACCAGCAGCAGCGTGACCAGCATCACCGCCGTATCGAAATAGACCTCCGGCGAGCCGCGCGAGAGCAGCCACAGCGAGACGCCGACTGCCGTCAGCGCACCCAGCGACACCAGGGCGTCCATGCCGGGTCGTCGCGCCCTGACGGTGCGCCATCCGGCCCGGTAGAACGGGAAGGCCACATAGGTCACGACGGGCAAGGCAAAGGCACCCGACACCCAAGCCATGACCAGCTCGAGGCGGGGGCTGGGCATGGCACCGGCATAGATCAGCAGCGAAGCGATCATGGTCCACATGCCGAAGGCGACTGCCGTCAGCAGGCGCAGGGTGAGATAGCGGCTCTCGGCCTCCAGCCGCGCTTGAGCGTCGCCCACCGCCTCGGGCGCTGCCAGACGATAGCCGAGCCGGCGCACGGCAGCAGCCAGCCTGGCCTCATCGAGGGCTTCCGGCCGCCCCTCCACCAGCAGGGTGGCGCTGGGATAGTGCACGCTCGCGGTCGTGATACCGGGAAGCCGCTTCAGTTGAGCCTCGACGGCCAGTGCACAGCTCGTGCACCACAGACCCTGGACCGAGAAGAGCGCCTCGGAAGCGTGCCGGGTTTCGTCTTGAATAATCGGTGTCATGCCATGAAGCGTAAACGCCAATGCTGTTTCAATCAGCATTGGCGTCGCTGGAATGTGGCCATATACTGTATATAAATACAGAAATGGATTCGCACCATGCCCCCGTTAGACCGCAAGCAGCTACGCAAGGGACGCGGCGCCACCTACAACCCGGACAACCGTTTCAACCCGACCCGCAGCGAAACGGAGGACGACGGCTGGTGGCAGGACGAGATGCCGGCGCGCCTGGCCACGGTCGTGAGCGAGGAGCGGGCACGCAGTGCGCTCTCCTGGAACGACTCCCCCGACCTCGCCTTCGACCGTTCGCTGAATCCTTACCGCGGCTGCGAACATGGCTGCATCTACTGCTACGCGCGGCCCAGCCACGCCTACTGGGACCTGTCGCCGGGCATCGACTTCGAGACCCGCCTGATCGCCCGTAGCGGTCTGGTCGATCGGCTGCGCGAGGAATTCTGTCAACGGAGCTACGCGTGCCGGCCCATCGCCCTCTCCGGCAATACCGACTGCTACCAGCCACTGGAGGCGGAGCGCGGTAGTACCCGCGAGATACTCGCTTTCCTGCTCGAGTGTCGCCACCCGGTCTCCATCATCACCAAGAGCTCGCTCATCCTGCGTGACCTGGATCTGCTCACCGAGCTGGCCCGGCATCGCCTGGCCAGGGTATCGATCAGCCTCACCAGCCTGGACACCGCCCTCAAGCGCAGCCTCGAGCCGCGCACGGCCTCGCCCGCCGCTCGCCTACGCACGATCGAGCGGTTGCATGAGGCCGGCATCCCGGTGGGTGTCATGGTCGCGCCGATCATTCCAGGCCTGACCGACCATGAACTGGAGCGCCTTCTCGAAGCGGCCCGCGACGCCGGAGCGGAGTCGGCCGGCTGGACGCTGCTGCGCCTGCCACGGGAAGTGGCGCCGCTGTTCGAAGAATGGTTGATGGCGAACTATCCGGAACGAGCCGGCAAGGTAATGAGCCTGGTGCGCCAGTGCCGCAGCGGAGCCGACTATGACAGCCGCTTCGGCAAGCGCATGCGCGGCGAGGGGATTTTCGCCGAACTCATCGCCCAGCGCTTCGACAAGGCCTGCCGGCGTCTGGGGCTCAACGATCCCGAAAGGCGTGAGGCGCGCCAGCTCGACACGACGGCCTTTCGGCCGCCCCGAAGCCAGGGCGACCTGTTCGATTGAGCCGGGAGCGCACCCAGCGAAAGGAAACCGAGCGCCAGTCAGGGTGTGCGCCGCCGGTCCTCGAGCACGGTGCCGTTCTCCTGTATCTCGGCCTCATGTCCGGCCTCGCGCCACGGTTCATCCAGCGCCGCCTCGTACCACTCCTGCATGGCCGGCAGCGCCAGCAGCCGCGAGACGTATTCCCTGGAGGGTGCCTCGAGCTCGAGCCCGAAACTCTGCACGCGGAACGCCACCGGAGCGAAGAAGGCATCCACCGCCGAGAAGGATTCTCCCGCCAAGAAGGGACCGCCGAAACGCGCAAGGCCCTGTTGCCAGAGTTCATCGATACGGGACAGGTTGCGCACGAGCGCGTCCGGCATGCGGTGCAGGCGTATTCTCACGCCGCAGTTCATTGAACATAGGGTGCGCAGCGCGGCAAAGCCCGCGTGCATCTCGCTGCTGGCACAACGCGCCCAGGCGCGCGCGCCATCGTCGTCAGGCCATACGCCGGCGTGGCGCTCAGCCAGGTATTCGACGATGCCCAGCGATTCCCATACCACACGCTCGCCGTCTTCCAGACAAGGCACTAGCCCCGAGGGAGAGAACGCGCGAAACGCGGTCCAGTTCGATTCGGGTTCGAAAGGCGTCAATCGCTCTTCGAACGGAATGGCCAGATGACGCATCAGCACCCAAGGGCGTAACGACCAGGAAGAGTAGTTCTTGTTGGCAATATGTAGGAGATACATACCTAGGTCCCGTCGAAGGAGAGGCGGATAGAGGCTCAGCTAACCTCGATGTCATAGCCGGTGAACTTGCGCAGGTTGATGACCCCCGTATCGAGGATCAGATACTGCCCCTTGAGGCCCAGCAGCGTACCGGCCACCTCGGGCTGCTTGTCGAAGTTGTGCGAGACGATCTTGCGAGGGAAATCCAGCACGGGGTAGGCGAAGGACCGAGGCACCTCGTCGAGTACGCGGATGGCATCCACGCCGCAGTGCTGGCGCAGGTTGCCAAGGCCACCTTCCAGTTGTGCCAGGAGGCGGTCGCGTTCGGCCAGGAGATCGAGCGGTTCGACCTCACCCCTGAGCATGGCGCGCCAATTGGTGCGGTCGGCGACCTGCTCCTTGAACAGCACCTCGACCAGGCCGGACTGCTGGCGTGTGTCGACCGCCAGGATCGGCAGCGCCTGAATCGCGCCTTGGTCGAGCCAGCGCGTCGGCACCTGGGTACCGCGGGTGATACCCACCTTGAGACCGGAGGAATTGGCCAGGTAGACCACATGGGGCTGGAAGCAATGGCGTTCCGCCCACGCCGGCTCACGGCAGGTGCCGGCATCGAAGTGGCAGGTCTCGGGCTTGACGATGCAGGTGTCGCACTGGGCCAGCTTCTTGAAGCAGGGATAACAGTAGCCCTGAGCGAAGCTCTTCCTGGTTGCCCGGCCGCAGTGGGTACAGGCGATCGCTCCCGTCCAGTGCAGCCGGATCGGCTGGCCAAGGCGCGCATTGAGATCGAGCCGATGTTCGCCGGCGCGCAGCGTATAGCGCACCGGGCCGCCCTGCTCGCTCGGTACAATCGCCATCTTGGTCAGGCAGCCCTGCACGGCGGGTGCCAGCTCAATGAGGTCCGCCTCAGTCACGTGACGCATCCCGGGCCAGTCCCGCCAGCTCCGGCGGCACGTCGGCACCGCTGCTGGCGCTGCCGCAGGTGCGTTGCTGAAGATAGCCGACCCGCAGTTCCTCGGGCACGTTGTTCTCGTTCTCGTAGCGCATCACCGCCTCGAGGCAGAGCTCGGTCTGCTCCTCGGTCAGCCGGCGACCGTCGGGCCACTTGCGCAGGGACACCGCCTGCTTGAGGCTCTCGTAGATGGCCGGCGTCATCTGCCGGATCATGCGCTCGAAGGTCATATCGCTCATGGAAAATTTTCTCGCAATAGCAGCTCAGGGAAGGCGCTGAGCACGGCTCGAATAATACCATCCCATAGCCAGTCCCACGACCAACCCGCCCAGGTGAGCCTCGTTGGCCACGTTGCCGAATCCGACCGCCGCAGCCATGTCGGTCATGGTGAATACCATCCAGCCGAGCATGAACACCACCAGCATCTGCGGCACGAAGAAACCGCTGCCCGGGACGCGGCGCGACATCAGCCAGACATAGCCGAGCAGGGCGAAATCGACACCCGACATACCACCGAACAGCGCGGTACCGCTCGTATACTGCGCCAGATTGGCGCCGATACCGGCCACCAACAGGATCGCGAGCATTCGCCTGCTACCTTGCAACGTCTCGACCTGACGGCCGAAATACCACAACCACATCATGTTGAAGATCAGGTGCATCCAGCCGAAGTGAAGAAACGCAGGCGATAGCAAGCGCCAAACCTGACCCGAGGCCAGCGCTTCGGTCAGGCTACCGAAGGCCAGCCCGCCGCCAACGACGGCGACCGGCACGATGGTCAGCATGGCCACCACGATGTCTCCGAGCAGGTACATCAGTGCAAAGATCAGCAGGGAAATGGCCACGGCCGTGGCCGTGACCGGCGCCAGGCGCAAGGCAGCCGCCAGGGAGGCGCCACCGGTCGAGCGCCGGCGGCGCTCCGGCATGATCCGCTCGCCGCGCTGCCAGCGAGTCAGCACTTGCATGAGAGCATCATGCTGGTCCGGGTCGGCAAGCCACAGCACTTGCCCTTCCGCCTCCTCGGTGAAGCGGTGTCCGATCCGGTGAGCCCACAACGCGCGACGAAGCTCGCTGGTATCCGTTGCATGGGGAAACAGCATGATGCGATACATGAATTCTTCCTGAACTAACCTTAGACGAGCATCTTGCGCCGCAGCGGCCCTTTTCTCAAATCGAGACGGACGCCCATAAAAAATCCGGCGGAAGGGGGGCCGCCGGACAAGAGCAAGGGATCATTCAAGGGAACACTTACTCTGATGGGCCAAACGAAGGGAAGTTCAGGGCGACGATAAAAAAAGTTGTAAAACTTTGTATCGCCGATCCGGCGCTCAATCGAAGTCGATCTCCCACGGCCGTGGCCTCGCCGCCTCCTCCTGCGGCACCCTCACCCAGACGAAGTGGTTGGCGTTCAGCCGCTGCTCTCCGCTCCAGCGATAGGCCACCAGCCGGCCGAATTTCACCGCGCTGTAGTCCAGGCAGGCAATGTTGGCCGTAGGCAGCGCCGGGATGCCCTCGCACCAATAATGGCCGATGAATAGCGGTGGCTGGTCGAGTCCGTAATGGGGGAGGCGCTCGCGCTCCGCCGTGCTCAGCTCGCGCGACTCCAGATCGTCGGGAAGATTGTCGGGCTGGAAGATGATGTCCCCCCAGGTACGCGGTTTGCGAGCCCAGAAGTGGGCCCTGAAGCTGCGCCGGGTGAAGCCATCGCCCGAGTGGATCTCCATGCCTTCCGGCAGGGGGAGGTGCACGCCGCGCGTCAGCCGGTCGAGGATCCGATAGGCCTGCGTGTCGGACGCTACGGACTGCTGCAGAAACGGCTCGTCGATGACGCCTCCCGGACACTCGCGCTCCAGCACATCGATCAGCGCCTGGTCCCAGCAGGCGTGCACCACCCGGAACTCACCGAAGTCCAGATAGAGCGGGATATCCATGAACCAGGTCAGGGTCTCGTCCCACTCTGCCGGATGGTCGCGGTACTGCTCGAGCGTCTCCTTGATGATGCGGTTGTGCCGCGGCGAATGCTCACGCAGCCACTCGCGCCCAAGGTGTCGAGGCGCGTGATGGCAGTAGGCCAGCGCATTGTATTCATGGTTGCCCATGACGATATGCGCCTCGCCCTCCTCCACCATGCGTCGGGCGATCGATACCGCCAAGCGGATGCGCGGGCCGCGGTCGATCAGGTCGCCGAGGAAGATTACCTTGCGCCTTGGGTGCCGGTAGACGCCACCACGCTGATGGTATCCCAGCTTCTCCAGCAGCACGGCCAGCGTGGCCCCGCATCCATGCACGTCACCGATGAGATCGTATCCTTCGACTGCCGCCTGCCTCACATCAATCTCCCAGCCGGTTGCTCCAGCCCAGCTTGCTGCGCAGGACCTCGTAAAAGTTGTGACCGAGGGGATGCACCAGATGCACCCGCTGCGGCTTGCGCTTCACCACCAGCACATCGTCAGGCTTGGCCACGGCACGTGTCTGGCCGTCACAACTGATGTGGGGATAGGTCTGGTTGGTCTCGCCAATGTGTACGTGGATTTCGCTACCGGCATCGATGACGATGGGACGACTGGACAGGGTATGGGGAAACATCGGCACCAGTTCGATCACATCGAGCTTGGGATGCATGATCGAGCCGCCGCCCGACAGCGCATAGGCGGTCGAGCCGGTGGGCGTGGCCATGATCAGGCCGTCGCTGCGCTGACTGCAGACGAACTGCTTGTCGATGAACAGCTCGAATTCGATCATGCGCACCGCCTTGCCCGGGTGCAGTACCACCTCGTTCAAGGCGTCCCCGCTGCCTACCAGGGTGCCGTCGCGATAGAGTTCAGCATCGAGAAGGAAGCGCTCCTCGACCTCGAACTGTCCGTCCAGCACATGCCCGACCCGCTCCTCGAGCTCTTCGGGGGAGATATCGGTGAGGAAGCCCAGCCGACCCCGATTGACGCCTAGCACGAGGGTGCCGCTGTGACACAGCGTTCGGGCAGCGCCAAGCAGGCTGCCGTCGCCGCCCACCACGATGACGAGATCGCACAGTTCCCCCAGGGTACGACGGCTGGCCTCGGGATGACCGTGATCGAGCAGCACGGTAGCGGTACGATCCTCGACGATGACGTGCAGGCCTCGCTGATCGAGGAAGCGCATCAGGCGTTTGAGGGTCTCGACCACCTTGGCGCTGCCCAGGCGGCCGATAAGACCGATGTTCTTGAACCCGTCGTGCTCTTTTCGCATGCCCTCGCCTCTCGGATCATGGCCGCTCATTATGGGCGCTGGGCGCATGACGGGCAAACGCGGCTCAGGCAGGGGCCGGGGCCCGGCGACGCAGCCACCATTCGTTGAGCAGCAGGGAGCCCACGATGATCGCCCCGCCCAGCGCCAGCCGCAGCAGGTCCGCGTCGCGATTCCAGATCAGCAGGTTGACGGCAAGACCCGCGGGAATCAGGGCATTGTTCATGATCGCCAGCGCTCCGGCATCCACGCGGGTTGCGCCCAGATTCCACAGGAAGTAGCCCAGCCCCGAGGCCACCAGCCCCAACCAGGCGAGAACACCCCACTGCAGACCGCTACTGGGCAGAGCGGAAGCATTGCCGAGCAGGGCGAAGGCCGGCAGCGCCACGATCATGGCACCGAGATAGAACCAGGCGAAGACGCTGTGCCGCGGCAGTGCTTCAGGCAGCGATGACGAGAGGCGACGATAGCCCACCTGGCCCAGCGCGAAACAAAAATTCGCCCCCTGCACCACCAGGAAGCCGAGCCAGAAGCCGCTATCGACGCCATCGTAGCGGATGACGGCCGCGCCCAGCACCGCCAGGGCGGCCGTGAGCAGATAGAACGGCGTAAAGCGGCCGAACATGGCATCGTCGAGCAACGTCACGTAGAGCGGCGTGAAGATGGTGAACAGCAGCACCTCAGGCACCGACAGCAGCAGGAAGGACTGGTAGAAGAAGATGTACATGACGCCGAGCTGCACGGCCCCCAACCCCATCAGGGCAAGCCGCTGTCGCCCCACCAGCCGTTTCGGTCGCAGAAACGGCAGAAAAACCAGAGCCGCCAGGCCGACACGCATCAGTACTGCGAAATAGCTGTCTACCTGGCCGGCCAGATAGACACCGATCAGCGAAAACGAGAAGGCCCAGAGCGCAGTCACGCCGATGAGATAACCCACGGTTAACCTCTTTCATAAAATAGAGTTGACGGAGGATTATAGCGCCATCCGGCCGCGCTTCAATCCACCGTGCGTCCGCAGGTTCACGTACCGGGCGCGGCCGATCGTGCCGGCTCGCTCACGGCACCGCCACTTGTTACTGCCTCCTCACCGCGCTCGCGCCGCGTGGTAGCGAAATACTCCTCCAGACGGGCGTCGGCATCGGCGCCGAACAGGATCGCACACGCCTCGCGCAGGCCAGGGGATTGGCGCATGGCCTCCTCGTGTACGACCAAGGCGATCTTGGAGCGACGCCTCAGAAAATCCTCCAAGCGAGTGATCATCTCGCGCCGCTTGGCGTAGTGCAGCTCGCAGCGTAGATACTCGGTGCCCTCGATCAGAACTTCTGCCTGGCGCGGATCCTCGCGAATCTCCTCGAGCATCTCCAGCGCGTGCGTACCGTAACGCCGCCAAAGCCGGGTCGAGAGCGGCTCGGAAGCGTCGCCGGCCGTGAGGTCGTCGAGTCGCATGAGTTTCGCCTGGTGCAGGAACTCACGGCGCATCTGATCGGGCGGCTCGCCGTACCAGCGATGCTTGGGGTAAGGCACCTCGATTCCCATCCTGCCGATCGCTTCGACGATTTCCTCACCCACGTTGAGACAGTCGGTGAGCTTGCCCCCGAAGATGCTCAGATGCGCATCCTCCCGATTGATCTCGATGGCGTGCTTGCGCGAAAGCTGCAGGAAGTCGCGACTGTTGCCTCCTTCGGCTCTGACGGCCAGGGGGCGTACGCCGCAGCGGATGGAGATGATGTCCTCCTTGCCCAACGGGGCATCGAGCTCCAGGCGCTTGTTGATGTTGTCGAGGACGAAGCGTATGTCCTCTTCGGTGGCCGTCACCTCGGGACGCTCGACCCGGGTGTCGGTAGTACCGATACAGGTCCGCGGCCCCATGGGAATCACGAAGAACAGCCGCCCATCGTCGGCGAAGAACGCCAGTACGCGACGGCTGTCGGTCAAGCGCGGCACGATGAGGTGGATGCCCTTTGAATAGACATGACGGTAGTCCGTGGCTTGTCCAGTGAGGCTGTTGTGCTCATCGACCCAGGGGCCGGCGGCGTTGATCAGGACCCTGGAACACACCTCGACCTCATGACCGGTCACGACATCGCGTGCTTTCGTCATCCAACGATTGCCCGCGCGACGGGCCCCCAGCGACTCCACATAGTTCACCGCCACCGCCCCATAGTTGAGCGCCCCGCGAACGAAGTTGAAGACGAAACGGGCATCGTTGTCGTGCAGGTAGGCATCGGAGTATTCGAAACCGCCAACCGCCTGGCGCGTGTCGATGATCGCTTCGCTTTCGCGAATCCGCTTGGGCGACAGGAAGCGTGGTATTCGCGTGAAGCCATTGCCAATCAGCCAGTAAAGCCAGGCGCCGGCCCACAGGTAGCGCGGGTGGTAGCGGAAGCCGCGAGTGATGGTGGTCAGGAAACGAATCTCCTGAACCGTGGCAGGATAGCTTCTGATCAGGTGATTACGGCTCATGCAGAGCTTTCTGACCAACGCGAAGTCACGGCTCTCCATGTACTTGATGCCGCCCCATACCAGGTTGGATGAATGCATGCTGGTACTGCCGGCGAAGTCGCCACGCTCGATCAGCGCGACTCGAACCCCTTTTCCGGCCAGGGCCGCCGCCGCGGATGCACCGTTGATGCCGGCGCCCACGATCAAAACGTCGAAGACCTCGCCGCCCAGCTTGTTGATGTTGTTGCTACGCAGTTCCATGTGCGGACCCTATGCAGACAAAAGCCCCGTTCGGCGAGCGCCGAACGGGGCCTGGGATGACCCGGACGCTACCGGAAACACGCAGGATTGTGGGGCCCGACATGCTGGTCGACATATCGGGCCGGAAGGCCGTACCAGGCCGCAGCCTGACGCAGGCCGTCAACGTGTACCGGCGGCCATCCACTCCTCCATCATCTCGTCGTAAGGCACGGTCACGCCCTGGGGCATCTCGTCATCCAGCTTGGCCTTGGGCGAGCCTTCCTGCGACAGCCACTCTTCCGGGTCGCGCTCCTCGTTGAGCATCGGCGGATAGGCTTCGAACACATTGGCCCGAGCCAAGCGCGCCATGATGTTGTCGAGCTCACTGGCTAGATCATCGAGCGCCTCCTGCGGGGAGACCTCGCCGCTGACGGCGGGTGCCAGGTTCTGCCACCACAGCGGTGCCATGCGCGGATAGTCCGGCACGTTGGTCGAGGAAGGCGTCCAGTTGGACTCGTTGGGACTACGATAGAATTCGACCAGTCCCCCCAGCTTGGGCGCCAGCTCGGTCATCTGGTCGGAGAAGATGTCGGACTCGCGAATCGGCGTGAGGCCGGCCATGAGCTTCTCCAGCGACACGCTCTTGGATACGGTGAACTGGGCAAACAGCCACGCCGCGGTACGACGGTCCTCGGGCGTGGAGTCGAAGAAGGTCCATGAACCCACGTCCTGGTAGCCAACCTTCATGCCCTCTTCCCAGTAAGGCCCGGTGGGCGACGGCGCCATGCGCCACTTGGGGTTGCCCTCTTCATCGGTGACAGGCAGTCCCGGATCGGTCATGTCGGCCGTGAACGCGGTATACCAGAAGATCTGCTGGGCAATGTTGCCCTGAGCGGGCACCGGCCCGGCTTCGCCGAAGGTCATGCCCTGCGCCTCGGGAGGAGCGTACTTGTCGAGCCACTCGACCATCTTGGTCACGGCGAACACCGAGGCCGGAGAATTGGTCGCCCCACCGCGGCTGACGCTCGCGCCCACCGGGCGGCTCTCCTCATCGACCCGGATGCCCCAGTCGTCCACCGGATTGCCGAACGGCACGCCGGGGCTCCCCATGCCGGCCATGGACAGCCAGGAGTCATGGAAGCGCCAGCCCAGCGACGGGTCGCGCCGCCCGTAGTCCATATGGCCGTAAACCTGTTCGCCGTCGATCTCCCCGACGTGTTCAGTGAAGAACTCGGCGATGTCCTCGTAGGCCGTCCAGTTGGTGGGTACGCCCAGGTCGTAGCCATAGATCTCGCGGAACTGCTCCTGGAAATCCTCGCGCTGGAACCAGTCGTAGCGGAACCAGTAGAGGTTGGCGAACTGCTGGTCGGGCAACTGGTAGAGATTGCCGTCCGGCCCGGTGCCATACTGCAGACCGATGAAGTCGTCGAGATCGAGGGTCGGCAGCGTATAGTCAGCCCACTCGTTCTCCATCGCCTCCGTCAGGTTGATGGTGGTGCCGTAGCGGATGTGAGTGCCGATGGCATCGGAGTCGTTGACATAACCGTCGTAGATGTTGCGCCCCGTCTGCATCTGGGTTTGCATGTTGTCCACTACATCGCCTTCGCCGATGATGTTGTGGGTCACCTCGATGCCGGTGAGCTCCTCGAAGGCCGGTGCCAGCACGTCGCGTTCCCACACGTGCGTGGTCAGGCCCTCGGCGACGGTATTGATCTCCATGCCGCGAAACGACTCGGCGGCCTGGGCGAACCACAGCAGCTCTTCGATCTGTTCCTCACGAGAGAGCGTCGAGTTCTGGAAGTGCTCATCGACGAGCCGCTCGGCTATCGCGCGGGCATCGTCGGACTGGGCGTGCACGCCGGCCGAGGCAAGCAGCAGGCTGCCCGCGATAGCCGTCATTGGGATCCTTTTGTTCTTCATGTTGACCTCTTTCTGCGTGTGGTGAGTCATCCTTGACGCGGGTATCGTCCGTACTGCCTTGGTTCAGCCCCAGCGCATCAGCACCAGCAACCAGAGGACAGAAGCCCCCAGGGCAAACCAAATCGAAAGCTCGGTGAAGCCGACCACGGCCAGGTGGATATAGGCGGCGGAAAGCAAGCCGATGAAGAGCCGGTCGCCGCGAGTGGTGGCGATCGGCAGGAAACCGCGCCGCTCCACCGTGGGGGAGGCGAGCTCCCAGGCCGTCATGCCGAGTAGAATGGCGGCGATGACGGAGAAGAAAATCGCCGTGGGGAGCGTCCAGACCATCCAATCCATCGTGAATTCCTCCCCTTCAGGTCCGACCCAGGGCGAAGCCCTTGGCGATGTGGTTACGAACGAAGTAGACCACCACGATGCCCGGCAGGATGGTCAATACCCCGGCGGCAGCCAAGGTCCCCCAGTCGATGCCCGAGGCGGTCGAGGTGCGTGTCATGATCGAGGCGATGGGCTGCGCACCTGTCGAGGTGAGGGTGCGCGAGAGCAGCAGCTCCACCCAGGAGAACATGAACAGGAAAAATAGTGTCACGCCAATTCCCGAGCGGATCATGGGCAGGAAGATCGTGACGAAGAAGCGCGGGAAGGTGTAGCCATCGATGTAAGCGGTCTCGTCGACCTCCTTGGGCACGCTGCTCATGAACCCCTCGAGGATCCATACCGCCAGCGGGATGTTGAACAGGCAATGGGCCAGCGCCACGGCGATATGGGTATCGAACAAGCCCACCGAATAATAGAGCTGGAAATAGGGCAGCAGGAACACCGCCGGCGGTGCCATGAGGTTGGTCAACAGCCAGAAGAACAGGTGCTTGTCGCCGATGAACCTGAAGCGACTAAAGGCGTAGGCGGCGGGCAGCGCTACCGAGATGCTGATCAGCATGTTCATGAGTACGTAGGCCAGCGAGTTGACGTAGCCCATGTACCAGTTCGAATCCGTGAAGATGCCGATGTAGTTGCCCAGAGTGAAGTTCTGCGGCCAGAACGAAAAGCTGCCGAGAATCTCGCTGTTGGACTGGAATGACAGGTTGAGCAGCCAATAGATGGGCAGCATCACGAAGACGAGGTAGATACCCAGCAGCGCACGCCGCCGCCAGCGCGTGCTCGCCGGACGGGCCCTTTTGCGACGCCTGGCGGCACTCTCGGCAGCCTGCCGATGGACGCTCTCGGGGGTGGTCGGTATGGAGCGGGTCATGTCAGGCTCCTCCCTGAGGGGTATCTTTCTGGCTGTTCATGATCGCGGTGTAGAAGATCCAGCACACGAGCAAGATGATGAGGAAGTAGATCAGCGAGAATGCCGCCGACGGCCCCAGGTCCTGCTGGGCGATGGCCATGGTGGTCAGCGACTGGCTGAGGAAAGTGGTGGAGCTGCCTGGCCCGCCACCGGTGAGCACGAACGGCTCGGCGTAGATCATGAAGGAGTGCATGAAACGCAGCAGCACGCCTATCACCAGGACGTTGGTGAGCTTGGGCAACTGGATGTAGCGAAACACCGCCCACTTCGATGCCCGGTCGATACGCGCCGCCTGGTAGTAGGCATCCGGGATCGAACGCAGGCCGCTGTAGCACAGCAGGGCGATCAACGGCGTCCAGTGCCACACGTCCATCAGGATGATGGTGGCCCAGGCATCGGCAGGATTGCGAGTAATGTTGTAGGCGTAGCCCATCTCCCGGATACCCACGCCCATCAGACCGATGTCACCGCGGGTGAAGAGCTGCCAGATGCTGCCCACGACGTTCCAGGGAATCAGCAACGGCAGCGTGATCAGGATCAGTACCGCAGAAGCCTGCCAGCCGCGCTTGGGCATCAGCAGGGCGATGCCGATGCCAAGCGGCACCTCGATCGCCAGGATGGTGAAGGAGAAGGCGAACTGGCGCAGCAGAGCGGCCTGCAGCGAGCGATCGTTGAGAGTGGCCTCGAACCACTCGGTGCCGGTGAAGAAACGCGTATGGGCGTCGAACACGTCCTGTACGGAATAGTTGACCACCGTCATCAGCGGGATAATGGCGGAGAACGCCACCAGCAGTAGCATGGGCAGGATCAGAAACCATGCCCGGTTGTTCTGGACCTTGTTCATCGCTCCACCTCCACGCGGAACTCATCGACATACAGGTGCAACCGCGCCTCGGGGAAGCGAATGTGGGCGATGCGTCCCGGCAGCGGCTGGTCTTCTTCCAGGCGAGCACGGAAGGTCTCGCCGGCGAAGGCGAACGACACGATCCGGTAGGTCCCGAGATCCTGGGTCGTGGCGATCTCCACCTCGTAGGTGTCCTGTCCCGGTTCGCTCGTCACCTCGACGAACTCCGGGCGGATTCCCAGCTTGATATGGCGCGACCGGGCCTGGTGGATGGCGTCGCGCAGGGCGGGCGGGAGCAAAAGATCAACCGTGCCGGCGCGAGCGCCGCTGTCCGTACGGGCCACCTCGACGAAATTCATCCCGGGGCTGCCGATGAAATAGCCGACGAAAGTGTGCGCCGGCGACTCGAACAATTCGCGTGGGGTACCGAACTGAACCACTTGTCCCTCGTACATGACCGCTATCTTGTCGGCGAAGGTCGATGCCTCGAGCTGATCGTGGGTCACGTAGATCATGGTGATGTTGAAGCGCTCGTGAATCTCCTTGAGCTTGCGCCTGAGCTTCCACTTGAGCTGAGGATCGATCACTGTGAGCGGCTCGTCGAAGAGAATCGCCGAGACATCGTCGCGCACCAGACCGCGCCCCATGGAGACTTTCTGCTTCTCGTCGGCGGTGAGGTTGCGCGCCCTGCGCTTGAGCAGCGAAGTGAGATCGAGCACATCGGCCACCTCTGCCACGCGCTCGCGCACCTTGGCCTCGGGTGTACCCACGTTGCGCAGCGGGAAGGCCAGGTTGTCGTAGACGGTCATGGTGTCGTAGACCACCGGGAACTGGAACACCTGGGCGATGTTGCGCTCCTCGGGCGGCAGCTCGTTCATTACCTGCTCGTCGAACAGCACCTGCCCGGCCGAAGGGGTCAACAGGCCGGAAATGATATTGAGCAGTGTCGACTTGCCGCAGCCTGACGGCCCTAGCAGGGCATAGGCCCCGCCCTGCTGCCAGACGTGCTCCATCTCGCGGATGGCATAGTCCTCTGGACCCGCGGGGTTCGGCGAATAGCTGTGCGCCAGCGACTTGAGCGTGATCTGTGCCATCAGTGCGCTCCTGGCCGTGCGGGAACATGCACGACGTCGCCATGGCGGTCGAAGGCATAGATCTTGTGCGTGGGGAAGTAGACCTTGAGCGGCTGGTCGACGGCGAACTCATGCACGCCGCCCAGGTGAAGCACCAGTTGGAAGAGGTCGTTGCGCACGTGCAGGAAGGTCTCGGAGCCGCTGATCTCGGCCAGATCGACCGTGACCTCCAGCTCGAGGTCGTCTTCCGCCTGTCGCTCGAGCCCGATTTGCGAAGGCCGCACCCCGAACTGATACTGGCCCGGCGCCAGTCCGGCGAGGTCCCGGTTGAGCGGAAAATGCACGCTGCGGTCGAAGGTCACTTCGGCGCCGGACACCATGGCCGGCACCACATTGATGGGCGGTTCGGAGAACATTTCGGCAGTCAACACGTCCCGGGGGCGGTGATAGACGTCCTCGGTGGGCCCATACTGGAGCAGGCGCCCTTCGTGAAGTACCGCCGTGTGGCCGCCCAGCGCCAGCGCCTCGTTGGGTTCGGTGGTGGCGTAGACGGCAATACAGTTACGCGCCTTGAAAAGCTCGCGCAGCTCTTCGCGAAATTCCTCGCGCAGCTTGTAGTCGAGGTTGACCAGCGGTTCGTCGAAGAGAATCAGATCAGCGTCCTTTACCAGCGCTCGACCCATGGCGGTGCGCTGCTGCTGGCCGCCGGAGAGCTCTGCCGGGTAGCGGTCCAGCAGATGCTCGATGTGCAGCATGCTGGCCGTCTCGTGGACACGACGGCGTATCTCCTCCCGCGGCACCCGCGCCAGCTTGAGCGGCGAGGCGATGTTGTCGAATACGGTGAGCCCCGGGTAGTTGATGAACTGCTGATAGACCATCGAAACGTTGCGCTTGCGCACCGACCGGCGCGTCACGTCCTCCCCGTGCATCCATACCCTGCCGCGCGTGGGGGACTCCAGCCCGGCCATGATCCGCATCAACGTCGTCTTGCCGGCCAGGGTTCGCCCCAGCAGGACGTTGAAGGAGCCGGGCGCCAGCTCGAGGCTGACGTCTTCGATATGCGTGGCTCCATTGACCACGTGATCGATGTTTTCAAGTATCAGAGACATGCTGAACTCTTTGTCATCGTTATGGAGTCGTTGAAATACCGCGAAGCGGCCGGTGCCTTAGCCGGCTAGCGGCAAGGTGGCAGAGCCAAAGGATCGTGCTGCTGCGCGCGCGCTTGACTCGCTCTACCGCCACCTGCCAGCCGGCATTGAGCAACTCACGGGCCGAGGCGGTCGCGTCGGCATCGTGCCTGCCCCCTGCGTCACCGGGAAAGGACTGGGCTAGCTCCCGCTGAGCGACGGTCAGCGGCGGTAGAGAATGATCGAAGCGTATGGCGCGCAGGTTGGCCATGTCTTGGTCGATGGAGAATAGGTAGGACATCGCCTCGCCCTGTTGTTTTTATGGGTCGATGACCAGGTTCGATATGATCGGAACGAACGAAGAAACAATGAAAATGTTCGATTTCAATCAAAACGAACCTGAAAATGTTCGTTTACGATAGCGAGACTAGCCTAGAGGTAGGGTCAGGGCAACGCTCAAGCTCGATTTATTACCTAGACCTTAGTCGAAAGAACAGCTAAAACAGTCCTGATGTTGCTGCAACACACACGTTGCAGAAAAGCCGCGGTTATTTTCGTTTCTCGTCAAACTGTTCGTTTCCGAAGGTATTGCAAACAAGCGCTGTCACGCCAGCTGGCGCTTCAGCCACGACCAGGCATAGAGGCAGCCCGGAACCCAACCCAGTAGGGTAAGGAGCAAGCTGACCGCAACTCGCCGAGCTCCCCCCTGGGCGAGCCCGACCGCCAAGGGAGGCAGCAGGATGGCCAGTAGCTTGAAGGATAGACGCAAGGCCGCCGACGCTTGCCATGCCTGCTGCCCTGAAGGCATCGCAGCGTGATCGCTATGGCCGGATGACAGAGGGCTCTCCCTCACCGGCTCGAACTGCTGTACTGCCCCGCCTCCGTCGCCCCCTTCCTCTGCCAATGCGTGGGTCCGGCGATGAGCTTCTCGATCGATTTTCTGCTCTATGGTCTCGGCGCCTTCGGCCAACGCATCGTGATAACGTTCCCAGTCCTCCCAGTCATAAGGCGTGCCGGCATGCGGCTGGCGTCCACCTGACTGGCGGGCGCGCTCCCATGCCTTTTCCTCCAGGGTGTTGGGGCGGTCTTCGTCTCGGTTACCGTCGAGCCCCTTCTTTGCAAGGTATTCACGTGCGTCCATTGGTTTCTCCTCCTTCTGGCGGGCCAAGCTCGCCAGCTTCATCTCCCCAAGCTAGTCCTTTCCGCTCCATTTTGCCCTTCGAGCCAGACACGCCAGGCGTGTTCCGGCGCCTGACATTCTGACCGCTCAGTCGGGTAGAGCGTTGGCCAGGTGTTGAAGACATCAGCGCCGCTAAAGGCGACTCGGCTATGCTGAAAGTGTCCCGCCAAGAGCGCTCGAACAAGGAGATGCGCCATGCTCAACAGGGCTCCCACCATCGTTCGCGAGATCATGTCCCGGGATTGCTATCGGGTCACTGGCACCACTTCGATCACCACGCTGGCCAAGGGCCTGGCGCTGCACCGATTGCCCGGCGTGCCTGTGGTCGACGACCATGACTGCCTGATCGGCTTCATTTCAGAGCAGGACGTGATGGGCAAGCTGCTGCAGAGCGCCTACCTCAACGACGAGGCGCCCCTGGTCAGGGAACTGATGCGCAACGAGGTGTTATCGGTTCCACCGACAAAGAGCATCACCGACCTGGCGCAGGAAATGCTTGGCCAGAAGCCCAAGGTCTACCCCGTGACCGAGCAAGGCCGCCTGTGCGGCATCGTAACCCGCCGCGACGTGCTGACTGCCATCTTGCGCATGCGGCATCCCTGAGCCCCCTCAAAGGCGGGGTTGACAGCAGGCCCCCTACCTCTATCGCAACCAGCCCGGTTCTCCCGGGCTGGCTGCCCAGCGCATACGCCCGCCAGGCAATGCACAAAAAAAACCGCCCATGGGGTCATGGGCGGCAAGATCGAAACTGCGAGCCAGAGCAACAGTGTTAGCGACTGCCATCGCGCTGCTGCCTGTACCAGATATGACAGCAGCAAGCAAAAAAGTTCGCCACTGTTCGCTAATTTTTTTTCTGCTCGCGGTCAACTGGCTCGCCGGGGGATGAGCGTCGCTTGGGAAAGCCGCTCGAGGGCATGAGAAATGCACGGCAAAACAGAAGGTTATACAGCAAGGAGAGCCAAGGACATGTGCCGGCTTGCAAAGCTCAAGCCATTGGTTTTACTATCGAACGCCTTGCGGGTGTAGCTCAATGGTAGAGCAGAAGCTTCCCAAGCTTAAGACGAGGGTTCGATTCCCTTCACCCGCTCCAGCTCGTGCAGTAGAGCGTTTGGCCCGGCGCCGCTTCCGGCCTGCGCACTACCCTCCAGCGTGGCATTGACATGGCGCTCTTCCTGCTCATCTTCGCGGTCTGCCTGTTCGTCATTGGCGGAGTCGTCTCGATCCTGCTTCTCTCTCGCACGCCGCGTTACCGGACCGAGCCGGAGCACCTGCTGGACCTGTTCGATAAGGCCCTGACGAATCAGGTCGGGGAAACGGAGTGGAACATCGTGGTGAACTATCCCATTCGCCACGATGACTATCTCGACGGCGTAAGGCGAAGAGCCCAACGACTGATGCAGGAGCACGGGCGCCCCTGGCAGGTTGCCCAAGGCAAGCCGTTGCTCGACAAGGCCGGTCGCGCGGAACTGACCGCCTTGCGCGATCATCTCGCCTCTCACCACCGGCTGCGCGAGAGGCAGCGCCACCAGCCATAGCGTTGCCCGGGAACCGGGTGTGGTATGCTCTGGCCCGACAGCGACAGGCGGGAGAACTTCATGTCCAGCGTCATACGCCAGATTCCGCTTGATACCGCCACCCAGCATCACGCCCATGATTACCATCAGATCGTCATCGGCCTGCAGGGGCGAGCGGAGTTCGAGATCGAAGGTTTGGGGGGTGCAATTTCCGCCTTCTCCGGTTGCATCGTGCCTGCCAACCACGTGCACTATTACGTCGGCCAGGGCGAGAACCGTCAGCTCATACTCGATCTGCCGGCCGATGCCCCCTCGCTCACGGGTTACCATCACGAACTCTCACGATTGTTCGACGCCCCGCGCTTCTTCGCCCTGGACAAGCCCCTCAAGCATTACCTCGAGTTTCTGCTGCTCGAGCAGGAGGGCAACCAGGATGGCTTGAGCGCCGCCCAGAGCGACCGTTTGGCCGCCACCTTCCTGGGCTGCTTGCATGCCAGGCTCGGCGGCACTTCGTCCTCGGAAAAGACGCGCCGTCTGGATCTGGTCAAGCTGGACCGCTTCATCGACCGCCATCTGGCCGCCCCGATCTCCGTTGCCGACCTCGCCGGCCAGGCCTGTCTCAGCGAAGCGCACTTCAGCAGCTGCTTCCGTGAGCAGACCGGCCTCACCCCCTGGCAGTACGTGCGCCGCCGGCGCCTGGAAGCGGCTCGCCGGTTGCTCGAAGAGAGCCGCATGCCGCTGTCGCAGATCGCCATGAATACCGGCTTTGCCCACCAGAGCGCCTTGTCGCATGCATTTCGCAGCACGTTCGGCTGCCCGCCCAGCCACGTACGCCGCAGCGGGCTGGAACGTGCCACCATCAACACACCCAACCGTCTAGCACATGCGACTTAAGTCGTAATTTCAAGCCCGCCGATGCAAACTCCCGCGAAATCTGCAAATCCTCCCGGCTTTTTGGCAAGCAGTCTGCGCGCGTCCCCCCTACAGTCAAGGAAGACACACCCATGTTCGGGCAGACTGCCACGCACATGGCGTTTTGCCGTTTCAGGACGGGGACATCCGGGGGACTCCTATGCTCAACGCCGACACCATGCTGAACGCTGCTACCTGGCAGCAGGATCTCGATGCCCTCTTCGCGCGCATCAGTGAACATTACGTAGCGGACGAAGAAACCTTCGTCCAGCAACTGGTCGACGTGATCAGCGCCGACCCCGAGGACTTCAGGCGCATCGCGGGCAAGACCGCCGAGCTCGTCCGAGAGGTCCGCGAAATGGATACTGCGGTCGACACGATCGACGAACTGCTCCAGCAGTACAGCCTCGACACCCATGAAGGGCTAATGCTGATGTGCCTGGCCGAGGCCATGCTGCGCATTCCCGATACGGCAACGGCCGACGCCCTGATCGAGGACAAGCTGGGGCCGGCCGACTGGAAGGCACACATGGGCCAGAGTGAGTCCTGGCTGGTCAACGCCTCTACCTGGGGGCTGCTGATGACCGGCCGCGTGGTCACGCTCGACAAGCCCCGAGACGGCAAGCCGACCAGCTTCATCAATCGCATGGTCAATCGCATGGGCGAGCCAGTCATCCGCCGCGCCATGTACGAGGCGATGAAGATCATGGGCAAGCAGTTCGTGCTCGGCCGCGACATCGACGAGGCGCTGAAGCGCTCTCGCCCGCTATTCGACAAAGGCTACACCTATTCCTATGACATGCTTGGCGAGGCGGCGCGAACACGTGACGATGCCAAGCGTTACTTCGACGACTACGCGCGCGCCATCGAGCGGGTCGGCTTGACCAGCACCAAGCTCTCCGACCGCACGCCGGCGCCTTCCGTGTCGATCAAGCTCTCGGCGCTGCATCCGCGTTATGAATTCGGCCGCCGCGAACAGATCCTGCGCGAACTGGTCGACAGCGTGCGGGAGCTGGTCGCCATGGCACGCCAACGTGACGTGGCACTGACCATCGACGCCGAGGAGGTCGACCGCCTTGAGCTGTCGCTGGAAGTGTTCCGTGCCGTCTTTGAAAGCGATGCGTGCAAGGGCTGGGGGCACTTCGGGCTGGTGGTCCAGGCATACTCCAAGCGCGCCCTGCCGGTGCTGCACTACCTCAACCGCCTGGCCGACCGACAGGGAGACGAGATCCCCGTGCGCCTGGTAAAGGGCGCCTACTGGGACAGCGAGATCAAGGAGTCGCAGCAGCTCGGCGTCGAGGGTTATCCGGTCTTCACCCGCAAGGCCTGCACCGACGTGGCCTACCTGGTCTGTGCGCGTTTTCTGCTCTCCGATGAGACCCGCGCCCGTCTCTTCCCGCAATTCGCCACGCACAACGCCCATACCATCAGCACTATCCTCGAGATGGCCAACGAAGCCACACGCCCCTTCGAATTCCAGCGCCTGCACGGCATGGGCGAGGCACTCTACGAGGCAGCGCTCAAGCGCGCTCCCCAGGGTACCTACTGTCGTATCTATGCGCCGGTGGGGGCCCACAAGGACCTGCTGCCGTACCTGGTGCGCCGCCTGCTCGAGAACGGTGCCAACTCCTCCTTCGTGCATCAACTGGTCGACCCCAAGGTTCCGGTGGAATCGCTCTGCGTTCATCCGGTGGAAACGCTGAACCAGTACCGCACCTACGCCAACCCGCGAATCCCGCTCCCCCGCGATATCTATGGCGAGAAGCGCAAGAATTCCAAGGGGGTCAACCTCAACGTGCGCAGCCACTACGAACCGCTGATGAAGGCCATGTCGGGTTTCATGGAGCGCAGCTATGATGTCGGCCCGCTTCTTGCCTTCGAAGTCAGCCGCGACCCGGCCAGCGTGCATGAGGTCTTCAGTCCTTACGATCGCCGCCAGCGAGTCGGCAGCGTGCAGTGGACCAGCCGCGACCAGGCTGCTCGCGCAGTGGATGCCGCCTGGGCTGCCTTTCCGCGCTGGGAGGCCACGCCCGTGAACGAGCGCGCCGCCATCATTCGTCGCCTGGGCGATCTGATGGAGGAGAACCTCGCCGAACTGATGACGCTGTGTTCCCGTGAGGGCGGCAAGCTGCTGACCGACGGTGTCGACGAAATCCGCGAAGCCGTGGATTTCTGTCGCTACTATGCCATGCGCGCCGAAGAGCAGTTCGGTGAGCCGATCGAGTTGCCCGGCCCTACCGGCGAGTCGAACCGGCTGATGCTTGGTGGCAAGGGCGTGTTCGCCGCGATCAGCCCGTGGAACTTTCCGGTCGCGATCTTCTGCGGTCAGATGGTAGCTGCCGCCGTCGCCGGCAACAGCGTACTGGCCAAGCCCGCCGAGCAGACCTCCATCGTCGCCCACCGGGTGGTGGAACTTCTCTACGAGGCCGGCATGCCGCGCGACGTGGTGCAACTATTGCCGGGGGACGGCCCCACCGTGGGCAGCGTGCTCACCTCCGACCCACGCATCACCGGTGTTGCCTTCACGGGTGGGACCGATACCGCCCAGATCATCAACCGTGCCCTTGCCGCGCGCGAGAACGCCCCGCTGCCAGCGCTGGTGGCGGAAACCGGTGGCATGAACGCGCTGATCGTCGATTCCACCGCGCTGCCGGAGCAGGTGGTCGCCGACGTGGTCCAGTCCGCCTACCAGAGTGCCGGCCAACGCTGCAGTGCCCTGCGCGTCCTCTACTTGCAGGACGACGTAGCCGACCGGGTCATCGAGATCCTGCGCGGCGCCATGGAGGAGCTCCATGTTGGCGACCCGCGCGACCTGGGCACTGACGTGGGGCCGGTGATCGATGACGATGCACGCAGGAACCTGATGGCTCACATCGAGCGACTCAAGGGCGAGGGGCGCCTGCTGGCCGAAACCCGTCTGGATCCCTCCTACACCGCTAACGGTACCTTCGTGCCACCGGTCGCTTTCCGTATCGACGCCATCGACGCCCTGGAAAGCGAACAGTTCGGCCCGGTCCTACATGTGGTGCGCTACAAGGCCAGCGAGATCGAACAAGTGCTCGATTCCATCAATGCCAAGGGCTACGGGCTGACTTTCGGCGTTCATAGTCGCAATGAATCCTTTGCCCAGCTCGTGGCACAGAAAATTCGTGTTGGAAATGTTTACATAAACCGGAATATCATCGGCGCCGTCGTAGGCGTCCAACCCTTTGGCGGGCAGGGCCTTTCCGGTACCGGACCCAAGGCTGGCGGACCGCACTACCTGCTGCGTTTCGCCACGGAAAAAACCGTGACCGTCAATACCGCCGCGCTGGGCGGTAACGCGTCACTGCTTGCGCTGGGAGATGAGTGAACGCGCTCATCATTTACCACAAAAACACTGAAGGAACCCCTTATGGTTCAGAATAATATGGCAATCGGTTTCACCTTCGTGGTGTACCTCCTGCTGATGCTCGGCATCGGTATCGTGGCGTACAAGCGCACGACCAATCTCTCCGATTACATCCTGGGCGGGCGTTCGCTGGGGCCCTGGACATCGGCAATATCCGCCGGGGCATCGGACATGTCGGGCTGGCTGCTCCTCGGTCTGCCCGGTGCCGCCTACGTCAGCGGCATCTCGGCGAGCTGGATCGCCGTGGGCCTGCTGATCGGCACCTGGCTCAACTGGCTGATCGTGGCGCGGCGCCTGCGTCTTTACAGCTTCAAGGTGAGCGATGCCCTGACGCTGCCCGAGTACTTCGCCAACCGCTTCCGTGATACGTCGCAGCTGCTGCGGGTGATTTCGGCAGTGTTCATTCTGATGTTCTTTCTCTTCTACACCAGCTCCGGCCTGGTCGCTGGCGGCCGCCTGTTCGAGACGGTATTCGGCTACGACTACTCCGTGGCGGTCACCATCGGCACCATCGCGGTGATCTCCTATACCTTCTTCGGCGGCTTCCTGGCGGTCTCCTGGACCGACCTGATCCAGGGCCTGATGATGGCCGCGGCGCTCGCCATCGTGCCGATCATCGCCTTCGGCGAACTGGGCGGCACCAGCGGCGCCGGTGCCGCCCTCGCCGCCGAGAGCGACTATATGCTCTCCTGGTTCCGCGACGCTTCGACCGGCGAGGCGCTGACCTTCATCGGCATCGTCAGTTCGCTGGCCTGGGGCCTGGGGTACTTCGGCCAGCCGCACATCCTGGCGCGCTTCGCCGCCATCCGCAGCGATCGCGACATTCCCGCCGCCCGTCGCATCGCCGTGACCTGGACCGCGATCGCACTGGTCAGCTCGGTGGCCGTGGGCTTGCTTGGCGTGGGCTTCGTGCAACGCGATCTGGCTGATGGCGAAACGGTATTCATGGTCATGGTCAACCTGATCTTCCATCCGGTGATCGCCGGCATCCTGCTTGCCGCCATCCTGGCCGCGATCATGTCCACCGCCGATTCACAGCTGCTGGTTTCCTCCTCGGCGCTGACCGATGACTTCTACAAGGCGATCTTCCGCAAGGACGCCAGCCAGACCGAGCTCGTCTGGGTGGGTCGCCTGGCCGTCATCGCCATCGCCGTACTTGCCTATCTGCTGGCGCTCAACCCCGATGCTACGGTGCTCGACCTGGTGGCCTATGCCTGGGCAGGCTTCGGTGCCGCCTTCGGCCCGGCACTGATCATGTCGCTCTACTGGCGCCGCATGAACAAGTGGGGTGCGCTTGCCGGCATCGTGGTAGGTGGCGTGACCGTGGTGGTCTGGGCCGAGTTGTCCGGTGGCCTTTTCGACCTCTACGAGATCGTGCCGGGCGTGATCCTGGCGTATATCGCCATCGTGGTGGCGAGCCTGGCTACCGAAGAGCCGGACCTGCGTGTGACCGCTGACTTCGATACCTTCGAAGAAGCATGATGATCCGGCGCCACGGCGCCACGCAACAAAGAGAAAGCCGCCCACGGGCGGCTTTCTCTTGTCGCCTGCTCACGCCAGCCAGACGGCACGGACTATCACGATCAGCGTAAAGATACCCAGCGCCGCCAGGCTTGCCGGCGGTGTCGTGGCGTACCGCAGCCAAGGACGCCGAAACTCCAGCCCCAACGGCTGCATGAAGGCCGCCCCCAGGGCCCACACGCCCAGGACGATGACCGGCAGCCGCAGCGTCATGGGCATTGCACTGATCAGCTCGGGGCGAATCAACAGCCCTAGCGCCAGCGCCGCGGCAACCAGCATAGCCCCCAAACTCAGCCAAACGGGGCGTCCCTCAGCCTCTACTCTCATCGTCGTGCCTCTTGGTTCGCCTACTCAAGGCTTAGCTGCAGGGCGCATCCCACGCCATGCTGCATCACAGCAATTGTTATACACCGCAAAGTCCGCCAATCTTCAATATGCATAGAAGCGACATTAGAGCTTCGCGGCTTTAAGGCAATCAAACAAGTGCCTGCGGGCGATAACATTTTTAAACAGGACTTTTAGAAACACTGTTCTTATACTGAGCACTGTCCAATCTCGCCGGAACCTCCGGCCAGCTGAAACCTGGAGGACACAGCAATGAAACCAATTCGCCTGATTCCCGTGGTTGCCCTCGCTGCCGGCTCTGTTTTCGCCAGCCAGGCAGCCCTGGCCTACAACGCCGGTGATGGCTTCGTGCGCGGCGGCTTTGCCAAGTCCGATACTCGCTCCGACAATGGCATCGTCGACGGTATCAGTAGCGGTGAAACCGGCTTTACCTATGGTGCCGGTTTCTTGTTCCACGACAAGGTGGGCGTCGAGCTAAACGGCTCCGAAAAAATAGAGCATGATGTATCGCTCGGCGGTGGCACCAACACCATCGACCGCATGCCGGTCAACCTGCTGGTCAACTACTATCCGCTCGGCGGGCTGGATTCCAAGGTGCAGCCCTATGTCGGGGCAGGCCTCAACTACACCCGCTTCTCCGGTGAGCCGGAAAACGTTAGTGCCCGCCGCTCCTTCGGAGCCGTAGGCCAGGTGGGTATAGACCTCGCCATTACTGACAATTTCATGCTCAACGGCTTCGCCAACTATGCCGATGTCGATTCCGACATCTCTGTCGATGGCAGCGAAATTGGAGAAGCTAAAGTGGATCCGATGACCATCGGCGGCGGTGTCACCTTCCGCTTCTGAGCCGAACCAGGCTGATAGTATGCCAACGCCGGGCCCTGTGCCCGGCGTTCTTCGTTCTGACATAGACAACCAAACAAGCATGCCGAATCCCTTTTTGGTTGCCGAAAGCAACTATTGCCTTGGATCAAGAACAAGCCACCAAGCGCTGAGTAGACTGCCTTCGTTCGAAGCAGCTCAGGCTGCGTCATTTCAACGACAGGAGTCGACTCATGCGCAATCAAGCCCTTCCCGCCCTTTTCGCCGCTAGCCTGGCCGCCACTGCTTTTTTTGCAAGCAGCCAGGCGCTTGCCTATAACCAAGGCGATTTCATCACCCGCGTGGGCGTCGCCCATGTCGACCCCAAAAGCGATAACGGAGAAATCGATGCGCTTGGGCTGACCGGGCTGGAGGTCGATGTAGACAGCGACACCAACCTGGGCTTCACCTTAGGCTACCTGTTCCACGACAAGCTCGGCATCGAACTGCTGGCGGCACTGCCGTTCAAGCATGACATCTCGATTGCCGATGGTGCGGCAACCGGCTCCACCAAGCACCTTCCGCCGACCCTGACCCTGCAGTACTACCCTTTAGGCGGCACCGGCGCCCACGTCCAGCCCTACGCCGGCATCGGGCTCAACTACACGCATTTCTTCGACGAGAGCGCGACCGTACATATTCTCAATGTCGGCGAGGTCGATTTGAACCTCGACAGCTCATGGGGCCTCGCCGGCCAACTGGGCCTGGATGTTCGCCTGAACGATAGCTGGGGCATCAACGCTGCCGCCTGGTACGTCGACATCGATACCGATGCCAGCATTGAAGGAGAAGACGTAGGCAAGGTCAGCATCGACCCCTGGGTCTTCATGGCCGGCCTCAGCTACCGTTTCTGAAAGCTGCCCCGAACGCTGCGAAGCCCGCCAACCGGCGAGCCTCGCCCGTTTCGTCTGCATTACGTCAAGGGCGCCTTAGCGCGGCGTCTGGCGCGACAAGCCGAGCAGGGTGAGGATGTGATCTTCCAGGCCGTGTATCGCCTCGACGTTGGCCAGGCGACCATGGTAATCGGCACTGAGGAAGGGCTCGCCCGCCAGAAGATGATCCAGGTACTCCCGCGCCGGCCTGAGGGATGGCGCGGTGGTGCCGGGCGCGGCGATATAGACCCAGGCCTCGATGACACCCACAGCGGTCGCGATGGGCAGACGGTGCCGCTCGTAGTCGTGCGGGTGTCCCTCGAAAGGGTCCATCCGTTCGATCTGGGCGGGCTCGACCAGCTCGAACAACACGCCCTCGACCTGCTCCCCCGCTGAAGGGGCTATATTGGCATGGGCGATGCTCGCCACCCGTGAAGCCTTGTCGAAACGCAGTGCGTGATCGTGAAGCACACCCGGCAGGCAACGCCGTGTCTCACCGATGCGGGCCTCGACTCGCGCTGCGTTCATATTGCTGCCATAGGCGAAGTAGTACGGCATACCTTCTTAGCCACCTCGTGTCGCTCAATTTTCGGTAATCAGGCGGTCGATCTCTTCCACCGCCTTGCACAACAGCAGGCGATCGGTGGCACGCGTGCCCTGTTGGGCCAGGTAGGTATCGACCACGGGCGCCACGTCGCATTTTTCCGGCATTTGCGCTTCAGCCTCGACCAGCGCATCGAGGCGAGCGATGAACACGAAGCGCAGCCACTGCGGCAAGTTCATGGTATCGATGCAGAACGGCTGCTGGCTGTCGAACGCTTCGGGACGCGGCGCACTCATGCGCCACATGTTGGTGGCCTTCATGGTGGCCTCGAGGCGGCGCAGCGCCACGTCGAGCTCCTCGTGTACGGTCATGGGGTCTCCTGTGGGTCTATGGCCTCATTATCGCACAACTCGCTCGACCTCCCATCCGGACAAGCCCATCAGGCAGGCTGCCCCGCCAGGATCTTGCGCAGGAAATCACGCGTGCGAGGGTCCCGAGGGGCGTTGAAGAGCTGTGAAGGTGGCCCCTGCTCGACGATGCGCCCACCTTCCATGAACACCACGCGATCCGCCACGTCCCTGGCAAAACCCATCTCGTGGGTCACCACCAGCATGGTCTGACGCTCGCGCGCGAGTTGCTTCATCAGGCCGAGTACCTCCTCGACCCACTCGGGATCGAGCGAGGAGGTCGGTTCGTCGAACAGGATCACCTCGGCCTGAGCCGCCATGGCCCGGCCGATGCCGACCCGCTGCTGCTGCCCCCCCGAGAGCGAAGCCGGATAGGCATCCGCCTTGTCCGCCAGACCGATGCGCTGGAGGATCTCGCGGGCCCGGGCGTGAGCCTTGGCCTTGGGCCAGCGGTTGACCACGATCAACCCTTCGGCGATGTTCTCCAGTGCCGTCTTGTTGGCGAAGAGCGCGTAGTTCTGGAAGACGAATGCCGTGCGGCGCCTCGCCGCCAGGATCTCGGCCCGGCTGGCCCGGGTGACATCGACGTCCAGATCCCCGATGACGAGACGCCCGGCATCGGGACGCTCGAGGAAATTGAGACAGCGCAGCAGGGTCGACTTGCCCGTACCGGAAGGACCGATCACGACGATGATCTCACCCTGTTCGATGTCGAGGTCAATGCCGTCCAGCACGGTCGTGCTGCCGAAGCGCTTGACGAGGTTGGCGATCCGGATCATCTGCGATAAGCCCTGTTGAGTCGTCTTTCCAGCCACCCCTGGAACCAGGCCAGCAACTCGACAATGACCCAATACATGATGGCCACCGTAATGAAGGCTTCGAAATAGAGAAAGCTACCGGCCGCCTCCTTCTGTGTCGCCCCCATCAGCTCCGTGACCCCCAGGGTAAAGGCCAGCGAAGTCGCCTTGATCATGTCGATGAAGTAATTCATCAGCGTGGGCACGGCCACGCGAGTGGCCTGCGGCAGCACGATACGGCGCATCAACTGGCCATTGGTCATGCCGATCGACAGCGCCGCCTCGGTCTGGCTGCGGTCGACACCCACGATGGCGGCACGTATCGACTCCGCCATGTACGCCGAGAAGTGGAGCGTCAGCCCCATGATGGTAGCCGTGATACCGTTTATCTGCGTCAGGAAGGCAAGCAGTTGCGGCAAGCCATAGTAGAACAGGAAAAGCTGGACCAGCAGGGGCGTGCCGCGAAAGAAGGAGATGAACAGGATGGTGGCCGCGTTCAGCCCCGGGATCTTGAGCACGCGTATCACGGCCAGCCCGCAGGAGAGCACCAGGGCGAACACCATGCCTGCCGTCGCCATCTGCAGCGTGAGCGGCAGATAACGCAGCAGGATGGGAACCAGCCCCAGCATGTAGTCGAGATCGAGAACGCGCATAGCGAACGCTCAAGGCCTCACTGACGCGTGATGTCGATGCCGAACCAGCGCTCCGAGATGGCCTCCAGGGTGCCGTCCTCACGCAGGGTGGCGAGCGCTTCGTCGACCCGGTCACGCAGGGCACGATCGGCCTCGGTATCGCGGAACGGAAGCGCATTGCGAATGGTGGAGAACGGCTCACCGGCAAGCTGCAGCGGCAACGAACGCTCCTGGATCACCTGCGTGGCGCTGACGCGATCCATGACGAAGGCATCGACGCGACCCAGCGCGGTATCCTGCTCGATATTGCTGTCGTAGGTCCGTATATCAATCTCGTCGGCGTAGGGCAGCTCACGCAGCAACTCCTCATAGTTCGAGCCAAGGTTGACGGCTACCCGCTTGCCCTTGAGGTCCTCCAAACCCTCGATCTCTTCGTTACCCGCCCTGACGACCACCTGTGCACCGTCATAGACATAGGGCTCCGTGAAGAGGTACTTCGCCTCGCGCTCTTCGGTAATGGTGATCTGGTTGGCAATGGTATCGATGCGTCCGGACTCGAGCATGCCGAACAGACCCGAGAAGTTCGCGGTTACGAAATCCACCTCGACACCCAGCTCTTCGCCGACGGCTTGCATGACATCCACCTCAAACCCCTTGAGTGTGTCCTGCTCGACGAAGGTAAACGGGAAATAGCTTCCCGACATCCCCACCCTGAGCACTTCCTCCTGCGCTTCTTCCTGGGCCTGCACACTACCCATGAGGACTAACGCGCCTGAGAGAATCACAGCAGCTGATAGATGTGGTGACATGACCGACTCCTCAATAGCAATTTGGAATAAATATTCCGATTATTATTCGATTCTAGTCAATCGTCATGGCCTCGCCTAGCCTAGGCACATGACAAATACCTATAACAGCCATAGCGTAGCCGTGCGCAGGGAGGTCATGCACAGATTTGCTGAAAGACCCTGTGGATAAGCTCTGGAAAGCCACCGGGGTAGCAGACAACTCGCGGCTTCGCCAATCCTGGTTATTTCTTGATCACCCATCCCGCCGCACACAGGCCGGGTGGCTGACAACGGACCGGTCTCCACGGTAGAGTGCACGCTCCAATGGGAGCCGATATGCAGCCGATCCACACGCTTCACGATTTCTTCGTCCGTACGGGCGCCGACGTCCACCTTTATCATATGGGACGTCGGGTCGAACCCTGCCCACTCGAGGCTTTGGCCAGTTTGGAGGACGATACAGCCGCGTGGCCGCTCCCCTGGCAGGGGCAAGCACGCCTGGGCATCGTCTTTCGCCTGGGCGATCTTGTCGATCCCTTGATCTGGTTCCTCGCCCTGCCGCTGGACGAGCAAGGTCAACTCGTACCGGCCCCGCGTGATGCCTTTCTGCAGCGGTTGCTGGTTACTCTCGGCCACAATGTCACCCGAGCCGGGCGGGATACCGGAGACTCGTCCGGGATCGACAACCTCATGCAAGACAACCCTATTGCCTTCACGCCCTCGCTGCCCTTCCAGGCCCTGCTGCATGCCCGTGCCACCCGCGACATGGGTAAACCGGCCAGCCCGCACCTGGAGCCGGTGGAGGCCTATCTCAGCGGCCAGCAACAGGTGGATTGGCAATTCCTGGGACTGCAGGGGCTGGCCGACTATGCCGTGCGCCACGACGACGAGGCGGCCCTGGCACTGGCCGCAACGCTGCCCAGCCTGCCGGTGGAGGTGCTGGTTTCGCTATGTCACTGTCTTGAACACGTGGCCATCCACGACCGGCTCGCTACAGCCCTGCGCGACAGGGGGGAACAGGCCGCTCAAGCGGGCCAACTGGAGGCGTTTTGCGCCTGCGTGCGTGCGATGGGTGGCGCCAGCCCGTCGATAGCCGGAGCGTGGTACGACACGCTGCTCGACGATCCGGCCGCCTGCGGGCCCGACCTGCTGGCTGCCATCGCGGGGCGAGGCTGGACGCACCTGGAAGACGCTGCACGCCTGCCCCGCTTCCTGAACCGTCTGGCACAACAGAGTGAGGCCGACTTCGCAAATGTCGCTCGCGATCTGGCGTTGATCCCCCGGCTGCGCCTGCCGGTATTGATGGTGCTGCGCGAAGCCGGGCGGGACACTCCCATCGGCCAACGCCTGGCCGGTTTGGGCCACTGAGTATGGATAGCTGGGAATAACGTAATGAAGGAACTGCCCTATACTCCAAAGGCCGTCATTGGACGCCTCGAGATGGTCACGCTACCGACCATCGGCATGACGCTGTGTGCCAAGATCGACACCGGAGCCCGCACCTCGGCCCTGCATGCCGAGGATATCGAAGTCTTCGAGGAGGAAGGGCATCTCTGGGTCAGCTTCACGACCCGTAGCGGAGGACAGGAAACGCCACCGCACGTCTACCGGACTCATCTGCACGACCGCCGTCGAGTGACGAGCTCCAACGGCCAGAAGGAGTGGCGCTACGTGATACGTACGCCGATGCAGCTGGGCGAGCTGGAGATGATGGTGGAACTGACCCTGGCCAACCGCAGCGACATGCGCCATCCCATGCTGCTCGGCCGCCGCGCTCTGCGCCGCCTGCTGGTCGCGCCCGGCGTCACCTTCCTGCACGGCGAACCCTGACCGACCCGCCCATACGCCCCGGAGCCCAAGATGCATATCGCGCTGCTGTCACGCAATCGCAATCTCTACTCCACGCGACGCCTGATGGAGGCCGCCGAACAGCGCGGCCACAAGGTGCGGGTGATCGATACCCTGCGTTGCTACATGAGCATCGCCGCCCATCACCCCTCGATCCACTACAAGGGGGAGGAGATCGAGCGCTTCGATGCGGTGATACCGCGCATCGGCGCCTCGGTGACCTTCTACGGCTGCGCCGTGCTGCGCCAGTTCGAGATGATGGGGACCTACGTGCTCAACGACTCGGTGGCCATCACGCGTTCACGCGACAAGCTGCGCTCTTTACAACTGCTGTCACGCAAGGGACTTGGGCTACCCATTACAGGCTTCGCCCACTCGCCGGACGATATCCCCGACCTCATTACCATGGTCAAGGGGGCTCCGCTGGTGATCAAGCTGCTGGAAGGCACCCAGGGCATCGGCGTGGTGCTGGCCGAGACCAACCAGGCCGCCGAGTCGGTGATCCAGGCCTTCATGGGCATGAAGGCCAATATCATGGTGCAGGAGTACATCAAGGAAGCCCGAGGGGCCGACATCCGCTGCTTCGTGATCGGCGACAAGGTGGTCGCCTCGATGAAACGTCAGGCCGCCGAAGGCGAGTTCCGTTCCAACCTGCATCGCGGGGGGACCGCCAGCCTGATACGCATCACCCCCGAGGAGCGCTCCACGGCGATTCGCGCCGCCAAGGCCATGGGGTTGAGAGTGGCCGGCGTCGATCTGCTGCGTGCCAATCACGGCCCCGTGATCATGGAAGTCAATTCTTCACCGGGATTGCAAGGCATCGAGACGGCCACCGGCAAGGATATCGCCGGCTTGATCATCGAGCATATCGAGAAGAATGCCACCGCCTCACGCAAGGCGCCGCCCAAGCCCAAAGGGTAATTGCAGGAAAAGCGCCCGAATTTGTAGAAAGACTACTTATTTCATCCACGGGGGTAGCAAAACAGTGTTTCCCCCGCCACAATCTGCGTCACCGGAGGAGGTGACCGCTCATGTTTCTCGACAATCGCCAAGTGGCGATGGACAGCGTACTGGAAGCGCTGGCTGACAGCATCGACTATTTTCAGGACAACATCGAGCGCCTGCGCCCTTCCCTGCGCGAAACGCTCAAGCCTCACTACGAGTCCCGCGCCAAGGCATTGAAGAAGCTTCAGGAATTAGCCAGGCGTCACCTCAAGCTGCTGCCGCGCGATGCCGACGTCGAGCGTGACGACTATATGTGGCTGTGGAGCCGGCTGAAGAGCTTCGTTGGCAATGAGAGCCAGGTCGTCATCGGCGAGCTGCTCGAGCAGGAGCGCGTGCTGATGCAGGCACTGGCCACCCTCTACACCCATCCGCTGCCTAATCCGCTCGAGCCGATCGTCGAGCAGTGCTGGAAGGAGTGCCGGGCACTGATCCGCGAACTCTACCGACTGCAGAAGCAGCGTGGCCGCTGACTCAGTTTTCGTCGAGAAGTGACTCCAGCTCCGGCTCGAGTTCGATTAACTGACGCCAAGTGGGCGGGACGATCTGCAGTGGCTCCAGCGGTCCGAGGAAATACGGTTCGCGACCCCATAGGTAGAGATCGCCCACGGTTGCCGCCCGCGCCACCCACTCCCTTGCCTGCAGACGCCACACTCCCCTCACCGGTCGAGACGGGGCACTGCAGCCTCGTGCTTCGAGTCCCAGGGCATCGGCAATGAACAGCGCCCGAGGCAGATGCCATGCCTGGGTAACCAGCAGCGCCCGCTCGACGCCGAAGACGTCCCTGGCTCGCGCCACGGTGTCGAACGTACTGAACCCGGCATAATCGAGAGTCATATCCTCGTCGCGTACGAATTGCCCGCGCAGGTCACGCCACATGGTGATGGGTTCGTTGTACTGGCGGGTACGGTTGTCTCCCGAGAGAAGCAGATGTTCGACGCGCCCCAGGCGGAGCAGGCGGGAAGCGGCGTTGATGCGGGCATCGAAGTGAGGGTTGCGTACACCGCTACGGGTCCAGTGCGAGGTGCCGAAGACGATACCGACACGCTCCGGGCCGCATAGCGGCAGCTCATGCTCGATGCGTGCGTGCGTCTTGCCCAGTACCCAGAGATTGGCTCCGACAAACAACACCACAGCCAGCAGCAACAAGGCGCCGAGCGACATCAGAAGAGACTTGAAGGTTTTCCACAACAGCGCCTGCATTCACCGTCACCGGACAGGAAGAAACGGAAGCCCTGGCTGACAGCGGCTTCGCTTGGGCTAGAACATGCCGAGTTCCAGCTTCGCTTCGTCGCTCATCATCTCACGGCTCCAGGGCGGATCGAAGACGATCTCGGTATGCACGCGGCTGATCTGGGGCGCCCCCAGGATCTTGTTGCGCGCATCGGCGGCAATCACGTCCCCCATGCCACAGCCCGGTGCAGTAAGGGTCATGCGAATGGTGACGATACGTTCGCCGCTGATCAATCGCTCGATGCGGCAACCGTAAACCAGCCCCAGGTCGACGATGTTGACGGGAATCTCCGGGTCGAAGCAGGTACGCAACTGATCCCAGACGAACTGCTCGATCGCCTCGTCGCTGGCATCCTCGGGCAGGGTAGGCCGCGGCAACGGCTCGAGCCCCAGGGCGTCGAGATTGCTCCCCTCGATCAGGTAGAGACGTCCCTCGTGACCCACGCTGACCGAGCTGCCCTTGGCCTGCATGACGCTGACCACACTGTCCTCTGGCAGGGTCACGGTCTTGCCGAAGGGAATCGAGATGGCATCGACGTCCCGCTGCAGCGGCAGCATCTGGCCCTTATCGAGGCTCGCTATCTGTTCGATGCTCGACATGTCAGCGCACCATTCCAATGACGCGTTCCAGGGATTCGGCGAACGTGTCGACTTCCTCGAGGGTGTTGTAAGCGGCAAACGAGGCTCGACAGGTCGCCGTCACACCGAAGTGTGCCAATAGCGGCTGGGCACAGTGATTGCCGGTGCGGATCGCTACGCCGAGCTGATCGATCAGCAAGGCGATATCCTGGGAATGCGCCCCGTCGACGACGAAGGAGAGAACGCCGGCCTTGTCCGGTGCAGTGCCGAGAATGCGCAGGCCATCGATTCGCGACACCGCGGCGGTGGCGCGTTCCAGCAGCATCGCCTCCCAACCACCTATCCGCTCGACACCGACGCTGCTCACCCAGTCCAGCGCTGCGCCCAACGCGATGACTTCGGCGATGGCGGGCGTGCCCGCTTCGAACTTGTGCGGCACGTCGGCGAAGGTCGTCGGCACGTCGAACGAGACGCTCCTGATCATTTCGCCGCCGCCTTGCCACGGCGGCATCGCCTCGAGCAGCTCGGCCTTGCCGTAGAGCGCGCCCGCCCCCGTTGGCCCGTAGACCTTGTGCCCCGAAAAGGCATAGAAATCGGCGTCGATGTCACGTACGTCGACCTGCTGGTGCGGCACCGCCTGGGCGCCGTCGACCAGTATCAACGCCCCACGCTCGTGAGCGATGGCCGCCATCTCGCGCACCGGGTTGACGGTGCCAAAGGCGTTGGAAACATGATTGACCGCCACCAGCCGCGTACGCTCGGTGAAGAGTCCACGGTAGGCATCGAGATCGAGCACGCCGCGCTCATCCACCGGAATCACCTTGACGATGATGCCGAGCTGGTTGGCCAACAGCTGCCACGGCACGATGTTGGAATGATGCTCGAGCAGCGAGACCAAGACCTCGTCGCCCGCTTTCAGGTTGGTCCGCCCCCAGCTGTTGGCTACCAGGTTGATCGCCTCGGTGGTCCCGCGGGTGAAGACAACCTCGCGCCGGTCAGCCGCTCCCAGGAAATCGCGGACCGTCTCGCGTGCCGCCTCATAGGCCGCCGTCGCCTCGTCGGCCAGGGTATGGAGGCCGCGATGAATATTGGCGTTATAGCGGCTGTAGTAGTCGCGAAAGGTGTCGATTACCGCCAGCGGCGTCTGGCTGGTGGCCGCGTTGTCGAAGTAGATCAGCGGCCGTCCATGCACCTGGCGTTCGAGTATGGGGAACTGGGCGCGAATGTCGGCCACGTCGAGGGCCGGTGCGTCGAGCGCTTGCTCGGTGGCCAGAAGGGTCATCGCGGTCTCCTCGTCTCACGCGTCGTGCAGGGCCATGGAGGCTTCCACCAGCCCGGCCAGGTTGAAACGTTCCGGCAGCTTGCCGGCCACTGCCAGCTCCACCCGTTCGGCCACGGCATCCAGGTCGACCCGCTCCATCACTTCGCCGGCAAAGGCCAGGGTCAGCAGGCCGCGGGCGGTCTGCTCGTCGATGCCACGGGTGCGCAGGGCATAGACCGCTTCCTCGTCGAGCTGGCCGGTAGTGGTGCCATGGGAACACTTGACATCATCGGCGTAGATCTCGAGCTCCGGCTTGGCGTCGATCTCAGCACGGTCCGAGAGCAGCAGGTTGGCGTTGCTCTGGAAGCCCTCGATCTTTTGACTGTCGCGCTTGACCACCACCTTGCCGTTGAACACGCCGCGGGCACGGTCGTCGAGGATGCCCTTGTAGTTCTCGTTGGAGAAGGTCCGCGGGGCGTTATGGTTGGCCAGGGTGTGGTTGTCGATATGCTGGCGGCCCTGACCATAGAACAGGCCATAGAAGTTGGCCTCGGCTCCCTCGCCGTTGAGTTCACCCACCAGGTCGTTGCGGACCAGGCCACCGCCCAGGTTCAGGTTGAACGAGGTGTAGCGGCTGTCGCGCGACTGCTCGATATGGATACTGGCCACGTGAAGGTCGGCAAGCGGCGCCTCCTGCAGCTTGTAGTGGGTGAGAATGGCCCCACGGTCGAGCATCAGCTCGGCCACCAGATTGGTGAAGTTGGCCGCCTCGCTCTCGCCGACGTGGTGTTCGACGACGGTGGCCTGGCTGCGTGCACCGGCCTCGACCAGAATGCGCGGGTGGCTCATCACCGGCTCGCCATTGGCTCGCGACAGAAACTGCAGCACGATCGGCTTCTCCACCACGCTGCCCGGTGCCAGGCGCACCACGGCCCCCTCCTCCATGAAGGCGGTATTGAGCGCCGAGAAGGGTGAGAACTCGACGCCGGTCAACCGACCCAAGGGACCACCCACGGCCTCGTGGTTCTCGGCAAGCGCCTGGGACAGCGGCAGCACGGCCACGCCACGGGGCAGCTCGCCCAGGTCGGAGAGCGCCGCCGAGAAGACACCGTCGACGAAAGTCAGCCGGTGCGCCTCGACGGGTAGCGTCAACGCCGCCGCTGTCGCTGGCGAGAACTCGGCGCTGTCAGTCAGCGCGAAGTTGCCTCGGGCGATGGCGCGCACGTCGGTATATTTCCACGCCTCGTCGCGACGGGTAGGGAAGCCGAGCGCCTCGAAGCGAGCCGCGCCGGCCTGACGCCTCGCGGCGATCCAGGTCGGCTCGGTACCACGCGTGGCGTTACGCTCCTCGAGACGAGCCAGAAAAGTCGTCACTTCGCTTGGTGCTTCACTCATGCGGCAGTCTCCTCCACGACCCAGTCGTATCCGCGGGATTCCAGCTCCTTGGCCAGCTCGGCGTCGCCGCTCTTGGCGATACGACCGTCGACCAGCACGTGCACCCGGTCGGGCACGATGTAGTCGAGCAAGCGCTGGTAGTGGGTCACCAGCAGGATGGCGCGCTTTTCATCGCGCAGGGAGTTGACGCCGTCGGCCACCACGCGCATGGCATCGATATCGAGGCCGGAGTCGATCTCGTCGAGCATGGCGAGCTTCGGCTGCAGCACCAGCATCTGCAGGATCTCGTTGCGCTTCTTCTCGCCGCCCGAGAACCCCTCGTTGACGGCACGCTGCAGGAAGCTGGCATCCATCTTCATCTGTGCCAGCTTCTCCTTGACCAGCTTCAGGAACTCGGGCGCCGGGATCTCGCCCTCGCCGCGGGCCTCGCGCTGGGCATTGAGCGCCGCCTTGAGCAGATAGATGTTCTTCACGCCGGGGATCTCAACCGGGTACTGGAAGCCCAGCAGCAGCCCCGCCTGGGCACGCTCCTCGACTTCCATTTCCAGTACGTCGCGTCCTTCGAAGGTAATCGTACCCTGGGTCACCTCATAGCCTTCCTTGCCCGCTATCACCGCCGACAGGGTCGATTTGCCGGCCCCGTTGGGGCCCATGATGGCATGCACTTCCCCGGCATTGATGGTCAGCGAGAGGCCCTTGAGGATTTCGTTGCCTTCCACCGTGACGTGCAGATCCTTGACTTCGAGCATCTTGAGTACCTTTTCGATTCTGTCGAGCCGCCACCGCGACCCGAAAAATTAATTTCCACAAGCCCACGAAACGAGCGAGCGGCGGCTGGGCAAGGCGAGCGCGGAAGCGAGAAGCGGAGTTTACGGCTGTAAATGAGCATTCTCGAATCCGCGCTCAACGCCGTACAGGCGTCGCGCAGCCGTTTTCTCAACCGACAGCGCCTTCCAGGGTGACGTTGAGGAGCGCTTCGGCCTCCACCGCAAACTCCATTGGCAATTCCTGGAACACGTCCTTGCAGAAGCCGTTGACGATCATGCTCACCGCATCCTCTTCGGAGATACCGCGGCTCTGGCAGTAGAACAGCTGGTCCTCGCCGATCTTGGAGGTGGTCGCCTCGTGCTCGATGGTCGCCGTACTGTTGCCGATCTCCTGATACGGGAAGGTGTGCGCCCCGCACTGATCGCCGATCAACAGCGAGTCGCACTGGGTAAAGTTGCGCGCGCCCTTGGCCCGGGGGCCGATCTTGACCAGCCCGCGGTAGGACTGGTTGCTGCGGCCGGCGGAGATGCCCTTGGAAACGATGTAGGAGCGCGTGCCCTCGCCGATGTGGATCATCTTGGTGCCGGTGTCGGCCTGCTGGCGGCCGTTGGTCACCGCCACCGAGTAGAATTCGCCGATGCTGTCCTTGCCACGCAGCACGCAGGAAGGGTACTTCCAGGTGATGGCGGAGCCGGTTTCGACCTGGGTCCAGCTGATCCGCGAGCGGTCGCCGCGACAGTCGCCGCGCTTGGTGACGAAATTGTAGATGCCGCCCTTGCCGTCCTCGTCACCGGGGTACCAGTTCTGCACCGTCGAATATTTGATATAGGCGTCGTCCAGCGCCACCAGCTCGACGACCGCGGCGTGGAGCTGGTTCTCGTCGCGCATCGGTGCGGTGCAGCCCTCCAGGTAGGAGACCTGGGCGCCCTCCTCGCAGATGATCAGCGTGCGCTCGAACTGGCCGGTATTGGCGGCATTGATGCGGAAATAGGTCGAGAGTTCCATCGGGCAGGTGACGCCCTTGGGCACGAAGACGAAGGAGCCGTCAGTGAAGACTGCCGAATTGAGCGCGGCGAAGTAATTGTCGGCGACCGGTACCACCGTACCCAGGTACTGCTTGATCAGTTCCGGGTAGTCGCGAATCGCCTCGGAGATCGAGCAGAAGATCACGCCTGCCTCGTGCAGCTTCTCCTTGAAGGTGGTCGTCACCGACACGGAGTCGAACACCGCATCCACCGCCACGCCGGCCAGAGCGGCACGCTCGTGCAGCGGGATCCCCAGTTTCTCGTACGTCTCGAGCAGCTTGGGGTCGACCTCGTCAAGGCTCTGGGGGCGGTCCTCGGGACGCTTGGGGGCGCTGTAGTAGGAGATCGCCTGGTAGTCGATGGGCGGATAGTCCAGATGCGCCCAGGATGGCGCGGTCATCTTGAGCCACTGGTGGTAGGCCTTGAGGCGCCACTCGAGCATCCACTCGGGCTCGCTCTTCTTGTTGGAGATGAAGGCGATGACGCTCTCATCGAGCCCCGGCGGTACCGTCTCGCTCTCGATGTCCGTCACGAACCCCTCTTTGTATTCGCGGCGGACCAGCTGTTCCATTTCCTGACTTGCCATGGTTTCTCCCCTCCCGGGCGTTTGGGCCGGCGAGCTTGCTCGCCTCGGGTAATGAATCCGGTTCGGTGGCTCAGGCCGTGTCGGCGACCAGGCTCACGCTCTGTATGGGCAGTTGCACCGGTAGCTTGATCGGCGTGGTGTCGGCCAGGTGGGCCAAGGTCACGCTGTCAAGCAGGGTACGCACCGCAAGCGACACGCGCTGCCAGTTGTCGGAGACGCCACAGGTCGACAACAGGTCGCAGTCCCCCCCGGCGTGGCTGCATTCCGTCATCGCCACGGGTCCCTCCATGGCGGTAATGATGTCGATCGCCGTGATGCGCGAAGCCGGCCGTGCCAGGGAGTAGCCGCCCTGGGCGCCGCGACGCGACTCCAGCAAGCCGGCCTTGACCAGCATTTTCAGGGTCTTGCTGACCGTGGGGTGCGGCAACTGCACGGTCTCGGCCAATTCCGCCGCCGCGTGAGATTGCTCGGGATGCCGGGCGATCTGCGCCAGGATCACGGCGGCATAGTCCGTCAGCCGGGAAAGTTTCAGCATGCCTGCCTCCTGAATGTGACGGGCCATGGGCGACGGCCCTTCACTTCATTTCGTACCATTTTAGTCCTGTATGAATTCGATGTGAAGCCCGGAAGGGAAATACTGGCTGCGAGGCGTCGAGATAGCGACACGTTCGAAGCCGTTTGCATCAATAACGGCAATCATTCTCATTAATTCAAGAACCGGTCTTCGCGAAGGGCGAGTCGACGAGACGGATGGAGGCCGGATGACGGCGCTGGATCAGCGCGGTGGAGTGGCCCGATAGCCCGGCTTCAACACAAGGGGGTCACCACGGCGCATCTGTCGCTGCCGCTCGCGGCACCAAACCAGCAACTCATCCGCGGGGAGTGCCTTGGTGTAGAGGAAGCCTTGAGCCTGGTCACAGCCCAACTCCTGAAGGATGCCATGCTGCCCCTGAGTCTCGACGCCCTCGGCCGTGACTTCCAGATCGAGCGCATGGCCCACGTCGATGAGGCAGGCCATGAGCTTGCGTGCCCGCTCATCGTGCTCCAGCCCTTCGACGAAGGCACGATCGATCTTGAGGCCTGTGATAGGTAGGTGGCGCAAGTACTCGAAGGAGGAGAAGCCGGTACCGAAGTCATCGATGCTCACCTGAATACCGCAGCCGCGAATACGCTCCAGCGCTTGCTTGGCGGCAAAGAGATCGTGCACCAGGGCGCTCTCGGTGATCTCTACTTCCAACTGTGAGGGCCGCATGCCCGACTGCTGAACATGCTGCTTGAGCTCTTCCAACAACACGTGATCCATCAGGTTGCGCGTCGAAAGGTTGATACTTACCTTACCGCCATGACGCCGGGCGAAATCGCATGCTTCACCGATGACGAAACGCGTGACCGGAGCGATCAACGTGGTATTTTCCACCTTGGGCATGAATAGCCCCGGGGGGACCAGCTTGCCATGCTCGTCGCGCCAACGAATCAAACCTTCGTAACCGGTCACCTGCCCATCGGCAAGGCGCAGCTTGGGCTGGTAGTGCAACTCGAACTCACCCTGCTCCAGGCCCCGGCGTACACGGGAGATCAGCTTGATGTTCTGGACGCTGCGCCGCGCCAGGAAAGGCTGGAAGTGACAATGGCTGCGTTGCTTCTCCGAAGCCGCCAGCATGGCGATTCTCGCCTCGCGTATCAGGCTCTGGGGCGTATCGCCAGGCGCCCGCTGCCGCGAACTGCCGAGCACCAGCTGGGCGCGTAGCGGGACATCGAGCACGACCAGATTGTCCTCGCCCAGCTCCACGATCTTATGGGCGAGCCGCTCCAACTCATCGACGCCGACCGGCCACAGCAATAGCACGAGCTCCGCCCCGCCGACCCGGTAGCTCCCCGCCAGGTTGGGCCCGAGACGCGTCAGGCGTCGGCTGAGCGCCACCATCAATTCATCGGGAGCATCCGCACCCAGGGCCTCCACGATCTCGCCGATATCCTCGACGCGCACCAGCACCACGCCAATGCCTCGCCTATCCTGACGCGGCGAGCGCTGCAACCAACGGGCCAGGTCTGCTTCCAGCGCAATATCGTTGGGGAGCCCGGCGCGCGGGTCGGTGCGCGAGGCACGTTCGACGCTGATGTAACTCTGCCGGAGGCGCTCGAACAATCCCCCGGCAAAACCGCCGATAACCAGATACAGCCCGAGGCGAATCATCCAGTTGAGGGCTGGCTGAGCTTCTCCCGTCGCTACCGAGAGAGGCATGGCCGCCATCAACAGACCGGCCACCAGTGCCACGGTCAGGGAACCCCACCACGTATACCAGGCCCCCGCAAGCAGTACCGGTATCAGCATCAGATAGGGATAGGCATAGCGAGTACCGCCAGTGGCATGTACCACCAGCGTGCCCGTCGAGATCAGGGCCAGCAGCACCAAGACGCGGCAGCAGTGACGTACCGTGTGAGGACAGGATTGCCACCGATGCTGTAAGGCATGCCAGACATGCCGGCTTCGAGTCATGGCGCCCATCGTTCCCCCGCCTATTTATTAGTTTTTTAAGTACCTGATCTGCGAGTGTATACAAGAAAGTTCTGTCCCTCCCGCTTCCGCCTCAACGCACCTCACCGAAGCCCGGCGGGACGCATTGCAGGACGGCGAATGCATCTCGCCCCATTCTGGCTTCGAAACTGGCGAGTACAGTCCGGATTCGTCAGACTTGTGGTAATGGTTAGCGGCATCGGCCAAGGAACCCCTGAACGCCACATTGACGAGGCACCCTCATGCGCAATCTCAAACTCGACCGCATTGACCGCATGCTGCTCGAAGCCCTGCAGCAGGACGCCCGTCTTACCACCGCCGAGCTGGCAGAACTCGTCAACCTTTCCCCTTCACCCTGCGCTCGTCGCATTCGCAGGCTGGAGCAGGCGGGCCTGATCACGCGCTATCGCGCCGAGCTGGACAGGACGCTGCTCGGCCTGACGCTGACGCTATTCGTCCAGGTTCGCCTCAAGGAGCACCAGCAGGAGCGGGTCGAGGAATTCGAAAACACCGTACGCAGCATGCCGGAAGTCATTCAGTGCTACAGCGTTTCCGGCCACTTCGACTATCTGCTGCAGGTCATTACCGCCGATATCATCAGCTTCGAGCACTGGTTACGCCAGTTCCGGCAGTTGAAAGAGGTCCGCTCGGTAGACAGCAATTTCGCGATACGGGCAATCAAGGAAAACGGCCCCCTCCCCCTGCCGACCCATTGAACCCACCAGGCCGAAAGGGCATCGGCGAGAGCGAACGGATGGAGACGACATGGCGAAGGCGCCGATCACTGTATTCGGCGGGACCGGCTTTCTAGGTTCCCGGCTGGTACGCGAGTTGTACGACGCGGGGCATGCCGTGCGCGTCGCATCACGTCGGCCGGCGCTACCCGAATGGGCCGAGCCCGGCGATCCGCTGGAACCAGTGAAAGCAGACATCCACTGCGAAGCCGAAGTAGGCCGTGCGCTGGAAGGGTCACGTGGCGTGGTCAATGCAGTGAGCCTGTATGTCGAAAGCCGCCACTCAAGCTTCGACGAGGTACATGTACAGGGCGCCGGCCGCCTGGCACGGCTTGCACGGGCTGAGGGCATCGAAACCTTCATCCAGCTTTCCGGTATCGGCGCAAGCGACGCGTCTCGCTCACGTTACGTCAGGGCCCGCGGACGGGGAGAAGCGGCAGTTCTCGATGCCTTCCCGAAGGCGGTCATTGTTCGGCCAAGCGTCATGTTCGGCCCTGGCGATGCCTTCCTCACCCGCCTGGCAGGCCTGACCCGCTTGCCCGTGATCCCGCTGTTCGGTCACGGTGAGACCCGCCTGCAGCCGGTTCACGTTCTGGATGTCGCACGCGCGATAGCCCGACTGTCGGGCGCTTCCCCGACCGAGCGGCGTCTATTCGAGCTGGGCGGACCGGATATCCTGCGTTACCGCGACGTGCTGGAGCTGGTCATGGCGCACCTGGAGCGCGACCGTGCGCTACTGCCGGTTCCCCTCCCGCTCTGGCATTTCGCCGCCCTGCTGGCCGCCCCATTGCCCGGACCACCGCTGACACGTGACCAGGTCATTCTGTTGGCCGCCGACAACACGGTCAGCGAAGGCGTGGGCACCTTGGCCGACCTGGATATCCTGCCGCGTTCGCTACGCGACGCCCTTCCCGAATGCCTGCCGGCTCCTGGCCAGGCGTCGCCGTGAATACGGCAACTGCCGCAGCCGGTCTACTCGCCGATGTCTTCGTTCCATAACTCGGGCGAAGCCTGGATGAAGTGCGTCATCAAGGCCATGCACTCTTCGAGATCAAGAACCTCAATCTCGACGCCCCTCGAACGCAGCAGCGCTTCGTCCCCCATAAAGGTCCGGTTCTCGCCGATGACGACGCGCGGAATGCCATACAGGAGTATGGCTCCGCTGCACATGGGGCACGGCGACAGCGTGGTATAGAGGGTACACTCGCGATAGACCGAGGCGAGCCGCCGGCCCGCGCGCTCCAGTGCATCCATTTCGCCATGCAGCACGGTACTGCCCGACTGAACGCGCCGATTATGGCCGCGCCCGATGATCTCTCCTCGGTGCACCAGCACCGAGCCGATGGGAATGCCGCCCTCCGCCAGCCCCTGGCGGGCTTCGTCGATAGCGGCGCGCATGAAGTGGTCCATGGAAACTCCTTGTTGCCGAGACGTACCTGTCACCTCCAATCCTCCTCCTGCCCCTGCATAATGGCCAACCGACGCGGTCGCTTCATTGCCAACGCCAGCCATGCCGTTCCCACCATTCCAGGGCGATGGCCCGGTTCTGCGCATTGGCCTCCTGGCTAAGCGTCTCGACCAGACGGATATAGTCGCCATCGGTCCGGGCAAGCAAAGGCGGATCCTGCGTTGCCAGCTGCAACGCGTACAGCACCAGCATCAGCTCGTACTCGTCGTGGGTGTCGATGAGCGCAAACAGCATCGGTACGGCGGGTTCGCCGATCTGTCCGAGCCGCTCCGCCGCGATATACCAGACACGTGGATGCTCGCCTCCACCCTGGATATCGATGAAACGCCTGTCGGCCAAGCGGCTGATGTAGTAGTGCACCTCGTCCGACTCCGTGGCAAACAGCGGAGGAATCCAGAAGCGATCAAACCGGGTGGTAGGCACGGGTGGCGCTGTCGTCGCTACCGGCTGGACCCGCTCGGGCTCGGCAACGGTGTCGGCCGGCTCGCTCTGCGGCGCCGTGCGACCGCTACAGCCGCTCGCCACAAGCAGGGCGAACAAGATCGGGACGAAACTCCGTTTTATCGGCATCACCTGGGCACCACTCCTCTTGCTTGTGCACGACATGGCGCCATGGATGGCCGCCACCGGATTCTCATGGTATGAACATTCCATTGACTGGGCGAGGAATAAGATGCCACGACGACTCCCGCCATTGAACACGCTGCGCCTTTTCGAAGCCGCCGCACGGCTCGGGCAGCTCAAGGCTGCTGCCGAAGAGCTGTCGCTGACTCCTAGCGCCGTCAGCCATGGCATCCGGTCACTCGAGCGGTGGCTCGGTATCGACTTGTTCGCGAGAACGCCGCACGGCCTGCGACTCACGACCGAGGGCGAGCGCTATGCGACGACCGTGCGCGAGTCGCTGATGTTGCTCGGCGAGGGTACCGAGAGGCTGCTGAACGTTCAGGCACCGCGTCGCTTGGCGATCAGCGTTACTCCTTTCTTCGCCGTTCGCTGGCTCCTGCCGCGGCTAGGCGATTTTCGCGTCCGATATCCCGACATCACCGTCCTGCTCGACACTTCGCAGCAGCATGTGGCGCTGGAAACCGGTGAGACGGACATGGCGATCCGCATGGGACGCGGCGCTTGGCACACGCTTGCCTGCGACCTGCTGTTCCGTGAGCGCCTGGTACCGGTATGCGCACCCTCACTGGTGGATCGGGTACGGGCCGATGCTGCCAGTGTCTGTCATATTCACATGCGCACGGTACATGAAGAATGGCAGCGCTGGTGTGTTACCACCGGTCGTCCTCAGCCTTCTCCCGACAGGGCGTTGTTCGTCGACACGCTTCAATTGGCCTACGAGGCGGCTGCCAACGGCTTCGGCATCGCCATGGGACGCAGGCCCCTGGTCGATGCCGAACTCGAACGTGGCCTGCTCGTCATGCCATGGCAGGACACCGTTGACATCGAGACTGGCTACTGGTTGGTGACACCGCCACGGCGCAGGAGCGAACCGATGGTCGCGCTGTTTCGCGGCTGGCTGCTCGAGCAGGTTTCATAGCGAAGCGAGACCAGACGAATCCAGAGCGACAAATAACGTTCAACAGGAGGGGAAAAGGTTTCGTTTGAGCCACGCGCTCCACTCCGTTGCAATGCGGGCATGTCTTTACGCTCACTGGAGAGCCGTCATGACCGCCTTCCCTCCCTCACCTCCTTCGGCATATGCAACACCTCCGCTTGCGGTGCTGGTCGGCTGCGCCTGCGCCATCTCGCTCATCACCTTCGGCGTACGCTCGATCTTCGGCCTGTTCACCGATCCCGTGGTCGAGGCCCATGGCTGGACACGGGAAACCTTCGCCTTTGCCATCGCCCTGCAGAATCTCATGTGGGGCCTGGCCCAGCCCTTCGCCGGGGCCTTGGTCGACCGCTATGGCCCCGTGCGGGTGCTGGTCACAGGAGCAACGTGCTATGCCGCCGGGCTGGCCCTGATGGCAATAAGCGACTCGCCGCTGACGTTGACGCTAAGTGCCGGTGTCCTCGTGGGGCTCGGCATGGGCGGCGCCTCCTTCGTCACCGTACTCGGTGCACTGGGTAAGCTGGTACCGGCCTCGCATCGTGGTTGGGCGCTGGGGATTGGCACGGCGGCCGGCTCGCTCGGCCAGTTCCTGTTTGCCCCGCTGGGCCAGGCCTTCATAACCGGTTATGGCTGGCAGACCGCCGCTCTGCTCCTCGCCGGCGGCGTCGCACTGGTCGTGGGGCTGGCGCTTGGCGTACGAGGCACACCGCAAGCAGCCGCCGTTGAGTCGGGACCGGCCCTGACCTTACGACAAACGCTGCGGCTGGCCATGCATCACCCCAGCTATGTCTATCTGCTGCTGGGGTTTTCAGTATGCGGCTTTCAACTTGCCTTCATCACGGTGCATCTGCCCCCCTACCTCAACGACAAGGGGGTGGATGCGACGATTGCAGGCTGGGCAATTGGCGCCATCGGCCTGGCCAATGTGCTGGGCGCCTATGCTGCAGGCATGCTCGGTAGCAGGCTCGGCCAACGCGGGCTACTTTCCTTCATCTACTTTGCCCGTGCGATGGCCATCGTCCTCTTCATGAGCTTTCCCATCACTCACGCCAGTGTGCTGCTGTTCGCCACCGCAATGGGATTGTTATGGCTGTCGACTGTTCCGCTGACGTCCGGCTTGGTAGCCTTGATGTTCGGCACACGCTTCATGGCCACGCTGTTCGGCTTGATCTTTCTGAGCCATCAAGTCGGGTCGTTCCTGGGTGTCTGGCTGGGTGGCCGGCTGTTCGAGCTGACCGCCAGCTACCAGCTCGTATGGTGGCTCACCGCCGCGCTTGGAGTGGCGGCAGGCCTGATTCATCTGCCGATCCGCGAGCGGCCTTCTCCCGGGCTTACCACCCGACTGGGAGCGGAGGGCTAGCGCATGCACGCCGATACCCTGAATTGTCATGCCTTCGCTGTCGGCTTCGTTTCACTGGCAGTGGTTGCATGCCTGGCCCTCGGTCTGCTTCCCGTTCGGCAGGCGACGAGTGACTTCGACTCCGCTCGAATGCTGGTGGCTGTGTTTCCCCCGGGGGAGCGCGCACGCACAAGCCGCAACGCCATTCGCGAGGTCGGCGCACTGCCGCGGCGGGCACTGCTGGGCGGCATGCTGGTCAGCTTCGTCGCGTGGGATTCGCGGCAGGTCGAAAAACTGGAGCGAGGCGGGGCCTACGCTCTGGTCTTGCCCTCCCGGCCCAATTTTGCGCTGGGTTGCGCCCTCAGCACTCCGCCATGACGCCGCCCAACGCCTCGGCCAGCATTGGCGCCAGGAAAACAGCGTTGCTCTCATGAGCAATGGTGTCAGTACTCCACACCTCCTTCACCCCGGCCTGTCGCACGACACTCAAGGCATCGCCGGCGAACAGCGCGTGCATTACCGCCACGTCAACCGCCTTCGCTCCCGCGGCCAGTACCCGCTCCGCCGCTCGGGCCAGGGTACGACCGGAGCTGGCGATGTCATCCATCAGCACGACACGGCGGCCGGCAATGGCCAGGTCCGGCAGTGCGATGTCGACATCACGATCGCCGTGGCGCGCCTTGGTGCAAACACCATACTCGAGCCCTGCCACCCCGGCCGCTCTCTCCACCCACTGCAGCGACTCCTCATCGGGACCCAGCAGCAGGGCATCGCGGCGCCGCTCGACGATCGCCGCGGCCAACTGCGAGGCGGCACTGAGCGCAATCGCTTGAGGTAAGGGCACTGCCTGCTCCAGACAATCGATGCGATGCAGGTGCGGATCGACCGTTATCACGGCATCGAACAGCTCGGCAAGAAAGCCGCCAACCAGGCGCTGGCTGACTAGCTCACCCGAGTGAAACGCCTTGTCCTGACGCATGTAGGCCAGGTAGGGGGCAACCAGTACCAATTGCTCGACGCCCTGCTCGCGCGCATGCCGGGCCAACAGCAATAGTTCGACGAGCTTGTCGTTGGGCCGGTCCAGGCTGCGGTAGATCACAAGGCGCCTGGGCAGCCCGAGGTCGGGCAGGCGAAGGCCCAACTCATCGTCAGGAAAACGGTGACAGTCCACCTGCCGGGCTTCGATGTTGGCTGCCTCGGCCAGGCGCATGGCGGGAAGGGCTTCATCCACGAAATAGAGCAGGGCTGCGTGCATCGGAACTCCATGTTCAACAATGTCTTCATGCTGACCGATACTGTAGCCGCTTGCGGCGGGACGTCGTAGGCTGGGACAAGGCAGGTTATGCTCCTTGAGAGCAATCGAATCGATAGGAGACAACATGAAGTTCGCCATCATGGGAAGCGGCGGCGTCGGTGGCTATTTCGGGGCACGTCTGGCCGAAGCCGGCGAGGACGTCACCTTCATCGCCCGCGGCGACCATTTGATCGCCATGCAGCGCGACGGGCTGCATGTCAGCAGCATCAAGGGCGACATTAACCTGGAACGGATCAGAGCCACGGACGATCCGGCCACGATAGGAGAAGTGGACTGCGTGATTGTGGCAGTCAAGGCATGGCAGGTGCGCGAGGCGGCCGAGTCGATCCGTCCTCTCGTGGGGCCCGATACGCTGGTGCTGCCACTCGAGAATGGCGTCGAAGCCGCCGATATTCTGACCGAGGTACTGGGCGAGCCACCGGTGCTCGATGGTCTTTGCGGCATACTGGCCTGGCGGGAGGCACCCGGGCATATTCGCCACGGCGGCGTGGATCCATTCGTACGCTTCGGGGAACGGGACAGTCGTAGCAGTGAGCGCACGGCTCGGCTCAAGGCCGTCTTCGACAATGCGCACGGCATCCATGCAGAGATACCCGACGACATTCGCGTCGCCAAATGGAGCAAGTTCCTTTTCATCTGTGCCATGAGCGGCATCGGCAGTGTCACGCGCGCACCCATCGGGATCACGCGACAGTTGCCGGAAACCCGCACCCTGATACAGGCCATGCTCGAGGAGATCGACCGCGTCGCCCGCGCCCATGGCATTGACTTCCCTGCCGATGCGGTCTCACGTGCGATGCAGTACATCGACGCGATGCCAGCCGAGAGCACCTCTTCCATGCAACGCAACATTACGGCGGGAGAACCCTCAGAACTGGAGTCTCAGAACGGCGCCGTGGTGCGCCTGGGTCAAGCGGTTGGCGTGGAAACGCCGGTGCACTCGATGATCCATGCCGCCCTACTACCCCAGGAACTGGCGGCTCGCGGCGAGCTTCCGTCAGCTCGGTAGCGCGATCGTTCCCGGCAGGGCGAGGAAAGATGGCTGCCGGTGAGGTTTGGGTTACTCTGCAGATAAGCAAGCATACATAAGCGCACCGCAGCTACGGAGTATCTGCCATGACGGATCTTCCTCACAACGCCCGGGGCCAGCGCTGGGATGCCGCAGCCTATGCGCGGAATGCCGACTTCGTTGCCGAGCTGGGCAATCCGGTTGCCGACCTGCTTGACCCTCGGCCCGGCGAACGTATTCTCGACATCGGCTGTGGTGACGGGGTTCTGACGGAAAAGCTGGCAAAGTCCGGCGCCACTCTCGTGGGCGTGGATGCCGCCAAGGACATGGTCGCGACGGCCCGGGCCCGCGGGATCGATGCCCAGGTCATGGATGCTCACAACCTACCCTTCGAACATGAATTCGACGCGGTATTCAGCAATGCCGCCCTGCACTGGATGCTCAATCACCAAGCCGTGATAGCCAGCATCCATCGCGCATTGAAACCGGGCGGCCGCTTCGTTGCCGAATTCGGCGGTCACGGTAACGTGGCGGCCATCTGCACCGCCATGCTGGCAGCACTGCAGGCCCGCGGCATTAGCGGCAAGGCGCGCTTCCCCTGGTTCTTCCCCACCGCTGAAGAGTACCGCGATTGCCTGGTGACGGCAGGATTCACCGTCGACACCACCGAATTGATTCCGCGTCCGACCCGTCTGCCCACGGGCATGTCCGGCTGGCTTGCCACCTTTGCCAACCCTTTCCTGCATGGCCTGGATACGGAAATCCGCGAAGCCGTCCTGGACGATGCCTTGGTGCTTCTCGCTCCGAGTTTGCGAGATAGCCATGGCATTTGGACGGCCGATTACGTGCGCCTGCGTGTCAAGGCGCATCGCTGAGGCATCACGCCGATGACTTCATAGATGCCACAGCGAATACGACCGGCTGACCTCACTCGACCGGCTTGAGAGGGGACCAGTCCGTGCGATTGGCGAGGAATTCCGGGCGCGGCCGATTACCGCAGAAGGGATTCATCAAACCATTATCGACGCTGTTATAGACGAAAAAGAGGTTACTGCGCGGCCAGCAGGACATATTGATGTTCGAGCCATGCATGGTGTTGCATTCGAACATGACCAGTGTTCCGGCAGGTCCTTTCGGCGCCTCGATATCGCCATTGAGCATCAGATCTCGCAGGCTGGCGTTGTCGGGCACGCCCACGTCCTGGCTCTTGAGGGACTCCTTGTAATTGTCTGTCGGCGTGCGACCCACGCAGGGAACGAAGTACTTGTGCGAGCCGGGTATCAACATCAGCGGGCCGTTGAACTCACCATTGTCGGTCAGCACGATAGAGCAGCTCAACGAACGCATGCGCGGCATGCCGTCCTCGCTGTGCCAGGTTTCGAAATCGGAATGCCAGTCGAAGCCTTTCCCTTTGAAACCCGGCTTGTAGTTGATGCGAGACTGGTGAATGTAGACACCTTGCCCCAGCAATTGCTCGACCATGGCCAGCAACCGCGGGTCCCGAGTCAGGCGGCTGAATCGTTCGGAAATTTCATGGATTCCGAAGATGGAACGGATCTCCTCTCGCCCGGGCTCGAGAATGGTGCCTTCGGATAGCTTGAGGTCGTCGTCCTGCTCATAGTCGCGAAGTTCCTGAATGAAGGCCTCCATCTCCTCGCGGTCGAAGAATCCCTCGAACGAAAGAAAGCCTTTCTCCTCGTATTCGCGTACCTCCTCCTCACTCAGCGGTCCCTCACTGCGCTGGGCCCCTTCGGTAAAGACGACGGGATCGATACGCTCGAACATTCCCAGCTTGCGTTCCAGTCGCGTGGGAAAAAGATCCTGTACGTCATTTTTCATCGCATATTCCTCCATGATCAAAGCGAAACGCCAATCCTCCGACTGGTAATGCCTCAACCTAGCCGGGGATACCTTTCCATGCAAAGCGAATTTGTATCGGCCTATTGCGACAAGAAAATTAACCGTAATCACGTAAAGGACAAGAAGCGCTACCCGATCGCTCTCATTGCTTGGGCAAAACCGGGGAAGACAGGTCATCACTGTGGTTCAATTCTCTTATCTCGCGGCACAAGCGCCTCCGCTTCCATGGGGAGGAGAGCCGTTTGGTGTCCCAGGTGGCCGGTACCAATCCACTGTCAGGCTGCTGGGCGATGAACTCGAAGCGACGCTCGGCACCGACCGGCAGATCTTCCGACCCATAGATGCAGATGATGCGTATCGTCAGGGCGCGGAATACCACATCATGCAACGGGCGGTATCCCTCCATCTCGAAACCGCCGTCATAGGCCAGCCGCCGGGTCAAGGCACCGAAGCTATCGATATGCACGAAGTTGCCCGACCCCAGCGGCCCCTGATGCGAGCCGTCGCGCACGATAAGAGAGGATGCGACGGGGCGATTGGAGTCGTTGTCCTCATGATGCTCGTCGCCGTCGCTGTAGCGCTCGGTGCGATCGGTCACGTCGACACGCACGATACCTCGCGAGGTTTCCAGTTCAGCGATGATGTGCTGGATGAATACCGGCTCGGCACTCATGTTGCTGATGATGCACAGCGCATCGATATCCTTCTTTCGACCGCGGTTGATCAGCAGGCGTGGCCTACGCTGGCGGCGAAAGCTGAAATAGAGGAGCTGGGCATAAATCACCCATACGAGCAGCGTGCCGATATCGGTCAGCACGGAGATGCTGTCTCCGTGCTGAAAGAGCCAATCGAACACCGCAAATCCTCCCTGACGGCTTTGGGCGCTACCTTGCCAATCAGTCGCGCCGATAGGTGCCGATCAGGCGGTTCATGCCGAGCAGGTGAGGCTCGAGCTGCTTGAGCAATTCTTCAATGCCGAGCCCTTCAGGCAGGTCGGTCGGCTTGTCGAGCGCCAGCACCCAGAAATAGTAGTGATGGACACCGTGTCCCTCGGGCGGCATGGGCCCCCCGTAGCCAACCTTGCCGAAATCGTTCTTGCCGCTCGTGCCGTCGCAGGTGCCTTCGGTCAGGGACGTCGTGGAGCCCGGCAGGTTGTAGAGCAGCCAATGAACGAAGCCATACCCACCGTGCTGGACGAGGGGCGCATCGGGGTCGTGGCAAATGATGGCATAGCCCTTGGTGCCCTCGGGAGCATCGCGCCAGCTGAGGGCCGGCGAGACATCGTCGCCCTCGCCGGTATGACGGCCGGGAATGGCGCCATGCGCCTCGAAGGCGGAGCTTTCCAACTGCATGTCCGAAAGTGCAAAGGCCATGTGGGGAATTCCTCCTCTGACGGTAAAACGCGAAGGGTGCCGAAACAGCGTCGGAAAAAGCCGTTAGACTGTCAAACATGAAACGACTGCTGATCGTGGCCCATGCGCCCTCCCCCAATACCCAGAGATTGAGAGACGCCGCCGAACGCGGTGCCAGACACCCCGAGGTAGAGGCGGTCGAGGTGGTGGTCAAGGCCCCCTTCGATGCCGGCCCTGAAGACATTCGCTCATGCGATGCCATTTTGCTGGGAACCACAGAGAATCTCGGCTACATGAGCGGCGCACTGAAGGACTTCTTCGACCGCAGCTACTATCCGGTGCTCGAAGCGAAACAGGGCCTGCCCTGTGCGCTCTATATTCGAGCGGGGCATGACGGTACCGGCACGCGCCGAGCGGTTGAGAGCATCGTCACCGGGCTACGCTGGCGCTGGACCCAGGAACCACTGATCCTGCGGGGCAAATGGCAAGACGACTTTGCTGATGAGGTGGAAGAGCTAGGCCTCTACCTGGCCGCCGGACTCGAAGCCGGCGTGCTTTAGCGTATTGGCCACCGCAGTGAGAGCCCTGCGAGTTGACAACGAGCATGACCCGAAAGCCATGCCCGCTGCAGACCGCCCAGGACTTCGCTTCAGTTACTGCACGACCCGCAGCAGACTCCGGGCTCCCCATGCTTTTTCTTCTGGACAGCGTCAGCACTCGCAGGCTCGTCGGCATTGGCTTGGGCAGCCGGCTTTACCGAGGCATCAGGTTCATAAGGTTGAACGGCCTGTTCGTTTTCGGGTTTGTCTTTCTTGAATAGGTTCTTCAGCCCCATAGGATTCACCCTTCGCGGTTAACTCAATAAGATGCAAAACACATGCATCTTATTGATGGGCGATCCGGCCGTCAACGAATCAAACCGAAACGGCCTCACCCAGAAGGGCAAGGCCGCTGACGACTCAAGAGCGGACTGCTGGAGCTTACTTGAGCCGCTCGAACACCGTGGCAACGCCCTGCCCCATGCCGATGCACATGGTGGCGAGCCCCAGGGTGGTGTTCTGCTGGCGCATGACGTTGAGCAGCGTAGTGCAGATACGCGAGCCGGAACAGCCCAGAGGGTGTCCCAAGGCGATGGCGCCACCGTTCAGGTTGACCTTTTCGTCCATCGCATCGAGGAAGCCGAGATCCTTGAGCACCGGAATCGCCTGCGCGGCGAAGGCTTCGTTGAGCTCGACCGTCTGGATATCGTCGGACGAAAGCCCTGCGGCCTTGAGCGCCTTCTTGGAGGCTGGCACCGGGCCATAGCCCATAATGGAGGCGTCGCAGCCTGCCACACCGGTGGAGAGCACCTTGGCGATGGGCTCGAGCCCCAGGGCGCGGGCACGCTCGTAACTCATGACAGCCATGGCTGAAGCACCGACAGAGAGCGCAGAGGATGTTCCCGCAGAGACGGTGCCACTGCGCGGATCGAATACCGGCTTGAGCTTGGCCATTTCCTCGAGGCTGGCATCGATGCGCACCACTTCGTCGTGCTTGAACAGCGTGCGGAAGCCACGCTCATCATGACCTTCAACGCCGACGATCTCGTTGTCGAAGTAGCCCTGCTGGTTCGCTGCGTAGGCGCGCTGGTGAGAACGCACGCCGAACTTGTCCTGTTCCTCGCGGGACACGCCGTGCATCTTGCCCAGCAGCTCGGCCGTCAAGCCCATCATCATGGCGGCCTTGGCCGCGTACTTGCTGGCCGCCGGATTGACGTCGACGCCATGTGCCATGGGGACATGCTCCATGTGCTCGACCCCGCCGATGACGTAGAAGTCGCCCATGCCGGCCTTGATGTTCGCCGCCGCGATATGCAGTGCAGTCATCGACGAGCCGCATAGGCGATTGACCGTCTGGGCCGGCACCGTGCGCGGTATGCCGGTCATGATCGCCGCGTTGCGCGCGATGTTCATCGCCTGCTCAAGGGTCTGGTTGACGCAGCCCCAGATCACGTCGTCGACTTCGGCCGGGTCGAGGTTGGCGTTGCGATCGAACAGCGCCTGCATCACCGCCGCGGAAAGGTTCTCGGCGCGCACGTGGCGGAAGGCGCCGTTCTTGGCCTTGGCCATGGCGGTACGGACGCCGTCGACCACCACGATGTCTCTCGGATTCAAACTCATATCAACTCACCTCTTGCTCGTGGTGGATCAGCCCTGGGCCTGGGTGGAATAGAAGCGCTCGTCGGAATCGGCCATCTGGCGCAGCTTGTCGGTAGGGGCGTAAAGCGGGCCCAGTTCCTCGGCCAGGCCATCGGCCAGCTTGACGAATTCGGCCACGCCCATGGCATCGATATAGCGCAATGCTCCACCGCGGAACGGCGGGAAACCGATGCCGTAGATCAGCGCCATGTCGGCCTCGGCCGGGGTCTCGACGATGCCGTCTTCCAAGCAGCGAACCGTTTCCAGGCACAGCGGCACCATCATGCGAGCGATGATGTCCTCATCGGAGAACTCCTTATCCCTGACCACTACTTGCTTGACCAGCTCATAGGCCTTGTCGTCACTCACCTTTCTTGGTTTGCCCTTGCGGTCTTCCTCGTAGGCATAGAAGCCCTTGTCGTTCTTCTGACCCAGGCGCTCATTCTCGTACATGACCTGTATGGCGGTCTTCGAGTCACGAGCCATGCGGTCGGGAAACCCCTCAGCCATCACCTCATTGGCGTGCACGGCCGTATCCATGCCCACCACGTCGAGCAGATAGGCGGGGCCCATGGGCCAGCCGAACTTCTCCATCACCTTGTCGACGCGCTGGAAATCGGCGCCCTGCTCGACCAGCAGGCTGAAGCCGCCGAAGTAGGGAAACAGTACGCGGTTGACCAGAAATCCAGGGCAGTCGTTGACCACGATCGGCGTCTTGCCCATGGCGCGGGCGTAGGCCACGGTGGCGGCCACGGCAGCATCGCCGGTCTTCTCGCCGCGGATGACCTCGACCAGCGGCATGCGGTGCACCGGGTTGAAGAAGTGCATGCCGCAGAAGTTCTCGGGGCGCTTGAGATTCTGTGCCAGGCGCGTGATCGATATGGTTGAAGTGTTGGAGGTGAGGATGGTGCCGTCGCCCACCAGCCCTTCCACTTCGGTGAGTACCGCGTCCTTGACCTTGGGGTTTTCGACTACCGCCTCGACCACCAGGTCGACGTGGGCGAAGTCGCCGTAGGAGAGCGTGGGCCGAATATGCGATAGCTTCTCGGCCATCTGCTCGGTGGTGAGCTTGCCGCGCTCCACCTGCTTGGCAAACAGCTTGCGCGACTCCTTCAAGCCCAGCTCGATGGCCTCCTCCTTGATGTCCTTCATCAGGATCGGCGTGCCCTTGGAAGCGCTCTGGTAGGCGATGCCGCCGCCCATGATACCGGCCCCCAGCACGGCGGTCTGCTTGACGGCCCTGGCCTGCTTCTCGAACCTGCCAGCCTTTTTCTTGACGACCTGATCGTTCATGAACAGGCCGACCAGATTGAAGGCAACGTCGGTCATGGCCAGCTTGACGAAGGCCTTGGCTTCGATGGCCTGAGCCCGAGTGCGCTCCTCACCGGCGCCCTTCTGGATCACCTTGATCGCCTCGATCGGCGCCGGGTAGTGCGGCCCGGCCTTGCCTGCCACGTAGCCCTTGGCGGTTTCGAACGCCATCATCTGTTCGATGGCGTTGAGCTTGAGCGGACCGGTCTTCTCGGCACGACGCGCCTGATAGTCCAGATCGCCGGCGTTGGCCTGGGCCAGGATGTCAAGTGCCGCCGCCTCGAGCTGGTCGTTCGGTACCACGGCATCCACGGCCCCCATCTTGAGCGCGGCATCGGCACGATTCTCGGTGCCGCCAGCGATCCACTCCACCGCATTGTCGGAACCGATCAGGCGCGGCAGACGTACGCAGCCCCCCCAGCCAGGCAGTATTCCCAGTTTGGTTTCAGGCAAGCCGATCTTGGCCGTGTCACCCATTACCCGGAAGTCGGTGGTCAGCGTAACCTCGCAACCACCACCCAGCGCCAGGCCGTTGATTGCCGTCACCGTGGGGAAAGGCAGGTCTTCGATGGCATTGAAGATGTCGTGAACCTTCATCAGCATCGATTCGAGGAACTCGGAGCCCTTGCCGAACATGGCCTGGAACTCGGTAATGTCGGCACCAACGATGAAAGCTTCCTTGGCGCTGCTGATCACCAGCCCCTTCAGGCCGCTTTCGCCGCGAATCGCCTGCACAGCCTCGTCCAGTTCTGCCACCACGGCACTGGACAGCTTGTTGATGGATTCATCCTTCAGATCGAAGGTGAGACTGGCGATGTCGTCGCCGTTGCGTGCCACCGTGATGGCGTTGCCTTGGTAGATCATCCACGAATCTCCACACAGAGGTTGGCGTTGGAGGAGTGCCACATTTCATACGGCCGTTTGATTGCAGAAAGCTTGGTGCAGTCGGACCGGCGCGTCAAGCCCCACGTCAGGCTTTATACGCCGAGCATCAACGCCGGTAAGCAGCATGAATTGCTTCGCGCTGGTTGACAGCATAGCCACGCCCCGGTAGCACGCGAGGGTGCGGCCTCGAACGGTAGACGCAATATGGCGTGACGGAACCTTTCCATTAGGGGGGTAATCGAAAGGACAAGGGGATTCACATCCCCGACAAGTTGCATTACACGCAAGGGGTCCGGACAATTCGGCAAATTCAACGATAAAGCGGAGTCCCATGCACCAGAACATTGGCTTCCGACTGTCCCGCCTGCCCCGCTTGTGGCGCGCCATCATCGATCGCCGCCTTGCCCCGCTGGGTTTGACGCAAACGCGCTGGATCACGCTCTACCACCTCTGGCGGTTAGGCGACGGCCAGCCACAATGCGACTTGGCAAGGGCGATCGGCGTGGAAGCGCCCTCCCTGGTTCGCACCCTCGATCAGCTCTCGGAACAAGGGTTGATTGAACGCTGCCCCTGCGAGCAGGATCGGCGAACCAAGCGCGTCTTCCTGACGACGGCTGCGACTCCGCTGCTCGAGCAGATAGACGATGTGGTGACACAGGCCAGGCGCGAAATGCTGGCCGGGCTGAGCGAAGACGACGTTGAGCGCCTCGATAAGTTGCTGGCCCATATCGAGGACAACGGCCTGGCCATCCAGGCCAAGGAAAGTGAGAGCTGAGCAGACTCTGTCAGGAGTCCCCTTCACTAAGGGGGCGGGCGGCATTTCGGTGATCGGCATGCCCGGCCAGGGCATCGCGCAGCCGCCGGAAATCGTCGAGATAGGTCTGAAAGCGCTCAGCCGTCTGCGATTCCCACCACCATAGGGTAATGGAATCTTCGTTGGACTCGATAACTAGCGCATCCTGGGGCAAACGTGTCAGCAGCGCTTCGAGGGGCTTCCTGGCGGCTTCAGGCAAGGGTCTGAGGGGCTCAATCCGCCAGCGCCAATCCGCCACATAGCGCTTGAGTACGTCGCTGGCCTCGCTCGCTCTCACCAGCAGGAAACTCGGCCCGGGGGTGTCGGTCGGATAGCTCCAGCGATAGCCGGGCATGGCGGTCTGCTCGCCGTGCAGCGGCGGTTTCTCCATGACCACCTTGACCCCCGCTTTCACTGCTGCATTGCGCAGGGGAATGATACGGCGCTGCCGAGGACTCGGCTTGAGCCACAGCACTGGCGAGACCATCAACATCAGCACCAGCAGGATCCCTATCCAGACCATCGGAATCTCCTGATTCTTGACGCAAGTCGTTGTCTTGACTTGTCAGTCGTCCTAGAGTGAAAGCATACCAATCATATCGTGCCGTTCGCAGGAGCCCCCCATGAGCAATGAGTATCGCCACATCCTGGTCGCCGTAGACTTGACCAAGGACTCCCACAAGGTATTGGAACGCGCCAGGCAGATTGCCCAGCGCAACCAGGCCAAGCTCTCGATCATGCACACCCTCGAGCCGCTTGGCTTCGCCTATGGCGGCGACATCCCCATGGACCTCACCAGCATCCAGGACCAGCTCGACGAGCATGCCAAGCAGCGCCTGGCCGAGATTGCCGACCCACACGTGGCCAAGGAGAACCAGCACGTCCTGGTCGGCATGCCGGATACCGAGATTCATCGCTTTGCCGCGGAGAACGGCGTCGACCTGATCGTGGTCGGCTCGCACGGCCGACATGGCTTCGCCCTGCTGCTCGGCTCGACTTCCACCGGCGTGCTGCACGGCGCTCAGTGCGACGTACTCGCGGTACGCGTGGGCAAGAAGGGTGAAAGCGCAGAGTAACGCTTACTCACCCGCCGCCATGGCCTCCAATTCCATCCACCGCTCCATGGCGGCATCGAGCGCGGCCTGCTTGTCGCTCATGGCCTGCAGCGTATCGGACACCAATCCGGCCTCCTGCTGGTAGAAGGCCGGGTCGCTGACCCGGGCTTCGTATTCGGCCACCTCGGCTTCGAGCCGCTCGATCTCGGCGGGCAGGGCGTCGAGTTCGCGCTGCAGCTTGTAGGAGAGCTTGGCGGGTCGCTTTACCGTTGGCGCCGAAGCCGTTGCGCCTGCCTTCGGCTTTTCCTCCGCTTTGGCAGTGGGTTCGGCCTGCTGACGGGCGGCTCCTTCCCAAGGGGCGGGGGGCAATTTCCCACCTTGGCGTACCCAATCGCTGTATCCGCCCACGTATTCGCGCACCACGCCATCACCCTCGAAGGCCAGCACACCGGTGACGACGTTGTCCATGAAGGCACGATCATGGGAAACCAACAGCAGGGTGCCGTCGAAGTCGAGCAGCAATTCCTCGAGCAGCTCCAGCGTTTCGACGTCGAGATCGTTGGTGGGCTCGTCGAGCACCAGCACGTTGGCCGGCTGGGTGAACAGCCTCGCCAACAGCAGGCGGTTGGACTCGCCTCCGGAGAGCGCCTTGACCGGCTGACGCGCTCGCTCCGGCGTGAACAGGAAGTCCTGGAGGTAGCTGATGACGTGCTTGTCCTTGCCCCCCACCGTGACCCTGTCGCTGCCCTGGGCGACGTTGTCATAGACACTCTTCTCCGGCTCCAGTCCGGCTCGCAGCTGGTCGAAGTAGGCTACCTTGATGTTGGTGCCCAGGCGCACCTTCCCCTCGCTGGGTTCGAGCTCGCCGAGCAGTATCTTGAGCAGCGTGGTCTTGCCCGCTCCGTTGCGACCGATCAGGCCGATGCGATCACCCCGCTGGATCTCCAGTGAAAGGTCGCGAATGATCGTCTCGTCGCCGAAGCGATGGGTCACGCCAACGAGTTCGACCACCCGCTTGCCGCTGCGCTCGCCACTGTCGACACCGAAGCTGGCCCGACCCTGCACCTCGCGGCGCTGGCTGCGCTCGCGGCGCAGCTGTTCGAGCGCGCGCACCCTGCCCTCGTTACGGGTGCGACGTGCCTTGATGCCCTGGCGGATCCACGCCTCTTCCTGGGCCAGTTTCTTGTCGAATTCGGCGTTCTCGCGCGCCTCCACCTCGAGTTCATGGGCCTTCTGCTGCTGGTACTTGCCGTAGTCGCCGGGATAGCGCCCCAACCGCCCGCGGTCTAGCTCGAGGATCGCCGTGGCCAACTTCGACAGGAAGGCACGATCGTGCGTGATGAAAAGCACGGCGCCGTTGAAATCGAGCAGCTGCTCCTCCAGCCAGGCGATGGTGTCGAGGTCGAGGTGGTTGGTGGGCTCGTCGAGCAGCAGCAGGTCGGGCTCGGCGACCAGCGCGCGAGCCAGCGCCACACGACGCCGCCAGCCTCCCGATAGCGAGTTCATGAGGTCATCGGCTGGCAGCCCCAGGCGTGTCAGCACCACGTCGATGCGCTGATGAAACGACCAGCCGTCGATGGCCTCGAGCCGACTCTGCAGGGTTGCCATACGCTTCATGTCGGGATCGCTGGCCTGCACCAGATGATGATACTCCGCCAGCAGCTCGCCGGCCTGGGGCAGGCCCTGCGCCACCACATCAAAGATGGTTTCGCCCGAGGCCGAGGGCAGGTCCTGTTCCAGCACGCCGATCTTCAGTCCCGGGGCACGCCAGATGTGTCCGTCATCGGGGAGTATCTCGCCGGCCACCAGCTTGAGCAGGGTCGACTTGCCGGTACCGTTTCGCCCTACCAGTGCAAGGCGCTCCCCCTTCTCGAGTACCAGGTCGGCCCCATCGAGCAGGACATGGTTGCCATAAGCCAGTTGCAAGCCTTCCAGACGTAGCAGGGTCACGCTTTCACCTCATTAGTCGCTCAGGCCGCTAGTGTAACGCATGGCTGGCTCGCCGTGGCTTTGGTTACAATGCCCCTTCATTCAGCAGAGGAGCCTTGCCTTGGTCGATACCGACGCCACCTTCGATGAGTTCCTGCCCGAGGCGCTGCGCTTTCGCGCCCCTGCGCCACTGGTGGATATCGGCGCAAACCTGACCCACGACAGTTTTGCCCGTGACCTCGAGGCGGTGCTGCGCCGGGCGCGGGCGGCCAATGTGGAGACCCTGATCGTGACCGGCACCGACCACGCTCATGCCGAGCAGGCCGTGGAGCTCGCCCAGCGCTTCCCGGGCCTGTACGCCACGGCTGGCGTTCACCCCCATGAGGCCAGCCTCTGGGACGGCGCGCTGGCCGCGGCCATGCACGAGCTCCACCAGCGTCCCGAAGTGGTGGCAGTGGGCGAGTGCGGACTCGATTTCAATCGCAACTTCTCAACGCCAGCCGAGCAGGAGCGCGCCTTCGAGGCCCAGTTGGAGCTTGCCGCCGAAAGCGGTAAGCCACTGTTCCTGCACGAGCGCGACGCCGGGGCGCGCATGCGCGAGATGCTGCGAGCCTGGCGCGAGGATATCGCCGATGCCGTCATTCACTGCTTCACCGCCGACCGCGACACGCTGCACGGTTATCTCGACCTCGACCTGCACATCGGGCTGACGGGCTGGATCTGCGATGAGCGGCGCGGCCTCCATCTGCGAGCACTGGTGAAGGAGATACCGCTCGATCGCCTGATGGTAGAGACCGATTGTCCCTACCTGCTACCGCGCGATTTACCTGCCAAACTCAAGGGCAGGCGCAACGAGCCGTCGCTGCTGCCCTGGATCGTACGCGCGATCGCCCACTGGCGGGAGACCGACGAAGCGGAGCTGGCCCGGGCCACCCGTCATACCGCCCATGCGTTCTTTCGCCTACCCTGGGCCGAGGGCTCGACAGACACTGGCCATGCCCAGCAGGAGGAATCTTAGATGGCCGATATTCCTGGCTTCATCGCCGTTGAGACGGGCGACGACAACGACCTGCCCCTGGCCATTGCCTGGGCACTGCCCGACGGGCGCATCAAGCATACGTTGATACAACCCGACGACGACTGGCTCGACGATGAATTCAACGAGCTCAGCGGTTACAGCCTGGAGGAGCTGCACAGCTTCGGCGCGAGCCCCCTGGACGTGATACGCGAACTGGAGAGCGACCATTTCAGCGCCACCCTGTTCACCGCCGGCATCAGCGGTGACGAGGCGGCGCTGGCGCGACTGTTCGATACCTACGGCATCGACCCTTTCGTCGAACTGGCACCGGCCGACAGCCTCTATCCCGACCTCACGGCCGGCGAATGGAGCCAAGCGCGCAATGAACTGTTCGGCGAAATGGGGCTGGAGCCGCTGCGACCCGAGCATGAGGTCGAGGTGATGCTGCGGCTGCATCAGCGCCTAGGCGGAGAGTGAGCGCTTTCGCCTCCCCAGCAACCAATCGCGCTGTTCCGAAATCCCCATGCAGATCAGCCGGGGATCCTCGGCCTGGTACCGCTGAAACGCGGCCTTGTCGCCCAGCCCCTTCCAACCTAGTTGTATCAGCGCCTGAGCCGTGGCCCCGCCCAGGGTCGCCCCGGGGCCTGGAATGACGATGCGATCCGGCGCGAACTCCCGCACGCCTACCTTCACCGCTGCGGTGAAGTCATAGGGAGCCACCAGCTGTTCGCCCAGCGTGTAGTCCCAGAGCCGCTCGGGATCGGTGCTCCAGGGCGTCCAGACGTGGCCGCGGCCGTCGATCATCGGCACCTCGGGAGCGCGGAACGGCTCGGCAGGGAGCCTCAGGCGCGCCTTAGCTTTCACGTCGGCTTGCAGCGGCGTATGGAACGCCGCATGCTGATGCAACCGCAGCGGGAATCGCTCGCGTGGCGGCAGACGCTCGGTCAGCCGGGCCAGCCCCGCCTCGTTGCCGCCAAAGACCAGCATGCCGCCCAGATCGATCGAGAGGTAGAGTTCGGCGCCCTCACGGCCGTGGATGCTTTCGATCAACGACAGCAATTCCCGGCGTAGCGCCCAGTCGGGCTGCCAGGCCTCGTCGACCCAGGGATAGAGGATCTGCCCGCCAGCCAAGGCTTCCTGCATCATCAGGCCCATGCTGCCAATCAGATGCAACGCATCCTCAGGCCCCAGTGCACCGGCCGCCGCCAGGGCGATATACCAGCCCATGGAGTTGCCTGTCACTGCCACGACCTCGTAGCGCCCACGGTCGATCGACAGGAGATCCGCCCAGGCACAGGCATAGATCAGCGGCGCGGCGTGCTCGCCGCGCCCATGCAGGCTCTGACGAAAAGACATCTCACCGTCCAGTGCGGAGAGGGTCGGCATGCCGGCCTGGCGGCGCATGGCATCGAAGCGCGCCAGCCACTCGCTGCCGCCCGCGATTCGGTTAAGGGTGCCCCACTCCGCTGCGTTGTAGGTGCCGCGGCCAGGGCAGACGATCAGCAGCCTTTCTCGAGATGCATTGCCGTTCGTTTCGCGGTTTATCTCCCTCATGCCTCGTCGCTCCCTGCCGTGATCCTGCTCGGTAATTGCCTGGCCGACTTGTCGTCTTGCCGGGACGCCACGAGGCGCCTGGCCTGCGTCACGATGGTTTCGACCGAAGGCAGCGTGACCGTGGCTGCCCGCCCCAGCGGGATGAAGCTGTCCTCGGCGGTCAGGCGATGCAACCTGTCGCCTGGTACGCCGCGCTCTACCAACGCGGTCATCAATTCCTCGCTCAGCGAGCCGCTGCGGCGACATTCGTCCACTACCAAAACCTGACCGCAATCGGCAATACGGCGATGAACCTCGTCGTGATCGATTCCCGTCAACCAGCGCAGGTCGACGATACGCAGCGACACGCCTTCAACCTCCAGCCGAGCCGCCGCCTGACGCGACAAATAGACGCCATTGCCGTAGGTGACGATGGCCAGATCGCCCCCTTCACCCCATTGGCCGAGCTCGCCCACGGCCAGGCGATGCTGCGGGCCCGGGTCGGCGAAACACCACCGTTGGTCTCCTTCTTCATGCAGGTCACGCGTGTGGTAGAGCGCAATCGGCTCGATGACCACCACCACACGCTGCTCCTCATCGGCCAGCCGCACCGCCTCTTGCAACAACCCCACCGCATCGGCAGCATTCGATGGGCAAGCCACCAGCAAGCCGGGAATGTCGCGCAGCACGGCGATGGCGTTATCGTTGTGGAAATGCCCGCCGAAGCCCTTCTGGTAGCCAAGCCCGGCGATGCGCACCACCATGGGATTGGTGTACTGGCCGTTGGAGAAGAAACTGAGCGTGGCCGCCTCGCCACGCAACTGATCCTCGGCGTTGTGAAGGTAGGCTAGGAACTGGATCTCGAGGATCGGCACCAGGCCGTTCTGACCCATTCCGATGCCAAGCCCGAGAATGCTCTGCTCGTCGAGCAGAGTGTCGATCACCCGGTGCGGCCCAAACTGGGTCTGCAGACGCTGGGTGACGCCGTAGACGCCACCCTTGCGACCGATGTCCTCGCCAGCCATTACCAAGTGCGGATAGCGCGCCATCAACCGATTCAGCGCCTGGTTGAGCAGCTTGGCCATGGGGGCCGGTACCGTCTCGACTTCCCCCAGCCAGTCGCGCTGGCGGCCTGGCCGCGAGGGCGGCACGATGCTGGCCATCACTTGCTGAGGCGTCTCGAGCTTGGGACGGCAAATCGCTTCCTCCGCAACAGATGCCACCCGCTCGGCCACCGTGCGATAGAGTCGCTCGATGGCCTCGCGACTCATCACGCCGTGGCGCTGCAACAAGCCCGCCGTGAACAGCAGCGGATCTTGCGCTTCCTCGGCCTTGATCCGAGCCGGCGACAAGTAAGCCTGCTGGGCATCGGAGCCGGCATGACCGTAGAGCCGAACGCAGCGCATGTGCAAGAAGACCGGCTGCTTGCGACGCCGGGCGATGCGCTCGGCCTCCCTGGCCGCTCGCCAGGTGTCGAGCACATCGAGACCGTCGCAGGCGAGGTAGTGGAAGCCCGGACGCGAGCGCATGCTGGCCTCGATCCAGCCGTCCGGCGTGAGCGTGGAAATGCCGATGCCGTTGTCCTCGCATACCATCACCAGCGGCATCGGTGCGCCTTGGTAGGCGGCCCAGCCGGCGGCATTCAGCGCACCCTGGGCGGTGGAATGATTGAACGAGGCATCGCCGAAGCTGCAAATGACCACGCTATCGGCCGGCCATTCTCCACCCCCGCCCAGTCGCCGCCACAGCCCGAGGCTGTAGCTCGCCCCCATGGCCTTGGGCAGGTGGGATGCGATGGTACTGGTCTGGGGCGGAATGTGCAGCGCCTTCGAACCGAGCACCTTGTGCCGCCCGCCTGAAATTGGATCCTCCGCCGAGGCGGCAAAGCTCAGCAGCAGATCCCATAGCGGTGTCTGCCCCGGCATGCCGCGGCTGCGCTGAATCATGAAGGCGGCATCGCGATAGTGCAGGAAAGCAGGATCCGTGATGCGGAAGGCCTTGGCAATGGCGGCGTTGCCCTCATGTCCGGCACTGCCGATGGTGTAGAAGGCCTCGCCGCGCGCCTGCAGGCGCCGCGCATGCAAGTCCAGGTGGCGGCTCATCAGTTGGGTTTCGAACAGCTCCGCGAGGCCGGAGGCGGAGAGCCCGACTTCGTCGAGCTGCCATTCTCGCTCTGGCACGGGCCAGTCACCGCTGCGTAGTGCGGCAAGGAAACGCTGCTCCTGGGGAAGTGGTTCGAGCACGATGCGGGCTCCCGAAGGCTGGCATGAGTTGATGCTCTTAGCCTAGCGCGCCCGACAGACAAAGCGATAATATCGATATCCTGCCCCAGATATAGGCTACGCTTATGGATATCAGAAGCCTGCGCTACTTCATCGCCGCCTACGAGGGCGGCTCGATCAGCGCCGCTGCCCGGCGTAGCCACGTGGCCCAGCCCTCCATCTCGACCGCCCTGACGCAGCTGGAGGAGCGTCTGGGCACGCCGCTGTTCGAACGGCACCGGCGCGGGATAACGCCCACCGAAGAGGGGCACAGGCTCTACCCCCTGGCGCGCCAGGTCAGCGAAGACCTCAACGCCATCAGCCGGCTGTTTCGCGCCCCCGCACCGGCCACTCCCGTGCGCCTGGGGCTGATGCGCTCCCTGGGTGCCAACCGCATGACCGCACTGCTCAAGGAGTACATCGGCCAGGGCGACAACCTGGCGTTGACCCTGGTCAACCCTGAGGAGCGCTGCGATGCGCGCATCATCGGTGAACACGACTTGGCAGCGGGCGAAGCCTTCCAGCCGATCTGGCACGACAGCTACCGCCTTGCCCTGCCCAGCGGGCATCCGCTGGGCCTCGAAGGAACCGTGACATTGGCCGAACTCGACGGGCTGCCCTTCATCTGGCGTCACCCCTGCGCCGCCATGCAACAACTGGCCGCGGCGCTCAGCGATGCCGGCGTGCACTGCCAGGTCCGAGCTCGCCTGCGCACCATCGAGTACACCCTGGGATTGGTGGCAGCCGGGGTCGGCGCCTCGCTGGTGCCGGCCTGGGCCGAGATCCTTTCGCGCCACGATGTGCAGTGCCGCCCCTTGGCCGGGCTAGACATTCACCAGACCGTCGGCGTGGCCTATCCGGCGCGCCAGGCGATGCCGGCACTCGATCCCCTGCTTCAGCTCGGCAGGCAACTCTGGGAGGCGGAAGGGCACGCCTGATCCAGCACGTCCAGGCCGGCGGCTATGGCACGCTCAAGGGAATCGTCGCTGCGATAGAACGCTATCAACGCGGCGCGAAAAGCCGCTGCACGAGCCGGTAGCCCTTCGCGTTGATAACGGGCTGCTCGGGCCGCAACGCGATCTCGAAAGGCTTCCCGGTCGACCTCCGACTCGCCGCCAAGGTTGTCCACGCTGACGTGAAAGCGCAGCCCACAGGCGCGCGAGAAAAGCATTTCCAGCGCCTGAGGCGCCACCTCGGCAGCCTCGAAGCGGCGCTGCTGCTCTGCGTCGCGACCGTCGGGCAGGTACCAATACCCATAATCTTCCAGCTGGCGTCGCCGCTCACCGGCAATGCACCAATGGCTAATCTCATGAAGCGCGCTCGCATAGAACCCCCGGGCGAAGATGACCCGATGCCAAGGGCTGTCGGCAGCTGCGGGAAGGTAGAGCGGCTCGTCGCCGCCGCGTTCCAGCCGGGTACTGAAGCGCTGCAGGAAGAGGCCGTCGAACAGGGCGATCACGTCATCGAGGCGATGGGTCACGAGCTCTCCAGGCGGTCAGATGGGCCGGTCATTATAGGCAACTCGAACACGCAGCGAAATTCACCGGATGTTGCTAACATATTGGGTTTCCTTGGCGCATGACCAGGGCACGACAAGCATGGAGCACCTCTCTTGGCAACGTTCTTCACCGATTTGATGAGCGTCAGCCGCACGGAAACGCGGCCGCTGATCCGCTTGACCCTTCCCATCTGTGGCGCTCAGCTGGCCCAAGCCGGCATGAGCGTAACCGATGTGATGATGACGGGGCGGGTCAGTGCCACCGACCTGGCGGCCGTTTCCGTGGGCTCCAGCCTGTGGCTGCCGTTGATGCTGTTCATGACCGGCACATTGATGGGACTGACCCCCATCGTTGCCCATTTGCTGGGGGCTAAGACCACCGAGCGCATAGGGCCCAACGTGCATCAGGCGCTTTGGGTAGCGCTGGCCCTGGGGCTGGTGTCGGCACTCCTGCTATGGCTGACAGTGGCACCGATTTTTCGTTTGATGGACGTTCCTCCCGAGGTCGCCAGCCGCTCCGCGGCCTATCTCGCCGCCGTCGCGTTCGGCATGCCGGGGGTAGCCCTCTTCCAGGCGCTGCGCGCCTTCTCCGACGGCATGAACCACACTCGCCCGTCGCTCTGGATCAGCCTGGTGGGCCTCGGCGTGAATGTGCCCAGCAACTTCGTGCTGATCTATGGCGGCGATGGGCTGGCGGGGCTATTCGGCGACGGGTTGCCAGTTTGGCTGCAAAGCCTTCCGGCTCTGGGCGCGTTGGGTTGCGGCATCGCCACAGCCTTCTCGATGTGGGTCATGTGCCTGGCCATGGCTCTCTATACGCGCCGCTCCCAGGCCTACGGCGATGTGGCGCTATGGCATTCGCCCACCCCTCCCCGCTGGCGCCTGATCGGCGAGCTGCTCTACGTGGGGGTCCCCATCGGCGTGGCAATCTTCATCGAGGTCACATTGTTCACCTTGATCTCCCTGCTGATCGCCAGTCTGGGCGAGGTCACGGTCGCAGCACATCAAATCGCCCTGAACTACACCTCGATCCTGTTCATGCTGCCGCTGGCATTGAGCATGGCGCTCACCGTCAGGGTCGGTAATACACTCGGTCAAGGCAAGGCTGCGCATGCTCGCATGGTGGCCTGGCACGGCGTTCTGGTGTCAGTGCTGATCGCGTTGTTCAATAGCGTGCTGCTCTGGTTTACGGCAGAGCCGGTCTTGGCCCTCTACACTCACGATACGGCCGTTCAACGCCTGGCGCTTTCGCTGATCCTTCTGGCCATGCTCTATCAGATCTCCGATTCGCTCCAGGTCAACCTCGCGGGTGCCCTCCGAGGCTACAAGGATACTCGCATCATCATGGCCATCACGCTGTTCGCCTATTGGGCGGTGGGCCTGGCCGGCGGGCACTGGCTGGGGACCGAGGGCCTGCCCGGCTGGTTCCAGCCGCTGGGCGTACACGGCTACTGGATCGGATTGATCGCGGGGCTTACCGTAGCGGCGCTGCTACTGGGCGATCGCCTGCGCCGCAGGGCCAAGGGAGTCGCCAATGGCTGGTTGGACATTGCCCGCGAGTAACGCCTGGTTCGGCTTCGTCTTGCTGCTATTCGTCTTGCTGAGCGGCTGTAGCAAAGAGGGAGAGGGCGAGGCACGGCTGGCAAAATACCAACAGACACTGGCTGACACCCTGGGCCAGCCGCTGCCCGAAAGAAGCGCACCGCCCAACATCGGTCCCTTTCCCGATCGCAGCGAACGCCTGCTCGAGGTCGCCGAGACTCGTGAGAGCATGCTCAACGTCTATGCCCTGCGCGAATGCCAGATCACCTCTCTCATTGCCGCCCGCAATAACCAGCTCGGTCGCGTGGCGCCACCCAGCCAAAGGTGGATCTACGAGCTCGAGCTCTGGCGCCGCCTGCATGCTTGTTGGAACAGCGACATTCCGGACATGCTTTCAGATACCGATCGTGAGCGACTTGAAAGGCTGACGAGAACCAAGACAGAGCAACTACCGAAGGTCAGCTGGAACAGCCTGTTCGATTCGGAGGAGTGGGTAAGTAATTTCTCCCGCGCCAGTTCGCCTCTCTCGCCGGACGATACGCGCAGCATCGAGGCCCAGTTCGAGGCTTTGGCTTGGCTGCACCAAGCCACGCTCAATCAGTTCAATCCCGATTGGTCCCATGACTCGGCTACGCTGGAAAGTCATCTCAAAGCGTTGCGTGACCGGCCCTTGACGGCTGAAGTCCTGCGCGCTCTGCTACTCGCCCAGCAACGCCTGGATGAGGCAACAGCGCTTCTTGCTTCCGTCATCGAGTCGGAGAACGGCTGTCGGGCACTTTCCGCTGCGCCTGACGAGCTGAAACGACGTATGACCGACGGGGCGGCTTTCGACTGGCTCAACCGGCTCGAGACACTGGCGACCCAATGGCTCAGAGCGATCCATGACCTGTTCGAGAGCCACGTTCCCCCTCCCGAGGCTGTCGCTGTCTATCGGCAGCGCTGGCTGTCGTTGGAGGACCCCCGCGCTCCCCTCCCCGCCCTGCGCCAGTCTGTCGAGAAGCATTATCAGCACTGGCAGGAGCTGAACGCGCATTGCGCGTGAAAAAGCGGCTGATAGGCTTAACTTGTACGGCGACTCTGTGATATTGGTGATTCTGTAGGTAGGAGTCGATCCCGTCAGCCTTGCCGCAGCCGTCCTTTCCGCTCGGCCCATGCAGAATCTGGAGGGAGGAACATGGGTATGACACTGTCGCCCCGCCCTGCCCGGGTCATCGACCTGGATACGATGCGCCAGAAGCTCCAGGCCAAGCGACGCCTGGTTCGTCTCTCCCCCGAGCTCGATGGCCTCGAGATGGTCTACAGTCTGGCCTCGGACCCCGACTCCCTCTACGGCATGCCCATCCTGGCCTGGGGGCTGCGCGAGGATGGCGATGTCGTCGGCCTGGTACCATGGATGGAGACGCTGACCCCGTGCCATCAACTCGACGACACCGAGCATGGCTGCTTCGTCGGCTATCGCGATCCTGAAACCGAAGAGCTGCTCGAATATCCTCCGCCCCACAAGACCTGCGAGCTGGAGCATGCCGCGGCCTACTTCGACTACGAAGAGACGCGCGACATTACCCTCATACAGCAGATACCTGACACCCAGGGCACCCACGCGCTATGCATCGATGACGATAACCGTCCCTGGCAACTCAAGCAGGTCTTCGGCTGGCGCCTGTACAGTGATGGCAACGTCGAGGCTCTACTGGCAGATGAGTCCCTCGTCGAGACCACCCCGATCCTGCCCGGCGACGCCTGCCTCTATCCGGGCAAGAGCCGCCACAGGATGGTCTACTTCTTCCAGCGCAGCATCGCCAACCGCATTCGCGAACAAGACCCCAGCACGCTCGAAGCCTTGGCCCTGATGGTCATACCCAATGCCACGAAGGAAGCCGATGGCTGAGATGCCTCGGGGTAGCGGTACATCAGTCCAAGCGGATAAAGTAGAGGTAGTATCCGTCCGACTCCTGCTGCGATATTAGGTCGTGCCCTAGAAAATTGCAGAACTTGGGCACGTCTCGGGTGGTCGCCGGATCCGTGGCTATCACCTTGAGGATTTCACCCGGGCCCATGTCGCGTACCTTATTGTGCATGAGCATGATGGGCTCCGGACAGTAGAGACCGGTCGTATCAAGCTCGTCATGCCAGGCGGGCTGTGAGTCGGCGGTATTCGTCATCGATCGACCTCGGCGTGGGGAGCTGCTGGATGATCAAGATCATAATCGAACGTCGTATCATGCCTGGCCTGGAAGAAGAATACGAGGAGGCCGCACGCGAAGCCATGAGGCACTCTCTTGGCGCCAGAGGGTTCGTAGGGGGCGAAACCTTGGTTGAGCGCGGCCATAGCGACCGCCGCCTGATGATCGTCAAGTGGCGAAACCTGAACGCCTGGAATGAATGGTACACAAGCGAAGAGCGCACACGCGCCATGCAACGCATCCTGCCGTTACTGACCGAGGATGAAACCATTCGCATCTACGAACCGGCCTACTGAGGCAGGGCTAACCCGGCGTTTCAGGGCGATCAATTCATCAGCCGGACGTGTACCGTGACCTCTTCCCGGTCATGGTAAAGATGGCGACAGCGCAACGTAGCGGGGATTCCTGCTTCCTCCAGCGAGCGCTCCAACTGAGCCAGGCAGCGGTCGACTTCTTCCCAGCGTCGCTTCATCGGCAGCTTGAGATTGAAGATCGCCTCTCGGCACCAGCGCCGCGTCAGCCAGCGCTGCACCATCGACGTAACGCGTGCCGGCTTGTCGACGATATCGCATACCAGCCAATCCAACCGATACGGTGGTTCCCAGACGAAGCCGTCCTCACGCAAGTGCTCGACTAGTCCCGTGGCCATCAGGTCTCCCTTCATGGGGCCGTTGTCGACCGCGTAAACGTGCATGCCACGCCTGACTAATTGCCAGGTCCAGCCACCCGGAGCCGCTCCCAGGTCGGCGGCCTGCATGCCTTCAGCCAGTCGCACGTCCCACTCGTTGCGCGGAACGAACTCATGCCAGGCCTCTTCGAGCTTTAGCGTCGAGCGGCTGGGCGCTGCCGAGGGGGAACGCAACCTCCGGATGCCACCAGGAAGTTCGCTACGATTCCCAACAAAGCTCATGCCCAACTGAACGCGGTCGCCCTCCGTCCAGAATAGATGCAAGCGGCGTCCTGCTGCCTTGCGGCGCAGCGCACCACGCTTCCGCAGCGCCGACTCGAGGGGGCGGGTCAACGCCTTCATCAGCCCTGCCAAAGCCTTTCCCTCGTTGGTGTCGGGCGTCTCGTGCCAGATCGCATCGAAGCTCCAGCCGCTGGCCAAGACCTGCTCCACAATGGGGGATAGCCGATCATCCCGGACAAGACTCAAGGGCGGCAGCGCCACCAGGCTCTGCCGGGCAAAGACGAGACGCTCGAAACGCAGCTCACGGTGTAATTCGTTGGCCGGCCGGTCGTCATCCACGGCAAAGCGCATATACCCTGCCTGAGGCGAGAATTCTGCCCTGCCCTGCCAACCCAATTCCTCGGCGTAGGACACCACTTCGGCAGTGATGTCGTGTTCGAACCCCGGACGGCAGTAAAAGAGCAGCTGATCGGGGAGTAAAGTCTTCGCCAAGCGGGACATCAACACATACCTTGCCGGATTTGAATGTCGCGAATGTTATCAGGCCTGATCGCGACTGTCGGCAGCTACTTCAGCAAGTGCGTCAGGTTTCGAGGACCGGAAAAACAAAAACCCCGCGTTCTTTCGAACGCGGGGTTTGGGAAGAGATGCCTGACGATGTTCGGGCCGGCCATCCGGCGGGCGGCGCTCCGCTACTCTCGCATGGGGGTGAGACCGCCCGGCCCTTCGCGGCACTGCCGCGAGGGCGGTCGAACGCCCCGAGCCGGCGAGGGGCCGGCCCGCGAAGCGGCCCCACGATATAAAGAGCGGGGTTCCCCATGCCCATGAAAAAACCCCGAACACTGATGTGCCCGGGGTTTTCTCTGAATAAATGCCTGACGATGACCTACTCTCGCATGGGGAAGCCCCACACTACCATCGGCGCTGAGCGGTTTCACTGCTGAGTTC
>NZ_JBMIQI010000019.1:0-116711 GCF_052584175.1 Billgrantia hypersalina
CCTGAGCCCCGTACAATACAGGACTCAGGCCTTGGGCACCGGCTGAATGAACCGTCCAACTATTGGGGGTCAGTTCAAGTGCCGAGGCCCTCTTGTGTGCCAGGCTAGGTCTGAGCGGGGTTTAGTCCTGGATCAGGCCCTTGCCGACGAAAGAGCCACCTTCGACGGCCATCTCGACCACCACGCCCGGCACATCGCCGTTGTCGTCGAACTCGTGGCTGCCGGAAGCACCTTCGTAGTTGATCTCCTCACCGGCTGCGATCAGCTCCAGGGCCTTCTCCCACTCGCCGGGTAGGATCGTTTCGCCCGGGGCGGAGGCGACGTTGCGCAGCGCCTCGGAGAGACCCTCGCGCTCGGCGCTGCCGTTCTGCTCGATGGCCAACGCCAGCAGGAAGGCGGCGTCGTAGGCCTGGGCGGCAAATACCGCGCTGGGGTCGAAGCCGTCTTGCTCGGCCGCCTCGTTGAAGATATCGGTGCCGGGAAGCTCGGGGCTGCCCGGACGCGTCGCGATCATGCCTTCGAGGGCGTCGGCGCCCACGGCGTCGACCAGCGACGAGCCGACCATGCCGTCGGCGCCGGCGTACTGGTTGAACATGCCGCTCTCATAGGCCTGGCGCAGGATGGTCTGGCCCGAGCCGTCGGCGTAGGCGAGCACTACCAGGGTGTCGGTACCGCTGGCAGAAAGCGAGCCCAGCTCGGAACGGTAATCGGCACGCCCGTCCTCGTGCGCCAGGTTCTCGGCCACGGTGCCGCCGCCCGCCTCGAAGGCCGCAGTGAAGGCATCGGCCAGGCCCTGGCCGTAGTCGTTGTTCACGTAGGTGACGGCCACCTCGTCGAAGCCCTTCTCGAGCATCAGCTTGGCCAGGATCTCGCCCTGGTAGGCATCCGACGGCACGGTGCGGAACACCAGGTCGTTGTCGTCCAGCTCGGTGACCGCTGGCGCGGTGGAAGCCGGCGAAACCATCACCACGCCCCCGGGGATGGCGGCACTGTTGGCCGCCGCCACGGTCGCGCCGGTACACAGCGCGCCGACGATAGCAGTGACTTCCTCGGAATTGACCATGCGGTCCGCCGCGTTGGATGCCGCCGAGGCGTCGCTACAGGTGGTGTCGGCGTTGGGCATGGTCAACTCCTGCCCGCCCAGGATGCCGCCCTGCTCATTGATCTGTTTCACCGCCAGCCGCGCCCCGTCGAAGATAGGGGGTGTCAAACTCTCGATCGGGCCGGTGAAGCCGCCGATGAAGCCGATCTTGACCTCCGCCTGCGCCGCGCCGACGAATGCGATGCTGGAAGCAGCGATTGCCATCGCCAATACGCTCTTTTTCATGATTGTTCTTCTCGCTCTGGTAACTAATGAAGGAAAGACACCCCCATAAATCTGGAAGCCTACGCGGCAAAACACAAGCCCCCCATACTAACGTTTGCTCCATTGCAGGATGCCGCATTCGGGTGCACCTCGCCGACCATTGCCTATACTGAAAAACCTGCCATGTCACCGACAGGAGCCAACATGCCCCCCGCCATCGTTTCTTTCTTACTGCTGGCAGCGCTGGGCACGGCCAGCGCTGCCCATGCCTACACCCCCTCCGGTAGCGATGTGACCTACGAAGTGGGGGAGGACACCTTTGAAGGCTATTACGTCTCCGCCGACGGCGAAGAAACCAGCGGCACGGTACTGATCGTGCATGACTGGGATGGCCTGGGCGACTATGAACGCCAGCGTGCCGATATGCTGGCCGAGCTGGGCTTCGACGCCTTCGCCGTCGACCTGTTCGGCCAGGGCAACCGGCCCGAGAGCATCGAGGATCGCCAGGAGGCAACCCGAGCCCTCTACTCCGACCGCGAACGCATGCGCGAACTGACCCTCGCCGGCCTGGCCGAGGCCCGCGAACAGGGCGCCGCGGAGAGTGTCGTCATCATGGGTTACTGCTTCGGCGGGGCCGTGGCGTTGGAGATCGCCCGCTCCGGCGAAGCCGAGGACGTGGCCGGCTATGCCAGCTTCCACGGCGGCGTGGCCACGCCGGAAGGCCAGGAGTGGCCCGAGGAGGTACCTCCACTACTGATCGCCCATGGCGGGGCCGATGAGAACGTCACCATGGAGGACGTCGCCGCCGTCGTCGAAGAGCTGGAAGCCATCGAGGCCACTTACGAGGTCGAGATCTACTCCGGCGCCCCGCACGGCTTCACCGTCTTCGGTGACGAGCGTTACCAGGAGCGCGCCGACGAAAAGTCCTGGGAAGCCTTCAGGAGCCTTCTCGAGGAAGTGCTATGAGCCGGGAGGTCCGCCCCCTGGCCGTGACCGAACTCGCTGGAAACCGCCACGAGATAGGCGCAGAGCATGGGCGCATCCACCGGGACCTGATCCACAGCGGTATCGAGACCTACGGGCAGCTGTTCCGGGATTTCGTGGGCATCGGATGGCAAGAGGCCCGCGAAGGGGCCTGTCACTTCGAGGCCCAGGTTGCCCGGGGCTTCCCCGAGATTCTCGAAGAAATGCACGGCATCGCGCGAGGCGCCGGGGTCGACTTCATCGACATTCTCACGCTCAACTGCCGCAGCGAGATCGCGCTGACCCAGGCCAGCGGAGGCTGCTCGGCCTTCTCGCTCAAGCGCCGCGGGCAGCAGTGGCTGGCCCAGAACTGGGATTGGCGCAGCGCCCAGCTCGACAATGTGGTGGCGCTGCACATCCGATGCGATGGGTGCCCTGAGCTGGTCAGCATCGGCGAGGCCGGCATGGTCGGCAAGGTGGGCCTGAACGCCTACGGCATCGGCGTTTGCCTCAACGCCATCCGCTCGCAGACCTGCGGTGCGGGGCTGCCCATACACGTTGCCCTGCGCAAGATTCTCGAAAGGCCCGACATGGAGAGCGCGCTCGCCGTGGCCACACACGATAGGGTCTGCTCGCCCGCGCATTTCCTGCTCGCCAGCGCTCGGGTCGGCAAAGAGGGAGGCCAGGCCGTGGGACTCGAGGTCCAGCCCGGCGAGCCGGGGCGCATCGAACCTCGCGACGGCATCGTCACGCATACCAACCACCTCTATGCCGACTCCTCCTGCCCCGTGCGGGATTTCCCGCGCGTCGACTCTCACCCGCGGCTGTGCCGCCTCGACACCCTTCTCCATGACGAACTGCCGGCGGATGCCGACCCTGACGAGGCCAGTCTGTTCGACCTCCTCAGCGACCACCATGGCGCGCCGCTGTCGATCTGCCGACACTTCAACCCCGACCAGCCCGCCGAAGAGCGCATGGAAACCCTGTTCTCGGTCGTAATGAACCTGAGCGAACGGCGCCTGACCCTGCGCCACGGCAAGCCCTGCGAAACCGCGGACAGCCTGGCGATCAGCCTCGCATAAGTCACGCCGCGTCTTCAGAGCAAGCCGGAATCGGGCAGCTCCCCCTTCAAGTAGCGCTCGGAGGTTCGCAGGAACAACCGGCGGAACAGATCGTGAGCGACCTCCTCGCGGCGCAACTGCAGCAGCTCCCGCTCCTCCTCGGAGAGGCTGGGGTTCGGGTTCAGCGACTGGCAGGCCAGGCGCACCGAGCTTGCGGTGGCGTCGCAGACCTGCAGCGTAGGGTTAGCGCCCCGGCGGGGAGAAGGGATGCGGTACGGCATTGGCAACCTCCGTCTATGCACAATGATAACAATTATCATTTAATGCAAAGAACCTAGCCGTCGCCCTGACTTCTGTCAATTTTGCGTGAAGAAAAATCGTTCTCGTTCTCTTCTTGCTTGCTCGTCGATCGCGAGGGTGGTAAACAGCTAATGCATACCATTCTCATTGAAGGAACACGCATCATGAAGAAGCTGCTGCTTCCCGCCCTGATCTCAGGCCTGATGTTCGCCGCCACCGCACAGGTCAACGCTTCCACCGAGCATTTCAAGGGCGAGCCCGCCGAGACACTGAGCCAGGCGGTGACCAACTTCTCCCAATACAACCAGCAGCTGGCCGAGCTGCTTGCCCAGGACGAGCTGAGCCTCGAGGACCTCGGCACCATTCACGAACTGACCTACACCCTGGAAAACGCGCTACAGAAGATCAACGAGGAAGTGGAGAGCATGGCGGTCGACCTGGAAGAGGTTCACCTGGGCTCAGAAACCGGCGACTTCGAGCGCGTTCAGAACCACGGCACAGACTACCTGGACGCCGCCCAGACGCTGGTACCCTGAGGCCAGGCACCCAACGGCACCGGCCGGCCACACCCGGCCGGTGCGGGGCTTCGCTTAACCGGCCAGCGCCTCCTCCACCACGGCCCGCGCCTCGTCGCTCATGGGCAGCTCCAGCGCCAGCTCGCGGGCGCGCGGCGACATCTTCTTCCAGGTCATCTGCACGATGCGCACCAGGTGGTCGTGCTCCACTTGCCGGGAGAAATCGGCGAAGTAGTTCTCGAGGAACACCAGGCAAGCGCAATCCTCCACCGCCTGGGTGCCCGGGTCGCGCCCCAGGCCCTGCTTGCGGATCATCCTCGCCACTTCGGCGGCCTCCTCGGCCGAATAGCCTTGCGCCTCCATCACCCGCGCCGTGGTTTCGCCGGCCCGCTTGCCCTGGTCGCGACGCCAGGTGAGATAGCCCACGCGCCCCTCCGGATATTCGCTGCGCGGTACCAGCCAGCGCTGCAGATGCTGAGAGCGAACGGCAATCTGCACCAGTTCGCTGGGCTTATCGACCACCCGCTCCAACCAGGCGCTCATGCGCCCCGCATGCCACAGCTCCAAGGGGTGGGACTGCCCTTCCACCTCCACCTGGCGGGGGTCCTCGGCATGCAAGGCATCGAGCGCAGCGATAGTGCGCTGAAACGGCATTTGATCTGACATAAGAAATTTCCTGCAAGTCGCTATTGCTACAGCATACCGCATACCGAGTTGGCGCCGATAAACTATCCCTTCTTTAGAAGGCTCGGAAAAGATATTTGTAAGCCTCTGAATTTCAACTAAATTAAGAGAAGCCTATCGAAACGCCAAAGAGGTATCACCATGAAACGTACCGCCCTGGTCGCCTTTCTCGCCATGCTCACGCTCGGTACCGCCCACGCCACGGAACAAGACCTCAGCGTCGACCCCGAGGACGATCTCATCGAAGAGGAGCTCCAGCAAGAACTCGAACAGAGCCAAGGCCAGCCCATCGAAACCCTCAAACAAGCCATGGACGCCCTGGAGCTGCGCAACGACCTGCTCGACGTACTGCTCGACAAGGAAGAGCTGACCGAGGGCGATATCGCCATCATCCAGCAGCTTACCGAAACCATCGAGAGTGCGTTGGCGAAGATCGACGAAGAGCTCGACACCATGCGTGACCACGTACAGGAAGTGAGCGCAGGTGCCGACAACCAGGAGCCGGAGCGCATTCGCGAGAACGGCGAAGCTTACCTGGAGCGGATCAGAACGCTGATGGAGTAATTCAACGGAGCATGCTGGGGGGCAGATTCGGACGGCAACCAGGCCGTAGCAAGGACGCCCTCATTTTGCCGCGGCCACTTTCGCCTCCGCATCCAGCCGTTGCGCGGTCCGATCCACTCGGCGCAACCAGGCAAGCAGCACCGCGCCCAGCGCCACGAAGCCGCCGGCCAGCCACAGCCCAAGGCTGTAGTGCCCCGTCGTCTCGGCGAGCATGCCTGTCAGCGCCGGGGCAATGATCTGCGCCGTGCCGTAGGCCAGGGTCATGCGCCCCATCAGGCGCGCCGGGCTTTGAGGATAGAGCCTGCCGGCCATGGTCAACACCAGGCTCACACAGCCCAGGAAGGTGCCACCGTAGAGCACCGCGCTGAGCAGCACGACGGCCAGGCTCGCAGTCAACGCCGGCAACAGGATGCCCACCACCTGCAGCGCCATGGCGGCGATCAGCGCTCCCAGGTAGCCGATACGACGAGCGACCAGATCCCACAGCATTACCGTCGGCGCGGCCGCCAGCCCCACCAGCGCGAAAGTCCAGTTCCCCGCCCCGGCCAGCAGCGGCTCGCGCTCCACGATGGCGACTATGAACGTGGCACTGATGACATAGCCGTAACCGGCACAGAAGTAGGCGGCCAGCATCAGCCGCATGAATGTACGGGTGGGGGGCGTGGCCTCGCGCGTACTGTTCGCGGTGCCCGCCACCGGTTTCTCCGGCCGCGGCAGCCAGCGCCAGGCCGGCACCAGCACCACGGCGGCCAGGGCGGCGAAACCCCACCACTGGGCCTGCCAATCCAGGGCGAGATGAAGCATCAGCTCTACCGCCAGGGCTGCCACCAGGATGCCAATGCCCAGTCCCGCGAAGTGGATGCCCAGTTCGCCACGTTGCCGGTGGTTGATCAGCCAGTGCAGAATCAGCCCGGAAGCCAACAGCATCGCGCCGCTGCTGGCGAACCCGGCGATGAAACGCATTGCCGCCCAGAGCCAGAAGCTCTCGGCCAAGGCCATGCCGGCGGTGGAGAGCACGGCCAGCAGCAGCGTGAGGCGATAGAGCGTATCCTTGAGCCGGATGCTGTGGATCGACGCGGCCACCAGGGCACCCAGCATATAGCCGGCGTAATTAAGAGCGGCGAGCCATCCGCCCTGGGCATCGCTCAGCCAGGTCTGCTGCTGCATCACCGGCAGCAGCGGGGTATAGGCAAAGCGCGCCACACCGATGCAGAGGATCTGGCTGAACACGCCGGCCAGCAGCACCCGGTAGCGGGGGGAAAGGACGAACGACGTGGCCATGCCTGGCTCCCTAAGCGGCATTGATTCTCTCGGCTCGTACTATAACCTTTAGCCACCTAACCGCCGACCCAGACAGACTAGTGAGGTACCGGATGTCGATCTTTGCCCGCTTGAAGGAAGTGGCCTCGCCGATCATCGGCCTGGGCTGCATGAACCTCTCCCACGGCTACGGCAGCCCCGTGCCCGAACCCGAGGCGCTGCGTGCCCTCGCGGAAGCCTTCGAGATGGGCTACCGGCACTTCGACACCGCTACCCTCTACGGCGCCACCACCAACGAGCAGGTGGTGGGCAAGGCGCTTGCCGGCAAGCGCAACGAGATCCTGCTGGCCAGCAAGTGCGGCATGGCCATCGACCCCGCGCTTGGCAAAAAGGTGATCGACGGGCGCCCCGAGACGATCCGCCGGCAGTGCGAGGCAAGCCTCGAGCGCCTGCGTACCGATCATCTGGATCTTTACTACCTGCATCGCCTGGATCGCCAGGTTCCGATCGAGGAGAGCGTCGGCGCCCTGGGAAGACTGGTGGAAGACGGCAAGGTTCGCGCCATCGGCCTTTCGGAGATTTCCGCCGCCACCTTGCGCCGGGCGCGCACCGAGCACCCCATTGCCGCGGTTCAATCCGAATACTCGCTGTGGACGCGCAACCCCGAGATCGTCCTGCTCGACGCCTGCCGAGAAGCCGACACCGCGCTGGTGGCCTTCAGCCCCCTGGGCCGCGGCTTCCTGGCCGGTGCCGTCACCGACCCGGCAACGCTCGAAGAAGGTGACGTGCGCCGCGGCATGCCGCGCTTCAGCGCCGAGAACCTGCCGCATAACCTGCGCCAGCTGGAAAAGCTCCAGGCCATCGCCCGCGAACTGGGTGCAACCACCGGCCAACTCGCCCTCGCCTGGCTCAAGGCCCAGGGCGACGACGTGATCCCCATCCCCGGCACCCGCTCCGTCGCCCACATGCGCGAGAACCTCACCGCGGACAGCCTGCGCCTGGATGCCGCCACCCTCGAGCGCCTGAACGCTCTGTTGACACCGGACCAAGTGGCCGGCGCCCGCTACGGCGAAGCGCTGCAGGCGGAGATCGATACGGAGGAGTTTGGAGAATAGAGGGCAGCGATGAGAGCTGGGTATAGCTCTACTATTGCGCTGCACCCCTTCTGCTCTTCCCTGCGGTTTATCCCCGCTCCCGCGGGGATCAGCGTCGTATGATCGGGCTGTTGACTGCAACAACGGTGTATCCCCGCTCCCGCGGGGATCGGAGGTCCGCGCACTCGCGGAACATATCCATGAACGGTTTATCCCCGCTCCCGCGGGGATCGGCGCATGTGCTCCAACCACACGCGGGCGCCGTACGGTTTATCCCCGCTCCCGCGGGGATCGGCTCCTCGGGGACAGATGAAGGCCCGCCGTCATCGGTTTATCCCCGCTCCCGCGGGGATCGGTCTCGCCAAAGTTGGTGCCGCTGCAACTGGCGCGGTTTATCCCCGCTCCCGCGGGGATCGGGAAGGGGCAATGATCGGCCTGATGACGCTGGCCGGTTTATCCCCGCTCCCGCGGGGATCGGATATTACGCGTCCCCCTTTATCATCGGTTGCACGGTTTATCCCCGCTCCCGCGGGGATCGGGGCATGTTCAAGGAAGAGATCGCCCCTGGCGCCGGTTTATCCCCGCTCCCGCGGGGATCGGCGTACAGTTATTGACACGAGTCCAAGCGCCGCCGGTTTATCCCCGCTCCCGCGGGGATCGGGCCGCCATGGCGCAGCAGCGCCAGGGGCAGATCGGTTTATCCCCGCTCCCGCGGGGATCGGTCGTCAGGGATGGCGTGAACGCCTGCTTCCCACGGTTTATCCCCGCTCCCGCGGGGATCGGGCAAGACGAACCATGCAAGGACGCTGATAGAGCGGTTAATCCCCGCTCCCGCGGGGATCGGCTCGGCCGGTTCCCCTCCGCTCGCTGCGCTAGCGGTTAATCCCCGCTCCCGCGGGGATCGGCCGCGAGACGAGGCGCTGGCCTACAGCAAGATCGGTTAATCCCCGCTCCCGCGGGGATCGGCTTGTACCAGCCAACCGCCGCCGAGACGCCGCCGGTTAATCCCCGCTCCCGCGGGGATCGGGCTTCTTCACCGCCGTAGGCAATCACAGTGCGCGGTTAATCCCCGCTCCCGCGGGGATCGGGCCGGCGACGAGCCGATCAGCCAGGCCTGGACCGGTTAATCCCCGCTCCCGCGGGGATCGGATGTCGGCGTCGGCGGCACGGTTGACCGCCGCCGGTTAATCCCCGCTCCCGCGGGGATCGGGCATCAGGAACGTGGTAGCGAACGCCATCAATCGGTTAATCCCCGCTCCCGCGGGGATCGGGCCGACGGAGAGCAGGTGCTGGTGGCCTACTCCGGTTAATCCCCGCTCCCGCGGGGATCGGCCATCGGAGCCTTATCGAACCCGTAACAGTTGCGGTTAATCCCCGCTCCCGCGGGGATCGGGCGAGCGTACCGTGCAACTCCAATATCGTGCCCGGTTAATCCCCGCTCCCGCGGGGATCGGGCCATCGTGGCCGACTTGGCCCAGCGCCGCAGCGGTTAATCCCCGCTCCCGCGGGGATCGGCCGCGCTGGTGGATGAGCAGTATATCGAAGGCCGGTTAATCCCCGCTCCCGCGGGGATCGGACCCGTGCGGGATAGCATGGTTAGGCAATCCCCGGTTAATCCCCGCTCCCGCGGGGATCGGTGCGTGGGCATTTCGGCGATGGTCAGGGTGTGCGGTTAATCCCCGCTCCCGCGGGGATCGGTTCGGCTCGGGCACTGGCTCGGGCGGAACGAACGGTTAATCCCCGCTCCCGCGGGGATCGGTTCGGCTCGGGCACTGGCTCGGGCGGAACGAACGGTTAATCCCCGCTCTCGCGGGGATCGGCGGGGCAGTTTGGGGAGGCTTACTTATTTAATCGGTTAATCCCCGCTCCCGCGGGGATCGGTGCTCGCGCCGGGCCTCCTCGGCGGCAATCTGCGGTTAATCCCCGCTCCCGCGGGGATCGGGGCGGCACTGGTCAAGACAGCACCCCCGCCGCCGGTTAATCCCCGCTCCCGCGGGGATCGGTAGCCCGCATCGAACGCGACCGATAACAACGGCGGTTAATCCCCGCTCCCGCGGGGATCGGCCCTGGGGGCGCAGGTGCTTGGCCTGGCGGATCGGTTAATCCCCGCTCCCGCGGGGATCGGTTACCGCCCAATCCTCGACGCGGACAGCAAGCCGGTTAATCCCCGCTCCCGCGGGGATCGGGCGCAGCGAGTGGGAACCGGAGATTAGGGGCCGGTTAATCCCCGCTCCCGCGGGGATCGGTCGACTACTCGAATGCCGTAGACGCCCAGGTGCGGTTAATCCCCGCTCCCGCGGGGATCGGCGTCAAGGCCCCTTTTCATCATATTTCAATGACGGTTAATCCCCGCTCCCGCGGGGATCGGCTCCCTCCTATTTCTTGGCGAGATTCTGACTGCGGTTAATCCCCGCTCCCGCGGGGATCGGCGTCATTTGCCGAGAAAAACCGCTGGATCGAGCGGTTAATCCCCGCTCCCGCGGGGATCGGGGACGGCATCACAGTCAGATAGCGATGGCGGATCGGTTAATCCCCGCTCCCGCGGGGATCGGCTACCAGGACGGCACGATTGCCGGCTCTACGGCGGTTAATCCCCGCTCCCGCGGGGATCGGTACGCCGAAGAGGAGGCAGGTCAATGTGAACTCGGTTAATCCCCGCTCCCGCGGGGATCGGACCATCTCCTGGTTGAACGGCAGGGCCTCCCCCGGTTAATCCCCGCTCCCGCGGGGATCGGCAACTGATGAGGTCGAGGCCTGGCTCAGGTGCCGGTTAATCCCCGCTCCCGCGGGGATCGGTTCCCTGGTTTCTCTATGGATTCCGCCGATCGCGGTTAATCCCCGCTCCCGCGGGGATCGGATAGTAGAGCCCTGTCCATTGACGAATCGACGCGGTTAATCCCCGCTCCCGCGGGGATCGGTCGGAGAAGTCCAATCGGGAGAAGTCTACGTGCGGTTAATCCCCGCTCCCGCGGGGATCGGTGCGGGCTGCCGGCCAGACTGATCTCCTGCACCGGTTAATCCCCGCTCCCGCGGGGATCGGATGTGGACCTGCTGTGGGTCGAAATGCCGAACCGGTTAATCCCCGCTCCCGCGGGGATCGGGGGAAGTCCAGGGGCTCCTGCATCAGCTCCAGCGGTTAATCCCCGCTCCCGCGGGGATCGGACGGCGCCAAGGGAAAGAGCCTGGGCGTACACCGGTTAATCCCCGCTCCCGCGGGGATCGGACGGCAAAGGTCGCGCAAATCGCGCCACACACCGGTTAATCCCCGCTCCCGCGGGGATCGGGTCGGATTGGGGGAGGTGCCCACGAATATCGACGGTTAATCCCCGCTCCCGCGGGGATCGGCGGCGGGCCTTTTTAGTTACACCCCCGGCCCTCGGTTAATCCCCGCTCCCGCGGGGATCGGCTGGTCGGTCTGCTCAGCCAGCCATTCCGCCTCGGTTAATCCCCGCTCCCGCGGGGATCGGTGGAACAGCAGGCCACGCGCCTCATCATCGCTCGGTTAATCCCCGCTCCCGCGGGGATCGGAACGTCAAGCTGCATAAGCGTCAGGGTGAGGCCGGTTAATCCCCGCTCCCGCGGGGATCGGTCACGGCAGAAGTGCCGATGGCTGTTGACTCCCGGTTAATCCCCGCTCCCGCGGGGATCGGCCGACGGCTAAGACGGTGGGGATCGTCAAGCACGGTTAATCCCCGCTCCCGCGGGGATCGGGATCGAGTTCATGGCAGCTCCCTGGCGAAGGCCGGTTAATCCCCGCTCCCGCGGGGATCGGGTCACCCGGATCGAGATCCCCGGCGGCGGTGCCGGTTAATCCCCGCTCCCGCGGGGATCGGCAGAGGTCAGCAAGATTTTCCGGCGTGAGGCGCGGTTAATCCCCGCTCCCGCGGGGATCGGGGTGACATCGTGCGCTCGCTGGAGCATGAGGCCGGTTAATCCCCGCTCCCGCGGGGATCGGTATCTGACAATCTCGGGTCTATATCGCTTTCTCGGTTAATCCCCGCTCCCGCGGGGATCGGGGTAACCCACCGCCATCCCACTCAGGCTCTGGCGGTTAATCCCCGCTCCCGCGGGGATCGGGGTTTCGGCGGCTGTGAGGAAATGGCGGATCACGGTTAATCCCCGCTCCCGCGGGGATCGGGGTCGGCATCTGCTCGAAAACGGCGGCATGGACGGTTAATCCCCGCTCCCGCGGGGATCGGCAGGCCGGATGATCTGCATTACACGACCTCCTCGGTTAATCCCCGCTCCCGCGGGGATCGGGTCTTGCAGCGACAGGACAGAGCCGTTGATGGCGGTTAATCCCCGCTCCCGCGGGGATCGGGCCGGCATCCCCAACCCCGACAACCGTGACAGCGGTTAATCCCCGCTCCCGCGGGGATCGGAAAAATTGGGGGCTTTTGGTTTGCGCCCTTCGCGGTTAATCCCCGCTCCCGCGGGGATCGGGAGCGATATGCACCGAACACCTGGAGAACAGCCGGTTAATCCCCGCTCCCGCGGGGATCGGGGGCGTAGATGACGGCTTTCACGGTCGGCTTCCGGTTAATCCCCGCTCCCGCGGGGATCGGGTCACGGCCTGGCGCTATCGTGTGCATGTTGCCGGTTAATCCCCGCTCCCGCGGGGATCGGTTTTTCTATGTAATTCAGGGTCTATGTAGAGCCGGTTAATCCCCGCTCGGGATGCCGTGGATGACGAGTTCGTGCCAGAACTCGGTTAATCCCCGCTCCCGCGGGGATCGGCCGATAAATCGCCTCGACGTAGGCATCAATCTCGGTTAATCCCCGCTCCCGCGGGGATCGGCACCGAAGCCGGAGGACGTATGAGCTGGATCACGGTTAATCCCCGCTCCCGCGGGGATCGGGGCGGCCTCGGTGGCCGCCATGTTCCTCGAGGCGGTTAATCCCCGCTCCCGCGGGGATCGGCTGTCGAACCCGTCACAGACGGCGCAGGCAGCCGGTTAATCCCCGCTCCCGCGGGGATCGGCGGCAGGGCGTGTTCGAGGTGGAGTAGGTTGCCGGTTAATCCCCGCTCCCGCGGGGATCGGTGCCACGCGAGCAATGGGCCAGGACAAGTCCACGGTTAATCCCCGCTCCCGCGGGGATCGGGCTACGAGGACGGCGTTCTCGATGTCGATAGGCGGTTAATCCCCGCTCCCGCGGGGATCGGCGGCGTCACCTATACCGCCGTAGAGGCGGGCACGGTTAATCCCCGCTCCCGCGGGGATCGGATGATGGTACTAAGAAGTCTGCGAAAGGTCTGCGGTTAATCCCCGCTCCCGCGGGGATCGGATTCTGCCCCCACTTTCCCACAGCATCAGCCACGGTTAATCCCCGCTCCCGCGGGGATCGGGCATCAAGCCAGCGGGCGAACACCACAGCTAGCGGTTAATCCCCGCTCCCGCGGGGATCGGTCGAGAAAGAGCTGAAGCAGATCCGCCAGTTGCGGTTAATCCCCGCTCCCGCGGGGATCGGTTCTACCGAGACTTCGACATCACGATTTCAAACGGTTAATCCCCGCTCCCGCGGGGATCGGCCTTGACTCCATTCCGCCGTGCGATGTACTCGCGGTTAATCCCCGCTCCCGCGGGGATCGGTCTATTTCTTCGATATGTCGCTCTGTGTACTCCGGTTAATCCCCGCTCCCGCGGGGATCGGGTCTTTTCCCGGTTAGCGATAACAACCAGATCCGGTTAATCCCCGCTCCCGCGGGGATCGGGTGATCCAGCAGCCCGTGGTTGCCTGGAACGCCGGTTAATCCCCGCTCCCGCGGGGATCGGATGCATTGGCCCGCTCCCTTGAGGAGCTGGGCCGGTTAATCCCCGCTCCCGCGGGGATCGGCGCTCGCCGCAAGCCAAATACCTCGCCGTGGACGGTTAATCCCCGCTCCCGCGGGGATCGGGCCGCACTGGACCATCCCGACGCCAACGTCTACGGTTAATCCCCGCTCCCGCGGGGATCGGGAGGTATCAGGCTGGTGTGCCATCGGCGCCCCCGGTTAATCCCCGCTCCCGCGGGGATCGGTCTGATAACCCCCGCATCATCGACGGCGATACCGGTTAATCCCCGCTCCCGCGGGGATCGGCGGTTCCGATGGAAGCCATCCACCACCGTCAGCGGTTAATCCCCGCTCCCGCGGGGATCGGGCGTCCAACCAGGTGAACGCCGATACCTGGGTCGGTTAATCCCCGCTCCCGCGGGGATCGGAAGCGCCCCGAGCAGCTGCGCGCCGAGCCGAGCGGTTAATCCCCGCTCCCGCGGGGATCGGATCAGCTACTACGCGCGCACCTCGATGGGCGGCGGTTAATCCCCGCTCCCGCGGGGATCGGTACATCAAGAGCAACGGTGATGAAGGATTCCGCGGTTAATCCCCGCTCCCGCGGGGATCGGCGTCGATGTGCCCGCACCAATCTACTCTCTGGCGGTTAATCCCCGCTCCCGCGGGGATCGGGTTTACCAGTATCGCCGCGCCCGCAGTGGCGCCGGTTAATCCCCGCTCCCGCGGGGATCGGGATAGAGCACAAAAAAACAGAATCAACGTTTGCGGTTAATCCCCGCTCCCGCGGGGATCGGGCGCTCGAAGTGCGGGAAGGCCTGGTCCAGCTCCGGTTAATCCCCGCTCCCGCGGGGATCGGATCCGGATGTACAAGGTGCGCTGCTGGTCGGCCGGTTAATCCCCGCTCCCGCGGGGATCGGCATTGCGCGGCCTCCTCAAGCGGCTTGAGATACGGTTAATCCCCGCTCCCGCGGGGATCGGTGGTAGCGGTGCGAACGCAGGTAGCGGCCCCGCGGTTAATCCCCGCTCCCGCGGGGATCGGGGGCCGAACTCTACCGACGTGCCGACTGCGGACGGTTAATCCCCGCTCCCGCGGGGATCGGGTGTGTTTGTCGGCATCCGCACTGACGAGAGCCGGTTAATCCCCGCTCCCGCGGGGATCGGGCATCTCCGCCCAGGATCGCCAGCAGGCCATCCGGTTAATCCCCGCTCCCGCGGGGATCGGTACGACGACATCGTTCCTGCCTGGCGCAAGGCCGGTTAATCCCCGCTCCCGCGGGGATCGGGGCGCCAAGGCTGCCGCCACTAGCCAGGAGGCCGGTTAATCCCCGCTCCCGCGGGGATCGGGCATGATCAATGGCGGCTGGGATGACTCACAGCGGTTAATCCCCGCTCCCGCGGGGATCGGGCCATGGGCGTGCCGGTGCGCTTCGTCGGCGACGGTTAATCCCCGCTCCCGCGGGGATCGGCGCGCAATACATCGACGGGGTGTGATCATGGCCGGTTAATCCCCGCTCCCGCGGGGATCGGCACAGGAAGGCCTGGGGCATGTGCGTAGCCTCCGGTTAATCCCCGCTCCCGCGGGGATCGGATGGTGGGTTCCTTGGCCTCCTGCTCCAGGGTCGGTTAATCCCCGCTCCCGCGGGGATCGGTAGCCGATCAGCTGGGCCAGCTGTTCCTGATACGGTTAATCCCCGCTCCCGCGGGGATCGGATCAGGCGGCTGGGCAAGGAGCGAGACGAAGCCGGTTAATCCCCGCTCCCGCGGGGATCGGGCCTCGAGTTCCTCGATGCGATCCTGGGCTGTCGGTTAATCCCCGCTCCCGCGGGGATCGGTACATCATGCCGTAGTGGATTGCATATTATACCGGTTAATCCCCGCTCCCGCGGGGATCGGGGCCTCGCTGTCATTGCGCAACGGTGTAATGCCGGTTAATCCCCGCTCCCGCGGGGATCGGGAGCCACACCATAGAGCCGCAGTTCGGGCAATCGGTTAATCCCCGCTCCCGCGGGGATCGGTGGATTGAATACGAATACGACCATCTCGAGCGCGGTTAATCCCCGCTCCCGCGGGGATCGGGGCGTTGCCCTCGGCCATCATCGACATGATGCCGGTTAATCCCCGCTCCCGCGGGGATCGGAGCCAGGATCGCTATGACCCGCTCGCGATGTGCGGTTAATCCCCGCTCCCGCGGGGATCGGGATGGTCCCTGTACGCCAAGGACCAGCGTTTTCGGTTAATCCCCGCTCCCGCGGGGATCGGTTCAGCTCAACGGCGGTGAAGAACACGACATTCGGTTAATCCCCGCTCCCGCGGGGATCGGTCAATAGCGAAGCGTATGCAGGTGTCGTAGACGGGTTAATCCCCGCTCCCGCGGGGATCGGTGGCGGAACGTGGCGGTAGCATCGACGCCGGACGGTTAATCCCCGCTCCCGCGGGGATCGGTATGCGCTCAAAGACGTGATCGGCTACGTGGCCGGTTAATCCCCGCTCCCGCGGGGATCGGGCACCGCGAACGAGGCCGACTCACTGGCGATGCGGTTAATCCCCGCTCCCGCGGGGATCGGGCTGGCCTACCGCGCCAATGCTCAGAAGTGGCGCGGTTAATCCCCGCTCCCGCGGGGATCGGTCCGCTGGCATCCGCTGCGCAAATTCTGCCGCCGGTTAATCCCCGCTCCCGCGGGGATCGGATCGCACTGCCGTTTCAAGGCTGGCGAAGCGGCGGTTAATCCCCGCTCCCGCGGGGATCGGGCCTCTGCCGTTCGGCCCGTCTCGACCATCTCCGGTTAATCCCCGCTCCCGCGGGGATCGGGGGGGAGCTGTGAGGGATACTCGATCATCGGCCGGTTAATCCCCGCTCCCGCGGGGATCGGTCGAGCGCCATACAGGTAAACGAGCCCGTCACCGGTTAATCCCCGCTCCCGCGGGGATCGGGAAGAGCAGGGCAAGCCTGAGACCGAGCTGGACGGTTAATCCCCGCTCCCGCGGGGATCGGTAGAGCGGGGGCTGCCGGCCAGCATCCCGTTCCGGTTAATCCCTGCTCCCGCGGGGATCGGGTTACGCTTGACGGTCTGAGGGAGTGGGTCCACGGTTAATCCCCGCTCCCGCGGGGATCGGGGCATTTTCACGCCGAGCACTGGAAAACATGTCGGTTAATCCCCGCTCCCGCGGGGATCGGTGTAACTGAAAAGGCCCGCCGATGTGGCAGGCCGGTTAATCCCCGCTCCCGCGGGGATCGGCTGCCCGTCATCCTGCCGCACTGTTCGCGTGTCGGTTAATCCCCGCTCCCGCGGGGATCGGCAGAGCTAGCGTCAGACAGCCGCAAAGTATGGCGGTTAATCCCCGCTCCCGCGGGGATCGGGCCGCACAATACATCGACGGAGTGTAACATGGCGGTTAATCCCCGCTCCCGCGGGGATCGGGGCGCTCCTGGCAATCCGACATGGCTCGAGAACGGTTAATCCCCGCTCCCGCGGGGATCGGGTCAGTCGCCGCCTGCTGCCCGACCTGACCGACGGTTAATCCCCGCTCCCGCGGGGATCGGCACTAGACCACTGGACAACCAGAAATCAAATACGGTTAATCCCCGCTCCCGCGGGGATCGGGTCGAACGCAGCTCCAGTTCATAGCGCACCCACGGTTAATCCCCGCTCCCGCGGGGATCGGATTACCACGTTCGGTGTTGTCATTGTTTACCCCGGTTAATCCCCGCTCCCGCGGGGATCGGCCGTAGTTATTCGCATAGCGAATCATTGTAGGCGGTTAATCCCCGCTCCCGCGGGGATCGGGCGCTGGTACTGGATGACGATATGACGACAGCCGGTTAATCCCCGCTCCCGCGGGGATCGGCGGTGCCATGGATTGGAATTCCGTTGAATACACGGTTAATCCCCGCTCCCGCGGGGATCGGCTACAGAAAAACTCTGACCAGGATAGGGATTCCGGTTAATCCCCGCTCCCGCGGGGATCGGGACATGGACGACCACACACTCCAAATCGACATCGGTTAATCCCCGCTCCCGCGGGGATCGGGGCGCCTATATGGCAAATGTAAATGGTAATATCGGTTAATCCCCGCTCCCGCGGGGATCGGAGCTGGGCGTCGCTCTCGTCGGGGAACGCCTGCGGTTAATCCCCGCTCCCGCGGGGATCGGATTGCAAACCCCATCGACCAAATCGACGCAGGCGGTTAATCCCCGCTCCCGCGGGGATCGGAGCGTCAGTTCGTGCCGAACAACCCCCTGATCCGGTTAATCCCCGCTCCCGCGGGGATCGGCATAGGCATTAAAAAACCGCCCTAGAGGCGGCCGGTTAATCCCCGCTCCCGCGGGGATCGGGCTCTCGCCCTGGTCTGGCCGTTCGTGCAGTACGGTTAATCCCCGCTCCCGCGGGGATCGGCAGGCGGTCCGTCGTCGCGCCGAGACCGCTAGCGGTTAATCCCCGCTCCCGCGGGGATCGGAGACTCACAGGCTGACAGGAAGTCGTTAATGCCGGTTAATCCCCGCTCCCGCGGGGATCGGGTCAATGAGGTTCAGGATGCTGCCGGCAAGCACGGTTAATCCCCGCTCCCGCGGGGATCGGACTAATCGTAGACGATTGATCTACAAAAGGAAAATCGCCGGAAGTTTTTCTACCAGCGATTTTGCCTATTTTTTGTACAGCTCAAATTATTAAAGAGCCAGGAAAATCAATTAATTAGTTTCTAGCGGAAGAAAGCGTACCAAGCGCAGTCCGTCATGGTCCCAGGGCTCACGGCGATTCGAGCCGTACGTTTGGAACTCAAAACCTGATTCATGATTACTGGCCCAGGCCATCACGACATTGCCTTCCTCCGCCAGCGCATTGATCTGCTCCCAGATCATCTCGCGGATACGCCTGCTGACATCGCCGACATAGACACCAGCACGGATCTCGAGCAACCACACGGCAAGCCTCCCACGTAGACGGGGCGGTACGGCTTCGGTCACTACGACTAGCATGGCCATATTTAGCCGCTCCTGTGCCCGGCATCGCCCACGGATGCCGGCTCCGGTATAGCCGGTGGCACGGCTTCAGGAGCTGGCGGTGGTGGTTCGATTTCACCTGCAGAGAGCACTTCCTCGATCAACGGGATCAGGTTCTGGAGCAGCTTCGTTTGCCGGAAGGCATCGCGGCAGGCAATACGTACCTCTCGCTCCGGCATAGGCGGGTTTCGTGCCGCAACGCGGAAGGCAGCAGGAACCACGGTTTCGAACTTGACGATATCGGCGATATCGTAGACGAAGCTCTTTGGCTTCCCGGTGTGAAGAAAGCCAATGGCTGGCGCATAACCCGCCGCCAGAATCGCTGCCTCGGTAACCCCGTAGAGACAAGCGGTGGCAGCGGAGAGGCATTGATTGACGGTATCGGAAGCATCCCACTGGCTCGGGTCGTAACGGCGCCCTGTCCATTTGATGCCGTACTGCTTGGCCAAATGTTGGTACGTCTTGCGTACACGGGCGCCTTCGATCCCCCGCAACTGTTCGATACTGCGCCGCTCAGGCGCCGGCTCACCGAAGCGCAGCTCGAACATCTTGCGCACCACCTTGAGCCGCAGTTTCTCCTCCAGGACCAATCTGGCCTGGTAAAGAAGCTTGTCGGATCGGGCACCACCCGGCTGCCCTGCGCTGTAGAGCCGTACGCCAGCGTCCCCAACCCAGATCAGCAGGATGCCTACCGCCGCGGCAAGCTTGATGGCCGCGTGGGAGACTCTGGTGCCAGGCTCGAGTAGCAGGCAGGCAACCGACCCGACCGGTATGTGCATGCGCTCGCCGTTGACATCGTCGATCACCACGAAGGCACCATCGCGCACGTCGATCTGCCCCATGCCGATGAAGATCATCGACATGCGATCCTTCATCGGGATCGGCTTAAGGGGGATAAAGCTCATATCACCCCCTCAAGGTCGACGCAGCATCAGCAATCCACAGCCAAACGCCTTGGCACGGCCAATACCATGGGCCAGTGTTTCGACCAGGCGCTTCGGATCGGTTACCTCCAGAAGCCCTTCATAATCGACGCTGGAAAACCGAATGGCATCGCGCCGACCGGGTTTGTGGAGAGCATGCTGGCGATAGGCGCCCACATTGGGCTTGACCGGTAGCCGAAATCCCCAGGACTCGGCCCGTGAGGCCAACCAGTCGTGAGCGGCATTGTCCATGGCCTCTACGCAGGCTTGACTGGTGCGGGCATCACCCGACTCGAAAGGAAACTTGGCAGCCATCAAGACATCGGCACGCTGTCCCCGTTTGCCCTCTACCGCCTTGGCCACCGTCGGATTGGCACGCAGCCGAAACGCCAACTGCTCGCCTACCTCCAGCGCTGGGGTGAATGGCTTGCTCTGCACGTCGAGCAACCCCGCTACTGCCACAGGTTCACGGTCAGAAAGCATGTAGAACAATGGTAGCCCTTTGGGAGCTTGATCCGGCCCTGAGGGCTCCTCCATTTCCTGGCGGAACAGGAAAGGACGAGCCTCCGAGTGGTCGGGGAAAAGTTGCCAAAGAAGCTGGTGGGCACCGTAAGCACCACCGCCCATGATTTCGAATAGTAATACACGGGAAAGGCCGTTGAGGTCCACACGTACGCGAGAAAGAAACATTAGCTACCCTCCTCGAGACGCACGAATCGGCGATATTCAATACGCGGACCAAACTGCCACCGCCTACGGTTGAGCGGGCTGTCCCAGATATCATTGGATTCCACTCCCTCCTCTTTACCATCAAGCATGGCCGCTTCGCCCTCCCAGCAATAAAGCGACTCACTGGGCAGACGAAGCGCTTGCTGCTCATCGCGAACCAACTTGGGAAATTCGGTATCGAGCGCTTCTTTCAGCCGCTCAACGGTTACACGACGTGGATCCAGCGGGGCTGCCGGCGGACACGCCTTGCGGCCAAGATACAACGGGAAATGCGGCGTCTTGAGGGCTTGCTCCAGCCTCTCCAGTGTCAAGATGGCACCCGGGGCCAGCCAAACGGCAACGGTCCAGAGCCCATCACAGCGGTAGTCACGGCTGGAGAGAATGGTGTTGATGACTTTGCGCGGTGCGTTCAGCTCATCACGGCGTGTGCGGTAGGCAATACCCTTGCGCTCTCCCGGCACCTGAGCCGTGTGGTAATCACGCAGCAGGATACCCGGCGAGCGCTGCTTGACCGCCATCCGCACACTTTCGCGAAGCTCGCTCTGCCTCTCGTCGTCATCACGCCGAATGCCGAGCGCTGCACCAAGCAGGCCCAGGATAGCGCCACGCCCCGGGTGGGTAGCGCTGGGGCGAGTTTCGCCTACTGCGGGTTCGCCCCAGCTGGCTAGCGGCGCGTAGAGCCGGAAAACGAGATATTCCGTCATTACGCACCTCACTGGTCGGCTTTGAGGAAATCAACCAGCACTGCCAGGCTCCCCTGCGCTACCTCACCCTCAAGCAGTGGACCACGATAGTCCGGCTCGGCAGCTACGACAAAGCGTCGATCGGCACCGGCACCATAGGCGGTATCGAAAGCTTTGGCCTGCTTTTCGAGCCGCTCGATGGCTTCTACGGCTTGATCCTGACCGCTAACCGGTCGCAAGAATGCCACCGACAGCGAGCGGGGCTGTTGCTCGCCTTTTTCGGCGAGCAGGTAGCTAGCATGAGCCCGGGAGCCAAAGCTGTTCTGCTTACCCTTGGGCGAGGTTCTTGCCGCAGCTTCGACCAGAGCGGCAATCGCCCTGTCGGCAAGCTCGGTGTCACCCTTCAGGTTTTCCACGAGCTGGTTGCGGTCGAGGCAGACGTAGCTGTAAAACAACCCCGCCCCATAACCGGCCTCGCCGACGTGAGCGGCACCGCGATGCTCATTGCCCGTATTGAGATCGTCCACGGCAGTGAAATAGTCATCCTCGACTTCAGCAGCGTGCACGGTGATGGCATGCGCCACCTGGCAGGCTGCTTCCACATTGAACTCAGGAACCGCTGCCAGCATGCGACCGAATAAAGCAATATCGGCGGCTGTAGGCTTATGGCGCAACAAGTCGAGGTCTTCCTTTTCCGGCGGCCGGTTTTCACTGGAAAGAGTGTCGACCAACGCATCGACTGCGGCCTGTTCTTCGGGGCCGATGTGTACGAGCTGGCTGGTTTCTAGCTCGCCCTTGGCCACTTCACCGAAGACCTTGGCGATGTCAGTTGCCCACTCCTGAGCCTCCTTCTCCTTTACTCCTTTCTCGATCAGCCGCTGTTTAGCCTCGATCCCGATACGCTTGGTGCGGTAGCCACGATGCTGGCCGATGGCTTCTTCAAACAGCGCCGAAGTGCGCCATGCGCGCTTGAGGCTCTGAGAAGAAACGCGAAGGCGCTTGGCGCCACCCATGATGGCAGTCTTGGGACGGCCCAGATCATCACGATTGAGGTTGGCTGGCGGATAGGAGGTCAGCAGGTGCAGTTGGATGAAGTGGCTCATGTGTCAGCTCCCTGTCTCTTGATAGAAAGTTCGGTTAGTCGTTATCGCGCTGGTATTGGAGTTGAGCGCCGAAGTAGTCATTGGCCCACTGAAAGGCCAAGCGTTTCGAAGGTCGGCTAGCAGCCCAACCTTGTGACTCTCGCCACCTTTCAACCCACCAGAGGGCAACGTTATCGGCCAGATAGACCGTACTGACGCCTCTCTTGTCGATCAGCGCCAATGCGCGACGAAGGTGAGTGATCAGTTCCTCCGGCGAGCGACAGGCCAACAGGCGCTGGAAACGCAGTTCGCTCATATGAGGCTTGCCGGTTTCTTTCTTCTGTTTGCCAAGCTGGCTACCCAAAGTGGCCTCGGGGCTTTCGGCCCTTACCTCGGCCAGCACTAGAGCGATGCATGCCCAGGTTTGCAGCCGATGATTGCGTTGCTTCTCACTTTCCTCTGTAAGCGCTGGCAACCGGTGCCACAGAAGCCGAAAACCTTCGGTCAGCATGGCGGCCTCCGCGGTATCGCAACGCCTGAGCGTGGCCCGCACGCCCTTTGGCCACGGTGGTGCATCGCTGAAGGCCTTCAGTTCTGCTGCCGGCAGGGTCAAACGCTGCCACCAGCAACGCACCTGAAAAGCCTCGTCCGCACTAATCGCGAGCAGCCGCTCTTCCGGTACCGGTCGGGCTTCACTTACCGCCTCAGCGGTCGTCGCCTCACTCATGACATCCCCTCCGTTACTTTATTTTTTTGGCCAGCCGTTAGACTGAAGCCTCCCTCTTTTGCAAATTGCTGGATGAACTTGCTCCCCTTGCTTCGCCCAGATAGCCAGGCCAAGAGATTTCGCCGTGCCTGAATAATACGGCGCATATCCAACTCTTCATGGGGGCCGCTGAGAGACAGAAGCTCGAACAGACGAAGCGCTTCTCGCCTCAACTCTCCATACCAACTTTCAGCGACGTGAGAAGGCATGTGGATGTCTTGTCCGTTCTGAAGTGCTTGACGCAGTGCGAATAGATTTCGAAAGAAAGCAGCCTCAGTCGCATCGTACAATTGATCATCGATGCTGCTCATATCGCCCTTGGCATCGGCAGGACGAGAAAACCAGGCACCTTTTATCTGGTTACGCAGCATCCAGGCGACTTGGCGCGCAAGCTCGGTAAAGGCCTGTACCCAGCTCCTGAAGACTTCCTCGTGCTTGGGTGGTATGGCTATCAGTGGCATCTCGACGCCATACCAGCAACGTGGCTTCATATTGTCCATGTCGTAGCCGAAGGCCCAAAGACGTACCTGTTTCAATAGCCGCTCGCCTACGTCACCTTCGCGCTGAGCTTCTTCGCTCGCCGGAGCCTTGCCATGCAAATAATCGTGCACGACTGCGGCTGGCAGTGCTCCGCTCGACTCCGCATCCTGCAGCACCAGATGCGACCAGTGGCGATAGCCTAGCCCACCTGGCTGACCTTTCTGTGAGAGAGGCGGCTCGTTCGGTTTCTTGGGATCCTGCCGGTAGGGTGTCAAAGGGTGCAGCCAAGGACCGTCATAGTTGGCACCATAATTCTTGGCCCGGATCTCCCGAACGAAGCGCGTCGTCTCTCTTCCGCACAAATCACACTGACACGCACCATCCTCGAAGAGCAGGCGGAACCGGCGTGGCATGGCCCAATAGGGATGCAAAGGATGCACTTCGTCCGGCGTCACAACGGCGCCCTTCTTATCGCTCACACGTGTTGGCCCCATCCAGGGAAAGAGCGTGTCGTCCTCGGGCTTGGCTTCGAGGTTGCGCCCACTTGCTCTAGAAATCGAAGCCGTGGGCATGACATTCAGCCAAAGCCGCTGCCAGAGCGTGGCATCCGCCCGCTCGGGCAACACCAGAGTCGTTAGCGGCCCACCACCCCGTAAACCCACGCGGTATCCCGCCCCGCCTGACGGTGCATTGATCTGCAGAGTGAAGAGAGCAAGCGCTGCGCAGTCGGAGCAGACGACTTCTACACGCCCACGCTTAGTGAAATGATCGGTATTGAGCTTGATACCGTTGGCACCGGGGGAGTCGATCAGCAGCCCTGCGACCGGTGAGGGATTGGCCTCCTCAAGTGGATCAAGATCCTGCATGAAGCGCGGCCCATCACCATCCAACTCGAAAGCGGCTACCAGAGGAGAAAAAGCGCTTACCAGCTCCTCGACTGTCGGGGGCTCCAGGTATCGATTCAACCAGTCGTCGTGATTCTTGGGCGGAAGCGCCGTCTGCAATAGTCCGATCAGGAACTGATAGGCCGCGCCTTGAAAGTCGGCTCGAGGCAGCGCCAGATCGAGAATGTCCGGATCAGCGATAGAGGATGGGGATCGATAGGTACCCCTCCCATCGTTGGCTCGCACAAGCAACCAATCTCTTTCGGTTAGGTTCACGCTACCTCCTTCTTGCTGCTAGCCAAATCCAGAGTCTGATAGCGAGCCAGGTCGCCACACGCAGAGTGATACGAACCCAGTCCCACTCCCCCACTTTCCAAAGCCACTCTTCAAGAAATCGACGCATAACCCCACCTCCTGACCCTACCTCTGAGGCCAAGCATATTCCTCACAAGGCAACCGGTCAATGGAATGGAAGTGAGTCGATCCTCAAAACAGATTCTGACCGTGTATTTCAATCTATGGTGATGAGATACTCCGCAACGCTCCCTAGCTTCCTAGGGCTCAACCGTGAGTCGACCCACAAAAAGCTCGGCTCTTAGTGAGTTCCCCGCAGTAGCGGGGCATGGCCACCCTCCACCGAGGGTGGCCTCTACACTTCCGCCGACCGCCCAAACAGGCATCCAAGCACTTGGTCATAGGCCACCTCGGCGTCCTCTTCAGCCAACCAGGGCTGCACGAACCGCAGCGCCTTGTAGCGTTCCTGCAAGGCTTCCCATTGCGCCTGGTATCTGGCCGGCAGCTCCGCCAGTTTCTTGGCTTGGCTCTGGCGCAGCTTGAGCTGGCTGAGCATATCGGCATGGCGCTCGCCCTCGGCCCATAACGTCAGGGCACCCGCGGCATCACACTTGAGCAGCGCCACATTGACAGTAGGCTCATCGATCAACCGAGTGCCGAACTCTTGCTCCTCCTGCCATTTGTGGCGATCCCAGACATATCCCGCCTCCAGTTCCAGCGCGTTGGCGAAGGCCATAGATCCAGCGATTTTCTGGAGTCCCCGCTGCTCAAATCGAGCCTCATGCAAAGCATCCGGCAGTTGGTCGATCAGCGCGCCATAAACGGACTCAATGAGTTCACGCGCCTCTTCCGGCATGCGGATGGCTTTAAGCTGCCGAAGGGCCCGCTGGGTCAGCCATAGCAGAGAGGTGTCTCGATAGACGGCTTGGGTGCCGGGCAGTGCGCGTTTCAACCACTGTTCGTCCGGCTCTTCCGCCCATTCCGGCGCCAGCACTCGCAGCACAGGCGGACGACGCGGGCCTCGCTGGTGACGCTGCAGTCTCCCCGCGCGCTGAATCAGTAGATCAACAGGGGCAAGGTCGCTGACCATCAGATCGACGTCACAGTCGAGCGACTCTTGAAAAACCTGAGAAGTTACAATGATTTGCCCTTCACGAACATCAGATGTAGACACCTTGCCCAAGCGGCCTAGAACATCGGACTCAATGCGCTGACGGTCCAGCATGGCAAAGCGGCTATGGAATAGCAGGCAACGATCTGGCTGTGGGTGGCGTTCCCGAATTGCTTCGTAAGCACGGATGGCGTCATCCACCGTGTTACGCACCCAGGCAATGCACTCCCCTGCCTCAACGGCTTCCATGACGATATCGATCGCCTGCTGCTCCTCGGTCAACCATTCCACGCCGACCTCACGCGCTACCTCGGGACGAGAATCGAGGGAAATTTCACGAACGGCGGAGCCGGAAACTTGGGTCAACAGAGGGAAATCACGGCATGCAAGCGAGCCAGGGGGCAGATTCAACCCCTCCTGCCAAGCCGCTACCAGTGCCTGCCGCATCGCTTGCGGTAGGGTCGCGGTCAGCAAAATCGCGCTACCGCCCTGGCGGGCATGATGACTCAACAGTCGATTGAGCAGCGTCTGCATGTATTGGTCATAGGCATGCACTTCATCGACGACCAGTACCTTGCGTGCCAGCCCGAAGAGCCTCAGTGACTGGTGACGAAACGGCAAGACTCCCATCAATGCCTGATCGATGGTTCCAACCCCAACCTCCGCCAGCAGCGCCTTCTTGCGGGAATCGGCAAGCCAGCGGTTGCATTGAGCAGTGGCAGAAGCTTCGCCAGGACCATAGTCGAGATCCAGCGGCTGCGAGTTGTCGATGGCAGCCGTGAACGACTCGTTCAAACGACTGGCACCATGGGCCAGTACGAACGAAGGATTTGAGTCAGCCGTATAGAAGCGTCGGTGTAAAAGGCCAAGCCGTTCGTACATGGCATTCGAGGTTGCCATGGTGGGCAAGGCAAAATAGAGCCCCTCGGCATGACCGGCAGCCAACAGGCGTTGAGCTAGGATACAGGCAGCTTCCGTCTTTCCGGCCCCTGTGACGTCCTCGAGTATGAAAAGCTGGGGTCCAGACGGCACTGATAGCGACTCAGCCTCTTTCTGCAACGGCGTGGGTATAACTTCGCGACCGTCGAACCAAGCTCCAAGACCGGAGTACGGCAAGGGTATGAGCGGCTGGGTGAATCCCGTCTCTATCAGCGCCGCCTCTGCCTTGGGCAACGCGCAGCGCTCCCAATACTCGGCCAAGGACATCCGATCTTGGCAGTATTCGAAGTGCTCCTGGTTCGAGCCCAGCCAATCGCTAAGTGTCGCCCACCCTGAGATGGTCCAGCTCAACGACAGGAAAGATGTTAGCCACTCTTCCGATAGCAACTGCTCAACGGGCCACTCGACACCCATCAAGTGAGCCCACTCAGCTACGAAGAGTCTTGCGGATTCAACATCACTGGCGTGCTCATCTGAGCCAAAGAAAACCTCCAGACCAAGCTGGTCCGCCTCGACCGGCTGGCCATGATGGCCAAAGAAGGGATTCACCAATGCTTTGATTGCGTTACGACGCTGCTGCCTTTCCCCACGATCAAGAGCGACTTCCGGCCATTGCAACACTCCTTCATCCAGCCAATCGAGCCAGCACTCACGCCAAATCAAGAGACCCAGCCGATCATGGCGTACGGTGTATTCGTACCGCTCAAGGGGCACAACAAGCGCTACCCCCTCGGGTCGCGCCAACATTTGGAAAGTACGGGAAAATTTGCCTAGATCGTGCAAACCGAGGAGAAAAACGAAAAAACGTCGTAACTGCTCAGGCGGCATATCGAGACGAGCAGCCAACAGTTGTGTCAGCGGTCTCTCTGGAGCAAGCAGATGCCAGCCGACGGCAGCCACGTCGAGGCTGTGGTAGGGAAGGAGATGGCAGCTTGCGCCTTGCGAGCCTGGTTTCGCTTTTCCCCAATAGTACCAATAGGTCACCGGCGAACTCCCTTTCGTTTGTTGTTCTCACTGCCCCTCATGTAATCACTTGTTAGGATGAGTAACTAGTGATGTATATCAAACCAGCGTACTAAGCAGCCCGGTCAGTCATTTTCGCTTGAGTGCGCTGAGATCATGGAGAAGCCAACGATGGAAGCGACCTCACTACCCTGGGACACTCAAGCCCGCTATCGCCTGATTGAGATCCTGGCGTTCTGGGAAGGGCGTGTGGCGGCTTCACAGGTCGGGGCAGTATTTGATATCGGCAGGCAGCAATCTCAAAAAATCATTCGGAAATACAGGGAGCTGGCGCCGAACAATCTCATCTATGACGAGTCGAAAAAAGGCTTTATACCCACGGAAGATTTCAGCCCTCTCTTTACCCTGGGTCGGGTCGAAGAGTACCTACATCTTCAAGGAGCGCACCATGAACTGGAGTCGCCATTCGCCGGCTTAAGCCTGGGTGCAGCGAACACCGAATCCCTACCGATGCCCAACCGAAAGATTTCACCTCAAGTAGTAAGGGAAATCGTAAAAGCCGCACGCCAGGGCGCGAGACTCGAGGTGAACTACGCTTCGTTTTCGAACCCCGAGGGCGAGGATCGGGTACTTGTACCGCATACTCTCGTGTTTGCCGCCGGGCGATGGCACGTACGAGCGTTTTGTGAAAAACATCAGCAGTACCGTGATTTCGTGCTGAGTCGATTTCGTGATGTGCCGGAGCCCTGCGGCAGCATGTTGGGAGAGCACGATGGCAAACATGATGCCGAGTGGCATACGCAAGTGGATGTGCGGCTGATTCCTGACCGCCGACTGCCGGAAATCGAGCGCTCTCTGATTGCCAGGGATTACGGGATGGAAAACGGGGAGCTGGCACTGACTTGTCGTGGCCCGCTCGTGCTATACGCCTTGAGGGAGATGGGGCTCAACCCCCAGCACAGCGAAGTCAATCCGCGCGCTCAGCAGGTCGAAATAGCCAACCGTGAGGAACTAACCAGCTGGATACGCTGGGATTGATCTACTCCTTCCCCCTTCTCAGCAAAACGTCACACCCTCAACAAAGCCTCACACCACCTCCGCCACCTCTTCAAACGCCAGCCTCAGTGCTCGTGGGCGCCGGCTATCGGGGTCGCCCACGCCGAGGTTGACCAGTAAGTTGCTCTTGTAGCGGCCGTCGGGGAAGATTCCTCGTCGTCAAGGGCATTCTCGAAGCCGCTCATAGCGGCTGGCATCCAGCTCCAGCATGCGGCCCAAAGCGGCGACTCGGTTTCACTTTAAATGATGTTCAGCAGGCAGGTTCTCAGAGAAGTAAATCTCCATGGCCACCGGGGCCACGTCGGTCTGTTCCTCTGTCGCCGCGGCAATGGCTCGCGAATAGATCAGATCCGGGCTTTGTGTGATGACAGCGTCCATCGTTCCATCGAGCAGCATACTGCGGGTGTCGGGCGTCAAACCATGCCCTATAAAGCAAATATCTGTGTCACGCTGCGATTCGCGTAGTGCCCGCCCGATACCATCCGACGCGCCACCCACATTGTAAATACCCACTATGTCGGGATGTTCTTCCAAAAGTCGGCAAGTATTTTGGTAGTTTTCGTCACGATTATCATGCCCTTCGTGTGGGCCTATTACCGTCAGGTAGGGAAAACTCGCCTCGGTGAGGGCCAGAAACCCCATTTCGCGCTCCATATGCGCACGATAGGCTCGGCTCGCCGCAATAAGCGCCAACTTGCCTGAGGTAACGTGACAGAATCGTCCCATGATCTGGGCGGCGGTGCGTCCCGCGGCGAAATTGTCGATACCGAGATAGAGATGCCGGTTCGAGCTTGGCAGGTCCGAAATGATAGTGATGATGCGTTTTCCCGCCATCACAAGCTCATCGATGGCCTGCCTCACCCGTGGATGATCGATGGCCATGAACACCACTGTATCCGCGCTCCTGCCGTAGCGCCTCAATGCCTGCGCCAACGCATCGGGATTGAAGCTCTCGATGAAGTGGCTCCTGACCTTGACCGGCCCCGGCGAGAGATCCGCCAGTTCGCGCACGCGTGTATTGAGCCCCGTGAGGTAGGGGTTCGTTCCCCTGGGAAGGAGAAAGACTACCTTGGCAAAGCGCGGGCCAAGCCGTTTGCTCAACTCCTCCTCGTCCATGTAGCCGATGTGCACAGCCGCCTCGAGCACTCGGCGAAGCGTCGCTTCCCGCACGCCTGGGCGACGGTTCAGGACCCGATCCACCGTTGCCGTCGAGACTCCTGCCATGGCGGCAATATCCGGTATCAGCGGCCGCTTTCCATCAAAAACCATCAAGAAGTCCTCATTGCCCCTTCGAGGGATCCTGCCCTAGCCTTGAGAATCGTAGGGCACGGACATCATTACCTACAAATAAATAAAAAAACATCATCCGGAGAACGTCATGTTTAACAAGATCTACAAGCTCGGCCGCCTGACGGCTGTAGCGGGTGCGCTGGCCATGAGCGTTGGCACGGCGGCGGCCCAGGAAGTCACCCTGCGCTATGGCCACATGCACACGCCAAACTCGATCGCCGGCATGCAGGCCGAGTGGCTGGCCGAAGCCATCGCGGAGAAGACCAACGGCGAGGTCGCGGTGGATATCTTCCCCAATTCTCAGCTTGGCAAGCTCCAGGAACTGGCCGAAGCGGTGTCGACCGGATCGATCGCCATCTCTCATAACACGGCTGGCGCGATCGGCTCGCTCTACCCTCCCTTCGCGGCATTTGATACCCCCTACCTGTACCGTGACATCGACCACCTGATGGCAGTCATGGATGTAGATTCGCCCGTGATGGAGGAGCTCAACGAGGGCTTGGTGGATGCTTCCGGGGTGCGCTTGCTCTATGCCTTCTACTTCGGCACCCGCCACTTGACGGCCAACCAGGAGGTCAAGACGCCAAGCGATCTCGAAGGCGTCAAGATTCGCTCCATTCCCTTCCCGATCTACATGGCTACCGTCGAAGGGATGGGCGCGGTTCCCGTTCCCGTGGATTGGGCCGAAGTGCCCACGGCACTGGCCACCGGTGTGGTGGAAGGACAGGAGAACCCCGTCAATGTTGTCGTCACGTCGAAGCTGAATGAAGTGCAGAGCCACATGATGATGACCGGCCACATCAGTGCCGCCCAGGTCATCGTCATGAACGACGACACCTGGCAATCGCTGTCGCCCGCACACCAGGAAGCCATCACCGAAGCCGCCGCGGAGGTGCGCGAACGCGCCACGGCCGCCATGCTGGAGGCGGAAGCCGAGGACTTCGCCTCCCTGCGCGAGGCGGGCATGCACATCGTCGGCCCCGAGGATGGTCTGGACATCGAGGCATTCCGCACCCGTGTTCGCGAGCGTATTGCCGAAGAGTTCACCGAGCAGTACGGCGAGCTGTACGAGCAGATCGCAGCCGTTGACTGAACCATGAACGAGCACAATCCCATTGTCGGGCGCACGGTCACTTGGCTGACGCAAGCGTGCCTTTGGGTCGCGATGGCACTGCTGGTTCTCATTGCCGTACTCATCGTGACCCAGGTCGTGGCGCGCAACCTGTTCAGTACTGGCCTGCCCAGGGTTGACGAGGCCGCCCGCTTCGCCGGCATCGCCATGGTGTATCTCGCGGCCCCGTTTCTGCTGCTGCGCGGCCAGCATGTGGCGGTCTCGCTAGTGGTGGAGCTACTGCCAAGGCTTGGGCAGCGGCTGTGCCTGGTAGTGGGCGAACTGGCGACCCTGGGGTTCTGCGTCCTGACCCTTTACGGCTTCTATCGCTTCCTGTTGCGTGCGGGGCGTTTCGCGACACCGGCAATGGGCATGCCGAACCTGTGGTTCTACATGCCCGCGCTAGTGGGGCTGGCCATTCTCGCCGTGGTTTCCGCTTATCGCCTCGGCATCTTGGCGACGGGCCGGGAGGTTCCGGAATGACCCTTACCCTGCTCACGCTCTTCGCCCTGGGCCTGCTCATCGGTGCGCCGGTAGCCGTCAGCCTTGGCTTGTCGGCGGGGCTCGTCATCCTGATTCATGACTTGCCGGTGACGGTACTCGCCCAACGTGCCGTGAACACGCTCGACAGCTCACCGCTGCTGGCGGTACCGCTCTTCATTCTGGCCGCCTCGCTGCTGGGTGCGACGGGAGTGACAACCCACCTGTTCGACCTCATGCGAATGCTGGTGGGGCGAGTGCGCGGTGGCATGGCACACGTCAATGTCCTGGTCAGCCTGATATTTTCCGGCATGTCAGGCGCAGCGTTGGCGGATATCGGCGCGCTCGGCGGCATCCAGATACGCCAGATGGAGCATCAGGGCTACAGCCAACGCTTCGCCTCGGGCGTAACCATTGCCGCGGCTACAATCGGCCCGATCTTTCCTCCCTCCATTCCGCTGATCATCTTTGCCACCGCCGCCGAGGTGTCGACCATTCGCGCCCTGCTGGCAGGCGTGGTGCCCGCTCTGGTGGTGGCCCTGGCACTGATGATCCAGATCGCGGTCATGGCGCGTCGTCACGACATGCCACGCGACGACATACGGCCCACCCTGCCAGCCATTCGGCACAAGGCGTGGATCTCGTTGCCTGCACTGCTCGCGCCCGTGCTGCTGGTTGGCGGCATGATCAGCGGTTTCTTCGGCCCCACCGAAGCGGCCGGGGTGACGGTGGCCTATGCCGTGCTGATCGGGCTGCTGATTTATCGCTCGCTCAGCCTGGAGGGGTTCATCGGCTGCACGCGGGAAACGGTACTGGCCACGGCCAATGTGCTGTTCGTCGTCGCGGCGGCGGCGCTCTTCGCCTGGGTATTGACGATGGATCGTGTGCCGGCACGGGCCGGAGCATGGCTGCTGGAGGTATCGGAAAATCCGCTGGTCCTGCTGCTGATCCTGAACCTGCTGCTGCTGGTGGTCGGCATGTTCCTGGAAGCTATCGTGGCCATCCTGATCATCGCGCCCATCGTCACCCCGGCGCTATTGCAGGCAGGCGTCCCGCCCGAGCAGCTGGGTGTGGTCTTTGTACTCAACCTGATGCTCGGGCTGCTGACACCCCCGGTGGGAATGAGCCTCTACATGGTGTCGATCATTACCAAGATGCCGTTGCAGTCGGTCATTCGCGGCGTCGCTCCTTTCTACCTTTCCCTTTTCGCAGCTCTTGCGCTGGTAACGCTGGTTCCCGGCCTTTCCACCTGGCTGCCCAACCTTGTCTTGAAGTGAGATTCCATGAGCAGACATCTCGGCGCGATTCGCCAATTGGGATACGTGGTAACGGATATCGAGGAAGCGATGGACCATTGGTCCCGGGTCATGGGCGTCGGCCCGTTCTTCTACAATCCGCGCGTTCCGATAGAGAACTATACCTACGAGGGGCAGCGGTACGATGTTCACAACTCGGTCGCCCTGGCCAACTCGGGATTCATCCAGGTCGAGCTGATCCAGACGCGTAACGACGCGCCCTCGATGTACCGCGACTTCCTCCAGGCAGGCCGCACAGGGCTCCAGCATGTGGCCTTCTGGACCGAAGACTACGACACCGACCTGGCCGCCATGGAGAACCAGGGGTTCCGCGTGAAGATGAGTGGCGAAGTCGGCGAGAACGGTCGCTTTGCCTACTTCGATCGTGAATACCACCCCGGCACGGTGATCGAGCTCTCCGAAGTGCGCGGCCCCAAGGGCGATATGTTCCGCCTGATACGCGAGGCCTCGCAGGGCTGGGACGGCAGCGACCCGGTCCGCCCCTTCCCTTCGCTCGGCAGGAGCAGCACATGATTCGTGCCTCCTATCTGGTAGAAACCCCGCTCGACCCTCGTGCGGTAGCGGAAATGATGGCCGGGGAGCAGAGTTCGGGGACGTTCGTGCGCGTCGAAGGCGAGACCGACGCGCTGCGAGCCCGGTTCGGCGCCCGTGTGGTCAATGTCGAGGTGATCGACGAGCAGGACCGGCCCAGCCTGCGCAGCGCCTACCTGGAGCGCAAAGGCACTTCGGGCCCCTGGCGCCGCGTTGCGGTGGAGATCGACTACCCCGAGGAAAACGTCGGTTTCAACTTACCCAACCTGGCGGCGACGGTGGCCGGCAATCTCTTCGATCTGGGGGAGGTGACGGGGCTGCGGCTCACCGGGCTGACCCTGCGTCCCGAGTACCGGGACCGCTATCCCCTCCCCCGCCTGGGCGTGGCCGGCACGCGCGCGGCACTGGGGGTTCAGCAGCGGCCACTGTTCGGCACCATTCTCAAGCCCAATATCGGCCTTTCCCCCGAGGAAACCGCCGATCTGGTCGAGCGACTGTGCGAGGCGGGGGTCGATTTCATCAAGGATGACGAGATCGCCGGCAACCATCCCCACGCCCCCGTTCGCGAGCGAATCAGTGCGGTGATGGCCCGGGTGCGTCGTTGGCGACAGCGCAGCGGACGCGACGTGATGGTGGCTTTCAACATCACCGATGAAGTGGATGCCATGCGTGGCCACGCCGAGCACGTCGAGACGGAAGGCGGCAACTGCGTGATGGCCAGCCTTAACTGGTGCGGCCTTTCAGCGATGCAGAGCCTGCGCGCTTCGACCCCACTGGCCATTCACGGCCACCGCAACGGCTTCGGCGCCTTCGCCCGCCATCCCGCGCTGGGCATCGATTTTTCCGCCTATCAGGTTCTGTACCGGCTGACGGGAATCGACCATATGCACGTCCACGGCATGGGCGGCAAGTTCGCCGACCTGAGCGAGGAAGTGGCCCACGCAGCAAAGCTCTCTCTGCAGCCGCTCGGGCATGCGGACGACCGGGTGATGCCGGTGTTCTCTTCCGGCCAGTGGGCGGGCACCTTGCCAACAACACTGGCGGAAACCGGCAGCGCCGATTTCATGTTCCTGGCCGGTGGCGGCATCCTGGCGCATCCCGATGGCGCCGCCGCAGGGGTCAGGAGCCTGCGCGAAGCCTGGGAGGCCATACAGGCCGGCGAGCCGCTGGAAACCCCGGGGCGCCCAGCGCTGGCTGCCGCACTCGACTTCTTCGGAGCCCGCTAGGCCATGCGCTACGTATTCGTTGCGGATGACTTTACCGGGGCCTCAGATACGCTCGCCACGCTGAGCCGGGCGGGCCTGAAGACACGGCTCTATCTGGCCCCGCCCACCCTGGCAGAAGTGCGCGACCTCGACGCCTTCGGCATCGCGACGGCGGCTCGCAGCATGGAACGGGGCGCCTTGACCGCCACCATGCAGCACATTGCTGAATCGCTGAAGCCGCATGCACCGGAGGTCGTTCATCTCAAGGTCTGCTCAACCTTCGACAGCAGCGTCGAGATCGGCAACATTGCCACTGCCATGAACGTGCTGAGCGAAAGCCTCGCCCCTGCAACTACCGTCGTCCTGGGCGGCCAGCCAAGCCTTGGCCGCTACTGTCTGTTCGGCAATCTGTTTGCCCGGGGGGGCGATGGTAACGTTCACCGAATCGACCGCCACCCCGTCATGCAGGATCATCCCGTAACGCCAATGCATGAAGCGGACTTGCGCCGACATTTTGCCGGCCTTGGGCTGCCGAACCTGGCGCTGCTCGATCTTCTGGCGCTACGCAACGGCGGGTCACTCCCCGGCAACCCGATGCTGTGTGACGTATTGGACGAAAGCGATCAGCGAGCGCTCAAGGATAAACTGGCGGACTCACCGTTTCCCCAGCTCTGGGTCGGGCCCAGCAGCGTGGCCGAGACTTGCTTTCCCGCTGTTTCCCAACCACGGGTACCGGACACCCTGCCCGGTCCCCTGCTGGTGTTCGTCGGTAGCCGTTCGCCCATGACCGCTGCCCAGGTGGCAGCGGCCACCGGGTTTGCCAAGGTCGTCATTCCCGCCGGCTCCCTCGCGCACCGATCCGATGGGCCCTATTGTCAGCTTCGCGAACTCCTGGCCTCGGGCCATCACGTGTTGGCGGTGCTCGATGAGGAATTGGGCCATGGCCTGTCGCCGGCGGGCATGGCACAGCGCTCCGCCGAGTTGCTGGCGCAACTGATGGCCGAGCGCGTAGCCGGCACAATGCTGATCGCTGGCGGCGATACCTCCAGCCTGGCCATCCACGCCCTCGCCCCACGCAGCATCGACTACACGGCCCAGCTGTCGCCGGGGGTCGCCATCTGCACCGCGCACTCAACTGACGGGAAAGGGCTACCCATCATTCTCAAGGGCGGCCAGATGGGCGAAGTAGATTTGTTCGATAAAGTTCGAACCAAGATCCGAAAAGACCCCTCATGATGCAATAATCAACCGGGCCATTAACGAGTAGCGCTCGTTACATCCTTCAAACCACCTCCGCCACCTCTTCAAACGCCAGCCTCGGTGATCGTGGTCGCCGGCTATCGGGGTCGCCCACGCCGAGATTAACCAGGAAGTTGCTCTTGTAGCGGCCGTCGGGAAAGAATTCCTCGTCGACCAGGGCGTTGTCGAAGCCGCTCATGGGGCCGGCATCGAGTCCCAGCATGCGGGCGGCGATGATCAGATAGGCGCCCTGCAGGGTGCCGTTGCGCCAGGCGGTATCGCTGGCCTTCTCGGGGTTTTCGGCGAAGCGCTCGCGGGCGTTGGGGGAGCTGGGGAACACTTTGGGCATGTGCTCGTGGAAGCGGGTGTCGACGGCGACGATCACTGTCACCGGGGCTTCGTGGGCCTTGTCGCGGTTGCCTTCGGAAAGCGCCGGCAGCAGGCGCGACTTGCCTTCTTCGCTGGCGACGAAGACGTAGCGCGCCGGCTGGCAGTTCATCGAGGTGGGGCCCCACTTGAGCAGGTCGTAGAGCTGGCGCAGGGTCTCTTCCCCGATGGGCTCCGGCCGGAAGCTGTAGTGGGTGCGCGCTTCGCGAAAGACGGTATCGAGCGCGAGGTCGTCGAGCGGCTGGGGTGGCATGAAACTCTCCAGGTCGCGGTATTCTTAGACTCTACGCCTTTGCCAGTGGCGCGTCACGGCGGCCGGGCAGGCCCAGCGTTATCCGTTCAGCCATACCAGGGCGGCATTGAGATAACCCGCGAAGCTGACCCAGGCCAGGTAGGGCACGAGCAGCCCGGCAGCGAGCGATGAAACCCGGGCGAAGCGGCGTATCGTCAGCAGGATGAGACCCCATAGCAGGATCAGGTCCACCAGGGCGACGAAGCCCCAATGCAAGCCGAAGAACAGGATCGACCACAGCCCGTTGGCCGCGAGCTGGGCGACGAATGGCCACAGCAACGCGACACGTTCGGCGGCAGGCGCCCGTAGCGTGACCCGCCAGGCGGCAATGGCCATCATCAGGTAGAGCGTCGTCCAGGCTACCGGGAACAGCCAGTCGGGCGGGGTGAGCGGGGGCTTCTCCAGCTCGGCGTACCAGGCGCCGGGCGGCGTCAGCACTCCCGTAATGGCGACAAGGGCGACCAGCAGCAGCCAGCCGAGCAGGATCGCCAGCGATTGGCGGGAGGCGACGGGAACGCCAGGCATGATGTACTCCATTACGACGCGGTACCGCCAGTGTGGGACGCCGCCTCGGTGAATGCTACTTTCATAAGGTCGATCTTGATCACCCGCGAAGGAACTCCTCATGCCCCGTTACCGCTTCCTGCCTTTCATGTGCGCTGCCTTGATGCTCCTTCTCTCTTCGCTGGCCCTGGCGCAATCCCCCGGGAGCGAATACCAGGCCTACGAGGACGCCCTGGCCCGCGGCGAGCGCCAGGCCAACGTGTGGCAGTACGGCTGGGCCGGGGTTTACGCCACCACGCTGGCGGTGAATGCCTATCAGGCCAGCGAAGCGAGCGACCGCGACGACCGTTACGACGCCCGCGTAGGTGTGGTGAAGTCAGCGCTGGCGCTGGGCGGCACCCTGATGGACCGCCAACCGCACCCGGCTGCCTACCGTCGGCTGCGCGAGGGCGATGGCGATATTGAAAGCGCCCGCCGGCTACTCCAGGCGGTAGCCGAAGAGGAGCGCCAGCGTCGCAGCCTCCAGGCACGCCTGGGCTCGCTGGCGGTCAATGCCGCTTCGGGGCTGTTGATCGGCGTAGGCGATGGCCGCGGCCGAGACGGGGCGATCAACTTCGCCACCGGCATGCTGGTCAGCGAACTGCAACTACAGACCCAGCCACGCCAGGCCTCGATGGCCATCAACCGCTTCCAGCCGGCGCGGGTGTCGTTCGGCGATATGCATCTCGAGGGCGAATATGCCTTTCTGGTGACCCCGAACCAAGTCGGCGTGGCACTGCGCTACTGAGCCCGCCACGGCACGTTCTCTTGGGGTTAAACGTCGATCGGCTTGGCCGCCCTGTTTTTGTTATGATATAACATATAAAAATCATATGGCGGCATCCCATGCTCGACACACTGCTCTGGTGGTTCACCTCGCCTTTCGATTACGCCTTCATGCGCCGCGCCCTGGTCGCCTCCGTGGCGCTGTCTTTCTCGGCGCCGATTCTGGGCGTACTGTTGACGCTGCGCGGCATGAGCTTGATGGGTGAGGCGCTGTCGCACGCCATCATGCCGGGCGTGGCCGTCGCCTTCATGCTGGCCGGCTTCTCCCTGCCGTTGATGATGCTTGGCGGCGTGCTGGCGGGGCTGGTGACCGTGGCAATGGCAGGCGGCGTGACCCAGTTCAGTGGGCTCAAGGAAGATGCCGCCATGGCCAGCCTGTTCCTGATCGCCATGGCGGCAGGCGTGACCATCGTCAGCCTGTCCGGCAACGCACTGGATCTTGGGCATGTCTTGTTTGGCACTATTCTGGCGGTCGACAACCGCACGCTGCTGCTCGTGGCCCTGTCCAGCAGTACCATCCTGCTGGGCTTGGCCATTTCCTTTCGCGCCGTGGTGGTGGAGTGCCTCGACCCGCAGTTCCTGACGCTGCAGGGGCGTCATGCCGGCTGGACCCATGCGCTGTTCATGGTCATGGTGGTGATCAGCCTGGTGGCCGGTTTCCAGACGCTGGGCACGCTAATGGCAGCTGGGCTGATGCTGCTGCCTGCCGCCGCGGCACGCTACTGGAGCCAGCGGCTCGAAGGCATGATCGCCATCGCCATTGGTATCGCTCTGGCTGCCAGCGTGACGGGGCTGCTGGCCTCCTATCACGCGGGCTTGCCCTCAGGCCCTGCCATTATCCTGCTGGCGGGGCTGGGGTATGTCGCTTCGGTCGTGCTGGGCCCCTACCGGGGGCTGAGAACGGGGTTTCATGGCACGAAGCGTGTCATGGCGCCTCGCCGTCTCGGCGGGACGCACTGAGCGGTTCCCTTTTGCACCGAATTCTGGATACTGCCGCCCTTGGGTCAGCCGGTTTTCATCCTCACAATGAGGCCAAGGCGACTCCCATTTCGTCGCTCGTTTTGTTATGTTATATCTTAATTGATCGCGAGGGCTTCCCATGGCACACCGCACGCACCGTCATCGCCCCGAAGGGCCGTGCCATTTTTCCTTGATGTCGCTTTCCGCCAAGCGGCGTCTGTTGCTGGTTGCCGCTCCGCTGGGCGTGCTCTGGCTCGCCGTCTCCTGGGCGGCAGGATGGTGGGGCTGATGGCCGCGCAACCCACCTCACGCCTCGAGCTCGTAGACCTGCAGCTGGCCCAGGCCAACCGCACCGTGCTCGAGAACGTCAACGGACGCTTTCGCGACGGTGCGATCACCGCTCTGGTCGGCGCCAACGGTGCCGGCAAGAGCACCCTGATCCAGGGCATCATGGGCATGCTGCGCCCGGTCAAGGGCAAGGTGCGCTGCGCCGTTCCCAAGGAGCGCCGCGCCTGGCTACCCCAGCAGTTGGCCCTTGATCTCACCTTTCCCATGAGCGTCGAGGAGCTGGTGATGACCGGCAGTTGGCCGAGCCACGGCGCACTCACCGGCTATTGTGCCCGCCACTACCGCCGTGGCCGCGAGGTGATGGCCCGCCTGGGCATCTCGCACCTGGCCCACCGCCCATTGGGCGAGCTCTCCGGCGGCCAGCGTCAGCGCGCGCTGATCGGCCGCACGCTGATGCAGGAAGCCGAGTTGCTGCTGCTCGACGAGCCGTTTGCCAACGTCGATGCAGAAACCGTCGAAGTGCTGATGACGGTGCTGCGCGACATGGCGGCGGACGGTGTCACCCTCATCGTGGTACTGCATGACATGGAACAGCTCGCCCGCCTGGCCGAAGAGGTCGTGGTCCTGACGGGAGGACACGCCCGCTGGACCACGGCCCAAGCCGTGCTCCAGAGCCAGCCCAGTGCCGCCGATTCGGCTCGCCTGGCGCTGGGGATACCGGGGGTCAACGCATGATGGAGCTGCTTCACGAGTGGCTGATCGCCCCCTTCGACTACGGTTTCATGCGCCGCGCGGCAGTGGCCGGCCTGGCCCTGTCGCTGGCGGCCCCGCCCATGGGCGTGTTCCTGATGCTGCGCGGCATGAGCCTGATCGGCGACGCCATGGCTCATGCCATCCTGCCCGGCGTGGCGCTGGGCTTCCTGCTCGCCGGCTTCTCGTTGCCGATCATGAGCCTGGGCGGCGTACTCTCGGGGCTGCTGATCGCGGTACTGGCGGGCAGCGTCTCGCAGATGACCGGCCACCGGGAGGATTCGGCCATGGCCAGCTTCTTCCTCATCTCGCTGGCCGCGGGTGTCATGCTGGTTTCGCTGGGTGGTAGCAGCGTCGACCTGACCCACGTGCTGTTCGGCTCGATCCTGGCGGTGAACTCGACCGCCCTGCTGCTGATCGCCGCCATCAGCAGCGTGATCGTGATTACCCTGGCGCTGATCTTCCGGGCGCTGGTGGTGGAATGCCTGGACCCGCTGTTCCTGCGTGGCCAGGGCATGCAGGGCAGCCTGGTACACGGCATCTTTCTCGGCCTGGTGGTGCTCAACCTCACCGCCGGCTTCCAGACCCTCGGCACGCTGATGGCGGTGGGCCTGATGATGCTGCCGGCCACCACCGCGCGCTTCTGGAGCAAGCGCCTTGAGGGCTTGATCAGCATCGCCATCGTGCTGGCCATGGTCGCCAGCCTCGGCGGCCTGCTGCTCTCCTATCACCTCAGCATTCCTTCGGGGCCGGCCATCATCCTGCTGGCGGGCGTGGGCTACGTTCTTTCCGCCCTGTTCGGCCGCCACCATAGCCTGATCGCGAAGATGCGGCGGCACGCCGAGCCGCTCGGCGCCCCCGAACCTCACTGAACATGCATGAAACCACCCGCCTCATGAGGAGACTTGCCATGCGTCATGCCACACCCACCGCGCTGCTGCTGGGCGCTTCGGCCATGCTGGCACTGCCGGCTGCCATTGCCGCCGAGCGCGTTCAGGTCGTTACCAGCTTCAGCATCCTCGCCGACATGGTGCGGAACGTGGGCGGCGAACACGCCGCGGTCACCTCGCTGGTGGGTCCCGACAGCGACACCCACGTCTTCTCGCCGAGCCCACGCGATGCGCGCTCACTGGCCGATGCCGACCTGGTGGTGTTCAACGGCTTGCTGTTCGAAGGCTGGATGGAGCGGTTGATCGATTCCAGCGACTACGACGGACCATTGGTCACCGCCGCTGACGGTATCGACAAGCTCGAGTATCACGGTCACGAGCACGATCATGCCCACGGTCATGACGACGCCCACGGCCATGATGCGCATGGCCACGCTCACGACGAACATGAGCACGACAGTCACGGCCAGGACGACCACGACGAGCATGAGCATGGCGACGACGACCCGCACGGCTGGCAGGATCTGGCCATGGGCAAGGTCTACGTGGGCAATATCCGCGACGGCCTGATCGAGGCGGACCCCGACAATGAAGCCGCCTATCGCGAGAATGCCGAGCGCTATATCAACGAGCTGGAAGCCACCGATGCCGAGATTCGCGAGCTGCTGGGCGAGATCCCCGCTTCCACCAGCGTGATCACCGGCCACGACTCCTTCGGCTACTTCTCGAACGCCTACGGCATCCGCTTTCTCTCGCCGGTCGGCCTCTCCACCGAAGCCGAGCCCAGCGCCGCTGACATGGCACAGCTGATCGACGTGATCCGCGAGCAGAACGTACGCGCCCTGTTCCACGAGAACATGACCAGCCCGGCGGTAATCAACCAGCTCGCCGAGGAGACCGGACTGCCGATCGCCGGCACGCTCTATGCCGACGCCCTCTCCACGGAAGGCGAAGCCAGTACCTACCTCGGCATGATGCGTCACAACGCCCAAGTGCTGCACGACGCCCTGGCCGACGCGGACCATGACGAGCATGAGCACGATGACCACGGGCATGGTCATGACGACCATGGCCACGACCACTAGACGCGTGCCGGCATGACGAAAGGCGCCACCCGCCAGGGGGCGCCTTTTTTCGTTCTTGCCCGCTTGCCGACTTCCCGAGCAAACGCCTCGCAGCGCGACTATGCTGGTTAGCCTCTCATCGCGATCCATGGTCCGAAGCCTCTTCCTTCGGCCACTCTCGGCCCGTAGGGAGCCCTGAACCCTCAAGAACAAGTCCAAGGGGAGGATGAAGCATGCATGACGAAACCCGGCTCGAACCTGTGGCCACGCCGCCCACCCAACTGTCCCGGCGCACCTTCCTGGGGGCAGCGGCTGCCGCAGGTACAGCGGCAATTCTCAAGCCTGAAAACCTGTTCGCCCAGGAGCGTCCCTGGGACGGCTCGCTCGTTTCCTATCCCGACCCAGCCATCGAAATCATCGACGAACGCTTCGGCGCCTACCGCCTCGCCAATGCCGCGGTCGAGCGCCTGGCCACCGGTTTCCGCTGGGCGGAGGGGCCGGTCTATTTCGGTGACGGCGGCTATCTCGTCTGGAGCGATATTCCCAACAATCGGCAGATGCGCTGGCTGGAGGAAACCGGCAAGGTGAGCGTCTTCCGCGAGCCCTCCCACTTTACCAATGGCAATACGCGAGATCGGGAAGGCCGCCTGCTCTCCTGCGAGCACGACACGCGCCGCGTGACGCGCACCGAGCATGACGGCACCATCACTGTGCTGGCCGACACATTCGACGGCAAGCCGTTCAATGCCCCCAACGACATCATCGTCCATCCCGACGGCGGCATCTGGTTCACCGACCCGGGCTACGGCATCCTGATGCACTACGAAGGGCATATCGCCGACTTCGAACTGCCCGAAGCCGTCTATCGCATCGATCCCGCGAGCGGCCGCGTTGAGAAGATGGCCGAAGTCAGGAAACCTAACGGCATCGCCTTCTCGCCCGACTACTCCCGCCTCTACGTATCCGATACGGGTGGCACCCATACGCCGGGGCACCCTCATCAGATCCTGGTATGGGACGTTGAAGACGACGGCACACGGCTGGCCAACGAACGCCAGTTCGCCGAGGTCGGGCCGGGCTTCATCGATGGCATGGCCGCGGATAGGGATGGCAACCTGTGGTGCGGCGCCGTCTTCGGCGGCCTGTTCGATGCCGACGATCATGATGGCGTCCATATCTACGCCGACGACGGCACCCTCATCGGCACGATCCACCTGCCGGAGCCCTGCGCCAACGTCTGTTTCGGCGGCCCCCGACGAAACCGCCTGTTCATGACCGCCAGCCAGTCGCTCTACGCCGTCTATGTCGAGACCCAGGGCGTCGCCGTCTGGGCCGGCAACCCCTGACCCGGCCCTGACGACAATGCCCCATCAGCGGAGGCGGCAACGCCTCCGCACTTGATTGCTTCGCGCTCCCTCGCCTCCCTTTCGCTACGCCTGCCCTTGGCATGGGCCGGAACCCTTGCGTTGCCCGGCCGCCTCAGGCCTGGCACGAAATGCAAAAAAAATGGCGCGATGGGTAAACCTGTCGAACCGCTTTGTTCCTACCATGAACGGGCATGTCAGGGCAGTGAGCGGCTGCACAGGTAGCCCACACCCTCTGCACAAAAGTTCACCTAACCATACACAGACTTATCCACAGACCAACCAAACAACGCCAGTCGCCAACAACAACGAACAAAGGCCACACAATGACAACGACACGCCGTTTCGCTCTGGGTACGCTTGCCGCTTCCGTCCTGCTCGCCGGCCAGGCCGCGCATGCCGAGATCACCGACAACGAGATCCGCATCGGCTACCTCGCCGACATGTCGGGCCCATACCGCGACCCCATCGGACCGAACGGCCTGGAGGCGGTCCGGATGGCCATCGAGGACGTCGGCGGCAGTGTGGCCGGGGCCACCATCGAAGTTTTCAGCGCCGACGACCGCAATAGCCCCGATGTGGGCTCCAGCGTGGTACGTGAGTGGATCGACGAGCGCAACGTCGACATGGTCACCGGCCTGGTGGCCTCATCGGTCACCCTGGCCGCGGTGCGACTGCTGGAAGAGGAGAATCGCCTGGGCCTGGTCAATGGTGCCGTCTCTTCAGGTGTGACCAACGAGAGCTGCTCGCCCAATCACATCCATTGGGTCTACGACACCTGGGCGATGTCCAACGGTACCGCCAAGGCGATCACTCAGGAGGGGCACAAGAACTGGTACCTGCTGAGTGCCGATTACGCCTTCGGTCATGCGCTTGAAGGCGACGTGGAGCGGGTGGTTAACGAGAACGGCGGCAGCGTGGTGGGCAAGGCGCGCCACCCCTTCCCCAGCAGCGACTTCTCCTCCTTCCTGCTGCAGGCCCAGGCCTCCGGCGCCGACGTGATCGCGCTCAACAACGCCGGGTCCGACACCATTAACGCCATTACCACCGCCGGCGAATTCGGCATCACCCAGGCGGGGCAGGTGCTGGCCGGCATGGTGCTGTTCAGCACCGACGTACGCAGCATCGGCCTCGAGGCCGCCCAGGGGCTGCAGTTCACCAAGGCGTGGTACTACGACCTCAACGACGAGACTCGCGCCTGGGCCGAGCGCTTCCGCGAGCGTACCGGCAGCATGCCGACCATGGTTCACGCCGGGCTCTACTCCAGCACGCTGCACTATCTGCACGCCGTCGATGCCGTCGGCACCGACGAGGCCCAGTCCGTACGCCGGCAAATGGCGGATACGCCGATCAATGACATCTTCGCCACCAATGGCTACATCCGTGAGGACGGCCGCATGGTGCATGACATGTACCTGGTTGAGGTGAAGACCCCCGAGGAATCGCAGAACGAGGACGACCTGTTCCGCGTGGTGCGCACCATTCCCGCCGAGGAGGCCTTCCGCCCGCTGTCGGAGAGCCAGTGCCGCTTGGTCCACGACGCCTGACCGTTCAACCGATAGCCGCCCGACAACGACAACAAGAGGATCGTCATGAGCCTTCAGCACAAGATCCAGCAGAACACCATCGGCGCCGCACTCAGTCGCAGCGCACGCAAGCACGGCGACAAGCTGGCACTGGCCTTCGAGGGACGTCGCTGGAATTACACGGAACTGAACCGGGCGGTGAACCGGGTCGCCAACCGCCTGCTCGCAGCAGGCCTGGCCCCGGGAGACCGCCTGGCCGCCTATGGCAAGAACTCCGACGCCTACGTGATTGCCTGGCTGGCCGCCACCCGGGCCGGCCTGGTCCATGTGCCGATCAACTTCGCCCTGGGTGCCGACGAGCTGCGCTACATCCTCGAGCAGTCCGGCGCGAGTGGCCTGCTCAGCGACCTGAGCCTGGCCGACAACGTCGCGAACGCGAGCGACGGGCTTGGCCTTACGCTCGCCGGCACGCTGCATGCAGAAGCACCCAGCGACTTCGACGTGCTCCAGGTAGCGCTCGATGAAGACACCGGCGACGCTAGCGAGCCAGAGGTCGAAATCGAGGGTGCCAGCCTGGCCCAGCTGCTCTACACCTCGGGCACCACGGCAGCGCCCAAGGCGGCGATGATGACCCACCAGGCGCTACTCGCCGAGTACATGGCCTGCATGGTGGAGCTCGACATCAAGGGCGACGAGCCGATGCTCGCCGCCCTGCCCCTCTACCATTCGGCCCAGATGCACGTGTTCCTCATGCCCGGCCTGCTGCTCGGCGCCCCGGTGCACCTGCGCATGGCGCCGCTGCCTGACGATTGCCTGGCGCAGATCGCCGCCGAGGGCATCGTCTCGTTTTTCGCCCCGCCCACGGTGTGGATCAGCCTGCTGCGTCATCCCGACTTCGACGGCTTCGATCTTACGACGCTGAAAAAGGCCTACTACGGCGCCTCGATCATGCCGGTACCAGTGCTCGAGGAGCTGCAGCAGCGCCTTCCCGGCGTGGGGCTCTACAACTGCTACGGCCAGAGCGAGATCGCCCCGCTGGCCACGGTGCTGCGTCCCGAGGAGCATGCCGCTCGCCCGGCCTCGGCGGGCCGCCCCATCCTTACGGTGGAAACGCGCATCGCCGATCTGGAGATGAACGACGTGCCGCCCGGCGAGCACGGCGAGATCGTACATCGCTCGCCGCAGTTGCTCACCGGCTACTGGGACAAGCCCGACATGACCGAGGAGGCCTTTAACGGCGGCTGGTTCCACTCCGGCGACGTGGGCTATTTCGATGAGGCGGGCTACCTCTACGTGGTCGACCGCATCAAGGACGTGATCAACACCGGCGGCGTGGTGGTGGCCAGCCGCGAAGTGGAAGAGGGCCTGTTCAAGCACCCTGCCGTTTCAGAAGTGGCCGTGATCGGCTTGCCCGACGCGAAGTGGATCGAGGCAATCACCGCCGTGGTAGTGCCCAAGGCGGGCATGGAGGTGAGCGAAGCGGAGTTGATCGAGCACGCCAAGGGCTGCATGGCACCTTATAAGGTGCCCAAGCGGATCCTGTTCGCCGAGACCCTGCCCAAGAGCACCGCCGGCAAGATACTCAAGCGCCACCTGCGCAAGGAGCTGGGCTGACCCATGAGCACGCCGCAAGACGACCTGACGCCGCTGTTCCACGACACCATCCGGCGCTTTCTCGAGCAGGAGGTAGTGCCCCACTATGAAGCCTGGGAGGCCGCCGGGGAGATGCCGCGCTCGCTGTGGCAGAAGCTCGGCGAGGCCGGCCTGCTGGGCATCGACCTGCCAGAGGAGATGGGCGGCAGCGGCGCCGACTTCGCCATCGTCCAACTGGCGCTGGAGGAAATCTCGCGGCAGGGCTTCGGTGGCCTGGCCAGCGCCTACAACATCCACGCCAATATCGTCATGCCCTACCTGCTGCACATCGGCACGCCGGCCCAGCGCGAGCGCTGGCTGCCGGCCATGGCGAGCGGCGAGGCGATCGGCGCTATCGCCATGACCGAACCGGGGGCAGGCAGCGACCTGGCGGCGATGAAGACCCGCGCCAGCCGCAGCGTAGGCGGCTGGCGACTCGACGGCAGCAAACTCTTCATCACCAACGGCCAGGTGGCCGATCTGGTGATCGTATGCGCCAAGACCGACCCCGCCGCCGGCGCTCGCGGCGTGTCGTTGTTCCTGGTCGATACCTCGCTTGCCGGCTTTTCACGCGGCCAACCGATCAAGAAGATCGGCCAGCACGCCAGCGATACCGCCGAGCTGTTCTTCGATGACCTGCATCTGCCGGAGGAGGCCCTGCTCGGCGAGGCCGGCAGCGGTTTCGCCTACCTGATGCAGGAACTGCCCCGCGAGCGCCTCGGCGTGGCGGCCCAGGCGCTGGGCGCCATGGAGGGTGCGCTGGCGCTGACCCTCGACTACGTGCGCGAGCGCCGCGCCTTCGGCCGCGCCGTGGGTGATTTTCAGAACACCCGCTTCACCCTGGCCGAGGTGCGCGCGCAGATCGACATGGGCCGCGCCTACTTCGAGCAGTGCGTGGCGAAGTATCGCCGCGGCGAGATGAGCGGCACCGACGCCGCCATCCTCAAGCTGCAGCTCAGCGAGATGCAGTGCCGCACCATCGACGCCTGCCTGCAGCTGTTCGGCGGCTATGGTTATACCCGGGAATACCCGATTTCGCGTTTTTACCTGGATGCCCGCGTGCAGACCCTCTACGCCGGCACCTCGGAAATCATGAAGGAAGTGATCGCCCGCTCGCTGCTCGGCAAGAGCGCGGTGGCCTGAGCGCTTCCCAAGGCAACAGGAAACAGGAGAATCTCATGCGGCTCGATTCCGTGGTCATCCTCGGCAGTGCCCGCACTGCCATCGGCAGCTTCGGCGGCAGCCTGGCCGGGCTCGCCCCGCATGAGCTGGGCACCGTGACCGCCCGCGAGGCGCTGGTACGCGCCGGTGTCGAGGCCGACGAGATCGACCACGCCGTCTACGGCCATATCATCACCACCGGACCGCAGGACGCCTACCTGGCCCGCCACATCGCGCTGGAGGCCGGCGTGCCCGAAGGTGCCGCGGCCTTCAACGTCAATCGCCTGTGCGGCTCAGGCGTGCAAGCCGTGCTCTCCGCCGCCCAGCAGATCGTGCTCGGTGACAGTCGCCTGGCGCTGGCCGGCGGCGCCGAGTCGATGAGCCGCGGCGCCTACCTGCTGCCGCCCCAGGCGCGCAACGGGCTGCGCATGGGTCACGCCAGCGTCACCGACCTGACCCTGGGCGTACTCAGCGACCCCTTCGGCAGCGGCCATATGGGCGTGACCGCCGAGAACATCGCCAAGCGCTGTGGGCTCGGCCGCGAGGCGATCGACCGCTTCGCCCTGGAGAGCCACCAAAAGGCCGCCCGCGCCATCGCCGAGGGCCGCTTCGACGAACAGATCGTGCCGGTCACGGTGCGCGAGGGCAAAGGTGAGCGCCAGTTCGACCGCGACGAGCACGTGCGCGACGGCGTCACCCTGGCGGACCTCGCCCGGCTCAAACCCGCCTTCGCCAAGGAGGGCGTGGTCACCGCCGGCAACGCCTCGGGCATCAACGACGGCGCCGCGACGCTGGTGCTGGCCCACGCCGACGAGGCCAGCCGCCGCGGGCTGACGCCCCGCGCCCGGCTGATTTGCGCCAGCACCGCCGGTGTCGAGCCCAGCCTGATGGGCTTGGGGCCGATTCCCGCCGTGCGACGTTGCCTCGACGAGGCCGGGCTCTCCATCGCCGACATCGACGTGATCGAATCCAACGAGGCCTTCGCCGCACAGGCCATGGCGGTGGCCCGCGAGCTCGATTTTTCTGCCGAGCGGCTCAACCCCAACGGCGGCGCCGTGGCGCTGGGTCATCCCGTCGGCGCCACCGGCGCGATACTGATCATCAAGGCGCTGGCCGAGCTGGAGCGCACCGGCGGCCGCTATGGGCTGATCACGCTCTGTATCGGCGGGGGGCAAGGCATCGCCCTGCTCATGGAGCGTCCCATCTAAGCGACCACACGAAGCACCAGGCTCTGTCCACAGCCTCGACGAGTGCAAGCGGTTCTCGGACAGAGCCCAGGACGGCTACAACGACAAGGAGCCGCACATGAAAACCGTCACGCCGAAGATTTTGCCTGCCACGCCCTCCGCAACCAATCCGCCGTTACTGATCGGCGAGCTGCTCGACTCCGGCGTGCGCATGGCCGGCAGCAACCAGATCGTCTACCGAGACCTGGGCCGCCATGACTACCAGCGCTTTCGTGAGCGTGTCCATCAGCTCGCCCACGTTCTCAGCGCTCAAGGCGTCGAGGCCGGTGACGTGGTGGCGGTGCTCGATTGGGACAGCCATCGCTACCTGGAAGCGTTCTTTGCCATCCCCATGCTCGGCGCGATACTGCATACCGTAAACGTGCGCCTGTCACCGGAGCAGATTCACTACACCATGGATCACGCCGAGGACGACTTCGTACTAGTGCATGAGGACTTCTTGCCTCTGCTCGAGCCGCTTTCCGAACGCCTGCCCCGCATTCGCGGCTACCTGCTGTGCCAGGACGCTCCCGCCGAGGTTCAGAGTTCGCTGAGCCTGGTCGGGGAATACGAGGCGCTATTGGCCGAGCAGCCGGCCCACTATGACTTTCCCACCTTCGACGAGAATGCGGTGGCCACGCTGTTCTATACCACCGGCACCACCGGCAATCCCAAGGGCGTGTTCTTCACCCACCGCCAGCTGGTACTGCACACCCTGGGCGAGGCTAGCACCTTCCAGTCCCCGGGCTTCGAGCTGCTCAACCGCGACAAGGTGTACATGCCCATTACGCCGATGTTTCACGTGCACGCGTGGGGCGTGCCCTACACCGCCACGCTGATGGGCGCCACCCAGGTCTACCCCGGGCGCTACGAACCGGAAATGCTGGTCCGGTTGCTGGTAAGTGAGAAGGTCGACTTCTCTCACTGCGTACCCACGCTGCTCAACATGGTGGTGAGCGCCGAGGCGATCGCTTCGGGCAAGGTCGATCTCACGGGCTGGAAGGTCCTGGTGGGCGGCAGTGCCCTGACCCAGCCGCTGGCGCAGAAGGCCTGGGAGCTCGGTATCGACACGCGCAGTGCCTACGGCATGTCCGAGACCTGCCCGCTGCTCACCGCCGATATCCTGCCACGGGACATCGACGAAGCCGATTTCGCCACTCAACTGCCGTGGCGTTGCAAGGCGGGCTTGCCCGTACCGCTGGTGCGTCTGGAAGTGGTCGACGAGAGCGGCAACGCCCTACCCCGAGATGGCGAGAGCGTCGGCGAGGTGCGTGTGCGCGCTCCCTGGCTCACCCAGGGCTACTACAAGGAGGAGGCCCGCAGCGAGGAGCTGTGGCGCGACGGCTGGCTGCACACCGGCGACGTGGCGGTGTTGGACGAGCGCGGCTTCCTGCACATCCGCGACCGCATCAAGGATGTAATCAAGACCGGCGGCGAGTGGATCTCCTCGCTGGAGCTGGAGAACCTGATCGGCCAATGCCCGGGCATCTCGGAGGTAGCGGTGATCGGTGTGCCCGACGAAAAGTGGGGCGAGCGCCCCGCAGCCCTGGCGGTACCCAGTGACCTCAACGCACCGCCCCAGGCCGAGGAGGTCCAGGCGTTTCTCGAACGCTTCGTCGAAGAGGGCCGCATCAACCGCTGGGCGATTCCTTCCTTCGTGCGCTTCGTCGATGAGATCCCCAAGACCAGCGTGGGCAAACTCGACAAAAAACGCATTCGGCACGAGGTCTGATTCAGGATGCTCGTGTAAGGGGCACGCGCGCCCGCCGGTAGGCGGCGGGCGAGTTGCCGGTCCAGGCCTTGAAGGCGCGGCTGAAGCATGCCAGGTCGCGAAAGCCCAGCTCGTCGGCAATGACCGGCAGCGGCCGTTCGGAGCGGGTCAGTGCCTGAACGGCGAAGTCGCGCCGGAACTCGTCCTTTACCGCCTGGAAGTGCGTGCCCTCGGCCGCCAGCCGCCGCGCCAGGGTGCGCACCGACATGTGCAGTGCCCGGGCCACATCCTCCACCGAGCCCGACGTGGCCAGGTGGCGCGCGAGGTGCTCGCGCACCCGATGCGACACCAGCCGTTCCTCGAAGGAGACGTAGAACCAGTCGGCCGGCGCCCGGCGCAGGAAGGCGCCCAGGTGCTTCTTGGTCTGGCGAATCGGCTGCTCGAGCAGGGCGGCATCGAAGTAGATGGCGGTCTGCGGCCGCTCGAAGCTCCCCTTGCCCGGGTAGAAGTAGAGATAGTCGGCACTGTGGGCCGGCTGCGCATAGGCGCACTCCATCATCAGCGGCGGGATCTTACGCGCGATCATCCACGAGGCGATGCCATGGAAGAGCTTCAGCATCAGCTCGTGAACGAGAATGCGGCTACCCGCCGGCGGCCGATGCTCCACCAGCGCCACCCGCACCAGGCCGTCATGAACGTCGTATTCATAGCCGAAATCGTCCAGCACGATGCGAAAGAACAGCGTAAAGCGGTGCAGCGCCACCTTGAGCGTGGGCGCCTCCAGCACGCTGAGGCACAGCAGTTTCAGCGTGCCTCCGCGTAGGGGACGGGTGAAGAAGCCCGGCGTCTCGTCGTCGCGGTCGTTGACCAGCAGCCGGTAGAGCGTGGCGAACTGCTCCACCGTGACCCGCCCATGGGGTGCCGTGAGCAGGAACGGCGAGATGCCCGCGCGCGCCAGGTAGCCGGGACGCGCCGCATCGGCTTCAGGCACGCCGCGGAACAGCTCGTTGACGAAATGCATGGATACCGTGACGGTCACTTGCCACTCTCTCCCCGATTCCGGCCTGACGACATCGGGCCGTGTGGTCATGGTAAGTTACTCGCTGCCTTGGTTGGATACTCTGCGACCATGGCATGATCGCTGCGCCGTCGACGGGAGCCGCCATGCTCGAATTCCGCCAGGTTCACAAGACCTATGCCACCCCCCAAGGGCCGCTTGCGGTGCTGGCGGGCGTCGACCTGCGCCTGGAGGCTGGTGAGAGCCTGGCGCTGATGGGCGAGTCCGGCAGCGGCAAGTCGACCCTGCTGCACCTGGCCGCGGGGCTCGACCTGCCGGATGCGGGTGGGGTGTTTGTTGCCGGCCGCTCGATTTCCACGCTGGACGAGCCCGACCGCGCCCGCCTGCGCCGCGACACCCTGGGGCTGGTGTTTCAGCAGTTCCACTTGGTGCCGAGCCTGAACGTGCGCGACAACCTGCGCCTGCAGGCACGGCTGGCCGGGCGCGAACGCCCCGAGTGGTCGGCGCACCTCATCGAGCGGCTGGGTCTGGCCGGGCTGGAACGACGCTACCCCGAGCAGCTCTCCGGCGGCCAGCAGCAGCGCCTGGCCATCGGTCGCGCCCTGGCCCCGCGCCCTGCCCTGCTGCTTGCCGACGAGCCCACCGGCAACCTCGACGAGGCGACTGCCGGCGAAGTGCTCGAACTTCTGCTGGACCTGGTGCGCGAGGCCGGCAGCGCCTTGCTGATGGTGACCCATAGCCCGCGAGTCGCGGCGCCGCTGAACCGACGCCTGCGCCTGACCCACGGCCGGCTCGATCCGCCTCCTGAGAGGGAGGCGAGCCACCGCTGATGTTGACCGCGCTGACAACGCTTCTCTCCCACTACAAACGCCACCCTGGCCAGCTCGCCATGCTGCTGCTGGGCCTGTGGGTGGCCGGCGCCCTGTGGAGCGGCGTGCAGGCGATCAACACCTCGGCACGCGACAGCTACGCCCGCGCCGAGGCACTATTCACCACCGGGCTCGACCGCCTGGAGCGCCGCGACGGCGAGCCGTTGTCTCGCGACGACTTCCTGCGCCTGCGCCGCGCCGGGCTACCCGTCTCGCCGCTGCTGCAGGGCGAGATGGAAGCCCCTGACGGCACGACATTGACGGTGATCGGCATCGAGCCTTTCACCCTGCCGGGCGATAACGCCTTTGCCAGCGCCGGCAGCAGTGGGGAGCTCACCGATTTCCTCGCCCCACCGTGGCAGACCCGGGTGGCTCCGGATACCCTGCCTGCCCTGGGCCTGAGCCAACGCGAGGCTGCCGGCGCCGAGCCGCCGCTGGGCGAAGGCAGGCTGCCACCGCTGACCTTGGTACCCTCCCTGCCGCCCGACACCCTGGTGATGGACATCGCCGCCGCGGCGATACTACTCGACGCCGGTCCGCGCCTTTCGCGCCTGGTCACCGACCCCGGTGCGCTGGAAAGTGCCCCGCAGGGGCTCGTGTTGACCCGTTCGACCACGCTGGTCTCGCCCGGCCAGCTCACCGAGAGTTTCCACCTCAACCTTACCGCCATGGCATTGCTGGCGCTGGTGGTGGGGCTGTTCATCGTCCAGGCGGCACTGGGCCTGGCGCTGGAGCAGCGGCTGGGGCTGCTGCGCACGCTGCGCGCACTGGGCGTGTCGGGTCGCGCCCTGGTCGGCCTGCTCGCCCTGGAGCTTGTGCTGCTGGGACTCATCGGCGCCCTGGCCGGCATCGTCAGCGGCGTGTGGCTCGCCCGCCTGCTGCTGCCCGACGTGGCGGCCACCCTGGGCAGCCTCTACGGCGCCGATGTGGCGGTCACGCTCAACCTTCCCTGGCACTACTGGCTCGGCGGGCTCGGCGTCACCCTGGGTGGATTGCTGCTGGCCGGCAGCGGTGTGCTATGGCGCGCGGCACGGCTAAGCGTGCTGGGGTTGGGCCAGGCCCAGGCCTGGCGCCACGGCTTCTACCGACAGCTGCGCGGCATGGTACTGACGGGAGGCATTGTCGCCCTGGCCGGGCTGGCGCTGTGGGCGTGGCTGACGCGCCAGCCCGCGGGTGAGGGGCTCATGGCCGGCTTCGGCCTGATGGCCGCCCTGCTGCTGGCCAGCGCTCTGCTGCTGTCGCCGCTGCTGGCGCTGCTCCTGGCCGGCCTTGGCCGGATGGTGCGGCGGCAGCCACTGGCACAGTGGGCCCTGGCCGACCTTCAACTCCAGCTACCGCGACTGGCGCTGGCCATGATGGCGCTGCTGATTGCGCTGTCCGCCAACCTGGGCGTGAGCAGCATGGTCGGCGGCTTTCGCCTCACCTTTCTCGACTGGCTCGACCAGCGCCTGGTGGCGGATTTCTACCTGCGCCCGCCGCCCGAACAATTCGAGGAAGTGCAGGCCTGGCTGGCCGGGCTCGGCGAGGTCGAAGAGCTGCTGCCCACCCGCCATGCCGAGGCCACACTGGTTGCGATAGAGGACAGCGACGATTCGCGCCCGCTATTTCTGCCGGTCGGCCTTTATGGCATCACTCCCGGCGCGGCGCTGATACCCCGCTGGCCACTGCTCGAGACACAGGCCGGGCGTGACGCCGCCTGGCGTGATTTCGCCGCGGGCGAGGCGTTCGTCAACGAGCAGCTGGCTATCGACCAGGGGCTTGCCCCGGGTGATCGCCTGACGCTGTCGGCCCCGGGCGGTCAGGAGACGCTGACGGTGGCGGCGGTGTACCCCGACTACGGCAACACTCGCGGCGAGGTGCTGCTGGCCACGCCGCAGCTGGCCCAGCGCTTCGCCGCCGCTCCCAGCTCCATCGGCATCCTGCTCGCCCCGGGGGCGGGGGGAGAGACGCTCGCCGAGGCCCTGCAGCGCCGCTTCGATTTCGGCAGCGACGCGTTGATCGACCAGCGCGAGGTGAAGCGCATGTCCATCGACATTTTCGAGCGCACCTTCACCATCACCCGGGCACTCTCCGCACTGACCCTGGCGGTAGCCGCCCTGGCGCTGCTCGCCAGCCTGCTGGCCCAGGCCCGGGACCGCCGCCGTCGGCTGGCGCCGCTGTGGGCGCTGGGTGTGCCCCGAGCGCGGCTGGTCGCGGTGCAGCTGGCCCAGCTCGGCGGCACGGCCTTGTTTGTCGGCGCTCTGGCACTGCCGCTGGGCACCCTGCTGGCGCTGGGGCTGGTGGCGGTGATCAATGTGGCCGCCTTCGGCTGGCGCCTGCCGCTGCACGTCTTCCCCGGCGACATGATGCTGACGCTGGCTACCGCGGTGGGCGTGGCACTGGCCGCTGCCGCTCTGCCGGCCATCCGCCTGTGGCGTACGCCACCCCGCGCCCTGCTGGTGGAGGAGTCGGCATGACACGCATCATTTTCGTCTCGATCCTGCTGCTGGCCGCCGTCTGGCTGGCGGGCTGCGAAGAGCAGTCGCCGCCCGACGAGACGGCCGGTTTCGCCGGGCTGGGAGAAGAAGCCGGTGACTTCGCCCAGGCGCATGACGACATCGCATTGCGCTTCCCCGAGGATCACGCCGCCCACCCGGACTACCGCATCGAGTGGTGGTACCTCACCGCCAATCTGGAAGACGAGCGCGGCGCGCCGCTGGGCCTGCAGTGGACGCTGTTTCGCCAGGCGCTCGTTCCTCCCGAGGAGCGCCCCAAGCCTACCCCCTGGGCTGCCGATCAGCTGTGGATGGCCCACATGGCGGTATCGCAGGGCGACACGCATCGTGTGGCGGAGCGCTTCGCCCGCAGCCATTTACAGGAGGAAAGCGGCCAGGCGGGTACGCGTGCCGAGCCCTTTCGCGCCTGGATCGACCACTGGCAGCTGATCAGCCCCATCGAGACGACAGGCGAAACGACAGGTAAAACGCCGGACGAAACGCAGAAAGACGACACCTTCACCGAGCTCGCCCTGACGGCCCATCAGGATGACGAGCACGGCGGCTTCGGCTTCGACCTGACCCTCAGCGCCGAGGGGCCGCTGGTGCGGCATGGGAGCGCCGGCTTCAGCCAGAAGGCCGCCGACGGCCAGGGCTCGATGTACTACAGCCAGCCGTTCTGGCGCATCGAAGGGGAAGTGACGCTGGATGGCGAAACCCGCACGGTGAGCGGGCGCGGCTGGCTCGATCGCGAATGGAGCAGCCAACTGCTGGGGCCCGACCAGCAGGGCTGGGACTGGTTCTCGCTGCATCTGGAGAGCGGCCACCGGCTGATGGCATTCCAACTGCGCGGCGGCGGCGAGGACGGTGGCGACTACCGCTCGGGCACCTGGATTTCGCCTGACGGCGAACCCTTGGCGCTGGCCCCCGACGAAATTGTCATGGCACCGCTCGAGACACGAGAGGTCGCGGGGCGCCAGGTACCACTGCGCTGGCGTCTGGATGTGCCTCGTGCCGGAGTCGAGTTGATTGTCGAGGCGCCGAATGCCGAGCGCTGGATGACCACTAGCGTACCCTATTGGGAGGGCGAGGTGATCGCCAGGGACGCGGATAGCGGTGACGATAGGGGCATCGGCTATCTGGAGATGACCGGCTACTGAGCGGCGCGAGGAGAGACCATGAACCTGCTGGATGCCATGACCGCCTACGTGCGCGTCGCCGAGCTCGGCAGCTACACCCGGGCGGCGGAGACACTCGACCTATCGCGAACGCGGGTCTCGCGGCTGATCATGGATCTTGAGAGCCACCTGGGCGTGCGCTTGCTGCAGCGCACGACCCGGCGCCTGCACCTCACCGAGGCCGGCGAGAGCTACCTGGCCCGCGCACAGGGCATCCTGCAGGCACTGGAGGAAGCCCAGGCCGAGCTGGGCGCCGGCAGCAGCGAGGTCTGCGGCCGGCTGCGCCTCAACGGCCCCATGTCCTTTGGCACGCGCTTCCTTTCGCCGTTGATCACGCGCTTCATGCTCGAGCACCCTGCGCTGCAGGTGCGTCTCGACCTCAATGACCGCCGCGTGGACCTGCTCGAGGAAGGCTATGACCTGGCAATCCGCATCGGCGAGCTTCCCGATTCCAGCCTGGTGGCCCGCCGCCTGACCCGCTGCCGCCTGCTGCTCTGCGCCTCGCCGGACTACCTGGCGCGCTTCGGCGAGCCGCGTTCGTTGGAAGCCTTGGCCGAGCATCGCTGCCTGCGCTATCGCACGGCGAGCGGCGCCGACTGGCAGCTCGGCGGGCGCCGCCTCGCGGTGCAGGGTCCGCTGGAGAGCAACAACGGCGACGTGCTGACCCATGCCGCCGAGGCCGGGCTGGGCATTGCCCATCAGCCCAGTTTCCTGGTCACCGAGAGCATCCGCCACGGCCGCCTGGTCCCCCTGCTGCTGGACGCAGCGCCGTTTACGCTGGGCATCTACGGTGTCTTTCCCGCGCGGCGCTACCTGCCGGTCAAGGTCGAGCGGCTGCTCGATTTCCTGGCCGAGGCCTGGGGCGATCCGCCCGTCTGGGAGCAGGAAATGGGATTGTTGCCTCTCGAGCAATGAAGTTGTTCACACAGCGATGATTATCCCACGAGAAGGGCGGCGTAGAGTGAAGGCATCCCTGACCCATAACGGAGCCCCGACCATGCAAACGCAAGCCCCTCATTCTCCCAACACACCGTCCCATGCCGTACCGCTCGGTATCTCTTCCGAGCAAAGCGTCCAGGCCCATGCCATCACCCTGCTGCGCGTATCGCTCGGCGTCATGGCGCTGGCCCACGGCCTGCTCAAGGTGTTCGTCTTTAGCGTGCCAGGCACCGTCGGCTACTTCGAGTCGATCGGCCTACCCGGCTTTATCGCCTACCTGACCATCCTGGCCGAGGTCGGTGGCGGCCTGGCCCTGCTACTTGGCGTCTACACTCGCTGGGTGAGCCTGGCATTGATACCGGTGCTGCTCGGTGCTACCTGGGTGCATGCCGGTAACGGCTGGGTCTTCTCCAACCCGGGCGGCGGCTGGGAATACCCCGTGTTCTGGGCCGTCGCGCTGCTGGTGCAAGCAGGGCTGGGCAGCGGTAGTCTCGTTCTCAACCGTCGCTTTGCCTGATTCAACCCGACATGGCGCCGCCCCGCGGCGCCAGCCACCCAGGAGCCTGCCATGCAGCCAAGCCTTTTTATCTCCCACGGCTCACCCATGCTGGCCCTTACGCCGGGGCCGGCGCACGATTTCCTGCGCGAACTCGGCAAGACGCTCTCGCCCAAGGCCATCGTGGTGGTCTCGGCCCACTGGGCCAGCGAGCGGCTGCTGGTAAGCACCAGCGCGCACCCCGAGACCATCCACGATTTCGGCGGTTTTCCCCGCGAACTCTTCGAATGCCAATACCCGTCACCGGGCGAGCCGGAACTGGCCCTGCGCCTGGCCCGTAAGCTCAATGCGGTGCCGGTCGAGCGCGGCCTGGACCATGGCGCCTGGGTGCCGCTGTCGCTGATGTTCCCCGCGGCCGACATACCGGTGGTGTCGCTGTCGCTGCCGGTGACCTGGTCAAGCCAGGCCCTGGTAGAGCTCGGCGAGAAGCTGGCAGCGTTACGGGAAGAAGAAGGCGTGCTGGTGGTCGGCTCGGGCAGCCTGACCCACAACCTGGCCGAGATGCAGGCGCAGGAAGCGCCAATGCCGGCCTGGGTCGGCGAGTTCGCCGACTGGATACACGAGAAGCTGACGGCAAACGAGCGTGCCGCCCTGCTCGAATGGGAAAGCGCACCGCAGGCGCGGCGCAACCACCCCACGCCGGAGCACTTCCAGCCGCTGCTGGTGGCGCTGGGCGCAGGCGGCGAGGCCCGCCGCCTGCATCACAGCGTGGAGCACGGCGTGCTGGCGATGGACGTCTACGCCTTCGCCTGAATGACGCCATACGCCAGGCTCAGTCCCCCAGCGCCGACAGGCGATCGGCCTGGACCACCTCGATCCAGTAGCCGTCCACGTCCTTGACAAAGACCACGTCCTTCATCTTGCCCTGGTCAGAGCGCTTGACGAAGGTGACCTCGTTGGCGTCGAACCAGGCCTCGGCGGCATCGAGGTCCGGCACCGAGAAGCAGATGTGACCGAAGCCCTGGGGCTCGGCGTTGCCGTCGTGGTAGGCGAAGTCGTCCTGGGTTTCGGTGCCCCAATTATGGGTCAGCTCCAGCAGGCCCCGCTGACGGAAGGTCCAGACCGTGCGCTCGCCCTCGTCCTCGGGCGCCTGCTCGCTTCCGTCCAGCTTGGCCAGGAAGTAGAGCGAGAAGCCCAGCTCCTCGAAGTCGAGTCGGCGCAGGACCTGCATGCCGAATACGCGGGTATAGAAGGCCAGCGCCTTCTCGGGATCCTTGACCCGCAGCATGGTGTGATTGAGGCGAAAGCCTGCCGATTCCGATGTCGGCGCCTTCACGCCGGGATGCTGCTCTCCCTTGAAACTCATGGGCTCTCTCCTTTGCAGTGGCATACGGTCGCCAAATGATGCGGATCGCGACGACGTTTTTCCAGGCGCAGGCGCTGCCAGGTTCTCCTGGTTCGCGCTAGAGTAGGGGCAGCTACGACTCATGAAGGACCGCCCAATGTCGACCTCGCTGCTGCCACTCACCGTCGTGCCAGTGCCGTTGCGTGAGGGCACCTGGCGCTTCGTGCGTCTGGTGGCCTGCCTGCTGGCGCTGGTCCTGTTGGCCGGCTGCGCCAGCCGCGAGCTGGCCACCCACGACCCGCGCCACGGCGAGGAGGCGCTTTCCATGGAGCGCACGCTGATCCTGGCCACCGCCAAGAGTGCGCTGGGTACGCCTTACCGCCTGGGCGGCAACACGCCGCAGGGGCTCGATTGTTCGGGGCTGGTGGAAATGGCCTATCGATCGGCAGGCATCCAGGTGCCGCGCACCGCCGACGAGCAGTACCGCTCGCTGCCTGCCGTGAAGCAGGCCCAGCCCGGCGACCTGCTGTTCTTCGGCGACCGACGCAAGGCCACCCATGTCGGCATCTACCGCGGCAACGGCCAGATGATCCATGCCCCCGGGAGGGGGCGCAAGGTTACCAGCGTGCCGCTCGACGTGGACTACTGGCAGGATCGATTCCTGGGGGCTGCCGGCCCAGCGCCCTGACGCCGTTGCCCACGGCAGGTATGATCGAGGCATGCCCATCCCTATTTCGGTGTGACACATGCCACTCGACCTTTCCCTCTATCTGGTAACCGACCCTGAACTCTGTGCCCGCCACGGCCTGGTGGAAACCGTGGTAGCCGCGGTGCGCGGTGGCGTGACGGTCGTTCAGTTGCGCGACAAGCACGCCTCCGACGGCGAGATGATCGACCAGGCGAGGCGTCTCAGGGCGGCGCTGGCCGGCAGCGGCGTGCCGCTGATCGTCAACGATCGCTTGGCGGTGGCGGTGGAAAGCGGCGCCGAGGGCCTGCATATCGGCCAGGATGATGGCGACGTGGCGGTTGCCCGAGCCGAACTCGGCGAAAGCGCCATTCTTGGCCTCTCGGTGCAGAACCACGATCAGCTCGCCCGCCTCGACCCGACCGCCTTGGACTATCTTGGCCTCGGCCCGGTATTCGCCACCACCACCAAGCGCAACCACGCCAAGCCGCTCGGCTTCGACGGCCTGGCTTCGCTGGTGGCGGCCAGCCCCCTGCCGGCCGTGGCCATCGGCGGGCTCAAGGCCGAACATGCCAAGCGCGTGCGGGAAGCCGGTGCGCAGGGGCCGGCGGTAGTCTCGGCGATTTGCGGACAGCCGGACCCGGAAGTCGCCGCACGCGCGTTCTTTACCGGATGACTTGTCTCGGATTGTCGTTGGATAAGGTGACGAGGAGAAACAACGGAATTTCCGTCTGGAGCGGGACTTCAGGCGTCGCGCTGCTCCTGTTCGCGCGTGTAACGCAGCATGATATCCAGAGTTTCCTGGCTGACGTGGTGCTCCATGCCCTCGGCATCGATACGCGCGGTACGGTCGCTGACCCCGAGGGCCCGCAGGAACTGCAGCACGATGGCGTGACGCTGGTTGGACATCGCCGCCATCTCCTCCCCTTTATCGGTCAGGAACAGCGAGCGGTAGGGCTTGCTGGAAACCAGCCCCAGCGCCTTGAGCCGGGTCACCGTCTTCGAGACCGTGGCCTGGCTGACTCCCATGCGGGCGGCGATATCGGTCGATCGCGCCTCACCCTGGTGCTCCAGCAGATCGGCGATCAGCTCCACGTAGTCTTCGAGTAACTCGGTTTCATGTGCGTTGCGCACGGCAGCGTACTGCTGCGCATGCTGGTCGCTGGGCGGCAGGGCATCCGCCTTGCTCAGGCGATCCGGCGTCACGTCGTTCGGGGAGTCGGTCATCGCGCCAATATAGCTAAACACTCGATAGCGCAGCAACTGGGCATCGATAGAGATTTCCTACTACCCTACAAGTTAACCTTGGCTAAAATAGTAGCCATGTACTCAGAAACTGAATGTAACGAAACAACCCTCTTTCAACGGCTCGCCACCAGAGGAGAGTGACCGATGCCGGTTTTCAAGGGACTCATCACCATCCTCGTACTCGCCCTGTCGAGCACGAGCCATGCCGAGGAGGCGCCGCTCAAGGTGGCGGTCACCTTCTCCGTGCTCGCCGATCTGGTCGGCGAGGTCGCAGGCGACGAGGCCGAAGTGGACGTGCTGACGCCGGCTGGGGCGGAAGTGCATGAGTGGGAGCTGATACCGAGCAACTTCATCGCGCTCGAGAGGGCCGACATCGTGTTCTACAACGGTTACGGCCTCGAACAGTGGATCGGCCAGGTCGAGGCCACGGCGAGCGAAGGCGCGCGGATGGTCGCCCTGGCCGAGGAGAGCGGCTATGCCACCCAACCGATCGCCACCGGCGACTTCGCCGGCGAGGTCGACCCGCACATGTGGATGGACCCGCGTGCCGCCGCCGAGTACGCCCGGGTGGCGGCCGAGACCCTCGCCGAGGCCCGGCCCGACGCTGCCGAAGCCTTCATGACCCGCGCCGAGGCGCTGGGGGAATCGCTGAACGCCCTGCATGACGAGCTCATGGAAAGCCTGGCCGGCCTGCCGGAGGAACAGCGCCTGCTGATTACCAGCGAGGCGGCCTTTGTCTATTTTGCCGACGCCTTCGGCTTCGAGCACGACGGCATCTGGGGCACCAATGCCGAGGAGGAGGGTTCGCCGCGCCAGATCATGCGCATCCTCGACCTGATCGAGGAGCGGCAGCCGGCCGCCATCTTCTGGGAGAGCACCATTTCCGATCGCCACGTGCGCAGCGTCGCCGACGAGAGCCGGGTCGAGATCGCCGGTCCGCTCTATGTCGATTCGCTCAGCGAGCCGGACGGCGAGGCACCGGATTACGCCACCATGCTGCGTCACAACGTCCGGGTGCTGCGTGACACCCTCGGAGGCGACCATGACTGAGCAGCTTCCTGCCCTCCAGGCTTCCCGGCTATGGGCAGCCTACCACCAGCAGTCCGTACTGGAGGACATCAACCTGACGCTGCCCCAAGGGCAGTGGACGGCGATTGTCGGCCCCAACGGCGCCGGCAAGTCGAGCCTGCTCAACCTGGTGATCGGTAGCCTGGCACCGCTGCGCGGCGACCTGCGGGTACTCGGCGAGAGCGCCGCTTCGCAGCGCAGGGCCGGCAGCATCGCCTACATGGCCCAGCAGGAACGCATGGAGTGGGATTTCCCCATTTCCGTGCGCGACACGGTACTGACCGGCCGCTATGGCCTGATGCGCCACGATCCGCTGTGGCAGCGCCTGCTGCCCCGGCGCTGGGCCAACCCCAGCCATCGCCGGGCCGTGGAGGCCGCCCTGGAAGCCGTCGACATGGCCGACCATGCCGCCCGCCCCATCGGTGAACTCTCGGGTGGCCAGAAGAAGCGGGTAATGCTGGCCCGCGCCTTGGCCCAGCAGGCCCGTATCCTGCTGCTCGACGAGCCGCTGGCGGGGGTCGACCCGCCCAGCGAGGCACTGATCCTCAAGACGCTAGAACGCGAACGCAGCGCGGGACGCACGGTCATCATGGTGACACACGACATGCCGAGCGCACGGCGCTACGCCGACAACGTACTGCTGATCAACCGTACCCTGATCGGCATGGGCACCCCCGACGAGATGCTCAGCGATACCATGCTGGCTCGCCTGGCGGTCGGAGCCCCTGCCCCCCTGCCTGGAGGCGTTTGTGTTGCCGCTTGAGACCCTGGCCCTGGGCGTGATCGACGGCCTGACTGCCCTGCTGATGACGGCAGTCAACCTGCTCCCCGAAAGCCTCGCCGCTCCTTTCGAGTATCGCTTCATGCAGCGCGCCCTGCTCACCTCGGTGCTGGTGGGGGCCATTTGCGGACTGCTCTCCTGCTATGTGGTACTCAAGCGCTGGTCGCTGCTCGGCGACGCCATTTCCCATGCGGTGCTGCCCGGCGTGGCCATCGCCTACCTGCTCGGCTGGCCCTTCTTCATCGGCGCCTTCGTCACCGGGGCGCTGACGTCGCTGGGCATCGGCGCCATCGAGCGGCATACCCGCATCAAGTCGGATGCCGCCATGGGGCTGATGTTCACCGCCGCCTTCGCGCTCGGCATCGTGATCATCAGCAAGATCGCCACCAGCACCCACCTGCTGCACATCCTGTTCGGCAACGTGCTGGGCGTGCAGACTTCGGCGCTGATATTGACGCTGCTGGCCAGCCTCGTGGCCCTCCTGGGGATCTGGCTGGCCTACCGCCCGCTTCTGCTCTATACCTTCGACCCGCAGCAGGCCCAGGCCCTGGGCTTCAACACCAGCGCGATCCACTACGGTCTGATCCTGCTGTTGACGCTGACTATCGTCGCCAGCCTGGAAACGGTCGGCATCATCCTGGTGGTGGCGATGCTGATCACCCCGGGCGCCACGGCCCACCTGCTCACCGACCGCTTCCCCACCATGCTGGCCATCTCGGTCACTATCGGCGTGGTTTCCGCCGTGGTGGGGCTGATGCTCTCGGTATCGCTGGACGTCGCTTCGGGCGGCGCCATCGTGCTGGTGGCCTCGGGCCTGTTCCTCGTCGCGCTGCTGGCGGCTCCCAAGCATGGCCTGGTGGCCCGTCACTGGCGGCGCTGGCAGCTCAACCGCGCTCAGGCATGACGCACGACTACGAGGTCGGGCGGCGCTTCAGGGTGGTGCGGCGATCATGATAGGCAATGGCCAGGCCGCTGCCGATGATCAGGGCACTGCCGACGAAGACCCACACGTCGGGAATCTCGCCCCAGAACCACCAGCCCAGCAGCACCGCCCAGAGCATGGCGGAGTAGTCGAAGGGCGCGGCAATGGCCGCCGGCGCGAAGCGAAAGGCCATGGTGATGCAGGCCGTGGCTCCCACCCCGATCACACCGGCCCCGACGAACCCCAGCCAATGCCAGGGATGGGGATCTTGCCATACCCAAGGCAGGGCGACCCCGGTGATGACCAGCGGCACCAGCGTCATGTAGAACACCATTGCCCAGAGATGCTCGGTGGCGCCGTAGCGCCGCGCGGTGATCATCATCAACGCATAGAACAGCGCCGCGCCGATGAGGGCCAGCGAGCCCAGCTGGAAGGCGTCACCTCCCGGGCGCACCACGATCAGCACCCCCACGAAGCCGAACAGCGAGGCGACCAGCACGGGCGGGTCGATGCGCTCGCCCAACAGCGGCACGGAGAGCAGGGTGACGAACAGCGGCGCGACGAAGGCGATCGCCGTGGCCTCGGCCAGCGGCAGCAGGGTCAGCCCGAACACGAAGCAGAACATGGTGCCGGCGTAGATCAAGCCGCGCACGAGGTGCACGAAGGGACGCCGGGTGCGCAGCTTGCGCAGGCCGCCGCCATAGTGCGCCAGCAGCGCGATCAGCGGCAGCGAGACCAGGGTTCGGAAGAAGATGATCTGCAGCGGGGAGTGCACCTCGCCCAGCCACTTGGCAATGGCGTCGCCGATGGCCAGGCAGAGCACGCCGGCACACATGAACAAAATGCCCTTCAATGAAGGCGACATGACACCCTCCCCTTCGCTTCGCCCCGGCTGACAAAAAACCACCCCGCCGACCTGAGACGGGCGGCGGGGCTTATCGATTAACCTAACGGCTGAAACGGGCGACGGCAAGTGACGTGCCCCCGTATGGCGCATTCAGCGCTGCGAGGGTCGATGCCGGAAAGGGTCGGGTGCTGTTCTCGATCAAAAAAGATATGTTATAACGTGTCATCTATGACCCCCACGACGCAAGGAAGACTCGCCATGCCCCAGCCCCCTCGCTCTTTGCTCCTCAGCCTGGCTCTGCTGCCCCTGGCCGCTTCCGCCGATCGCCCGCTTTCCGTGGTTGCCCCGTGGGAGATCACCGGCGCCGACCCCTCCACTTCGGGCTATGTCTACGCCCGCATGCGCGTTGCCGAGACGTTGGTCGATACCGACACCGACGGCCAGCCCGCGCCGGGACTGGCAACGTCCTGGCAAGCCAGTGAGGATGGCTTGACCTGGCGCTTTATCCTGCGGGACGACGTCACCTTTCATGACGGCAGCCCGCTGACGGCGGAAGCGGCGGTGGCAAGTCTCGAGCACGCATTGGGCAAACCGGGCATTCTCGATTCTGCGCCCATCACGACCGTCGAGGCCGAGGGCAACGAGGTGGTGTTCCGACTCGAGAGCCCCTTTGCGCCGCTGCCGGCCCTGCTGGCCCACTCCACCACCCTGCTCCTCGCCCCGAGTTCCTTCGGAGACGAGGGTCGTGTCACCCAAGTGATCGGCACCGGCCCTTACCGGGTGGAAACGGCGGCACCACCCCAGCGGCTCGATGTCGAACGCTTCGACGACTACTGGGGCGAGGCGCCTGACATCGCCAATGCCACTTACCTGGCGGTAGGACGCGGCGAAACCCGCGCCATGATGGCCGAGAGTGGCGACGCCGACGTGGTGTTCACCCTCGACCCGGCAAGCCAGGCTCGGCTGATGCGAAACGACCGCCTCGCGCTGCATGCCGAGCCGCTGCCGCGCACCATCATCTTCAAGGTCAACGCCGCCCACCCTTTCCTCGAGGACGAGCGTGCCCGCCAGGCGCTGAGCCTGGCCATCGATCGCGAGGGCATCGCCGCCGGCCTGCTACGCAACCCCGAGGCCGCCGCAGCCGAGCTGTTTCCGGCAAGCCTCGGCCCCTGGCACCTCGGCCTCGATGCGAGCCGCGCGCAGGATGTGGAGCAATCCCGCGAGCTGCTCGCCGAACTGGGCTGGGAAGCGGGGAAGGACGGCATGCTCGAGCGTGACGGCAAACCCTTCCAGCTGACCCTGCGTACCTTCTCCGACCGCCCCGAGCTGCCGCTGGTGGCCACCGCCCTGCAAGACCAGTGGCGCGAGATCGGCGTCGCGCTGGAAGTGGCCGTGGGCAACGCCAGCGAGATCCCCTCCGGCCACCGCGACGGTAGCCTGGAACTGGGCCTGATGGCACGCAACTACGGCCTGGTGCCCGACCCCCTCGGCACCCTGCTCGACGACTTCGGTACCGACCCCGACACCATGGGCGGCGACTGGGGCGCCATGGGCTGGCACGACGCCGATCTGGCCGCCTGGCTCGACACCCTGCGCCAGGAAGCCGATGTCGAAGCCCGCGCCGAACTGGCCGAACGCGTGGCGCTGCGCCTGAACGAGGCCATGCCGGTCGTGCCCGTGGCCTGGTACCAGCAGACCGCCGCGGTCAACGCCGAACTGGAAGGCTTCTCCATCGACCCGCTGGAGCGCAGCTACCGCATCGACGAGCTGAGGTGGCGCGAATGAGCCTCGCACTGGCACCACGAGCGGCCCCGCGCTGGACGTCAGGCCTGGGCGGCCTGCTGCTGCAGCGCCTGTTCCAGGCCGGGCTGGTGGCATGGGTGGTCGGCACCCTGACCTTCGTGTTGACCCGTTCGCTGCCCGGCGACATGGCCTACCGCATTGCCGCCGGACGCTACGGCCATGACATGGTCAATTCCAGTGCCGCCGAGGCGGTGCGTGCCGAGCTGGCGCTGGACCAGCCGGCACTCCGTGCCTACTTCGGCTGGCTGTGGGACCTGCTGCAGTTCGACCTGGGGCGCTCGCTGGTCAGCGGCGAACCGGTGGCAGCCGAGCTGTGGCATCAACTCGGCCACTCACTGGGCCTGGCGGCAATGGCCGTGCTGCTCTCCCTGTTGCTGGGTCCGCCGCTAGGGCTGATCGCCGGGCTCAAGCCCAATGGCACGCTTGATCGCATCAGCGAAGTGGTGGCCAGCGTGCTGCGCGCCCTGCCGCCCTTCGCCGTTGGGCTGGTGCTGATACTGATCTTCTCGGTGTCGCTGGGCTGGCTGCCCGCCGCCGGCCATGGCCGCAGCGCGCACGGCGTGCTGCCGGCGCTGACCCTGGCGCTGGCATTGGCCGCCATCTCCAGCCGGGTGGCGCGTAACGCCATGGCCGATGTGTCGCAGTCGGCCTACTACGTATTCTCGCGTACCAAGGGGCTTAACGAGCGCCTGAGCTTTCTCCGCCACGGCCTGCGCAACGCCGCGGTGCCGGTCGTCGCCTACCTGGGCGTGCAGTTCGTCTATCTGATCGAGGGTGTTGTGGTGGTCGAGACCCTGTTCGCCTGGCCCGGTATCGGACACGCCCTAGTGCACGCCATCGTCGCCCGCGACGTACCGATGATCCAGGGCACTGCCCTGCTCATGGGATTGATGTTCGTCGCGCTCAATACCGTGGTGGATCTGCTCTGCCATTGGCTCGACCCCCGGAGGCGCAACGCATGAGCACGTTACGTCTTCGCTCCTCTCGCCGGTTGCCGTTGCCTGTGTTCAACCGACGCCAGCAACTCGGCGCCACGCTGCTCGCCCTGCTGCTCGCCTTCGCCTGGCTGGTGCCCTGGCTCTCTGATGCCGACCCGGCGCGCCAGCAGCTCACGCGCATAATGCAACTGCCGTCACTGGCCGAACCGCTGGGTACCGATCACCTGGGACGTAGCCTGCTGGCGCGGCTGGCTTCCGCCGTGCGCCTATCGCTGGGCATGGCGCTGCTCAGCGTGGCCAGCGCCGCCTTACCAGGCGTCATTCTCGGCGTGGTGGCCGGTTGGCGCGGCGGCTGGCTCGACCGTGTGCTGGGTAGCCTGGCCGATGCCTGCCTGGCGCTGCCCGGCCTGCTGCTGGTGCTGCTGCTGGTGGCCATCGCCCCGGGAAATTTCTGGGCACTCTATGTGGGTATCTCGCTGGTGCTGTGGATCGAGTACTTTCGCGTGGTACGCGCCCGTACCCGGGTGCTGGCGTCCTCACCGCAATTGGAGGCCAGCCGGCTGCTCGGCTTCGGCCCCCTCACCCTGTTCCGCCGCCACCTGTGGCCGGAGCTCGCACCGCAGGTGCTGACCCTGGCCGCCTTCGGCGCTGCCAGTGCCATTCTCGCCATGGCGGCGCTGGGCTTCGTCAGCGTCGGCCTGCGCCCGCCCACTGCTGAGCTGGGGCTGATGATGATCGAGCTGCTGCCCTACTACCACGAGGCGCCCTGGGCCATGGCCCAGCCGATCGTCGTGCTGTTCGTGCTGGTGTTGAGCCTTAATCTTCTGGCGGGGAGGGACCCCAGATGAGCGAATACTTGCTGCGTGTCGACAACCTGGAAATCGCAGGCGATGGCGTGGCCATTGCTCCCTTCAGCTGTGCCCTGGCAGCGGGCGAGCGCCTGACCCTGCTCGGCGAGACCGGCTCGGGCAAAAGCCTGATCGCCCAGGCGATCATGGGCACGCTGCCGCGGGGTCTTGCCGCCCAGGGACGGCTCGACATCGATGGCGAGCGCTTCGATGCCGCCAGCGGCACGTCGCGCCGCGCCCTGTGGGGCCGCCGCCTGGCGCTGCTGCCTCAGGAACCCTGGCACGCGCTGGACCCGACCATGCGTGCCGTGTCCCAGGTCGCCGAAAGTCATCGCCACGTGGCCGGACGGAACCGGCAAGCAGCGCATCGGGCCGCTTGGCGTGATCTGACCGAGCTGGGCCTGGCCGAGGCGGGCAACAAGCTGCCTGGCGAACTCTCCGGCGGCATGGCGCAACGCGTCGCCTTTGCCGCGGCCAGTGCAGGCGGGGCGCCCATCGTGATTGCCGACGAGCCCACCAAAGGGCTCGACGCACCGCGCCGCGACGCCGTGGTCGAGCTGCTGGCGCGCACCCCCGAGCGCGGCGGCGCCCTGCTCACCATCACCCACGATATCGACGTCGCTCGTCGACTTGGCGGCGAGGTGGTCATTCTGCGTCAGGGCCAGGTAGTCGAGCGCGGCCCGGCCCAGCAAGTCCTGACTCACCCCACAACTGAGTACGGCCGGAAGCTACTGGATGCCGAGCCCAGCCGTTGGCCGCCCCCCGCGCCGCTCGGCCACGTACGCCAGCCTCCCGTCGTGGCCGCTACCGGCCTGGCCAAGGTTCGCGGCGGACGCGAGCTGTTCCGCGACCTTTCGCTCACGGTCAGCCCTGGCGAAATTGTCGGTGTCGTCGGTCCTTCCGGCTGCGGCAAGAGCACCCTGGGCGACATGCTGCTCGGCGTGACGCGTGCCGACGGCGGCGAGATTCAGCGCGCCGACGGCCACCGCTTCGGCTTCCAGAAGCTGTATCAGGATCCGCCGGCAGCCTTCTCGCCCCACTGGCGGCTCTCACGCCTGCTCGACGACCTGATACGGCGGCATCGCCTTGAGCGAGGTTCAATCGCACCGCTGATGGCACGCCTGGGGCTCGACGAGGGACTACTGGCGCGGCGCCCCGGCGAAATCTCCGGCGGCGAGCTGCAGCGTTTTGCCATACTGCGCGTGCTGCTGCTCGAGCCCTGCTTTCTGTTCGCCGACGAGCCCACCTCACGGCTCGACCCCATCACCCAGCGTCAAACGCTGGCACTGCTGGTGGAGCTGGCCCGCGAGCGTCGCTGCGGCATGATGCTGGTGAGCCATGACCCGGCGCTGATCAAGCGACTCTGCGACACGTGCATTTCCCTGGGCGAAACCGCGAGTTCGGCAGAGCGTATACATGAGCCGGCCATGGCCTGAACGTCATGCCTGACGCTTGGCCAAACGAGTGACGCCCCGCATGGGCGGGGCGTCAGTGTCGGCAGGCGGGGCCGGTTCAGTTGTGAGCCACCACCATGCAGTCCATGCCTTGGGCGCGCAGGCTGTCGCAGGCGGAGTGGGCGTCGTTTTCCTGCAGGTCGACCAGCCGGGCGCGGAAGACGCGACGCTCGTCGTCCGACTCCGCCACCGAGACACGTACGTCGTTCAGCAGGCTGGCCAGCTGGTCGGCCGCCCGAGCCGCCAGGCTGCGCGCCTGATCGGCGTCGTTGAAGGCACCGACCTGCACGGCCCAACTGCCGCCGGGGGAGCGAGGCGAATCGGCCTGGGCGATCAGGGCCCGGATCGGATCGTCGGCGGAGCCCATCTCGACGCCCATCTCGGACTGGAAGGAGAACCGCTGCCCCACTTCACTCACGCTTTCGGGGGATTCGTTGACGTTCGCCTCGGCCATCATCGAAGCGGAAGCCGGCGGGCTTTCCGGCAACTCCATGCGATCGCCCAGCACGTCGGCGCTGGCGATCCAGTCGCCCCGCTGAAGCATCGAGAGCCGGGCGAAACCACGGTCGAGCAGGTCAGCCATGTGGGTGTCGCGTGAAGCGGCGGTGAAACCGCCCATGACCACCGAGACGATGCGGCGGTTATCCCGAATCGCCGAGGTCGCCACGTTGAAGCCTGAAGCGCGAATGAAACCGGTCTTGAGACCGTCGGCCCCGGGATAGTTGCGCACCAGTCGGTTGTGGCTGGTATGCGTGGTTCCACGGTAGGTGAAGCTCTGGGTGGAGAAGTAGTGATAGTACTGCGGGAAGTCCTGCATCACGCGGATCGACAGGGTGGCCATGTCGCGTGCCGTGGTGACCTGTGCGCTATCCGGCAGGCCCGAGGCATTGCGGAACACGGTGCTGGGCATGCCCAGCTCATTGGCGCGCTGGGTCATCATGCGACCGAAGTTGGCTTCCGTACCGCCAAGCGCTTCAGCAACCACCACGGCCACGTCATTGGCGGAGCGCACCACCAGCGCCTTGATGGCATCCTCCACGGTGATGGTACTACCCGCCGCGAGCCAGAGCTTAGACGCCGGCATGGAGGCGGCATGGGACGACACCGATAGCGGCTGGTTGAGATGCATGCTGCCATTCTCGATGGCCTCGAACAGCATGTAGAGCGTCATCATCTTGGTCAGCGACGCGGGGTAGCGGGTGGCATCGGGATTATCCGCATGCAGCACATCACCGCTCTCGACATCGATGACGATGGCCGCATAGCGGGGATTGGCCTGCACCGCACCGATCGTCAGCAGCTGTAGGCAAAGCAAAAAAAAGACGGCCACACCGAGATCGCGTCGGTTGTAGGAGCGCATGACGAACACCTCTGGTTCCCTTGTGATTCCCTGTGGTCCGATTCTGAAGCGGACCTTGCCCCAGTATGGCCATTAACGCAGCGCTTGACAGCTGGAATAACGGGTTTTTTTGCATATATACCGGCTGCTTCCATTCGACTTTGGTTTATTAAGCCTTCCAAGTGCAGCGCCAGGCTCCCTTTACTGGCCGGGAAACTCCCAGGCAGGAAAGGGGTCAGGCAAGCCGGCCCATGCCTGATGGCCATTCGCTATCTCGGCATCGCCCAGGAGACATTCATCCAGTGCCTGGCGAATCCTGGCCTCGTCGAGATCCTGCCCGATGAAGACCAGCTCTTGGCGCATATCGCCGAACGGCTCCTCCCACTGCTCCATGATATAGCCGCGGCTCTCCGGATCACTGGGCCAGCGCGACTCGTCCACTGCCTTCCAGAACATACCGGCGAAGCCATAGTGGGCGATGCCACCCGCCTGACTCCACTGTCCGGCGAACTCCGGCCGTGTTGCCAGCCAGAAGAACCCCTTCGAGCGCAGCAGCTTGCCGCCGAACCAGTCTCCGTGCAACAGCTCATGAAACTTCTGGGGATGGAAGGGGCGCCTGGCACGGTAGACGAAGCTTGTAATACCGTACTCCTGGGTTTCGGGCACGTGCTCGCCACGCAGCTCCTTGAGCCAACCGGGAGCGAATCGGGCTTTCTCGAAGCTGAAGAGGCCGGTGTTCAGCACCTTGTCGAGCGGCACCTGGCCATGGGCCATCGCAATCAGTTCAGCATCAGGATTGAGCGTACGCAGCACGGCTTTCACCTCGGCCAATTGCGCCTCGTCGATCAGGTCGGTCTTGCTGATTAGAAGCACGTCGCAAAACTCGATCTGGTCGACCAGCAGATCGGCCACATTGCGCAGATCATCCTCGTCGAGGCTCTCGCCGGCTTCGGCCAGTGATTTCGCCTCGTGGTACGCCTCGAGGAAATTTGCCCCATCGACCACCGTGACCAAGGTGTCCAACCGAGCAACGCTGGAGAGACTCTTTCCCTCCTCATCCTCGAAGGTAAAAGTTTCCGCTACGGGGAGCGGCTCGGAGATGCCGGTGGATTCAATCACCAGGTAATCGAAGCGTCCTTCCCGGGCCAGCCGGCTCACTTCCACCAGTAGGTCTTCGCGCAAAGTGCAGCAGATACAGCCGTTGCTCATCTCTACCAGGCGTTCCTTCGCCCGGTTGAAAGCCACCTCACCCTCCTCGATGCCTGGACCGCCGCGCACCAAAGCGGCATCGATGTTTACTTCGCTCATGTCGTTGACGATCACCGCCACGCGGCGGTTTTCCCGGTTGGCCAGGATATGGTTGAGCAGGGTGGTCTTACCGGCGCCGAGAAAGCCGGAAAGGACGGTAACGGGCAATAGGGCTTGGCTCATCACTGGTCTCCTCGCGATTTGCTGAAATGAAGTTCGCGCTTCTCCTGTCGCTCCTTAGCTTCCAGGCACAGCTCAGCCGTAGGCCGCAGCAACAGGCGGGGTACGCCAATGGGCTGGCTGGTCTCGGCGCAGTAGCCATAGTCGCCTTCCTCGATACGTCGCAGCGCCCGACGGATCTTGTCCAACAGTCGCGTCTCGCGGTCGGCCTGTCGCAACAACAAGCGCAGCTCCTCCTCTACCGCAGCGCGATCGAGCTCGTCGCCGCTGCGCTCATTATCGGCAATGGCCTTGCGAACCTCTTCCAGATGTCCTTCCACCTCGGACTTTTCGGCCAGGAGCCGACACCGGAAGTAATCGAGCTGGGCGGCGTTCATGTACGCTTCCTCCGGCATTGCCAGGAGCTGCTTCACCTCAGGATCGACATTCATGAGAATTTCTCCCGAAAAAATATGTTATAACATAACAAACAAGATGATGCGCAACCCTCTCTGTTTACGGACCTAACGGACCGATTATGTTGCCAGGCAACTTTTTGCCCAGGCTGGGCAACTTCTTGCTTCTTTAGGCAAAAAGTTGCCTAAGAGTTGTTAGGACCTCAAGACACGATACGATTAGGAAATTGTTTTAAATCTCTTTTTCAGGAAATGGCACAAACTATGCTTTTGGCGAAACGTCCATCGGACATACCATTCACATCGTCAAGGAGCAGACCATGCCGACTCCCTGCTATATCAGCATCGAAGGCCAGACCCAGGGCAACATCACCGCGGGTGCCTTCACCCCGGATTCCGTGGGTAACATCTACGTGGAAGGCCACGAGGACGAGATGCTGGTCCAGGAGTTCAAGCACGTCGTGACCGTGCCCACCGACCCGCAGTCCGGTCAGCCCTCCGGCCAGCGCGCCCACAAGCCGTTCGTTTTCACCGTGGCCCTGAACAAGGCCGTGCCGCTGATGTACAACGCCCTGGCCTCCGGCGAAATGCTGCCCAACGTCGAACTTAAGTGGTACCGCACTTCCGTCGAGGGCAAGCAGGAGCACTTCTTCACCACCACCCTGACCGACGCCACCATCGTCGACATCAACCTGCGCATGCCGCATGCCCAGGATTCCACCAAGGCCGAGTTCACGCAGCTGATGGACGTCTCCCTGGCCTACCGCAAGATCGACTGGGAGCACACCGTCGCCGGCACCTCCGGTTCCGACGATTGGCGCGCCCCGCTCGAGTCCTGATCGGCTCGCCCCGCCCGCTGCGGGACAGGGATTGAAACGAAGACGCCAGCGCTCGATGCGGAGCGCTGGCGTTTTGCGTCAGGCCAATGTCGTCTCGTCCTGATGACCTGTCAGGCCTCGGTGCGCTTTACGGCCCGTCTTACGTTGGCCAGCAACAAGCTGCCCGTATCAGGGTCGGTGATCAACGTACAGTCGATACCGTAAAGCTGGCGCACCAGGTCGGTGGTGACGACCTCGCTGGGCGGACCGGCGGCGACGAGTTGGCCGCTGCGTAGCGCCAGCAAGTGATCGGCGTAGCGACAGGCGCTGGCCAGATCATGGAGCACCAGTACGACGGTGCGACCGCTGGCGGCGAGCCTTCGCACGAGTTCGAAGACTTCGATCTGGTGGCCCAGGTCCAGGGCCGAGGTAGGTTCGTCGAGCAGCAACAGCGGCGTTTGCTGGGCAATGGTCATGGCAATCCAGGCACGCTGGCGCTGCCCGCCCGAAAGGGTGTCGAGCGGCCGTTCCGCCAGTTCCATCACGTCGGCCGCCGCGAGCGCCTCGCGCACCACCCGCTGATCCTCCGCCGACCACTGGCGTATCCAGCCCTGGTGCGGCTGGCGGCCGAAACGCACCAGCTCGGCTACGGTAAGCCCTTCCGGGGCAATGGCCTCCTGCGGCAGCAGCGCCAGGCGACGCGCCAGCTCGCGCGCGGGTAGCCGCTGGATGTCCTGGCCATCCAGCAATACCGAGCCCTGGCTGGGCGCATGCAGCCGCGAGAGTCCCGCCAATAGCGTGGACTTTCCGCAGCCATTGGGGCCGACGATGGCCGTGACCTGACCCGCCGGCAAGGTGAATGCCAGGCGGTCGATGACGGTCGCGCGGCCATGGCACAGCGTCAGGCCGCGAGTGGCGAGTTCGTGTCGGGTCATGCCAGGTTCCTTGAAGCCGGTCGCAGGAGTATCCACAGCAGCCAGGGGCCGCCCACCACGGCGGTGACGATGCCCACCGGAATCTCGATGGGAGCGAGCAGTACCCTTCCCGCCAGATCGGCCAGCACCATGACCAGCGCGCCTGCCAGTGCCGAAGCGACGACCGGCACGCTCCGCGGCGAGGAGAGGGAGCGAGCGATCTCGGGGCCAATCAGGCCCACCAGCCCCACCGGGCCGGCCACGGCCACCGCCAAGCCGGTCAGCAGTACCGAAAGCATCAGCACCTGCCAGCGTCTGCGTAACACGCGCTCCCCAAGCGTGGTGGCCACGGCGTCGGAGAAGCGCATCAGGGAAAGCGAGCGGGCCAGCCAGAGGGCCGCGGCGAGGCCGAACATCAAGCCGATGGCCAGCAGCCATACGGCATCGGCCGGTCGGGCGTTGAGGGAACCTACGGTCCAGGGATAGGCGGCGTTGGCCGTGTCGATGTGCACCTTGGCCAGCAACAGCTGGGTAACGGCGCCGAACACCGCCCCCACTCCGATACCGGCAACGATGAAGCGGTAGCCGCGGGTGCCGCCACCGGCGGCCAAGCCGAAGGTCAGCGCGGCGGCGGTAGCGGCCCCCACCAGGGCCATGGCGGGCGGCGCCAGGGAGACGCCCAAGCCGATCACCGAGGCCACGGCGAAGGCCGTCGCACCGTTGTCGATGCCAATGATCCCGGGCGTGGCCAGGCGGTTGCGGGCCAGGGTCTGCATCAGGCAGCCCGCCGATCCGAAGGCGGCACCGGTCAGCCAGGCAGCGGCCAGGCGCGGCAGGCGCAGTTCCTGCACCAGGAAAACGCCTATCGGGTCACCACGCCCCACCAGGGCCGGCAGTACCGCCTGGAGCGGCAGGATGCTGCTGCCCAGGGCCAGATAGGCAAGCGATGCCGCCACCAGGCCGATCAGGAGAATCGACGCGGCCGCGAGGCCACGCCGATCGATCAACAGGCTGTACGGCTCGCTGTGGCCCGAGGTGCGCCAGGCCAGGCGCCAATGTCCCTCGGGCGCGGTCACGGCCGAAGCCCCGCCGCACGCTGCGTCAGCGCGCCGCTGCCGGGCCTGGCTTTCGACTGGCGTATCGCAGCGCATGGCGACTCTTCCTTCCTTCATGGTTTCATGCGCCTATAGGGTCGGCATGCGGCGGGACCGCACCACCGCGACCAGCACCGGTGCGCCACACAGCGCCGTGAGCACCCCCAAAGGCAGCTCCGAGGGTGCCACCACCAGGCGCGACACGATGTCGGCACCGATCACCATCAGCGGACCCAGCGGCAGACATAGCCACAGGGTGCGGCGTATGTCGGGGCCGGCCAGCGCGCGAGCCGCAAACGGAACCACCAGCCCGACGAAGGCGATAGGGCCAGCGGTGGCGGTAGCGGCGCCCACCAGCAGGGCCACGACAACAATCACCAGCAGCCGGATCAGGCTCGGGCGATGCCCCAGGCCGCTGGCGACACGTTCGCCCAGCGCCAGCGCGGCCAAGGGACGCGCCACGGCCAGAATCAACCCGGCAGCCAGCAACAGGCTGGGCAGGATGGCGACGAGATGCTCGAGGCGGCGCCCGGCCAGGCTGCCGACGACCCAGAAGCGGATCTCGTCGGCGGCGCGTTGATCGAACAGCAGCAGCAGCGACGTGAGCGAGAGCAGCAACCCTGTGAGCGCCGCACCTGCCAACACCAGGCGAACCGGATCGTTGCCTGCGCCGCTCACCCGGGCCACTCCGAGCACGCAGAGACAGCCCGCCATGGCGCCGAGTTGCGCCACGCCGACGCGCAGCGTGGTGGCCGTGGCGCCCAGCACCAGCGCCAGCGCAACGGCGAAAGCGGCACCGGCGCTGACGCCGAGCAGCCCCGGCTCGGCCAGTGGGTTGCGCGTCACGGCCTGCAGCAAGGCTCCCGCCACGCCCAGTGCAGCGCCCACGACCAGCCCGACCAAGGTGCGGGGCAAGCGCAGCGAACCGAGAACGAACCTGGCCTCCGCGTCTCCCTGCCCCATTAAAACGGCCCATGCCCGAGTGGGGCCGACGTCGCCGGCACCCAGCAGCAGGCTGGCCACGCAGACCAGTAACAGTAACAGCAGCAGGCCCGCCAGCCTCGTGGTGAGGTGGCGGGCCGGGGAAGTGCCCGAATGAGCCATCGCCTCCATCAGGGCGACAACGCGGCGCCGAGCTCGTCGAGAATGGCCTGGGCGGCCAGCGGACCGCTGGCGCTTGTCCACAGCTGGCCATCGACGGGCACCACCCGGTCGCGAGCCACAACGTCAAGCCGGGCAAAGGCGGGCGATGCCTTGGCGGCCTCCAGCGCTTCGCGCCCCTCTTCGTTGAGAGTCGCCAGGAACATCCAGTCGGCTTCGAGACGGGAAAGATTCTCGAGGCTGAGGGTATCGCTATGGGGCTTGCCCTCACGTACCAGGCCGGCATCGTGAACCGCCACGCCGGCGGCACGCAGCAATCCCGAAACGAACAGCTGCTCGGACATGACCATCGGCCCTTGCGGCATCCAGCGCACCAGCACCGCAGTGGGGGCCTCGTCGTCGAGTTGCTCGGCCAGTTCGGCGGCGCGGGAATCCACCGCTTCCAAAGCGGCTTCTCCCTCCTTCTGGCGGCCCAGCGCCTGGGCAAAGAGGCGCGTCTCGTCACGCCAGGCCTCGGGCTGTAGCCCCTCGGTCAGCGGCACCACGGTCGGGGCGATGCGCGAGAGCAGCCGATACTGGGCCTCGGGCAGCTGCGGCGGCGCCAGGATCAGGTCCGGCTCGAGTGCCAGCACGGCCTCGAGGTTGATCTCGCGCACCACACCGACAATGGCGGGGCGTTGGTCGCCAAGATGGGCCTCGATATAGCGGGCCACACCGTCACCGCCACGGGTGGTCACGGCGCCAAGAGGCGTGACGCCGACAGCCAGGGCGGTATCGAGGGCGCCTTCGTGAAGACTTACGACGCGCTCAGGGGCACTGGGCACTTCCACGTCGCCAAAGGCGGTCGCCACGGTGGCCGCCTGGGCCGGTATGGCCGTTAAGGCGAGCAGCGCCGCCAGGCCGATGCCAAGCTGGCGAAAGGATTGGGAAACAAGCAGGAACATGGGCTCTCCTGGACCGAGCGGGCACCACCGTTAATCGCAGTGCCGAACTAATGAATGATAATGAATATCAGAGACGATTGCAGCACCCTCCCTGTTCGCAACGTCTCGTTCGACAACTCGCAACCTCGCCAGACCCGGCGCCACCCTCCTGGCGAGACATCGCCAAGGGGCGCTCAAGGGTTGCCGAGTGCCGCCACCACCTCTTCCACCTGGGCTCGCACGCTTCGAAGCCCGGCGCCTGAGAGATACCAGAGCCCGGGCGACAGCGATTCGACGACGATGTCGGCACCGCCCTCGGCGGCAAGCGCCTCCTTGAGCTCGGCGAGGTTCAGCGGCGCCTGGCCGATGGCCGCGCTGCGGCCGACCACCAGCACGGCGTCCGGGCTCATGCGCACCATGGTGTCAGGCGTCATCGGCACGAAGGTGCGTCCGCCCCGTTCGGTGGCATCCACGTCATCCGGCACGGCCGGCGTTTCCAACCGGAGCAGCTCGCTCACGACCGGCTCCTGGCGCAGGGCGTAGTTGCCGTCGTTATGAGTCACCACCACCACCTTGGCATTGGCGGGCAGCACTTCGCGCGCTGCCTCGATGTCGGCACCGAGCTCATCGAGGGCTGCCTCGGCTTGGGTCTCGGCATCGTATCGCCTGGCAAGTCGTCGCACCTTGTCGCCGAAGGCTTCGAAGAAAGCCCCCTCGCTCAAGGTGACATCCATGACCTCGCCGATCTCGGCGAGTGCCAGGCCGGCCACGCCCTGTCGCCCGGTGACCAGGATCAGGTCCGGCGCGATTTCTGCCATCGCCTCGGCGTTCGGCTCCTTGAGGCTACCCACGTCCGGCCGGTCGTTCAGCAGATGGGCCACGTAGGACGGGGCAGCCTGGTGCGGCAAACCGACGAGATATTCCTCCAGGCCCAGCGCTTCCAGCGTATCCGCGCTCCCCCAATCGAAGCTGACCACGAATGGTTTGCCACCGGCCGCGGCTTCGTCCGCTTGTGTCGACAGCGGCAAAGCCAGCATGGCCATGGACAGTGCCGTCACCCACCCTTTGTAACTGTTCATCTCGCCCCCAAAACTAATGAGAATCAATCACAATAAACGGCGAATCTACCACGCTCCCCGCTACGCCTGTCGCAACGATAAGTTCCATGTTTCGAAACGCTCGCGGGGGCTGGCGCCTCCTTGAGCTGAAACGTTGCAGATTCAGCAACGCATCATTCCAGAAATCATAATTCACAAAGAAAATGCAAATCTTTATCATTTATTCAAAGGGAACAACGTTTTTACGAAAAGAGCGATACCGCGCCGGCCCTCCAGCGTGACGCATCGCCTCGACATCAAGCCCTCCTATCGACACATGGGCCAGTGTGCCCGGGCTTTTCAGCAAGGAGTCAAGGACCATGCATACCTCTCCCACCCTGCCGTTCATGCGCACCGCACTGTCACGGGCGCTGGGCGTCGCCGCGGCCTGCGCCAGTGCCGGTGCGCTGGCGCAGGATTCGAACCAACTGGAAACGGTCGTGGTCACGGCCGCGGGCTATGAGCAGGTGCTATCCGATGCCCCTGCGAGCATCTCGGTGATCAGTGGGGAGGAACTGAACAAGCGCTCCTACTCCAGCATTGTCGATGCCATGGATAACATCCCCGGGGTTTATGTCACCGGGGGGGGCGACTCGCAGGACATCAGCATCCGCGGGATGGATGACAGCTACACGCTCTATCTGGTCGATGGCCGCCCCATCTCCGCGGGTCGTTCGGTCAATACCAACGGCACCGATGGCGGCAAGCAGATCGGACTACCCCCGATTTCCATGATCGAGCGCGTCGAAGTGATCCGTGGGCCGATGTCGTCCCTCTACGGCTCGAGCGCCATGGGCGGGGTCGTCAATATCATTACCAAGAAGGCGACCGGCGAGTGGTCGGGCTCGGTGACAACCGAATACACCCACTCGCTGAACGACATCAACAATGACGGCCAGCAGGTCAGCTTCGCGACCAGCGGCCCTCTCATTCAAGGCCTGCTGGGACTCCAGGTACACGGCAGCTGGATCGGCCAGGAAGAGAGCGACTACATGGGTGGGGACGACAATGCGGAAAGCACCCCGGACAGCGAAACCCGCCAGGGGGGCGTGAAGCTTTATCTCACTCCCAACGAGGAAAACGAATTTACCCTCGGCTACACCTCGTCCACGAAGGAATACACCCACAACCCCGGCGTGAGCATTCCGCTGGTCGACGCCCGAGGCAATCCCGCCGTCTCGAGCACGACACGCTACGACAAGGACACCTATACCCTGGCCCATCGAGGGACGTACGGCAGCCTGATCGTGGACAGCTACGTTCAGCAGGACATTTCCGAGCGCGTCCAGGCAGATGAAAAGCAAGAGGAAATGACCACCTACAACACTCAGGCCACCTACTTCTGGGGCAACCACGTGCTCACCTTCGGCGGGCAATACAAGCAGGAAGAACTGGTCGACGAGACCAATGGCTTGTGGACCGCAGGCGTACCGGGAGCCGAACGTAGCGTCGATCGCTGGCTGGGCGCCGTCTTCGCCGAAGTGGAGTGGCACGTCACCGACAGGCTCAATCTCACCACAGGCGTGCGCTACGACGACGACGAGCTGTTCGGCGGCCATCTCTCGCCGCGCGTATATGCCAACTACCACCTCGACCCGCAGTGGACTTTGAAAGGCGGTGTCTCTACCGGCTACAAGCAGCCCAGCCTGTCGGATGCCAGTGAAGGCTTCGGTCGCGGTACGGGAGGGCCCAACTCGCCAGCGCCGCATCCGCGAGCCTTGATCGTCGGCAACGAGGGGCTGGATCCGGAAACCAGCACCAACTACGAGCTGGGCCTGGTATTCAACAGCGCCGCGCGTGACGTCACCGCCAGCGCCACGCTCTTCCATACCCAGTTCGACGACAAGATTGCCGAAGAGCCCTTGTGCGAACCGGGCGGGAATCCCAACGACCCGTCCACCTGGCAATGTCCTTATGCAGGCAACGATTACCTGTTCATCCGTACCCGGACGAACATCGACGAAGCCGAGATGCAAGGGGTGGAGCTGACCCTCGATTATGACATCACCCCGACGGTGCGGCTCAGCTCCAGCTATACCTTTACCGACTCCGAGCAGAAGACCGGCGAGTTCGAGGGCGAACCGCTCAACAAGATTCCCGAGCACATGGTCAACCTGGCGTTCGACTGGCAGACCACCGAACGCCTGAACCTTTGGCTGCAGGGTAACTACCGCAGCCAAACCAGCGACTTTCTCAGCCGCACCGCCATGGAGGACGGCACGCCAGGCTACGGCCTGATCGACGCCGGGCTGGTCTATGCCCTGAACGACAGGGCCCGGGTAAAAGCCGGCCTCTACAACATTGCCGATAAGGAGATCACCAACGACGAATACGGCGTGGTACTGGATGGCCGTCAGGTCAACCTGGGGCTGACCGTCGACTTCTGAAGGCGAGCCAGAGCATTGCCCCTGTTTCGATGCTTCGCCCCGACCTGGCCGGGGCTTTTTTATTCGACGCCTCCCGGCAAAGAGCAATGATTTTCATTTGATCCGCTTGCTGGCACAATGCTCGAACCCTTCTTTCACGGTGCCATCATGCACGACTTCGACGAACTGGCTGCTTTCGATGCCGTCATGACCCTGGGCAGCCTGACACTCGGTGCCCGCAAACTGGGTTTGGCCAAATCGACGCTGAGCCGTCGAATTTCCCAGCTCGAACGCCAGGTGGGCCAGCCCCTGCTGCGCCGACAATCCAACCGGCTGCTGCCGACCGAAGCCGGACAGATGTTCCATGCTTACTGCCGCCAGATGCTCGAACTCGCCGAGAAGAGCCGGCAAGCCCTCGAGGAACTGAGCGAGGAAGTCAGCGGGGAAGTGCAGGTCGCCACGCACAACGCCCTGGCACGCAGTTGGCTCGCCCCGCGGTTGGCCGGGTTCATGGATCGGCATTCCAACGTTCGCCTGACATTGCAGACCTGCACGACACCGCCCCTGTCGGCAGAAAGCCAGTCTGTGACGCTCTGGCTGGGAGAGGTTTCGGGCAGTGATCTATGCCAGGAAATCCTGGGCTGGCTCGACCGCGGCCTGTACGGTCATCCCGACTATCTGGACCGCCACGGCTATCCTCGACATCCTCGGGAATTGGCCCAGCACGCCTGGATCGACCTGCTTGGCGAAACCGAGCAGGGGCTGACACTCACCCATTCCCAGAAGGGCGAGTACCGCTTTCAGCCGCCGGAGTCGCGCTTTCGTGTCGACCAGCACACCCTGCATGGCGATGCCATCGCCCACGGACACGGGCTGGGCATCATGCCCGACTGGATGGTGGCCGCTCGCGAGCGCGCCCATCCTGGTTCGCTGGTACGCTGCCTGCCGGAGTGGGGTGTGCCGCCGGAGCCGGTGACGCTGCTGTATCCCTATGGTTCCCGCCCACGCCGCTTGAACGCTCTGCTCGCCTTTCTGCGCCAGGAAACGCCCCAGGAGTGGCTTGCGAACCCGAAGAGCCCGAACCCCACACGCGGCGAGTCTCGCCGTACCGTAGCGCACCATGCATAGCCCGCAGCCAGCCTTCAGCGAGAGCAACGACATATGTTGCCTTTCGCCCCGGCCCCGCCTGGATTGCCGGTTTGCTAGCGCAGCGTATGATTGCCCATCGCTATCGAATCCATCCGAAATATTCGCTTACGCTATCGTCGCGTCGCGCTTATCCTGCGGCAATGATGCAAAAACGCGGAGCCGACGCCATGAAGAAGACAATGACCTTTGCCATCGTGCACTTCTGCGTGGCCTTTGGCGTGACCTACCTATTGACCGGTAGCTGGGTGCTTGGCGGCATGATCGCGCTGATCGAACCTGCCGTTAACACCGTCGCCTACTTCCTTCACGAGAAGGCGTGGGGCTACGTCGATCGCCAGCGTGCAGCCCTGCCGAGCTGACGATCAGGGATTCCTGTCGACTCTCAACAGTACCGAGTAGCGATAGTCCTGCTCCATGGAGCCGAAGGAGGCGAGATTCGCATGCGGCGTGGTAACTCGCAGATACCAGGTGCCAGCGTCCAGGCGACGCTCGATCCTGAAGTTGCTGTGCTGGCCACTGGTCCAGTCGCGTGCCACCAGCCGGCCCTCGGCATCGAGCAGTTGGCCAGCCGGCGAGATCATGCCTCCCTCACCGGGAAAAGTCTGACTCTCGATCACTACATTGGCAGGCTCCGCCAGGGTGAAGGTGAAGTGACGATGCCCTGCCGTCAGTACCTCGTGTCGTCGGCCTGGCTCCAGTTCGGTCGCGCTGTGCAGCGGGTCGCCCGTGCTCGCACAGCCAGTCAGCAGTAGCAGCAAGAGAAGCAAAGACAGGGAGGGCACCACGCGGTTCATGTCAGACTCCTTTCCTATTGGCCGGCTCCTCTCAGCCTAACCCCAACAGGCGCTCCGCGCCCAGCCAGATCAGCCGCAGCGCCAGCAGGGTCAGCGTCCACTTGAAGAAGAAGTCGAAGCGACGGTCGGTCACCCGATTCAACAGGCGCAGCCCCAACCAGGTGCCCACGAAACCCGCCGCCACCATCATCAGCATCAGCCCCAGCCAGTCGCGAAAGACGAAGCCGGCGAAGCCGAAGATGAACGCCTTGGTCAGGTGCTGCAGCGTCATGCAGGTAGCGAAGGTGGCCACCCGCGGCAGTCGCTCGCGAATCCCCAGCTTGACGAACGAGGCCACCATCGGGCCGCTGGCGCCCACCAGGCTGGAGAGCAGGGTCGTGGCGGCACCGGCGATGACGGTACCGGTGCGGCCCACCGCCCGCTGGGGCAGCCCGGGTCCCCAGCAGGAGTAGAGCACGAAGGCGGCGATGCACAGCTCGAGCACACCCGACGGCAGGCGGATCAGCAACCAGGCCGCCACTACGGCACCCACGACGACCCCGGGGAGGAAGGCCACAACAATGTCGCGGCGGATATGGCGCCACGTCATCGCCGCCCGCCCCCCGTTGGAGCCGAGCTGCACCATGCCGTGCACGGGAATCAGCGCCGTGGCCGGCATGACCTGGGCCATGGCGATGATCAGCAGCGTGCCCCCACCGATGCCGGCCGCCGCGGAGAGCGCCGAGGTCAGGGCCGAAAGCAGCACCAGGCTCAGGTTGATCGCGGCGGGCAGCGGTGAAAGCAGCTCCAGCATCAGGCCAGGCGCCTCACGGCAGCCTGCCCTCATCGACGCCATGGCACGCCACCTCGCTGCCGTCGTGGCGAGCGATCAACCGCGGCACTTCGGCCTTGCAGCGGTCGTTGGCATGCGGGCAGCGCGGGTGGAAGGCGCAGCCCGAAGGTGGATGCACCGGATTTGGTACCTCGCCCTGGATCGTGGTGCGCTCCTTGCCCACGCCCTCCAGTGACGGCACCGCATCGAGCAGCATCTTCGAGTACGGATGATGCGGATTCTCGAAGAGCTGCTCGGCCGGGGCGATCTCGGCAATCCGACCCAGGTACATCACGGCGATGCGGTCCGACATGTGCTTGACCACGGCCATGTCGTGGCTGATGAACAGGTACGTCAGCTCGTACTCGTCCTGCAGGTCGCTCATCAGGTTGAGAATCTGCGCCTGCACCGAGACGTCCAGCGCCGAGGTCGGCTCGTCGCAGATCATGAATTCCGGCTCGTTAGCCAGCGCCCGCGCGATCGAGATGCGCTGACGCTGGCCGCCGGAGAACTCGTGCGGGTAGCGGTTGGCGTCCATGGCCGACATGCCCACCTGCTCGAGCAGCTCGCCTACACGTCGCCTACGGTCGGTTGCGCTCATCTCGGGGCGGAAGAAGCGCAGCGGCTCGCCGATGATGGTACCCACCCGCCATAGCGGATTGAGGCTGGCGTAAGGGTCCTGGAAGATCATCTGGAAGCGCTTGCGCACGTTGGCGGCCTGTCGCCCGGTGCGGCTCACCAGGTCGCTGATGTCCTCGCCGTCGAACACCAGCTTGCCGCGGGTGAGGCCGTAGAGCCCCACCACCAGCCTCGCCACCGTGGACTTGCCGCAGCCGGATTCGCCTACCAGCGAGAGCGTCTCGCCGCGGCGAATGGAGAAGCCCACGCCATCCACCGCCTTGAGTGTGAGTCGCTCGCTGCGCTCGATCACCCGGTTGAGCCACGGCTTGGAGACATCGAAGTAGCGCGCCAGGTCATGCGCTTCCAGCAGGATGTCGCCCTGCGCCGCCGTGGCCGGGCCTGTCGATTTCACAGCCGTTTCAGCGCACATGGAGCACCTCCTCTCCTTCGTTGTCTCGACGCGGCGGTAGCGGATCCACCGGGTCGTGCAGCCAGCAGGCGGCCAGGCTGCCACCCGCCGGCATCAGGTCAGGCCGTTCGGCACGGCAACGCTCCTGGGCGTGGGGGCAGCGCGGGTTGAAGGCACAGCCTGCGGGAATCGCCGCCAGCCGCGGCATGGAGCCCTCGATCTGGTAGAGCCGCTCGAGGCGCTTCTCGATGCTCGGGATCGATGCCATCAGGCCCTTGGTGTAGGGGTGCTGCGGATGGCGCACCACCTCGTCGACAGGACCGATCTCGATCAATCTACCGGCATACATCACGGCCACCCGATCGGCCGTCTCGGCGATGACGCCCATGTCGTGGGTCACCAGCATCACCGCGGTGCCATGGTCGGCGCAGAGCCGCTTGAGCAGGGCAAGTATCTGCGCCTGTACCGAAACATCGAGCGCCGTGGTGGGCTCGTCGGCAATGATGAACTCGGGCCGCGCCGCCAGGGCCAGGGCGATCACCACGCGCTGGCGCATGCCGCCGGAGAACTGGTGCGGGTAACTGTCAAGCCGGTTCTCGGGGGCGGGTATGCCCACCTCACGCAGCAGCTTGAGCGCTTCCTCGCGGGCCTCGCGCTCGCCCATCGGCAGGTGGGCGCGGATCGTCTCGATCAGCTGATCCCCCACCGAGAACAGCGGGTTGAGGCTGGTCAGCGGGTCCTGGAAGATCATGCCGATATGACGGCCACGCAGCGGCACGAACTCGTCTTCGGGCAGGTCGTCGATGCGCCTGCCCGAGAGACGGACTTCACCTTCCGCAATGCGCCCGGGCGGCTCCAGCAGCCGAATCACGGCGTTGCCGGTCATCGACTTGCCGGCGCCGGACTCGCCCACCACGCCCAGCACCTCGCCGGGGGCGATATCGAAGGAGACGTCGTCCAGCGCCACGAGGGTGCCGTGGCGGGTGGGAAATTCCACCCGCAGATGGCGCACCGAGAGCACCGGCTCCTGCGCCGCGGCATCAGCAGCCTGGCTGACGCCTGGGCTTACGGAACCCTTGTTAACGGAGCTTGGGGTTGAGGACATCACGCAACCAGTCTCCCAGCAGATTGACGGAGAGCGCCAGCAGCAGCAGCGCCACCCCGGGGAAGAGCAGGATCCACCACTCTCCCGAGAACATGTAGTCCTGGCCCACCCGGATAAGGGTGCCCAGGCTCGGCTGGGTGGCCGGCATACCGACCCCCAGGAACGACAGCGTGGCCTCGGCGATGATCGCCAGGGCCAGGCCGATGGTGCCGATTACCAGCACCGGACGCAGCACATTGGGCAGGATATGCTGGAACAGGATCTTGCGCGCCGGCAGGCCGATGACCCGCGCCGCCTGCACGTACTCCTTGCTCTTCTCCACCATGGTGGCACCGCGTACGGCACGGGCATACTGCACCCAATCGGAAAGCCCGATGGCGATGATCAGCACGATGATGGCCACCTCGGCATGCATCGAGCGCGGCAGGAAGCCGCGGATCACGCCGAAGATCAGCAGCGCCATGAGGATCGACGGGAAGGTGAGCTGCACGTCGGCGATCCGCATGATCAGTGCGTCGCGCCAGCCGCCGCGGAAGCCCGCCAAGAGCCCCAGGGCGGTGCCCAACACCAGGGCGAAGATCACCGCGGCGAAGCCCACCAGCAGCGAGATACGCGAGCCGTAGAGAATCGCCGAGAAGACGTCGCGCCCCTGGCTGTCGCTACCCAGCAGGTAGAAGTTGCCGGTAAAGTCCGACGTGGTCAGCGGCGGCGCAAAGGCGTCGATCAGCTCCAGCTCGCGCGGGTCGAACGGATTCTGCGGCGCGATCCAGGGCGCGAACAGCGCCGCCGCGAACATGACCAGCGTCACCAGGGTGGCAAGTATCACCACCGGCTGGCGCTTCCACGAGTAGACCACGTCGCTTTCGAGGAAGGTGCGCCACTTGCTCGGCTTGGGCGGCACGACGCGCGCCGCATCGTCACGGGTCTGGATGTCCTGGCTCATTTACCACCTCCCTGAGCGCGCAGCCGCGGGTCGACGGCGTAGTAGAGCAGATCCACCACCAGGTTGATGACCACGAACACCAGCGCGATCATCATCAGATAGGCGGCCATCACCGGCACGTCGACGAAGCGCACCGCGGTGATGAACAGCGCACCCACACCCGGCCACTGGAACACCGTCTCGGTGATGATGGCGAAGGCGATGATGGTGCCGAGCTGCAGGCCGATGATGGTGATGACCGGGATCATGGTGTTCTTGAGCGCATGACGAAGATGAACCACCCGCTTCGACAACCCCCGCGCCCGGGCAAACTTGATGTAGTCGGTGCTCAACACCTCGAGCATCTCGGCACGCACCAGGCGCATGATCAGGGTGAGCTGGAACAGCCCCAGGGTGATCGACGGTAGAATCAGCGAACGCAGGCCGCTCGCCGTCAACAGGCCGGTGGTCCACCAGTCCCCGAGCCGCACCGTCTCGCCGCGACCGAAGGCCGGCAGCACGCCCAGCTCCACGGCGAAGATATAGATCAACAGCACACCGATCAGGAAGGTGGGCAGCGACACGCCGATCAGCGAGGCGGTCATGATGAAGTTGGCCAGCCAGCTGCGCCGGCGCAGCGCGGTGTAGATGCCCAGCACGATCCCCATGACCACGGCGAAGATCGCCGAGATGGTAGCCAGCTCCAGGGTGGCTGGCAGCCGCTCGAGAATCAGGTCGGTCACGGGACGCGCCGAACGATAGGAGATGCCGAACTCGAACTGTGCGGCATTGACGATGAATTTCCAGAACTGCACCACCACCGGCTGGTCGAGGCCCAATTGGGCGCGCAGGGCGGCGCGATCGGCCGCGGTGGCCTCCTGCCCCAGCATGTTGAGCACCGGGTCGCCGACGTAGTGGAACAGCGAGAACGAAATGAGCGCGACCACGAACATCACGAAGATGGCCTGGAGTACACGCTGGATCAGAAACGCTAGCATGGGATCACCAAATACGACGATGCCCCCGGCCGCTTGTGACGGCCAGGGGTCGTGCCTCGTAAGACTTACTGATTGAAGCGCAGATACTTGAAGTGCGGCGTGTTCTCGCTTTGTACCTTGAAGTCGATATCGTCACGCATCGACCAGGTCAGCATCTGGTGGTGGATTGGGATGTAGAGGATCTCGTCGTGCACGATGTCCCAGGCTTCCGCGATCATCTCGTTGCGCGCTTCCTCGTCGATCTCCTGGCCCATGGCCACGGTCAGCTCGTCCACGCGCTCGTCGGAGTAACCGGTGAAGTTCCAGCTGCCGCGGTCACCCTCCTTGGTATGGTAGAGGTAGTTGAAGATGTATTCGGAGTCCATGGTGGGCACGCCCCAGCCCAGCAGGTAGAAATCGTACTCCTCGCGGGCCAGTTCGGCGAAGTGCACAGAGCGAGTCTGTGCCGCCAGGTCGACGGTGATGCCGATGCGCGCCAGCATGCTGACCACCGCCTGGCAGATCTGCTCGTCGTTGACGTAGCGGTCGTTGGGGCAGTTCAGGGTGACGCGGAAGCCGTCGCCGTAGCCGGCCTCCTCCATCAGCTGCTGGGCGCGGTCGATATCCGACTCCGGAACCTCGTCCATCTCCTCCGTGTAGCCGTTGACGAACGGCGGCGCGATCATGCCAGCCGGCTCGGAGTTGCCACGCATCACTGCGCGCTGGATGGTGTTGGCATCCACCGCCAGGTTCATCGCCTCGCGTACGCGGCGATCGGCGAAGGGGTTGTCGTCGGTGTCGGCGGTACGCAACTCGGCCGAGCCCATGTCCATGCCCAGGAAGATGGTACGGTTTTCGGCACCCTGCTCGTTCTTGATCCCGTCGGCATTGGCCAGGCGCTCGATGTCCTGCACCGGGGTCTCCTGGAGAAAGTCGACCTCGCCGGAGAGCAGCGCCGCCACGCGGGTGGAAGCCGACTCGATGGGGGTGAAGACCAGGCGGGTGATCTCCAAGGGATAGTGGTCGATACCCCAGTAGTCGTCGTTGCGCACGAATACGGTACGCACGTCGGGCTCGCGGCTCTCGACGCGGAACGGCCCGGTGCCGTTGGCGTTGCGCACCGCAAAGGTCTCTTCGCCGGCGGCGTAGTTCTGGGGCTCCTCGACACCGTGCTCCTCGGCCCACTCGCGGCTCATGATGAACAGGTTGGTGAAGTTGTTCGGCAGCAGCGGGTTGGGCTCGCTGGTCTCGACCTCGACGGTGTGGTCATCGACTGCACGTACTTCGGAAATCGAGGTGAGCAGGCCGCGCATGTCGGAGTGCTCGTGCCGCGCACGGTTGATGGAGAAGACCACGTCCTCGGCGGTCAGCGACTGGCCTTCATGGAAGGTCACGCCCTCGCGGATCTTGAAGACCCAGACGGTGGGCTCGTCCTCCTTTACGTGCCACTCGGTGGCCAGGCCGGGCTGGTACTCGACGTCCATGTCCTGGTAGACGAGGGTATCGAATATCTGGTGATTGACCGAGTGGGTCGGCCCCTCGTTCTGGGAGTGGGGGTCCATGGTCAGGCTGTCCGCGGAGCGGGTCCAGCGCAGGGTTTCGGCATTCGCGGCGGTGGCCAGCATGGCGCCGACGACGGCGGTGGCCAGAAGGGTCTTCTTGGGTAGCATCTTGTTATGTCCTCAATCAAGCGTTTGATGGGCATGCGCCCTGGTAGAGGGTTCTCCCATACCTTAGCCAAGAAAGCCAGAATTACCTTAGGAAAGCTTTTCAGCGCTATTTCGACTGTGGTTAGTTGCATTTCCGGCCTTGCGCTACTTCCCTGGCAAACTGCTCGGCCAAGTACGCGTCTTAGGTTACAAAAGGAAACAATACAGAGCGAGGAGAGGTTGATGAAACTGCTGACGACCCGGGTCGCCCCGGAGTGGGTCGATTACAACGGCCATATGAACGATGCCGAATATGCCCGGGTGTTCTCGCTGGCGGTGGACACGCTGATGGAACGGATCGGCCTCGATGCCGTAGGGCGCGAACGCCTGGGCCATACTCTGTTCACGCTGGAAACCCACCTCTGCTACCGGCGCGAGGCCCACCAGGAGCAGGCGCTGGGCGTCGAGGCCCTGCTGCTCGACCGCGATGCCAAGCGCCTGCATGTGTTCTTCACGATGACCGACGAAGCCGGCGAGACGCTCGCCACCAGTGAGCAGATGCTGATGGGAGTCGACGCGCAGAGCCGTCGACCCGCCCCCTTCCCGCCTGCCGTGCTCGGAGCCATCGACGGCCTGCCTCATGCAGAAAGCGATGCCTGGCCGGCAGCCGCCGGGCGGCGCATCGGCATTCCGAGGCGTTGAGGCAAAGCCCCGCCAGTCTCAACGCAGTAGCGGCCTCAAGCGCTTTAACACCGATGAACTTTAAATTGACACAACTGTACATTCCCCTCTATTGTCGTGAGACATACAACAATAGAGAGGCCTGGCCATGGCCAACGACCCGCTGCTGCAGCCTTTCCAGCTCAAGCACCTGACCCTCCGAAACCGGCTCATGATGACGTCGCATGAGCCCGCCTATCCTGAGGACGGCATGCCCAAGGCGCTCTATCGCGCCTACCATGTGGAGCGGGCCAAGGCCGGCCTGGGCCTGACCATGACCGCGGGATCCGCGGCGGTGGCGAAGGACAGCCCTCCCGTGTTCAACAACATCCTCGCGTACAAGGACGAGGTGGTGCCGTGGATGAAGGAACTCACCGACGCCTGCCACGAGCACGGCACCGCGGTGATGATTCAGTTGACTCACCTGGGCCGGCGCACCCGCTGGGACAAGGGCGACTGGCTGCCTGCGGTCTCTCCTTCCCACCGTCGTGAGCCGTCCCACCGCGCCTTTCCCAAGCAGGTCGAGGATTGGGATATCGAGCGCCTGATCCGAGACTACGCCGATGCCGCCGAACGCATGCATGCCGCCGGCCTCGACGGCATCGAGCTGCAGGCCTACGGTCACCTGATGGATCAGTTCTGGTCGCCGCTGACCAATACCCTCGAGGCGCCCTACGGCGGCGATCTCGACAACCGGCTGCGCTTCACCTTCGACGTGCTGCGCGCCATTCGTCAGCGGGTCGGCGAGAATTTCATCGTCGGCGTGCGTTACACCGGCGACGAGATGCTGCCGGGCGGGCTGACGGCAGAAGACGGCATGACGATCTCACACCGCCTGAAGGACAGCGGCCTGCTCGATTTCCTCAATGTGGTGCGCGGTCATATCGACACCGACCCGGGCCTCACCGACGTGATTCCCATCCAGGGCATGCCCAGCGCTCCGCACCTCGACTTCGCTGGCGAAATCAAACGTCAGGTAGACTTCCCCACCTTTCATGGCGCCAAGATTCAGGACGTCGCCACCGCCCGCCATGCCATCGCCTCGGGCAAGGTCGACATGATCGGTATGACCCGCGCCCATATGGCCGACCCGCACATCGTGCGCAAGATCGTGGAGGGCCGCGAGGAGGAGATCCGCCCCTGCGTCGGGGCCAACTACTGCCTCGATCGTATCTACCAGGGCGGCGCCGCCTACTGCATCCACAACGCCGCCACCGGGCGCGAAACCACCATGCCCCACACAATCTCCGAGGCGACAAACAAGCGCCGGGTGGTGATCGTCGGCGCCGGGCCGGCGGGGTTGGAAGCCGCCCGCGTCGCCGGTGAGCGGGGCCACGATGTGCTGGTGCTGGAAGCCGCCAGCGATGCCGGCGGCCAGGTGCGCCTCACGGCACAGAGTGAGCGCCGCCGAGAAATGATGGGCATCATCGATTGGCGTCTGGCGCAATGCGAGGCGTTGGGCGTCGAGATTCGCTACAACGTCTGGGCCGAAGCCGATGACGTGCTCGCCGAGAAGCCGGACGTGGTGATCGTGGCCACTGGCGGCTACCCCATGGAAGACCAGCCCGAGGTCGGCAGCGAGCTGGTGGTCAACACCTGGGACATCCTCTCCGGGCACGTGGCGCCGGGCAGCCGAGTGCTATTGTTCGACGATGCCGGCGATCATGCCGCCATGCAGGCGGCGGAGATCATCGCCGCCACGGGTGCCGAGCTCGAGATCATGACCCCCGACCGTACCTTCTCGGCGGAAATCATGGCCATGAACCTGGTGCCCTACATGCGCACCCTGCAGCGACCCAACGTCATTTTTACCCCCACCTATCGGCTGAAAGCCGCGAAACGGGATGGCAACGAACTGCTCGCCACGATCACCAGCGACTACATGGACCTGGACCATGAGCGGCGTATCGACCAAGTGGTGGTCAACTACGGCATCACGCCGATGGCCGACATCTACTTCGAGCTCAAGCCACACGCCCGCAACGGCGGCGAGGTAGACTACGACGACCTGATCGCCGGCCGACCCCAAGCGGTCGTGCGCAACCCGGGCGGCAGCTTCCAACTGTTCCGCATCGGCGATGCCGTCGAGTCGCGCAATACCCATGCGGCGATCTACGATGCCCTGCGGCTAGTAAAGGATATCTAATGCCCACCGCCCCTGACCGCGGTACCAAGTGGAAAGGCTCCCGCAATGCCTGGCTCGACGCCGCCTTCGAGCTGCTGCTCGACTCCGGCGTCGACAGCGTGCGGATACTCCCCTTGGCCAAGCGGCTCAAGGTGTCGCGCACCAGCTTCTACTGGTTCTTCAAGGATCGCGAGGCGCTGCTCGACGCCCTGGTCGAGCGCTGGCGGGAGAAGAACACCCAGGGGCTGGTGCGCCAGACCGAGGCCTACGCCGAGAGCATTACCGAGGCGATCCTCAACGTCTTCGACTGTTGGCTCGACCCCGGGCTCTTCGACTCCCAACTGGAGTTCGCCATGCGTAGCTGGGCCTTGCAGTCGGCGGAAGTCGCAAGGGAAATCGACCGTGCGGACGAAATCCGTATCGAGGCGCTGACGCGTATGTTCGAGCGCTACGGCCATGACCCGCTGGCGGCCAATGTACGCGGCCGCACCATCTACCTCACCCAGATCGGCTACATCTCGATGAAGACCCAGGAAAGCCTCGAGGTCCGCATGAAGCGCATCCCCGCCTACGTCGAGATCTTTACCGGACAGCCGCCCCAGGCCCGGGAGCTGAAGCGCTTCCAGGCCCGGCACGGCTATGCGTTGGAAACGGTGACCTGAGGATTATTCCTCGTCGATCAACCGCTGCGCGAGAAACGTGAACGCCAACGCCTGCATGTGGGCGCGCTGGCGGTTGTCCGCCGCGCCGCCGTGGCCGCCTTCGATGTTCTCGTAGTAGAGCGCCGGATGCCCCTGCTCATGCAGGCGTGCCATCATCTTGCGGGCGTGGCCGGGATGGACGCGGTCGTCGCGGGTGCTGGTCATCAATAGCGTCGGCGGGTACTCGGTCTCGGGATCGAGGTTGTGGTACGGCGAATACTCGCGCAGGAAACGCCAGTCGTCGCTTTCCGGGTCGCCGTACTCGGCCATCCACGAGGCGCCGGCCAGCAGCAGGTGATAGCGGCGCATGTCGAGCAGCGGCACCTGGCACACCACGGCACCGAGCAGCTGCGGATAGCGGGTGAGCATATTGCCCACCAGCAGGCCGCCATTGGAGCCGCCCTGGATGCCCAGCCGCTGCGGCGAGGTGACGCCGCGCTCGATCAGGTCTTCCGCCACGGCGGCGAAGTCCTCGAAGGCCTTGTGGCGCTTCTCGCGCAGCGCGGCCTGGTGCCAGCGCGGGCCGTACTCGCCACCCCCGCGAATGTTGGCCACCACGTAGACGCCACCCTGGCTGAGCCAGGCCCGCCCCACGCCGGGGCTGTAGCCGGGTAGCATGGGCACCTCGAAGCCACCATAGCCGTAGAGCAGGGTCGGGTGCTCGCCGTTCGGCTCGAGATCGCGCCGGGCCACCTGGAAGTAAGGGATCGGCGTACCGTCCTGGCTGGTGGCGAAATGCTGGGTCACTTCCAGGCCTTCGGCGTCGAACAGCGCCGGGGCCTGCTTGAGCGTCTCCAACGCCTCGCCGACCCGGCCATGCAGCAGCGTGGTCGGCGTCAGGTAGTCGCTGACGATGACGAAAACGTCATCGCTCTCCTCGTCGTCCACCGCGCTCACGCTGACGCTGCCCAGCGCCGGTACACCGGGCAGCGGCTCCGGTTGCCACTTTTCCTTCTCCGGTGTCAGCACGTAAAGCCGGTGCTTGACGTCATCGAGCACGTTGAGGATCAGGTGGCGGCGGGTCCAGGTGACGTCGGAGAGCGAGGTGCGCTCGGTCGGGGTGAAGAGCACGCGCAGGTTCCCCTCGCCGCGCATGAAGGCGTCGAAGTCGGCGATCAGCAGCGCGCCGGCGGGGTGGGTAATGCCCGCGACCTCCCAGGGCTCGCGAAGCTCGACCAGCAGCCACTCGCGATGCACCTGCTTGTGGGCCGAGTTGGGCACCTCGATGCGGCGCAGGCTGCCGTCGGCCTGGCGCAGGTAGAGCTCGTTGTCGTAGAAGGCCCGTGCACGGCTGACGAAGTCACGCTCGAAGCCTGGCGTCGAGTCGTGCCCGGCCCCCACCGCCATGTCGTCGGGCTCCCCCTCGAACACCGTCTCGGCGTCGGCCATCGGCGTGCCCCGCCGCCACTGCTTGACGATGCGCGGGTAGCCGGAGCTCGTCATCGAGCCTTCGCCAAAATCGGTCTGTACGAAGACCGTGTCGCGATCGACCCAGCCCAGGCCGCCCTTGGCCTCGGGGCGGAAGAAGCCATTCTCGACCCAGCGCTTCTCGACCAAGTCGAACTCGCGGGTGACGTCGGCGTCGGCACCACCGCGGGAAAGCGAGATCAGGCAGTGGCGCCAGGGCTCACCGGGCGAGGCCGGGCGCAGGCATTGGGCGCCGTGCCACACCCAGTTCTCGCCCTCCTCGGCGTTGAGCGCGTCGAGGTCGATCAGTACCTCCCACTCGGGCCGCGCCTTGCGGTACTCCTCGAGCGTGGTGCGCCGCCACAGCCCGCGCGGGTGGTCGCGGTCCTACCAGAAGTTGTAGAAGTACTCGCCGCGCTTGACCACGAAAGGGATGCGATCGTCGGCCTCGAGGATCGCCTGCAGGTCGCCGCGCAGCTCGGCGAAGCCGGGCGTGTCGGCCAGTTCGGCCTGGCTCTCGGCGTTGCGCGCTTGCACCCAGGCCAAGGCGCGCTCGTCCTCGACCTCTTCCAGCCAAAGATGGGGGTCTTGTTCGTCGTGCGGGGCAGCCATGCGGGCCTCCTGGTGGGCGTGGTTTGCCCACCAAGCTAGCCTGCCCCGGCCGTCGACTCAACGACTCTGGTGTCTCATCGCTCGAACACCACTGTGCGGCTACCATTCAGAAAAACACGCCGGTCCACGTGTAGGGCCACCGCCCGGGCCAGGGTCAGGCACTCGATGTCGCGCCCTTTGGCGATCAAGTCCTCAGGGTAGTCGGCATGGCTGACCGGCTCGACCCCCTGGGTGATGATCGGCCCTTCGTCGAGATCGTCGTTGATGTAGTGGGCCGTGGCGCCGACCAGCTTGACCCCCTTCTCGTAGGCCTGGTGGTAAGGGCGTGCGCCCTTGAAGCCGGGCAGCAGCGAGTGGTGGATGTTGATCGCCCGGCCGGCGAGCCTGGCGCTCAACTCAGTCGACAATACCTGCATGTAGCGCGCCAGGATGACGAGCTCGGCGCCACTCCCCTCGATCACATCCCATACCTGCGACTCCTGTTCGCGCTTGGTGTCGGCGGTGATCGGGAAGTGGTGATAGGGAATGCCGTGCCACTCCGCCAGCGACGCCAGGTCGGGGTGGTTGGAGACGATGGCGCGTATGTCGATCGGCAACTGGCCGGTGCGATAGCGGTAGAGCAGGTCGTTGAGGCAGTGGTCGGCCTTGGACACCATGATCACTACCGGCAGGCGCCGCTCGGGGGGTGTCAGCTCGAAGGCCATCTCGAACTCGGCGGCGCGCTCGGCGAAGCCGGCCTGGAAGGTCTCGGCATCGAAACCGGGCTCCTCGGGGCGGAACTCGGTGCGAATGAAGAAGCGACCGCTCAGGCGGTCATCAAACGATTGCTGCTCGGTAATGTAGCAGCGCCGCTCCTTGAGGAAGCGGGTCACCACGTCGACGGTGCCCAGGCGACTGGGGCACTGCGCGGCCATGATCCAGATGTCGGAACTACGACTCATATGCAAATTCTCCTATCGTCAGAAGCCCCGAATTATCGCTAGCCGGGGCTTTCCGGCGACAGGTCTCCGCGGGGGCGCTATGAATACATCCCTGTACGCAACCGATTCCATCCGTGGAATCGGACCCCCGCTGCGACCTGTCCCCGGTGCCCCTCGACGATGGCTCAACGCTCCACGCCGATTCCGTACTCCGCGCCGGCATCCAGCAACCAGCGGTAGAGGTAGTCGGCGAAGCTTCTTCGCACCACCAGTTCCCAGCGGCTCTCCGTGGCGCGGCGCAAAATCAGGCTGCTCTTGGCGAACACCGTGGTGACGCCCTTGCCTACCGGGAAGGCCTCGGGATGGACGTCGTAGGGCGTCGACTTCATCAGCAACTCGCGGGCCTGCTCGCCCTCGAGCTCGAGCAGGGTCTGTCCGCCGCCGACGTTGACGATGGCGTAGTGGGCATCCCCCAGGGCCTCGCGCAGGCGCTGCTCCAGGGCAAACTCCTCGCCACCGGGCACGATTACGAGCCACTCGTCCGGCGACAGCCACTGGATCGAGCGTTCGCCGCCCTCGTCGCGGCTCAGCGTGTTGGGGCGTGCCGGCAGCGCCAGGCCGAGCACCTGGCGCACCGCCTCGTCGAGCACGATGGCGCCACCGCGCAGGATCAGATGGCCGAGCATCGCCCGTTCGCGCAGCACGACACGGCTATTGGCGCCGATGCTCGGCCGGCCGCTGTCATGGTAGGACCAGGCCAGCGGGGATTCGGCCGGGATATCGGTCTCGGGGCGTACGTCGTAGACGTTGGCCCAGGTCGCAGTGGATTCAGACATGCTGGCGCTCCCCCTTGCGGTCGTAGAAGATCGTGCCGACGATTTCCGCGGCGTGTGTCTTGCCGTCGGCCATGGGCAGGTAGACGGTCTCGCCCATGCGCTGGTGCCCCCCCTTGACCACTGCCAGAGCGAAGCCGCTGCCCAGCGTCGGGCTGTAGTAGCTCGAGGTCACGTGACCCACCATGGGCATGGGAATGGGGTGGTCCGGATCGAAGACGATCTGGGCGCCCTCTTCCAGCACCACGGTGGGGTCCTTCGGCTTCAAACCCACCAGTTGCTTGCGATCCGTGCGGCGGGTGTCGGAGCGCGACAGCGCCCGCTTGCCGATCCACGAGAACGGCTTGTCGTAGCCGACGGCCCACTGCATGCCCAGGTCCTCGGGGGTGACCGAGCCGTCGCTGTCCTGGCCGGCGATGATGAAGCCCTTCTCGGCCCGCAGCACGTGCATCGTTTCCGTGCCGTAGGGCGTCAGGCCATACTTGTCGCCGTGCTCGAACAGGGTCTTCCAGACGTGCATGGCATAGTTGGCCTGGACGTTGATCTCGTAGGCGAGCTCGCCGGTGAAGGAGATACGGAAGACCCGTGCCGGTACGCCGGCCACCTGACCCTCGCGCCAGTCCATGAACTTGAAGCTGTCGCGGTCGAGGTCGATGTCGGTGATTTCGGCCAGCAGGTGGCGCGCCTCGGGGCCCGTTACCGTCATGGTCGCCCAGTGGTCGGTTACCGAGGTGAAATAGACCTTGAGCTCCGGCCACTCGGTCTGGTGCCACAGCTCCAGCCACTCCATGACGCCTGCGGCACCACCAGTGGTGGTTGTCATCAGGAAGTGGTTCTCGCCCAGGCAGCTGGTGGTACCGTCGTCCATCAGCATGCCGTCGTCCTTGCACATCAGGCCGTAGCGGGCACGCCCCACCTCGAGCTTCAACCACTTGTTGGTATAGATGCGGTTGAGGAACTCGCGGGCGTCCGGGCCCTGGATGTCGATCTTGCCCAGGGTCGAGGCGTCGAGGATGCCAACCTTCTCGCGCACCGCCAGGCACTCGCGGGCCACCGCCTCGTGCAGGGTCTCCTTCTTGCCGTTGACGGTCTGCGGAAAGTACCAGGGGCGCTTCCACTGGCCGACATCCTCGAACTCGGCGCCGTGCTCCACGTGCCACTGATGCAGCGCGGTGTAGCGCTCGGGGTCGAACAGCTCGCGACAGTGGCGGCCGACGATGGCGCCGAAGGTCACCGGGGTGTAGTTGGGGCGGAACACCGTGGTGCCTACTTCGGGGATCGTCTTGCCCAGGCAGCGGGCGGCGATGGCCATGCCGTTGATGTTGCCGAGCTTGCCCTGGTCGGTGCCGAAGCCCATGGCGGTATAGCGCTTGACGTGCTCGATGGATTCGAAGCCTTCCCGCGTGGCGATCTCGATGGCCGCCGCGGTGACGTCGTTCTGCAGGTCGACGAACTGCTTGGGTGCGCGCAGCGTCGGCTTCTCGTGGGGCACCTGGTAGAGGGCACAGGCGGCGCCTTCACGGCGGGCGTCGACCTGCGGCAACTCGATCGCCCTGGCAGCCATGCCGAGGGTCTCGAGGGCCTGCGCGGCCATGGCCACGCCGTCGGCCATGCCTTGGGCCAGGTCGTGGATGCCTCGGGCGCTACCGGCGGCATGAACGCCCTTCACCAGGCCCGGCACGAAGCCGAGAATCGCCTCGTTCCAGGTCGGACGCGCCCCGGTGTGGGAGGCCAGGTGAATGACCGGGCTGTAGCCGCCGGAACTGGCGATGGTATCGCAATCCAGCGTCTCGGCCTTGCCGACCACCTTGAACGCCTCTGTATCGATGGCGGCGACCCGGGCGCCGTTGACACGATTGCTTCCCTTGGCCTCGAGCACCGCCGAACCTTCGATGATTCGGATGCCGCGAGCGCGGGCCTGCGACACCAGCTCACCGTCTGGCGCCTGGCGCGCGTCGACGATAGCGACCACCTCGCGGCCGGCATCGTCCCAGTCGAGGGCAGCACGGTAGGCATGGTCGTTGGTGACGGAGAGTACGAGCCTGTTCCCCGGCACCACGCCGTAGCGGCGGATGTAGGACGAGACCGCGCCGGCCAGCAAGTTGCCCGGCACGTCGTTGTTGGCGTATACCAGCGGGCGCTCGTGGGCGCCGGTCGCCAGCAGCACCTGACCGGCACGCACGCGATGCATCCGCGAGCGGCTGGGACGGTAACCGCTCTTCACCGGAGCGGTCTCGCCCAGATGCTCGGTGCGCCGCTCGTGCAGTGTCACGAAGTGGTGATCGTGATAGCCATTGGCGGTAGTACGGGGCAGCAACGTGACGTTGGCCAACCCGGCGAGTTCTTCGAGCACTTGCGCCACCCACTGGGGAGCGGGCTGGTGGTCGAGCAGTTCGCGACTGTCGAGCAGCGAACCGCCCATCTCCTCTTGCTCGTCGCATAGGATCACCCGGGCGCCGCTGCGCGCCGCCGCCAGCGCTGCCGTCAGGCCGGCCGGGCCGGCACCGACGACCAGCAGATCGCAATGCTGATGCAGGTGATCATAGTTGTCGGGATCGGGCTCCATGGGGCTGCGGCCCAGCCCCGCACCCTTGCGGATGTACTTTTCGTAGGTCATCCACATGGAGGCCGGCGCCATGAAGGTCTTGTAGTAGAAGCCCGGCGGCATGAAATTGCCGCCCAGCTTGCTGACAAGCCCCATCAGGTCGCGCTGCACGCTGGGCCAGCCGTTGGTGCTGCGCGCCACGAGACCTTCGAACAGTGCCTGCTGGGTGGCGCGCACGTTGGGCACCTGAGCCGCCTCGGTGCTGCCCAGCTGGACCAGCGCATTGGGCTCCTCGGCGCCGGCGGCGACGATGCCGCGCGGGCGCGAGTACTTGAAGCTGCGATTGACGACGTCCACGCCGTTAGCCAGCAGCGCCGAGGCCAGCGTATCGCCGGCATGGCCCTGATAGCGCTGGCCGTTGAAGGTGAAGCTCAGCTTGCGCGAGCGATCGATGCGCCCGCCCTCTTTGAGACGGTTCGGCTGATTCAAGGACTGGCTCATGCCTGCTCTCCTTTGACCGATGCCACGGCGGCCTTGCTGGCGCCCACGGTCTGCTGGCCGCCGGCGGCGACCTGCACGTTGCCCTGTTTTTCGAGACGCTCCAGGCTTTCGGCCGTTACCGTCGGCCGTTCGCCCATCTTGTAGGTCTCGTAAATCTCGTAGGTCACGGTGTTGCGCGTGACGTTGAAGAACTTGCGGCAGCCGACTGCGTGCACCCACAGCTCATGGTGAACGCCGCGCGGGTTGTCGCGGAAGAACAGGTAGTCGCCCCACTCCTCGTCGCTGCAGGCCTCGGGGTCCTTCGGCCGCTCGATATGCGCCTGGCCCTTGGGGTGGAACTCCTCTTCCTCGCGGAGCTCCTCGCAGTGGGGGCAGTAGATATGGAACATGGAAATGCCTCCTTAGTGTGCGACCCCGGCCGCACCGTGTTCGTCGACGAGAGCGCCGCTATGGAAGCGGTCGATGCTGAACGGCGCAGCGATCGGATGGGCCTGGTTCTTTGCCAGGGTCCAGGCGAACACGTGGCCCGAGCCCGGCGTGGCCTTGAAGCCGCCGGTGCCCCAGCCGCAGTTGAAGAACAACCCCTTCACCGGCGTGGCGGAGAGGATCGGGCAGGCGTCCGGGCAGGTGTCGACGATGCCGCCCCACTGCCGGTTCATGCGTACCCGCGAGAAGATCGGGAACATCTCGACGATGGCCTGCAGCGTATGCTCCACGGTGGGGTAGCTGCCACGCTGCCCGTAGCCGTTGTAGCCGTCGATGCCGGCGCCGATCACCAGGTCGCCCTTGTCGGTCTGGCTGATGTAGCCGTGCACGTGGTTGGACATCACTACGGTGTCGAGCACGGGCTTGAGCGGCTCGGAGACCAGCGCCTGCAGCGGATGGGACTCCAGCGGCAGGCGGAAACCGGCCATCTTGGCCAGCACGCCGGAGTTGCCTGCCGCCACGCAGCCGACGGTCTTGGCCTCGATGTCGCCCCGGTTGGTGTGCACCCCAAAGACTCTGCCGTCACGGATCTTGAAGCCGGTGACCTCGGTGTTCTGCAGCAGATCCACACCCAGCGCATCGGCAGCGCGGGCAAAGCCCCAGGCCACGGCGTCGTGACGCGCCACGCCGGCTCGCGGCTGCCAGGAGGCGCCGAGGATCGGGTAGCGAGCGTTCTTCGAGCAATCCATGATCGGCACGATCTCCTGGATCTGCTCGGGCGTGAGCACCTCGCTGTCGATGCCGTTGAGGCGGTTGGCGTTGACCCGACGCTGGACGTCGCGCATGTCCTGGAGGGTGTGGGCCAGGTTCATCACGCCGCGCTGGGAGAACATCACGTTGTAGTTGAGGTCCTGCGACAGCCCTTCCCACAGCTTCATCGAATGCTCGTAGAGGGCCGCCGCCTCGTCCCACAGGTAGTTGGAGCGCACGATGGTGGTGTTGCGCGCGGTATTGCCACCGCCCAGCCAGCCCTTCTCGACCACGGCCACGTTCTTGATGCCGTGCTCCTTGGCCAGGTAGTAGGCGGTCGCCAGACCGTGACCGCCACCGCCGACGATGATCACGTCGTACTGCTTCTTCGGAGTGGGGTTGCGCCACTGGCGCTCCCAGTTCTCGTGGTGGCTGAGGGCGTGCTTGGCCAGCCCGAAACCTGAATAGCGTTGCATCTTCTCTCTCCTCGACCGGCCCCGCTGGGCAGGGCCGGCACTGGCGGGTTCAGGCGGTGGCGGCTTCTTTTGCGGCTGCCGGAGCGGCGGCGTAGACCGGATGCCGTTCACAGAGCTCGGCGACCTTCTCGCGCACCTCGGCTTCCACGGCATCGGTGCTGCCTTGCTCGGCCAGCACGTCGAGGATGTCGCAGATCCAGCCGGCGAGAGCCTGGCAGTCTTCCACCGAGAAGCCGCGTGAGGTCACCGCCGGAGTGCCGATGCGCAGGCCCGAGGTGACGAAGGGGCTTTGCGGGTCGTTGGGCACGGCGTTCTTGTTGACCGTGATATGCGCGCGGCCCAGCGCGGCGTCGGCGTCCTTGCCGGTCACGCCCTGGCGGATCAGCGAGACCAGGAACAGGTGGTCATCGGTGCCGCCGGAGACGACGTCGTAGCCGCGCTCAACGAACACCTGGGCCATGCCACGGGCGTTGTCGATTACCCGCTGCTGGTACTGCACGAAGGCCTGGCTCATGGCCTCCTTGAAGGCCACCGCCTTGGCCGCGATCACGTGCATCAGCGGGCCGCCCTGCTGGCCGGGGAAGACTGCGCCGTTGAGCTTCTTGTAGAGCTCCGGGTCGCCATGAGCGGAGAGGATCAGGCCGCCGCGCGGGCCGCGCAGGGTCTTGTGCGTGGTCGTGGTGACCACGTGGGCATGCGGGATCGGGCTCGGGTAGAGTCCGGCAGCGACCAGCCCCGCAATGTGGGCCATGTCGACCATGAACCAGGCGCCAACCTCGTCGGCAATGGCGCGGAACCGGCGCCAGTCCACCACGCGCGAGTAGGCGGAAAATCCGGCGATGATCAGCTTGGGCTTGTGGCTGCGTGCCAGGCGTTCGACCTCGGCGTAGTCGATCTCGCCGGTGTCGGCGTTAAGGCCGTACTGCACGGCGTGGTAGTGCTTGCCAGAGAAGTTGGGCGCGGCGCCATGGGTCAGGTGGCCGCCGTGGGCCAGGCTCATGCCGAGCACGGTATCGCCCGGCTTGACCAGGGCCATGAAGGCGGCGGCATTGGCCTGGGCGCCGGAGTGGGGCTGTACGTTGGCGTAGTCGGCGCTGAACAGGTCGCAGGCGCGCTCGATGGCGAGCTTCTCGACCACGTCGACGTGTTCGCAGCCGCCATAGTAGCGCTTGCCCGGGTAGCCCTCGGCGTACTTGTTGGTCAGCTGGGTGCCCTGAGCCTCCATCACCGCGCGGCTGGCGTAGTTCTCCGAGGCAATCAGCTCGACGTGCGCCTCCTGGCGCGCCATTTCATCGGCGATGGCGGTAGCGATCTGGGTATCGAATGAGGCGAGACCGGCTTGGTTCATGACTGACTCCTGTTGTTATGCCCCGTTGAATCTATCGGCAGCCCGCTGGGGGAAGAAATTTGAAATCCTTATGTCCGGATAAGCGTCGCGCAGTGCGATCGACTCACCCTGGAATTATTAGCGGAGCCAGCAGATCAAAGATTGAACAAATGCGACAGCTTTGCTGAATGACAGGCACGGAAGGACGCGGTGTTCGACCTTTGGGGGACACCTCCCCGGGCGCTGCTTCGATGCGCCCAGGTCGCTTGTGATACGGGAGCTAGCGCCTATCGGGCTCAGCCCGCAGGACGGGATTCGATATGCAGGAAGAACGGGTCGACCCGGTCGCTTCCCGGCTCCTCGGCACGCTTGCGCATCTCCGACGGCGGCATGCCAAAGGCGTTGCGGAAGTGGCGCGAAAAATGCGCCGTATCCGCGAAGCCACAGCGCTCGCCGATCTCGGTGACGCTCTTGCCGGTGTAGTGCAGTAGCCACAGCCCGTAGCGCAGGCGCAGGTCGCGGGCGAACTTCTGCGGCCCGACCCCCAGCGTCTCGCGGAAGCGGCGCTCCAGGTTCCGTCTTGACGTGCCGACCCGCTCCGCCAGCGCTTCCATGGCGATCGGCTCACCCAGGTGCTGCTCGAGCACGGCGATGGAACGGCGCACCAGGCGATCCTCGATCTTGCCGAACACCACCGGTTGGGGTTGGGGGTGCGCCCCGGCGCGGGCTTCCTCGAGCAGCATGATGCGCAGGCTCTTCATCGCCCAGGCCTTGCCCAGGTGCCGCTCGACCAGGTAGGCCGCCAGGTCTGCCCCCGCCGAGCCGCCGGCACAGGTGAGCCGGTCGCCATCGTCGACGAACAGCCGGTCGGCCACCGGCTCGATGGTCGGGAAGCGCTGGATCATGTCGCGGTGGTGGTACCAGCTGACGCAACAGCGCCGTCCATTCATCAGGCCAGCCTGGATCAGGGCGAAGGCACCCGTGCATAGCCCGACCAACGGCACCTGAGCGCTCGCCGCCCGTCGCAGGTAGGCCAGCGCCGTGGTATCGGCCCGGTCGGCGTCGTCCAGCACGCCGCCGATCACCACGATGTAGTCGAAGCTCGCCGGATCGCGAAAGGGCTCACAGGGGGTGATGGAAGCCCCACAGCTGGAAGCCGCCGGCTCACCCATGCTGGTCATGAAGGTCCAGTGGCAGCGCAGCTGGCGCGAGCGGTCGCCCTCGTCGGCGGCCAGACGCAGGCAGTCGACGAAGGCAGCGAACGGCAGCAGGGTGAAGCGATGCAGCAGGACGAAGCCGACCGAGAGGGGTTCGCCCCTGATAGGAAGATTCATGGCGGCTCCTGCGTCATCATGACGGTTGTTGCGAAAGAACCAGGCAGGCTGGGTATCTCTCGGATCGACTCTATCCGATTCTACAGGACAGACAAGATGCCATCCGGTGTGCAAGGATCTTGTGCACCAGGTGGTGCAAGCCGCCCCTATATTAGCTTGACAAGATAATGACCAATATACCGACAGACCTTTTGAGAACTTTCGTTACCATAAAGGACCTGGGAGGCTTCACCAGTGCCGGGGAGCTGCTGGGTCGCTCACAACCAGCGATCAGCCTGCAGGTCAAGAAGCTGGAAGAGATCCTTGGCACCAAGATCTTCTTGCGTGGCTCTAGCCTCGAGTTGACCGAAGACGGCGAATACCTCTACGAAGCCGCTCGCCAGATGCTGGAGATCAATGACCAGATCATCGCCAAGGTCCGGGGAGACAATATTTCCGGCAAGGTCAGGCTCGGCATTCCCAACGACTTCGAACTGGCGTTTCTTCCCAAGGCCCTGAGGAACCTTTCGCGCGTTTATCCCAACATTTTCGTCGAGGTCGACTGCGAGATCAGCAAACTGATCCTTCAGCGCTACCAGAAGGGACATTACGACATCGCGCTGGCCATGGAGCACAACAAGGAGGACGAGGACAGAGACCCACGCGACTACCGGCTGGAAAGCCTAGAGTGGGTCTACAAGGACAGTCGGCTCATCAATGGTTATGATGAACCCATTCCGCTGATTGCCTACCCGCTGGGTTGCGTCTATCGCTCCCTCATGGAAGAAGCCCTTCAATCACAGCGACACCCTTTTCGCTTCATGTACACCAGCACCAGCCTGCTGGGAATATTCTCGGCAGTAGAAGAAGGCCTGGGCATCACGGCGATGGCCAGATCGGTGATCCCCGAGCATTTGAAACACACCGCCAGCTCCACGCATCTCCCCGAACTGGGCAAGGTATGTATCGGCTTGTACTACAAGGAACGCGAGCTCAACGTCGCTTCTCGCCACGTGCTCGATTTCCTTCGCTCCGGCATTGCCAACATATAGCCTAAGTCGAATAGAAACATGCCTGGCAACCATATCGTGGCTGCCAGGCTGATCATCGTGGAGAAACTTACCGAGGGCCTAACCCACGTGCCTCGAACGGCCCATGCGTGGTATGCACTTCACCATCGTCGTTTATTTCCAGCCTTACACTTGGGTCCGGATCATTCACCACCTTCTCGAGCTGCTGAACCGATCTGTCACGACTGAGGAGCCGCCTAATCGTATTGACGATCATCAGCAAGATAACGATGGAGAAAGGGAAAGCGCCAATGATGGTGCCGGTCTGGACCGTATCGACGACAGCACTACCGCCAAGCGTCAGTAGTACAGTCGCCACCGTGGCGATACTGATGACCAGGACCACGCGGAACCATGCCCCTGCCCTTTTCGGCGCTGACACGAAATCCGCCAGTGCGTATGTGCCGGCATCCAGCGAGGTGACGTAGTAGGTCGCTACCAGCACCGTGGCCACCACCAGTAGCAGGCTGCCAACCAGGGGAATGGATTCCAGCATGGCAAACAGGCCACTGGAGATGTTCTCGTTGACCGCAGCGGATATTCCACGCCCTGACCGATTATCGTAGTAGATCGCAGCAGACCCCAGCACGCCAATCCACACCATTACGATGAGTGAGGGAATAACGGTAACGCCGATGACAAACTCACGGAGTGTCCGGCCACGCGAGATACGGGCAATGAATCCAGCCACGAAAGGTGAGAAGGCGATGACCCAGCACCAAATGAATACGGTCCACCAGCCATTCCAGCTATCCTGCCAGGAAGAGAGCGGCTCGGCGGTGCTTGGGGCATCCGTCCAGAAGCTCATGGAGATGAAGTTATTGAAGAAAGCGCCAAAACTTTCGGTGATATTGGAAATAATGTACAGCGTGGGCCCGAACACGAAGACGGCAACTACGAGAACGACACTCAGCACCGAGTTGGTTTCACTGATCATCCGCATCCCCCGACTGATGCCAAAGAAGGCGGAAATGGCCGCAGCCGTGCCCAGCCCAACAATGACGAAAATCCAGACACCCGGCCCCGAGGACAGCCCGGCGAAGGATGCTAGGCCCGACGAGAATTGCATCGCCGCGAAGCCGAACGATGTAGATAGGCCCAGTATCGTCGCCATGATAGCCAAGAGTTCGACAACCACACCCGCACTACCGCGCGCCCACGGCGGCAACATATCCACCGTTGCCTCACGGAAAGTTAGGGTCTTGCCCAGGTTGTGATGCGAGTAGGCCAGGCAGACAGCCACCACACAGTACATGGCCCAAGCGGTAAAGCCCCAGTGGAAGTAGGCCCAGGCGAGCCCTCCCCCCGCGACATTGCCCTCCAGCGCCTGGATCACCGGGCTTTCGTCGCGAAGCATGATTGGCTGTGCCACCGACCAGAAAATCAGCCCTATACCTTGTCCGCAGGCGAAGAGCATCGAGTACCAGGCAAAGTTGCTGTACTCGGGTTTCGCACCAGGGCCACCCAGCCGCACCCGTTTGCCAAGCTTGCTGAAAGCGAGCCAGGCGCATACTGCTACGGCAAAGAGTGAATAAAGTATGAATAGCCAAGTAAAGCCACCGGTGACGAAAGTTCGCATATCGTAAATTACTGCAGCTACGCTATCCGGTCTGCTCAGCACGAGGACAATGAGCGCAACGATCGCCAACGGAGGCGTAAACTGTATGACCAATCTGCCCATGGGGGGAAGGTCCCGCCCCGTAAAACGAGGGATTTCTACGGGCTCGAGAGACACTTTCTTCTCCCTTCCCCTTCCGTAATCGTTATTGCTGTTTGACATACTCGTCTCCATACTGTTTTTGTAATTGCCAGGCACACTATACGGTCATGGCGGGAAGCTTTATCTCAAATACCTGACGATTCCCAAGACGCATTCATCGAGGATCATCTGCCCTTTTTCCGCTGTCGCCTTAAGCGGAGAAGAGAGGGTGCCGGAAGACGCAACCCAGGAGGGATCCGGAGGAAAGACATCGTAAGGAGGAAATGATGCCGGCTGCACATCTACTGCCTTGGTCATGTCGACTAGCTCCGGATGAAGCTTCAACATGATCGAAGTCTCAAGAACGCCCCCATGCTCAACGGCCCATCCCGTGAAGCCATCTGGAAATACTTTTTCGATGGTTTCTTCACTGATGAAATCCCAATAGGACAGCAAATATACCTTGACGGCAATATTCTGTGTCAGGCAATTCTTGACCAACTTGTCGGCTGCCTCACAGAGATACGCCGAGTTCTCAAAATGGCCATTTATTAAAATAAACTCTCGATTCCCATGGTTCACGTAAGCCTCTAATACATCATAAACATAGTGCTCCAAGGAACTGCCGGATACGCAAGTGGTGCCAGGAAAGAAATTACCGCCGCCTGATTTTACTTGCGACTTGTATCCGTAGCTGATAGCCGGTGCAACGAGCATGTTGCCAGCTTGTTCAGCCACCCTTTCAGCAATGTGGCTTGGAATCAACACATCCGGGTTGAGCGACATATGCGGACCATGCTGTTCAATGGCCCCCACAGGAAGGATGATCTTGCATTTACCTTTCTCGGTGCGCTCCTTGTAGGAAACCCAGCTCATGTTCTCAATCTTGACATCTTTCATCTCGATTACCCCGAAGCAAAAATTCTGCAACGCCGCGGACAATTACTAACCAGTAAGCGGTAACAGCATCAAACAACAAAGGGGAGCTTCGCTCCCCTTTATTCTTCCCAATTACTTGATGATATTATGCTCCGGCCCATACGGGAATCCGGTGATATTCTCGGCACCGTGATCATTGACCACCAGAATATCGTGCTCACGATAGCCGCCGGCTCCCGGGCGCCCTTCCGGCACCATGATCATCGGTTCCATGGAGACGACCATGTTGGGTTCGAGCACGGTCTCGATGTCTTCGCGCAGCTCGAGCCCCGCCTCGCGGCCGTAGTAGTGGCTCAGGGTACCGAAGGAGTGACCATAGCCAAAGGTGCGGTACTGCAGCAGGTCGTGCTTGGCGAAGATCTCGTTGAGCTCATGTGCAATGTCGCAGCAGCGCACTCCGGGTTTGATCAGCTCCTGGCCGCGGCGATGCACCTCGCAGTTCACTTCCCAGAGCCTCAGATGCTCGTCAGAGGCGTGGCCGAGGAATAGGGTACGCTCCAGCGCGGTGTAGTAGCCCGAGATCATGGGGAAGGTGTTCAGGCTGAGGATGTCTCCAGGCTGTACGCGTCGGCTGGTCACCGGGTTGTGGGCGCCGTCGGTGTTGATGCCGGACTGGAACCAGACCCAGGTGTCCATCAACTCGCTGTGGGGGTAGGTCTTGGCGATCTCACGCACCATGGCGGCCTGCCCGGCCAGGGACACTTCGTACTCAGGCACACCGGCATGAATGGCATCGCGCACGGCCACCCCACCCACATCGGCAATTCGCGCGCCCTGGCGGATCAGCGCAATCTCCTCGGCCGACTTGATCATCCGCATCTTCATGGTCGGCGCACCGATATCGACCAGCTCCACCTCGCCAAGCGCCGACAGCAGTTTCTGCTGGTTTTGCAAGGTCAGGTGGTCGAACTCGACGCCCACCCGGCGCTTGCCTTCGCAGAGCTGCTTCACTGCCTTGAAGAAGTTGTCCTTCTGCCAATCGGTATAGACAATATTGTCGCCCAGGCGATTGCGCCGATAGGGCTGGCCACCATCGATATTGGCGGTAACGGTGGTAAAGCGATCCTGAGTCACGACCAGGCCGTAATCACGCCCGAACTTGCAATAAACGAAGTCACTGAAGTAATTGATATTGTGGTACGAGGTCAGCACGACGGCATCGACATCATTGGCTGCCATATACTCCCGCAACCGGGCGAGACGACTCTGCATCTCGGCATCGGAAAACGTCGGCACGACCTTCTCGCCGTTGGGGATTTCGATCAGCGATGGAAGTTTCATCTTGTTTTCTCCTTCGTCTCTTCATGCGACACGCGTCGCAGGTTGGGCACCGACTTTTACTGTCACGCCAGTTTCATTGGCGACGTCAATTTCGTTGAACTGCATGATGGAAAGTCGGTATCTATTTTCCAGTATCTTCACCAGACACATGATGTGGTTGAATTCGTCATCCTCGGCCATGAAGTCGATACCGAACATGTGGATGCCGAGACAGGCTACTTCGTAGGTCTTATCCACGCGCAGGAAGGCAGCGACATTTCGCTTCAGTTCACCGACGTCTTGTAACACCATCGAGTCGGAACCCACTCTCAACACCAGCCGCCAATGTTTCATTTCTGCGTTCTCCAGCCGTCTGGAATGACTATGGCCAGCACGGGTCGGCAACACCAATGACTAGTGCAAATAGGCGCATTGGCGACAGCAATGCGAGAAAGATGAAGTGACTGACAGTATGGGAGCGAGAGGGAGGGTAAGGCTTCAAAGCGTCTTCGGTATCGCGTTGCCGCTGGGCAATATGAGAAGACACCCTGCCGGGAATATCCGGCAGGGTGTCTTCGCTGTTTCGTGCTTGCTGTGACGCCCTGTGCTGTGGCGGTAGCCTAGCGGCCCAGCGCAGTGGACGGCGCCGGGTCCGAATCCGGCTGCTGGGCCGAGACGGCGGCATCGGCGGCGGCGCCAAGATCTTCTCGCGTGGCGATATGCTCTTGCTGTTCCTGCCAGAGGCGCTGCTCGGCCTCGCTGGCCTTGGGTGAGAACAGCCCGAACTGGGCGTAGAAGATACCGATCAGCGGTGAAATCCAGCAGGCAAAGGCCAATGGGATGTAGAGCAGGTTTTCCACGTTACCCTCGACGATGCCGAGCCCCAACGCGCTGATGACAAAGGCACCGCCGGCATTCCAGGGCACCAGCGGCGACATCAGCGTACCGCCCTCCTCGATCGCCCGGGACAGGTTCAGCGTCGAATAGCCCAGGCCACGATACGTCGGCGCATACATACGGCCAGGCAGAGCGATGGAAAGATAGGGGTCGCCGGCGACCAGGTTGGTGGAAAGCGAGGTCAGCATGGCCGAGGTCTGCACGCTACGGAAGCTTCTCACCTTGGCCATGATCGCCTTGATGATGGTCTCCAGGCAGCCGGTCTTCTCCAGTGCGCCGCCGAAGCCCAGTGCAATCAGGATCAGCGAGATGGTCCACATCATCGACTGGATGCCGCCGCGGTTGAGCAGGCTGTCCATGGCTTCGACGCCGGTCTCGATGGTGTAGCCGTAGTTGGCGTAGGTCACCACCTCATGCAGGCCAACTCCCTGCACCAGCATGGCGGTCACCGCACCGGCCAGTACGCCGGCAAATAGTGAGGGAATGGGCGGCATGCGCTTCACGGCCAGCACGATCACCAGCAGGGCGGGAAGCAGCAGCCAGGGGGAGATCGTGAAGTTCTCGTTCAGCGACGACGTGATGACGTTGATTTTCTCGAAGGAGGCCGCCTGATCGTCAATCAGCGTGAAGCCCGCCACGAGATAGATGGCCAGCGCGATCAGCATTGCCGGCACCGTGGTCGGCATGAGGTTCTTGATATGGGAAAACACGTCCGTGCCCGTCACGGCCGGGGCCAGGTTGGTCGTATCGGACAGCGGCGAGACCTTGTCGCCGAAGAAAGCGCCCGAGACCACGGCGCCCGCGGTCCAGTACATCGGGATGTCGAACCCGGCGCCGATGCCCATCAGCGCCAGGCCCACCGTGCCGACGGTGCCCCAGGAAGTGCCCAGCGACACGGAGACGACCGAGCAAAGCAGCATGGCAGCGGCCAGGAAGAATGCCGGCGATAGCAGGGTCAGGCCGTAGTAGATGAGGCTCGGCACGGTACCGCTGGCGATCCATACGCCGATGATCATGCCGACGCAGATCAGCACCGAGACCGAGGGCAAGGAGATGTGGATAACGTGGAAGATACCCTCTTCAATGCGTTTCCAACGAAAGCCGAGCTTGAGCCCCACCAGGGAGGTGATGGCTAGGCCGATGGCCAACGGGATATGTGGCGTGAAGTCGCCGAAATAGAAGATCTGCACGCCGATGGCGATAAGCGTCAGTACGACAGGTGTCAGAGCGAGAAGAAGGCTCGGCTTGGAATATGGCTTGGATACGTCTGGGTCAGTCATGTTGTTGTCCTCAGCGCTGCATTGGCTTTGTTGCTGTTATTGGCTCGGGGATCAGTGCGTCGATGACGTTGATGTCAGATCAGCACCCGCAGGCACTGGCCCGTGTGGTAAAGGGTGAAGCCTCCTTCGTAGGACGAACTCCACAGGGGTCTGGCCTGGATGGGCCTGGGCGAGCGAATCGGCAGCGGCAGCAGGCTGTCGTCGCCGTGGGTCAGGTAACGGGCAAACCCCTTGCCCACGACCGTACCGGTGGTGATGCCACGCCCGTTGTAGCCGGTAGCGCCCAGGATGCCGGGTGCCGGTTCGATCAGGCGCAGCGTATGGTCGGGCGTAAAGGCGATACGCCCCGTCCAGGTGCACTCCCAGTCGATTCGGCCAAGTTGAGGGAAGTAGTGACGCTGGATGCGATCCGCCCAGCAGCGCACATAGGCCTGCGGCCGTCCGTCGCCGCGCCCCAGGCTGCCCAGGATCAAGCGGCCGTCGGCGTCGCGCCGCATGCTGCTCAATACCATACGCGTGTCCCAGGCCCCCTGCCGCTCGGGCAGAATGTCGCCGGCGCTCTCCTCCGACAGCGGAGTGGAGGCTACCTGGAAGAAGTGACCAGGAAAGAAATGCTCCCGGACCTGGTTCCAGTCCTCCTCGGTGTAGGCGTTGGTGGCCAACACCAAGCGCGGCGCCACGACGCTGCCCTGCGGCGTCGTGACCCGCCACTCTTTCCCCTCGCGCGCCACGCCCAGCGCGGGGCTGCGAGCAAAGAGCAGCGCACCGGCACCGGCGGCCGCCCGGGCCAGGCCACGGGTATAGGCGGCGGGATTGATCGTTCCCGCTCGGCGATCCAGCAGCGCACTTCGTATCTGCTGCGTGCCCACCTTCTGCCAGCATGCTTCGTCCTGAAGAAGCTCTACCGGTGCGCCGCGCTGCTGAAGCTGATCGGCACGCCGCGCCAGCTCTTGCTCACCCTTGGCATTGTGGGCCAGATGCAGGGTGCCGCTGCGGGTGGCCTCGCAGTCGATGCCGTGGCGCTCGATGAGGGCAAAGACCTCGGCAGGTGCAGCCCCGAGGATGGCATTGGCTCGCTCGCCATCCTTCTCGCCCAGGGCCTTGCAGATGTCGTCCGGCGGGATCCATAGCCCGGCGTTGACCAGGCCGACATTACGGCCCGAGCCGCCACTGGGAACCTCACCGGCCTCGACCAGCGTCACCGCCGTACCCGCCTCGGCGAGGTGCAGCGCCGTGCTAAGCCCGGTGATCCCCCCACCGACCACCACCACCTCGGCGCTCTGGGCACCTTCGAGGGCAGGCAGATCCAGCCCAGGCTCGGGCGACGTGTCGTGCCAGAGGCATTGCGCTTTCATGCCATCCTCCCTTCTGCATTACGCGCTACTTGGGCGCCCTTGCCGCCCATCGCTATCGCCGCGACCGGAAAAAGCTCCGACCATAGCGGCGATCCTGCTTTTGTTTCGAAGCTTGGCGACAACGGATCATGGCATGGCACGTCAGTCGAACTGGATGCCCTGCGCCAGCGGCAGCTCCCGCGAGTAGTTGACGGTATTGGTCTGACGGCGCATGTAGCTCTTCCAGACGTCTGAGCCCGACTCTCGGCCGCCACCGGTTTCCTTCTCGCCGCCAAAGGCGCCGCCGATTTCGGCACCGCTGGGACCGATGTTGACGTTGGCGATACCGCAGTCGCTTCCGGTATCCGAAACGAAGGCCTCGGCCTCGCGAACGTCAGTAGTGAAGATGCAGGAAGAGAGACCCTGTGGCACGTCATTCTGCAGCGCCAAGGCCTCGCTGAAGTCGCGGTAGGTCATGACGTAGAGGATCGGCGCGAATGTCTCGTGCCTGACCAGCTCGTCCTGCCGCTCGACCTCGACGATGGCGGGTGTCACGTAGTAGCCGTGGGGATACTCGTCGGCCAGGCAACGCTCGCCGCCGTAGACCTTGGCACCCTGCTCGCGCGCCTGGCCGAGTACGGACTCCATCTGGTCGAAGGCCTGGGCATCGATCAGCGGGCCGACAAGGTTGCCTGCCATGGGGTCGCCGATGCTGACGTTGGCATAGGCCTTTTTCACCCGCTCGAGCACCTCGTCACGTACGGATTCGTGCACGATCAGGCGGCGCAAGGTGGTGCAGCGCTGGCCAGCGGTGCCCACCGCCGAGAACAGGATGGCGCGTACCGCCATGTCCAGATCGGCGCTGGGGGCGAGGATCATGGCATTGTTGCCCCCAAGTTCGAGGATGCTGCGACCGAACCGGGCAGCGACACGCGGGGCGACCTCACGGCCCATGCGGGTGCTGCCGGTGGCGCTGATCAGAGGCACGCGGGGGTCGTCGGTCAGCACCTCGCCGGCCTCGCGCTCACCGATGACGACCTGGCTGAGGTCCCGGGGGGCATCGTCGCCGAACTCCTGCATGGCACGTTCGAGCAGTGCCTGACAGGCCAGAGCACACAGCGGCGTTTTCTCGGAGGGTTTCCACAGCAGGCTGTTGCCGCAGACCAGCGCCAGGGCAGCGTTCCAGGCCCACGGCGCCACCGGGAAGTTGAAGGCGGTGATCAGGCCGATCGGCCCCAGTGGATGCCAGCTTTCACGCATATGGTGGCCGGGACGCTCGGAGGCAATGGTCAGGCCGTAGAGCTGGCGAGACTGACCGACGGCGAGATCGCAGATGTCGATCATCTCCTGCACTTCTCCCAGGCCTTCCTGATAGATCTTGCCGCACTCCAGGGTCACCAGCGTGCCGAGGTCCTCCTTGTGACGACGCAGTTGCTCGCCGAACAGGCGCACCAGCTCGCCACGACGCGGCGCCGGAACCTGGCGCCAGGCCTCGAAGGCCGCCTGGGCACGATCGATGCGCGCCTTGACCTCGTCGGCACTCTCCAGGCGAACCCGGCCGATCTCACTGCCATCGGTGGGCGTGGCCACGGTATAGTCACCGCCGTGGTACAGGGATTCGGCCACACCCAGTCGCTGCATGATAGTATCGATCATTCTTCCTCCTACTGCCCCGTCAGGTTATTTTTGAACACCCGCAGTATTGCCGCGGCGCTTGACCCGCCTCAAACGACGTTTTATACGGAATTCATTCCTTTTTTTCCTGATCGGATCGATATGAACCGCCGTTACATGCCCACCCTGACCGCCATGCAGTGCTTCGAGGCCTCGGTACGCCACCTCAGCTTCACGCGCGCTGCCGAAGAACTGAACCTGACCCAGAGCGCCGTCAGCAAGCAGGTGGCACAGCTCGAATCGGTGCTCGAGCACCCCTTGTTCCGACGCGTACGCAAGCGCCTGCAGGTCACTCCCGAGGGTTCGCTGTACCTGACCGAAGTGCGCAAGATTCTTGCTCAGGTCGAAATGTCTACGCGCTACATGCAGTCCTATGGCGGCCAGAGCGAGGTGCTCAATATCACCACGCTGCCTACCTTCGGAGCCCGCTGGCTGATTCCCCGATTGAAGGGCTTTCGCTTCTGTCATCCCGACGTCTACCTGAACATCAGCAACCGCGTGGAACCCTTCGATCTCGAAGCGCAGCACGTCGACGTGGCTTTCTTCTTTGGCCACGGGGCCTGGCCGAAAGCCGAGTGCATCAAGCTGCTCGACGAGGAGGTTGTGGCGGTCTGTTCGCCCTCGGTGCTGCCGGCCGGGGAGATCGACGACCCCCTCGCCCTGACCGACCTGGTATTGCTGCAGAGCGCCACCCGGCCCGAAGCCTGGCACGACTGGTTCGCCGCCCAAGGCCTCTACACCGAGCACAGCTATCACGGCCCGCGCTTCGACACCTATTCCATGACACTGCGTGCCGCCAGGGCGGGCTGCGGCGTGGCGCTGGTGCCGCGCTTTCTGGCCGAGGAGGAGCTGACAGCTGGGCAACTGGTTGTTCCTTGGTCGTTCTCGTTGACCAGCCGCGACGCCTACTACCTGGCCTACCCCGAATACAAGGCAGAGCTGGTCAAGGTGAAGGGCTTCGTCGACTGGATACTCGAACATCTAGAGCAGCCCACCGGTCATGACGTGACGCAACGAGAGAGCTGCGCCATGGCCGGAGAAAGCGCCCCTGTTCATGCCTCCAAGGCATGAACCCCTGCCTCGCACCGCCAATCAAGGGATTCATGCTCGGCAAGCAATAATTTTTGGAATGTACTTGTCCCTTTTTTTCGTTTGAGACGCGTCACCACCCTCTGTTTACATCCTTTCGACTTTCCTCGAATGAAGAACCAAAGGGTCGTGACATGGATCTTGCGCATATCAGTGCCTCGTTGAACGTCGTCCATCCGCTCTGCATCGAGCGGGGACGCAACGCCGAGGTCTGGGACGAACAGGGAAGGCACTACGTCGACTTCATCGGCGGCATCGGCGTACTCAATCTGGGCCACGGCCATCCGGCCGTGGTCGAGGCAGTCAAGGCGCAGGTCGATTGCCTGATGCACTCCGCCTTCAACGCCCTGCCGCATCGCGGATACCTCGAAGTCGCCAGGGCGTTGGATGCCTTCGTGCCGGTCTCCTACCCGCTCGCCAGCATGCTGACCAACAGCGGCGCCGAAGCCACCGAGAACGCCCTCAAGGTGGCCCGGGCCGCCACCGGGCGTCAGGCAGTCATCGCCTTCGACGACGGCTTTCACGGACGTACGCTGGCGGCCCTGAATCTCAACGGCAAGGTCAAGCCCTACAAGGCGCGACTGGGCGCCCTGCCGGGCCCAGTGCATCACTTGCCCTTTCCGAGCCCCGACGGTGGCGTCGAGATGGACCACGCCATGGCCGCTCTCGAGCGCCTGTTCGAGGTCGAGATTTCCGCCGACGAGGTGGCTGCCATTATCGTCGAGCCGGTGCAGGGCGAGGGCGGTTTTCGTCGGCTGCGCGGCGATTTCGCCAAGCGGCTACGAGCGATGTGCGACGCGCACGGCATCGTACTGATCTTCGATGAGATCCAGTCCGGCTTCGGGCGCACCGGTCGACGCTTCGCCTTTTCCCAGCTCGATGTCGAACCCGACCTGCTGCTGATGGGCAAGAGCATGGCGGCGGGGCTGCCGCTGGCGGCGGTAGCGGGTAGGGCCGAACTCATGGGCGCCCCGCCCAAGGGCGGCCTGGGCGGCACCTATTCGGGCAACCCCGTCGCCTGTGCGGCAGCGCTGACGGTGATGGACCTGATGAGCGAGGACAGCCTGCAACGCCTGGGGGCTGCCCAGGAGGCGGCCATCGTCAAAGCCCATGGGGGCTTCCGCGAACGCTTCCCCATGGTCGGCAAACTGACCGGCCTGGGCTGCATGCGCGGCATCGTCTTCGAGGATACCGCCGGTGCCAGTGGTGCCGAGCACCTCGCGGCCTTGCTGAGTGCCGCACGCGAGGCGGGTGTCCTGCTGATGCCCAGCGGCCGTCGGCGCAACGTGCTGCGCCTGCTGGCCCCGCTGACCACAGAGCCCGAGGTAATGAACGAAGGCCTGGCGCGGCTCGAGCGGGCGCTGGAGACACTGTCGGCATGATCGCTCGGCTCGACGGCGGGGTGGCGACCTCCGATCACTACCTGCGCTTCCTCGAGGCGCTCAGGGCCGCCGGCTTCGCGGGCGAGATCGCCCCGGACTACGCCAGCCGTACCGTGCTGGCCACCGACAACTCGATCTACCAGCGCCTGCCCCAGGCCGCGCTGTTCCCGCGCCACGCCGAGGACCTCGCGCTGATCGCGCGGTTGGCCGGCGAGCCGGCGCATCGCCGGGTGGTGCTCACGCCGCGCGGCGGCGGTACCGGCACCAACGGGCAATCGCTCACCGACGGCCTGGTGGTGGACGTCTCGCGCCACATGAACCAGATTCTCGACATCGACGTCGAGCACCGCCGCGTGCGGGTCCAGGCCGGGGTGGTCAAGGACCAGCTCAACGCCGCGCTGAGGCCCTTTGGCCTCTTCTTCGC
>NZ_JBMIQI010000020.1:0-143234 GCF_052584175.1 Billgrantia hypersalina
TGGAGGACGCGGCCAACCGCGGCCGCCTGCTGGCGACCGGCTACTCCTGCCGCAGCCAGGCTGGGCGGCTCTCCGGCAAGGCGCTGCTTCATCCGCTGCAAGGGTTGTTGGCCGTGCTGAAAACCTCTCGACCTGGCCGACCCCGGCCAGGAGAATCACCGCGACTCAACGCATCCGTTAACACCAGCCACAGGATAGACACATGAACCACCCGCACTACCTCTCGGCCGACGTCATTCGCGACCGTTTCTCCCGTGCCATGTCGGCCATGTACCAGGCCGAAGTCCCCCAGTACGAGACGCTGCTCGAGCTGGTCGACCAGGTGAACCGGGACACCCTGGCCCGCGACCCGGCCCTGGCGGAACGCCTTGCCGCCTACGACGAATTCGAGCGGCTCGGTGTCGAGCGCCACGGCGCCATTCGCGTGGGCAGCGCCGAGGAGATGGCCATGCTGCGCCGTCTGTTCGCCGTGATGGGCATGCATCCAGTGGGTTACTACGATCTTTCCGTGGCCGGCGTGCCGGTACACTCCACCGCCTTCCGCCCTATTGATGACACGGCACTGGCCCGCAACCCCTTCCGCCTGTTCACCTCGCTGCTGCGCCTGGAGCTGATCGAAAACGACGCCCTGCGCGAGCGTGCCGCGGCGATTCTTGCCGAACGCGACATCTTCACCCCGGCGGCACGGGAACTCGTCGAGCGCTTCGAGCAGCAGGGTGGTCTCACGGAAACGGAAGCGGACCGCTTCGTGGCCGAGGCACTGGAAACCTTCCGCTGGCACAGCGACGCCACCGTCGACCTGGCCACCTACGAAGCGCTGCATGCCGAACATCGCCTGATCGCCGACGTCATATGCTTCCGCGGGCCGCACATCAACCACCTGACACCGCGTACCCTGGATATCGACGAGGTTCAGCGGCGCATGCCCGAGGTGGGCATCAAACCCAAGGCGGTGATAGAAGGTCCGCCCCGGCGCGACTGCCCGATCCTCCTGCGTCAGACCAGCTTCAAGGCGCTCGAGGAACCCATCCGCTTCGCCGAACGCCAGCAGGGCACGCATACGGCCCGCTTCGGCGAGATCGAGCAGCGCGGCGTGGCGCTGACCGCCGAGGGGCGCGCGCTTTATGACCGGTTGCTGGGCGAATCCCGCACGCGGACCCAGGGGCTCGACAACGAGAGCCATCAGCGGGTCCTGGCGGAGGTCTTCTCGGCATTTCCCGACGACGAGGACGCGCTGCGCCGCCAGGGCCTGGCGTACTTCGAATACCGCCTCACCGAGGCGGGCAAGGCCGCGGCCGCCATTGACGAAACCGACCTTGAGACGCTGGTCGAACGCGGCCTGGTGGAAGCGCGCCCGATCACCTACGAGGACTTCCTGCCGGTCAGCGCGGCGGGCATCTTCCAGTCCAACCTGGGTGGAGGGGATGGTCAGACCTACGCCGGCAATGCCAGCCGCGAGGCGCTCGAGGGGGCACTCGGCGTCGCCATCATCGATGAACTCGCGCTCTACGCCGAGCGCGAACGGAAGTCACGGGAGAGCGTGCTGGCGGCACTAAGCCACTGAAGCCGCCAGCGGCAGCCTGCTACCCCCCCGTCATGTTCATGAAGCGCACCACTTGCACGTCACCGTCGGTGGTGAAGTGGTGCCGCTCGGGCTTCTTCTGCATGGCGGCGACGATAGCGGCCTTGAGCCGTTCGAGGTCGCCGGGGTAACGGCGCATCACGGCGCGCAGGTCGACCGAGTGTTCGTTGCCCAGGCACAGCAGCAGGCGGCCCTCGGCAGTGACGCGCACGCGATTGCAGGCAGCGCAGAAGTTATGGCTGTGCGGCGAGATGAAGCCGATGCGCGAGTCGCTGTCGGGCATGCGGAAATAACGCGACGGCCCCAGGGTGTTCTCGGTGGTGGGCAGCAGGGTGTGACGCGCTTCGATGGCAGCGCGCACGTCGTCGCTGGAACAGAACGTCTCGGCACGATCATGGCTCATGTTCTGGCCCAGCGGCATCTCTTCGATGAAGCTGATATCGACGCGCTCGTTGCGGGCGAATTCGACCAGATCGAGCACTTCGTCGTCGTTGCGCCCCTTGAGGATCACCGCATTGAGCTTGATGCGCTCGAAGCCGGCCTCGCGGGCGGCGCGGATGCCGTCGATCACGCGCGCCAGGTCGCCGGTGCGGGTCAGGGCGCGGAAGCGCTCGGGCCTGAGCGAATCCAGGCTGACGTTGAGCCGCTTGAGCCCGCCTTCACGCAGCGCGCGGGCGTGCTTGGCGAGTCCCGCGCCGTTGGTGGTCATGCCGAAGTCGCGCAGCCCCGGCAGCGCACCGAGCTTTGCCACCAGTTCCTCGATGCCGCGGCGCACCAGCGGCTCGCCACCGGTCAGGCGGATCTTCTCCACGCCCAGCTCGACGAAGGCCCGCGACAGCGTGGCCATTTCCTCCAGCGTGAGCAGCCGGGCCCGGGGCAGGAAGGTCATCTCCTCGGCCATGCAGTAGACGCAGCGGAAATCGCAGCGGTCGGTAACCGACAAGCGAACGTAGCGGACGGTGCGGCCGAAGCCGTCGGTCAGGCTCATGCGTTTTCCTCGACGTAAGACGCCGCGTCCATCGGCAGCCGGGCGATCAGTTCGCCGACCTGCTCGGCCACCTCGACCACCGTCTCGTCGTCGTAGCGCAGGCCGCGGCGCTTGCGAAAGCCCTGCTGGTAAAGCTTGACGTGCTCGGTCGCCGTGACGCCGGCATTGGCCAGGCAGTGGGTGACGCAGTGCATCTGGCAGCCGTCGATGGCGACGATGGGTCGGCCCGACCGCGCGGTGCGGACCAGCCCGGGCACGCCACCGCCGACGCCGGAAATGCAGGACATCTCGGCGACACCGCTGTGATCGAGCCTCACGGCGACGTCGTTGGCCAGCTGCGCCACGTCAGAGCAGCCGGAGCAGGAGTAGACCAGGGTGCGGGGTTTGTTCGCGGTTCGGGACATACAGCCTCCCTTGGCGTTATCCAAATAAGTGCCTGCGCTCGACCTTCCGCTTACCGCCCTGGCAGCGGCAAGCTAGTCGTCGGCCAGCATGGCGTCGCGCAGCTTCTGTTCGTCGAGCACCGTCAGGCGCTGGCGGTCGATGCCGATCACGCCGCCGTCGCGCAGCTTGGCCAGCAGACGCGACAGGGTTTCCGGCGTCATGGCCAGCTGGGCGGCGAGCCAGCGCTTGGGAATCGACAGGCGCACCACTCGTGGGCTCTTGCTGCGTCCCGCCGGCAGCTGGCGCAGAATGTAGCTGACCAGCCGCGACATGGCGTCGGCCTGGGTCAGCAGCGCCAGGTCCTCGAGGCGCTCGGTGAGCTCCAGCGCCAGGCGGCTCATGAACTCGGCGCGACAGGCGGGCTGGCGATCCATGATCTCGCGACAGCGCTTGGCGGGAATCGCCAGCACGTGGGTGCGCCGCAGCGCCTCGGCGGAGTAGAGATAGACCCCCGCACTGGAGACCATGCTCAGCTCGCCCAAGGTGCCGCCGCGCTCCACGCAGCGAATGGTGGCCAGGCGGCCATCGCCGGCGCTGCGCGCCAGGCGCACCGCGCCGTTGATGACGATGTAGAGCCAGTGAGCCGGGGCATCCTGACGGAACAACCACTCGCGGGTCTTCAGCGAATGCAGCTCGGTATCCTCGAGCAGCGCGGTGACGTCATCCTCGTCCAGCTCGCCCAGCCAGGGCACGCCGCGGACCAGCTCGCGGAGCTGCTTAGGCTTGAACAGCAGATCAGTCGACGAACTGTCCAGCGGGCAGATAGGGGTATTCATAACCTTCCTCCACGTCGGTATCGGCGGCCATCATCAGATAGCCGTGCGCTTGGCTTGCGGCATGCAGCATGTGGGAGCCCTGCCCGCCGGCCAGCAGGGCCAGCGGTTCGCCACCCTGCCAGTCGATGACGACGCGCAGCAGCTCGCGCCGCCCCGGACTGCCCCGCCGCGAAAAGCCAGCGCGGACGCGATATTGTTGCAGCGGCGCGACGCTGCGGCCCTGGCATCCCTGGATGAAAGGCCTGGCCAATAGATGCCAACCCACCAGCGAGGCCACGGGATTGCCCGGCAGACCGATCAACGGCACGCCCTCGGGTGTGCCATCGTCCAGGTAGCCGAAGGCGAACGGCTTGCCCGGCTTCATCGCCACGCCGTGAAAGAAGAGCCCGCCCAGTTCGTCGAGCACGGGCCTGACGTGGTCCTCCTCGCCGACCGAGACCCCGCCGGTGCACACCACCAGGTCGGCCCCGTCGCGGGCGGCGCCGAACGCCTGGCGCAGCGCGTCGGGGTCGTCGGCAATGATGCCCAGGTCCAACACGTCGCAGTCGACCTGCTCCAGCAGCGCCCTCAGCATGACCCGGTTGCTGTTGTAGACCCGGCCGGGGGCGAAGGGCTCACCCGGCTCGACCAGCTCGTCGCCGGTGGAGATCAAGGCCACCTTGAGCCGCGGCAGTACCGGCACCTCGGCGATGCCCTGGCTCGCCAGCATCGCCAGTGCCGCGGCGTCCAGGGTCCAGCCCGCCGGCAGCAGCGCATCGCCTGCGCAATACTCCTCGCCACGGCGACGGATGTTGGCGCCCGGCCGGGCTTCGCCTACGACATGCACGCGCCCGGCCTCGTCGAGCCGTACCCGCTCCTGAGGCACCACGCAGTCGGCGCCCTGGGGTACCGGTGCGCCGGTAAAGATGCGTGCGCAGCCGCCCTCCGGCAGCGTCTCGACATCGGCGCCCGCCGGAACCCGCAGCGCCACCGGCAGGCCGGCATCGCTCAGTTCCGCCGTGCGCAGGGCGTAGCCGTCCATCGCACTGTTGTCGATACCGGGCATGTCGAGGCGTGCCTTCAGGTCACGTGCCAGCACCCGGCCCGCCGCCTGCTCCAGCGCCACGCTTTCCTCGCCCCGCACCGGCTCGGCCGCAGCGATCATGCGCGCCCGCGCCACCTCCAGGTCGAGCAATCCCTTGCCAAGACTGGCACAGCTCATGCGCGCACTCCTTGACCGCGGTCAGGTACTGCCTGCGCTTCGCGAGAACCGCACGCCTGCTGTTCGGGCAAGACCATGGCGACGAAGTTGCACGGCCGGGTGCGCGCATCGAGCTGGCTTTCGAGAATGCCGTCCCAGGCGGTGGCGCAAGCCTTGGGCGAGCCGGGCATGGCGAAGATCAGGGTGCGGTTGGCCACGCCGCCCACCGCCCGCGATTGCACGGTGGAGGTGCCGATGCTGTCGAAGGAGAGCTGGCGGAACAGCTCGCCATAGCCGTCGATCGCCCGGTCGAACAGCGGTGTCAGCGCCTCGGGCGTGGTGTCGCGCGCAGTGAAGCCGGTGCCGCCGTTGACCAGGATCACCTGGATGTCGTCGCGTACCACCCACTTCGAAACCACCGCGCGGATGCGGTAGATGTCGTCGGGTACGATGCGCCGCTCGACCAGCGCATGGCCGGCCTCGGAGAGACGCTCGCTGAGCAGGTCGCCGCTGCCGTCGCGGTCGAAGCCGCGGGTATCGGAGACGGTGAGCACACTGATGCCGAGCGGCACGAAGCGGGTGTTGGCGTGAACGTGGGACATGACGGCTCCTCCGGTACCGACCGCCAGGGTCGGTACCCATGACATGAAAATTTCTTACTGCATCAACGAGCTGGCGCTGTCGTCATCCAACTCGACACCTTCGACGCCGATCTCGGCTTCCAGCATCAGCAGGTAGTGGCGCAGGGCGCGGCGGGTGGCCTGTTCGCGCAGGGTATGACGCACGCGGCCGGCCACCTGCTCGAACGGCAGGCGCTGGCCACCGGCACGCTCGTCGATGCTGACCACGTGCCAGCCGTAGCGCGAGGCCAGCGGCCGGTCGTGCAGCCCTTCGGGCAGGTGCTGCAGCGCACGGTCGAGTTCGGTCACGGTCTGCCCCGGGGCCAGCCAGCCCAGCTCGCCGCCTTCGCTCCTGGAGGGGCAGTCGGAGTGGCGCATGGCGAATTCGGTGAAGCGCTCCGGAATGGTCTGCAATTCGGCGATGAGCTCCTCGCCCAGACGATACTGCGAGTCGCGGGCCTCGGCATCGTCGGGAGCGGCGGCCAACAGGATGTGGCGCACGGCAATGCGGGTCGGTGCGCTGAAGCGCTCGGGGTCGGCGTCGAAGTAGCGGCGGCAGGCCTCTTCCTCGGGCTCCGGCACCTCCAGCTCCTGCTCCAGCAGGGCGGCGATAGCGGCATCGTTATCGCCTTCGTCGTCAGTATCGGCGACCAGACCGAGTTCGACGGCGCGCTGGCGCAGCAGCTCGCGTACCACCAGGGCGCGGGCCGCCATGAGCTGCGCCTCGCCGGCGGTCGCGGCGGGATGGTACTGCATCTCGCGGGCGATGCTCTCCTCCGCGATGGCCTTGTCGCCGACTTTGACGGGCGGCGGCGCATAGCGGCCCGGCAGCTGTGCGATCTCGATCATTTGCATGGTGACGATCCTCTAATACATGACATAAGCGGCTGTCGGTGCCCGGGGCTGTTCCGCCGGCAGGCCCCGGGGCGCCGGACCGTCGAGGAGGCGCTGTGAATCCTTCCCTGGACGCTACTTTTTCCCTCCATGGAAAAAGACCTCCTCTTCGGCCTACCCCCGGCGCCCCTCACGGCTGGTGCCAAGGTTGAAGCTGAGCTAGCGCAGCCGGCTTGAACCTGTCAGACCCCACCGGCGCGACGACGGACGATTTGGTAGCGCCGCGTCACGTACCCCATCGGGGCACTCCACACATGCACCAGGCGGGTGAAGGGGAACACCAGCACGATGGTCAGGCCGACCAGGATGTGCAGCTTGTAGATCCAGCTCACACCTTCCAGGTACGCGGCGGCGCCGCCCTGGAAGTAGACGATGGACTGTGCCCAGCCGGAGAACTGCAGCATCGCGCTGCCGTCCAGGTGCCCCAGGGTGGGCAGGATGGTGAGCAGCCCCAGCGCTACCTGAAGTACCAACAGGCCGATGATCACGGTATCCATGGTGCTGGAGGAAGCGCGCACCCGCGGGTTGGTCAGGCGACGATGGAACAGCATGGCGCCGCCCACCAGGCACATCACGCCGGCGATACCGCCGACCACCACGGCCAGCACCTGCTTGGCGCCCGGAGTGATGAAGGGCTCATAGAGCCAGTGCGGCGTGAGCAGGCCGACCAGGTGGCCGAAGAAGATGGTGATGATGCCGATGTGGAACAGGTTGCTGGCCAGGCGCATGTTCTTCGACGACAGCATCTGGCTCGAGCCGGTCTTCCAGGTGTACTGGCCGTGGTCGTAGCGCATCAGGCAGCCGATCAGGAAGACGCTGCCGGCGAGGTAGGGGTAGAGCCCGAACAGCAGGGAATCGATGTAGTTCATGACAGGTCTCCGTTAACGTTTCTTGGCGGCATCGACGGGGTCGAGGATGCGAACCGCCTCGCCCTGGATCTGCCGCTTGCGCTCGGCCAGGCGCCGCCCCTCGGCGGACTGCAGCGCGCAGTCTTCGTCGGACTTGGCGGAGAAGCGCACCGCTTCCTCTTCCCATACCGCGTCCAGCGCCTCGGGGGTGTCGTCGCGCTTCTCGCTCACCACGGCCTCACGCTGCGCCTCGACGTCGTCCTCGGCGTCGATCAGGGCCAGCAGCGCGCGGGTCACCAGGGCCTGGTCGGCGCCGCGCTCCTCGAGGCGTGCGGTCAGCAGCGCCAGGATGTGGCGGATCTCGCCCAGCCAGCGGCCGATCTCCTCCTCGCTGCGGGTGGAGAGGTACTCCAGGAACAGCGGCAAGTAGTCGGGCAGCTCGCGAGCGTCGAGCTCGAAGCCGGCGGCCTTGTAATCCTCGATCAGGTCGACCATGGCCTGGCCGCGGTCGCGGGATTCGCCGTGGACGTGTTCGAACAACAGCAGCGAGTGGGCGCGGCCCTTGTCGAACAGCGCCACGTACTCGGACTGCAGCTCGAGCAGGTCGGCCTCATGGATGCGCTGGCACCAGCTCATCAGGTCGCCGCGCAGCGCCGCCGGCAGGCGGCGCTCGGCATCGAGCGCCTCGATCAGTTCATCCACGGCGCCTTGCAGCGCCGGGGTGGGGTAGTCGAGCAGGCGGGCCAGCACGCGCAGGCTGCGCATGCCGACGACGGGTTCGATTTTCAGCGCTGCATCAGCCATGGTGTGTCTCCTTGGAGCCGGTTTTCGGATCGAAGACGTCGACCGGCTTGACCAGCGCGCTGGTCTGCTTGCGGCCGTTGAACAGGCTCGGCTTGCTCTCGCCGTGACAGCCGTCGCCGAAGCTGAAGCCGCAGCCGCCGCGCTCGGGGAAGGCTTCGGTGGCCATTTCGCGGTGGCTGGTGGGCACCACGAAACGATCCTCGTAGTTGGCGATGGCCAGATACCGGTACATCTCCTCTACCTGGGCTTCGGAGAGCCCCACGGCGTCGAGCACCTCGGTATCGTGCTTGCCTTCGACGTGCTTGTTGCGCATGAAGACGCGCATCGCCATCAGTCGCTTGAGCGCCAGCACCACGGGCTCCTCCTCACCGGCGGTGAGCATGTTGGCGAGGTAGCGCACCGGGATGCGCAGCGACTCGATCTTGGGCAGCACGCCGTCGTACTCGACCTTGCCGGCCTCGGCGGCCGACTGGATCGGCGAGAGGGGCGGCACGTACCAGACCATGGGCAGGGTGCGGTACTCGGGGTGCAGCGGCAGCGCCAGCCCCCAGTCCATGGCCATCTTGTAGACCGGGCTCTCCTGGGCGGCCTTGATCACGTTGTCGGCGATACCGTCACGCTTGGCCTGGGCGATCACTTCCGGGTCGTGCGGGTCGAGGAAGATCTCGCACTGGCGGTGGTAGAGGTCGCGCACGTCCGGGGAGCTTGCCACTTCCTCGATGCGATCGGCGTCGTAGAGCAGCACGCCGAGGTAGCGGATGCGGCCCACGCAGGTCTCGGAGCACACGGTCGGCATGCCCGCTTCGATGCGCGGGTAGCAGAAGATGCACTTCTCGGACTTGCCGGTCTTCCAGTTGTAGTAGATCTTCTTGTACGGGCAGCCGGAGATGCACATCCGCCAGCCGCGGCACTTCTCCTGGTCGATCAGGACGATGCCGTCCTCCTCGCGCTTGTAGATCGCGCCGCTCGGGCACGATGCCACGCACGCCGGGTTGAGGCAGTGCTCGCACAGCCGCGGCAGGTACATCATGAAGGTGTTCTCGAACTGGCCGTAGATATCGGCCTGCACCTGCTCGAAGTTCTTGTCCTTGCGGCGCTTGGCGAACTCGGTACCGAGGATCTCCTCCCAGTTCGGGCCCCATTCGATCTTCTTCATGCGCTCGCCGGAGACCAGCGAACGCGGCCGCGCCACCGGCTGGTGATCGCCCTGCTTGGCGGTGTGCAGGTGCTGGTAGTCGAAGTCGAACGGCTCGTAGTAGTCGTCGATCACGGGCAGGTCGGGATTGGCGAAGATGTTCGCCAGTACCCGCCACTTGCCGCCGATGCGCGGTTCGATCTTGCCGTCCTTGCGGCGCATCCAGCCGCCCTTCCACTTGTCCTGGTTCTCCCACTCCTTGGGATAGCCGATGCCGGGCTTGGTCTCGACGTTGTTGAACCAGGCATATTCCATGCCTTCGCGGCTGGTCCAGACGTTCTTGCAGGTGACCGAGCAGGTATGACACCCGATGCACTTGTCGAGGTTGAGGACCATGCCTACCTGGGAACGAATCTTCATTTCACGGCCTCCTGAACGCTGTCGTTGCCTTCGCCGTCCAGCCAGTCGACTCTCTTCATCTTGCGGATCAGGACGAATTCATCGCGGTTGGAGCCAACGGTTCCGTAGTAGTTGAAGCTGTAAGAGAGTTGCGCGTAGCCGCCGATCATATGGGTCGGCTTGGGGCACACCCGGGTCACGGAGTTGTGCATGCCGCCGCGGGTCTTGGTGACCTCGGAACCCGGCACGTTCACCTGCCGCTCCTGGGCGTGGTACATCATCACCATGCCGGCCTTGACCCGCTGGCTGACGATGGCCCGCGCGGTGATCGCGCCGTTGGCGTTGAACAGTTCGATCCAGTCGTTGTCCTCGATGCCGATCTCCTGGGCATCGGTCTCCGACATCCACACCACCGGGCCGCCGCGGTTGAGCGTCAGCATCAGCAGGTTGTCGCTATAGGTGGAGTGGATGCCCCACTTCTGGTGCGGGGTGATCCAGTTCAGCGCCTTGGTCGGGTTGCCGTTGTCCTCCGGCATCTGGAAGCCGGTCACCGTCTTGGTGTTGATCGGCGGACGATAGGTCAGCAGGCTCTCGCCGAAGGCACGCATCCAGGGGTGGTCCTGGTAGAACTGCTGGCGGCCGCTGACGGTGCGCCATGGAATCAGCTCGTGCACGTTGGTGTAGCCGGCGTTGTAGGAGACGTGCTCGTCCTCCAGGCCGGACCAGGTCGGGCTCGAGATGATCTTGCGCGGCTGGGCGACGATGTCGCGGAAGCGAATCTTCTCCTCTTCCTTGTTCGTTGCCAGGTGGGTGTGGTCGCGGCCGGTGATCTTGGACAGCGCGTCCCACGCCTTGACCGCCACGTGGCCGTTGGTTTCCGGCGCCAGGGTCAGGATCATCTCGGCGGCGTCGATCGCCGTCTCGATCTTCGGCCGTCCCTTGTGCGGGCCTTCGGTCTTGCGATAGTTCAGCTTGCCGAGCAGCTCGACCTCGGACTCGGTGTTCCAGGCGATGCCCTTGCCGCCGTTGCCGATGGTCTCGAGCAGCGGGCCCACGGAGGTGAAGCGCTCATAGGTTTCGGGATAGTTGCGCTTGACCTCGATCAGCGCCGGCATGGTCTTGCCGGGGATCGGCTCGCACTCGCCCTTCTTCCAGTCCTTGACCTCGGGCTGGGCCAGCTCGGCCGGGGAGTCGTGCTGGTGCGGCAGGGTGACCAGGTCGGTCTCCTCGCCCAGGTGGCCCACGCACACCTTCGAGAACGCCTTGGCGATGCCCTTGTAGATATCCCAGTCGCTGCGCGACTCCCACGCCGGGTCGGTGGCCGCGGTCAGCGGGTGAATAAACGGGTGCATGTCCGAGGTGTTGAGGTCGTTCTTCTCGTACCAGGTCGCCGTCGGCAGCACGACGTCCGAGTAGAGGCAGGTGGAGGACATGCGGAAGTCCAGCGTGACCACCAGGTCGAGCTTGCCTTCCGGCGCCTCGTCGTGCCACTTCACCTCTTCCGGCTTGCTGCCGCCGAATTCACCCAGGTCCTTGCCCTGGATGCCGTGGCGGGTACCCAGCAGGTACTTGAGCATGTACTCGTGGCCCTTGCCCGAGCTGCCCAGCAGGTTGGAGCGCCAGATGAACATGTTGCGCGGGAAGTTCTGCGGGCTGTCCGGGTCCTCGGCGGCGAACGCCAGCTCGCCGCTCTTGAGCTGCTGGACGGCGTAGTCCTTGGTCGACATGCCGGCGGCCTTGGCCTTCTCGGCCAGGCGTAGCGGGTTGGTGCCGAGCTGCGGCGCCGAGGGCAGCCAGCCCATGCGCTCGGAGCGCACGTTGAAGTCGATCAGGCTGCCGCTGTAGTCGGCCGGGTTGGCCAGCGGCGAGAGGATCTCCTTGACCTCGAGCTTCTCGTAGCGCCACTGGGAAGAGTGGTTGTAGAAGAAGGAGGTGGAGTTCATGTGGCGCGGCGGGCGCTGCCAGTCGAGGCCGAAGGCCAGCGGGGTCCAGCCGGTCTGCGGGCGCAGCTTCTCCTGACCCACGTAGTGGGCCCAGCCGCCGCCGCTCTGGCCGATACAGCCGCACATGACCAGCATGTTGATCAGGCCCCGGTAGTTCATGTCCATGTGGTACCAGTGGTTCATCGCGGCACCCACGATGACCATGGAGCGACCCCGGGTCTTGTCGGCGTTGTCGGCGAACTCACGGGCGATGCGGGCGACCTGCTCGGCGGGTACGCCGGTGATCTTCTCCTGCCACGCCGGGGTGTAGGGCTTGACCTCGTCCAGCGAGGTGGCGCCGTCGTCCTCGCCGAAGCCACGGTCGATGCCGTAGTTGGCGCACATCAGGTCGAAGACGGTCACCGCCAGCACGTCGCTACCGTCGGCCTTCTTCAGGCGCTTGGCGGGCAGGCTGTGGAACAGCAGTTCGTTGCCGGCCACGTGGTCGAAGTGCTCGTGGGCGATGCCGCCGAAGTAGGGGAAGGCGACCTTGGCTACATCGTCGTGGTGCTCGGCCAGCGTCAGCAGCGGCTTGATCTCGGCGCCGCCGGCATCACGCTCCTCGAGGTTCCACTTGCCCTGGTTCTCTTCCTTCTCGCCCCAGCGGAAGCCGATGGAGCCGTTCGGCACCACGAGGCGGTCGGACAGCTCGTCCCACGCCACGGTCTTCCACTCGGGGTTGTTGTCCTGGCCCATGCTGCCTTCGAAGTCGCTGGCGCGCAGCTGCTTGCCGGGCACGAAGCTGCCGTCCTCGCGGGCTTCGAGTTCGACCAGGAAGGGCATGTCGGAGTACTTGCGCACGTACTCGGTGAAGTAGGCGCTGGGCTTCTCGAGGTGGAACTCCTTGAGGATGACGTGGCCCATGGCCATGCCGAGGGCGGCGTCGGTGCCCTGCTTGACCGACAGCCACTCGTCGGTGAGCTTGGAGACCTCGGCATAGTCCGGCGTGATGGAGACGGTCTTGGTGCCCTTGTAGCGCACTTCGGTGAAGAAGTGGGCATCCGGGGTACGGGTCTGGGGCACGTTGGAGCCCCAGGCGATGATGTAGCCGGAGTTGTACCAGTCGGCCGACTCGGGCACGTCGGTCTGCTCGCCCCAGGTCTGCGGGCTGGCCGGCGGCAGGTCGCAGTACCAGTCGTAGAAGCTCATGCACACGCCGCCGATCAGCGACAGGTAGCGGCTGCCCGCGGCGTAGCTGACCATCGACATGGCGGGAATCGGCGAGAAACCGAGGATGCGGTCGGGGCCGTACTGCTTGGCGGTGTAGACGTTGGATGCGGCAATCAGCTCGTTGAGCTCGTCCCAGTCGGCGCGCACGAAGCCGCCCATGCCGCGGGCACGCTTGTACTGCTTGGTCTTGGCCGGGTCGGCGACGATGGAGGCCCAGGCGTCGACCGGGTCGCCGTGCTGCTGCTTGGCCTCGCGCCACAGCTTGAGCAGGGGCTTGCGGATCAGCGGGTACTTGAGGCGGTTGGCGCTGTACATGTACCAGGAATAGCTGGCACCCCGCGGGCAGCCCCGCGGCTCATGGTTGGGCAGGTCCGGACGGGTGCGCGGGTAGTCGGTCTGCTGGGTTTCCCAGGTGACCAGGCCGTTCTTGACGTAGATCTTCCAGCTGCAGGAGCCGGTGCAGTTCACGCCGTGGGTGGAGCGCACGATCTTGTCGTGCTGCCAGCGCTGCCGGTAGCCGTCTTCCCAGCCACGGGACTCCGCGCGGGTCTCGCCATGGCCATTGGCGAAGGGCTCGCGCGCTTTGCGGAAGAAATTCAGCCGATCTAAGAAGTGACTCATGGTCGTCTCCAGGCTCTTGAAGTGATGCGTGGCCGCCCGGGCCACCCCGCCTGCCGTGCCGCGCTGCGTGTCTGGCACGACCGGCAGGCAGGTTCATGAGCTGGATTCTGGGGGATCGAAACGCGGAATACTGCCCGGTTACCTCCATATACACCCCGTCTACCCACAAGGTGATAGATGGCCCGGTGAAAGGGGGTTAATCCGCCTGGGTGGGGGAAGGCGCAGCGGAACGGGAACGCAGGCGCGCGCCGTCCCAGAGCATCACCAGCATGCACAGCGCCAGCGCGGCGTAGAGGAACATGAAGCCGGCGGTGCGGATGCCGATCCACTCGTTGCCCACTACGAACATCAGCGGCAGCACGGCGGCGAACAGTCCGCCCAGGGCCAGTGCCAGCCCGCCTGCGCGGGCCATGTCGTCACCGTGGTCGCGGTACAGCAGGCACATCAGGCTGCCCTTGCCGATGCCCATCGCCAGCCCCATGATCGCCAGCAGCGCGGCGAAGCCGGCCAGCGGCATGGAGAAGTCCAGCGTGAGATCGCCGTGCACGCCATGGATCTGCATGGTGAAGTCGGGATAGGAAAGCAGGAACAGGCAGGCCATCACGCAGGCGCTGACCCACCAGCGCAGGTCGCGGAAGTCCCGCCGGTCAGCCAGCGCGCCGCCGAGAATCTGCCCCAGCCCGCCGGGCAGGGTGAAGACCAGCGCCCAGAGGGCCGCCGCCATCAGCGACAGGTGGTACTGATGCATGAGATAGGCAGGCAGCCACAGTGCCAGCGCCACGAAGGCGCCGTAGAAGAAGCTGTAGTAGAGCGCCAGGCGACATACCGCGGATGGAGGCAGTCCGCCGGGCAGTGCCGTCATCATGCCGATCGCTCTCGTTTCGCCCCGGTCCCTCGGCGCCTCCTCGGCAAACAGCCACAGCAGCAGCGCCACCAGCCCGATCGGCAACAGGTAGAGCTTGGGTGCCATCGGCCAGCCGTAGGCCTGGCTGATCAACGGCAGCAGGAAGTAGGTCAGCCCGGCGCCGAGCATGCCGGCGCCATAGAGCCCCAGCGCCAGGCCGGCATGGCGGCGCGGACACAGCGCCGCCACGTAGACCAGGCCCGCAGCCAGGGAACCGGCGCCCACGCCCAGCCCGGCACCGGCGAGCAGGAACTCCCAATAGTCGTTCGAATGAGCAATTGCCCACAGGAAGGGACAGATCAGCAGCAAACAGCCGATCATCACTCGGCGACCGCCCACCAGCCGGGCCAGCGCCGCCAGCGGCAGCGCCGAAAGTGCACCGGTGAACATCGGCATGGCCAGCAGCAGGGCGAACTGCACCTCGCCGAAGCCGAGCCCCTGCATGAGCTCGACCCCGAGCACGGCGAAGATGGTCCAGCTGGCGAACACCAGGGCGAAGGCCAGCGGCGACAGCAGCACGACCACCAGCGAGCGATAGTCGACCTGCGGGCCCGCGGGGTGGGCTTTTTCGGCGGACGTCATGAACGGTAGGTCCCGTAACGTGGTCAAAGTGATTCTCGTTAACCCGCCCCTCGGGGTCAAAAGAGCATACGAGGTACCTCTTTGGTAGCAGCCTGGCGAATCTCCCGGTAGGATGCGCCACCGCCCCTTGGGGTATAGTGTCCCAGGACCGTCCTTTTCCGGAGTTCGCGCCCTCTTGAAACTGCTGCAACGCTCTCTCGTGGCCCGTATCGTCGCCTCGCTGCTGGCGATCAGCGCCATGGCCCTGATCAGCATCGTGGTGACCATGGCCGTCGCCGGCGGCAGCCGGGGCGATGCCGCGGCGATCAATGTCGCCGGCTCGCTGCGCATGAACACCTACCAGATCGTGGCCGCCCTGCAGCGCTACGAACGCATTCCGTCGATGGATCACCAGGCCGCGGTGCACGTGCTGAAGAACCGCTTCGAGGCGCGCCTGGAGAGCGAGGAACTGACCGGCGCCATTCCCGTCTCCGAAGCCCATGACCTGAGGCGTCAATACCGCCTGGTGCTGTCGCGCTGGCACAACGAGCTGGCCCCCGAGATCAACGAGGCCGTCGATACCCGGACGGTGAACATCGAGTCGCTCAACCGCACGCTCGACGGCCTGGTGAGCGAAATCGACCAGATGGTCTCCCAGCTCGAGCACAACACCGAAGCCAAGATCCGCCTGCTCAGCGCCCTGCAGATCCTGTTCCTGGTCCTCACGGCGGTGGTGGTGGCCATCGCGCTCCATGACATCCGCCACAACCTGGTGGCGCCGCTGCGCCAGCTGATGGTGCTCGCCCGCGAGGCCTCTCGCCACAACTTCTCGCTGCGCACCCAGCTCAAGGGCAACGACGAGCTGGCCATGCTCGGCCGCACCTTTGACACCATGACCGAGGAGCTCGGGGCCAGCTACGCGGACCTGGAAGCGCGGGTGAATCGCAAGACCCAGGAGCTCGAGCGCAGCAACCAGGTGATGCAGATTCTCCACGACGGCAGCCGTTCGCTCTACGGCGGCGGCAACGATCTCTGTACCAGTGCCGCGCCCATGCTGCGCCGGGTGGCGGAACTGCTCGACATCGGGCCCATCCGGCTGTCGCTCAACGACCCCCACGCCGACCGCCAGGTGCCGATACTCGCCACCCATGCCGCGCGGCGTCCGGACTATTGCCGCGACCACGATTGCCACGCCTGCCTGATCGCCCCCCGACCCGTGCGCCTCTCCGACACCGAGGATGGCGACTGCGTGCTGCTGCCGGTGAGCGTGGGCGACGAGATGCTGGGCACCCTGGAGGTCTGGCACCCCAAGGGCGAGCGCCTCTCCGACAGCGTACGCCGCCTGCTCAACGCCCTGGCCGACCAACTGGCCACCGCGGTCTATCTACAGCGGCGCATCGAGGAGGAGCAGCAGGTCTCGCTGATGAACGAGCGCACCATCATCGCCCGTGAGCTGCACGACTCCCTGGCGCAGTCGCTCTCCTACCTCAAGATGCAGGTGGCGCGGCTGGAGCGCATGCAGGCCAAGGAGGCGCCGCGCGAGGTTCAGGCCGCGGTGTTCGACGAGTTGCGCACCGGCCTCAACAGTGCCTACCGCCAGCTGCGCGAGCTGTTGACCACCTTCCGCCTCAAGCTCGAGGGCCCCGGGCTGCAGACCGCCCTGCTGCAGACCACCGAGGAGTTCTCCGAGCGCATGGGCGCGCCGGTGGAGCTCCACTACGACGTGCCGCCTCATCTCCTCAACCCCAACGAGGAGATCCATGTACTGCAGATCGCCCGCGAGGCGCTGAGCAACACGCACAAGCATGCCGAGGCACACTGGGCCGCCGTCACGGTGAAGTTTCACGAGGCCCGCATCGTGCTGCGCATCGAGGACGACGGCGTGGGTCTCGAGAACGACGACTCGCCGCCCATGCACTACGGACTGATCATCATGCGCGACCGGGCGAATACCCTGGGTGGCGAGCTGAAGCTATGCAACCGCGGCGAGGGCGGTGCCTGCGTGGAGGTGACCTTCACGCCGCAGACGGCACGCCTGATCACGCGCCAGCCGGCCACCGACTCCCTTCTTCACGACCAAGGAAACTGAGACATCATGGGCCAGTCAGCTAACGAGACCCCCGCCAGTATCCTGATCATCGACGACCACCCGCTGCTGCGCCGCGGCGTGGCCCAGCTGCTCGAACTGGAGGACGATCTCCAGCTCGTCGGCGACACCGGCGAGCCGGAGCAGGGCGTCAAACTCGCCGCCGAGCTCGACCCGGACATGATTCTGCTCGACCTCAACATGCCCGGCATGGACGGCATCCAGACGCTCAAGGCGCTGCGCGAGTCGGGCTATGCCGGGCGCATCGTGATGTTCACCGTCTCCGACCACGAGGAGGACCTGCTGGCCGCCCTGCGCGGGGGCGCCGACGGCTATCTGCTCAAGGACATGGAACCGGAGGAGATGGTGCGCCAGCTGCGCCAGGCGGCGCTGGGCCGCATGGTGGTCAGCGAGAACCTCACCGCCCTGCTCGCCGAGGCCCTGCGCAACCAGCGCACGGCACCGGCCACGCCCGATATCCACAGCCTGACCCAGCGCGAACGCGAGATCCTGCGCGAGCTGGCGGCCGGACTCTCCAACAAGCTGATCGCACGCAAGCTCGATATCTCCGAAGGCACGGTGAAGGTACACGTCAAGCACCTGCTCAAGAAGCTCAACCTACGCTCGCGGGTGGAGGCGGCGGTGTGGGCCGTGCAAGAGGGCATCGACGGCAAATAACGCGATAGGTAGCGGAGGTTCTGTGTGGATACCTCCAAAGACTCCACGGCGCCGACAAGGCGCCTTTTTCATGCCCCAGCGATTTTCTCTTTTTCCAAAAATCAATGACTTAACTGAATACCACTGCTACCCCTCAAGTGGTAGACACCTGTTTTCCCTGCGTTTTCGGCCGGTTTCGCGGCTCTTTCCCGCGACGTATCTTTGCCTCAACCGAACCTGAATTGATCCCGGTCAGGACGGACGTCGCAACGCGGGATCAGTCGAACCACGAGGGGTAACGTCATGGCTAAATCGAGCGTCGATATCGGCAAGCTCGACGCCGGCAGACCGAAGAATGCCGACATCGAGCACTGGGACGTGGAAAACGAGCAGTTCTGGCAACAAACGGGCAAGCGCATCGCCTCGCGCAACCTGTGGATCTCCATCCCCTGCCTGCTGATGGGCTTCGCGGTATGGATGATGTGGGGCATGATCACCACCCAGATGCAGAACCTGGGGTTCCCCTACAGCGTCGACCAGCTCTTCATGCTGACCGCCATCGCCGGCCTCGCCGGCGCCACGCTGCGCATCCCCGCCTCGTTCATGATTCGCATCGCCGGCGGGCGCAACACCGTGTTCCTGACCACAGCGCTGCTGATAATCCCCGCCCTGGGCACCGGCCTGGCGCTGATGAATCCCGGCACGCCGTTCTGGGTGTTCCAGGCGCTGGCCCTGCTCTCGGGTATCGGCGGCGGCAACTTCGCCGCCTCGATGAGCAACATCTCGACCTTCTTCCCCAAGAAGCAGCAGGGCTATGCGCTGGGCATGAACGCCGGGCTCGGCAACTTCGGCGTCACCACCATGCAGATCCTGATTCCGCTGGTAATGACCGTGGGCCTGTTCGGCGCCTTCGCCGGCGGTTCCATGGAGTTGCAGAGCTCCAGCGGTACGCTGATCGGCCGCATCGAGGCGGGCACCGAAACCTGGATCCAGAATGCCGGCTTCGTCTGGCTGGTGTTCCTGGTGCCGCTGGCCTTCCTCAGCTGGTTCGGCATGAACAACCTGCGCCCCATCACGCCCAACCCGGGCGCGCCGCTGCAAGCCTTCGGCAAGATCCTGGGGCTCTACGGCGTGGGTGTCGTCGCCACCGTGGTGGGCGTCGTCACGCTGCAGTGGCTGGGCATGTGGGTCGCCCTGCCGGTGACCATCCTGCTGACGCTGGGCCTGCTGCGCCTGATTCCCGGCGACATCAAGCCCAACATCCAGAAGCAGTTCGCCATCTTCTCGAACAAGCACACCTGGTCGATGACCGTGCTCTACATCCTGACCTTCGGCTCGTTCATCGGCTTCTCCGCGGCGCTGCCGCTCTCCATCAACGTGATCTTCGGCAACATGATGGAAGTGGCCGCCGACGGTAGCGTCACTCGCATCGCCAACCCCGATGCGCCCAGCGCCCTGACCTGGGCCTGGATCGGTCCGTTCGTCGGCGCCCTGATCCGCCCCATCGGCGGCTGGATCTCCGACAAGGTGGGCGGCTCCATCGTCACCCAGGCGATCTCGGTGATCATGGTGGTGGCCTCGGCGGTGACCGGCTATGTGATGATGCTGGCCTATAACTCCACCGATCCCAACAGCTACTTCGCCCTGTTCATGCTGCTGTTCGTGATCCTGTTCGCCGCCAGCGGCATCGGCAACGGCTCCACCTTCCGCAGCATCGGCGTGATCTTCGACGCCCAGCAGAAGGGCCCGGTGCTGGGCTGGACTTCCGCCGTGGCCGCCTACGGCGCCTTCATCGCCCCGGTGGTGATGGGCAGCCAGATCCGCGCCGGTACCCCCGAGCTCGCCATGTACGGCTTCGCGATCTTCTACGCCGTGTGCCTGGTGGTGAACTGGTGGTTCTACTTGCGCCCCAACGCCTACGTCAAAAACCCCTGATGCGGTCATCGGTGCTCTGGCCCTAGGCCAGAGCACACCCCTTACCTTGCCTTCTTCGGAGGGATGTCATGAAAGTCATGATCGCTTATGACGGCTCGCGCAACGCCAAGCTGGCCCTGGCCCAGAGCGTCAGCCTGTTTCGCTGCAACGCCCCCACGCTGCTGCTGGTCGGCGTGGCCGAGAACCCCGGCGACGCCACCGACGCCAACGAGACGCTGTTCCAGCAGGAGTACGAGGAACTGAAGGCGGCCCTCAAGGAGGGCGCCGATTTCGCCCACCAGGAAGGCTTCGAGGTGGACTGGATGCTGGCCGAGGGCGATGCGCGCAAGATGCTGCTGCGCGCCACCCAGAAGCACCAGCCGGACGTGCTGGTCATCGCCCGCCACAGCAGCAAGCCCGACGGCGGCATCATCGCCCAGTCGCTGAGCTACTTCGTCGACGAGCTGGATTACATGACGTTCGGCAAGGTCAGTTCGTTTCTTGCCCGGCGCGTCGAGTGTCCGCTGCTGATCCTGCCCAGCCCCTGACGGCGATCCCGTCACGCCTGGCTATTCGAGCTTTCACTTCAGGATGATACGACCATGAAAGTGTCCGCCGTCTTCAAGTTCCGCAGTCCGGAGATCAGGGCCCTGCACCTGACCTGGATCGCCTTCTTCATCACCTTCTACGTCTGGTTCAACATGGCGCCCTTGGCATCGAGCATGCTCAAGAGCGTCGACTGGCTGACCCGCGACGATATCCGCCTGTTCGCCATCGTCAACGTGGCGCTGACCATTCCGGCGCGCATCATCGTGGGCATGGCACTCGACCGCTTCGGCCCGCGCCGGGTGTTCTCGGTGCTGATGGTTACCATGGCGGTGCCGGCGCTGGTGTTCGCCTTCGGCAACAGCATGTCGCAGCTGCTGATCGCGCGTCTGGTACTCAGTTCCATCGGCGCCAGCTTCGTGGTCGGCATCCACATGACCGCGCTGTGGTTCAAGCCCAAGGACATCGGCTTCGCCGAAGGCTTTTATGCCGGCTGGGGCAACTTCGGCTCCGCCGCCGCCGCCATGACGCTGCCCACCATCGCGCTCACCCTGTTCGGCGGTGCGGACGGCTGGCGCTACGCCATCGGCATGAGCGCCATCGTGATGGCCGCCTACGGCGTGTTCTACTGGTTCGCCATCACCGACGGCCCCGATGCCAAGGCCCACCGCAAGGCGCGCAAGGCGCTTGCCATGGAGGTGAGCTCCTGGGGCGACATGGTCAAGCTGATCCTCTGGACCATTCCGCTGGTGGGCTGCCTGGCGATCCTGGTATGGCGCATCGAGGGCATGGGCTATCTCTCCTCCACCGGCGCGCTGTTCTGCTACATGGCGATCGCCGCCGTGGTGGTCTACCAGGTCGTGCAGATCCTGCGGGTCAACGTGCCGATCCTGAAGAAGGGCGTGCCGGAGGACGACAAGTACTCCTTCAGTAGCGTGGCCGCCCTCAACAGTACCTACTTCGCCAACTTCGGCGCCGAGCTGGCCGTGGTCTCCATGCTGCCGATGTTCTTCGAGGAGACCTGGGGGCTGACCGCCGCCGCTGCGGGCATGATCGCCGCGTCGTTCGCCTTCGTGAACCTCGTGGCACGCCCCATGGGCGGGCTGGTCTCGGACCGCATGGGCAACCGCCGCTTCGTGATGCTCAGCTACATGTTCGGCATCGGCATCGGCTTCGTGCTGATGGGCCTGCTCAATTCGAACTGGCCCCTGATCGTCGCCATCGCCATCACCATCTTCACCTCCTTCTTCGTGCAGGGGGCAGAGGGCGCCACCTTCGGCATCATTCCCTCGATCAAGCGCCGCATCACCGGCCAGATCTCGGGCATGGCCGGCGCCTACGGCAACGTGGGAGCGGTGGTCTACCTGACCATCTTCACCTTCGTCACCCCCACCCAGTTCTTCTACATCATCGCCACCGGCGCCTTCCTCAGCTGGCTGATCTGCCTGGTGTGGCTGAAGGAACCGGAAGGCGCGTTCGACGAGGAGTACTACGTCTCCTCGGTGGACCGCATGATCGAAGAGCAGGAACAAGCCGCAAGCCAAGCCAAGCCGCAGCAGGGCTGAGCCGAACCTTCGGGCCTAGAAAGCGCGGCGACTTCGGTCGCCGCTTTTTCAGGCAAAGCCTAATCCCTAGCGAAACAGTCGGGCTTTGACCTGCGACAAGGATGTTTTCGGCAGGGTGAGGCACAGTGGAACCGTACAGGCGGGCGAACCCGACTCCCCCCAGCCAACCCGACCAGGAGGTGGCCATGACCTCGAATTCCGCGACCTTCCCCCCAAGCGCCGTCCAGGGCGACGAGCGCGGCACCAAGCTTGCCGCGGTAATCTACATTCTCTTCCTTGGCAGCGTGCTGGCCGTGGTCACGGCACCGGTGGGTGTGCTGCTGGCATATCTGCGCCGTCGCGCCGTGGCCGACTGGGTCGCCACCCACCTGCAGTTCCAGATCCGTACCTTCTGGCTCGGCATCGTCGGCGCGGCGATCTTTCTGGCGGCCTGGCATGTGCTGGGCCTGGTCGGTGCGTCCGCCTGGGCGCCCTGGGCGCTGGGCTACGGCTTCTTCACTGCTTGCCTGATCTGGATGGTGGCGCGCTGCGGCGTGGGCATACACCGGCTGATGGCGGGCCGCGCCATCGACGCGCCACGCAGCCTTTGGCTCGGCGGCGCCAGCGTAAGCCTGCATGACTGAAGGCACTCCCTCCCGCCCCCTGCCCAACCCGGGCTGGGGGCCGCTTTCGGCACTGCCCGGCAACCCGCTGATGTGGGTGCTGATACTCAGCGAACTGCTGGTCTTCACCGCCTTCTTCGGCCTGTATGCCTGGCAGCGCGCCGGCGACGTGGCCGGTTTCAATGCCGCCCAGCAGCAGCTCGACCCGCTGATGGGCGGCCTCAACACGCTGGTCCTGCTTACCAGTGGCCTGTGCGTGGCGCTCGCCGTGGAGGCGATCAGCGCCGATCGACACCGCCGGGCGCGCCAGTGGCTGGCGGCAAGCATGGGACTCGGGGTGCTGTTCTGCGCGATAAAGATCGTCGAGTACGCCGGCAAGTTTTCCGTGGGCATCACGCCGGAAACCCATCTCTTCTTCAGCTACTACTACGGCCTGACCGCCTTTCATTTCGCCCATGTGCTGTTCGGCCTGGGGCTGCTGGCGCTGGTGAGCTGGCGTACCTCGACCGAGAACGTCGAGACGGCGGCGGCCTTCTGGCACATGGTCGACCTGATCTGGATTCTGCTCTATCCGCTTGTCTATTTATTGCGCTGAAGGCGCTTTGCTGCGCTGAGGCTCACCACGACTCCCCACGAGGTGATGCATGACCGCACTCCCCGGCACCCGCCGCCTGCTGATCACCTGGCTGACGCTGATGGTACTGACGCTGGTGGCAATGTTCTCCGCGCGGCTGGACCAGGCCAGTTGGGAGCCGCTGCCGCTGGCCTCGGCGCTGCTGGTACTCGTTGCCACCGGGTTCAAGGCTCAGCGGCTGCTGATGGTCTATCTCAACCTGCGCGCGTCGACGCCGGCCTGGAAGGGTACCTTCGTGGGACTGGTGCTGTTCACGCTGGCGCTGATCGGTGCCGGTTATGCCGCGCCGCGGATGTTCTGAGCCACGGTTGACCTGAAACGACATCGCCCGGCCGAGTGGCCGGGCGATGTCGTTTCAGGCTTTCGATGGCAGCTAGCGGGGAGGACGGTCGCGGGTTGACGAGTGCGGGAGCGGCGGTGGGTTGCGCGCCCAGGCTTCGAGCACCCGGGCCAGGCGCATCATCCCGTAGACGATGACGGGCACAAGCAGCATCAGCCCCACGCCCCAGTCGCGGTTGTTGATCAGCCAGGCGATGGGCAGCACCACGGCCAGCCCGATGGCGAGGCCGATGGCGACGGCGATGGCGAGACGCGGATTGGTCATGGCCATATCTCCTTCCTAGGAACCGATGATCTGGCGGTAGATGCCCGGCAAGGCGAGCGAGAGGTGCTCGGGCCGGTTGACGATGGCGTAGCTGCCGCGGCCGAACAGGTGCGGCACGTAGCGGTGCCCTTCGCTGTCGACGGTGACGCCGAACACGCGAACCTCCTGCTGACGCGCCTCGAGCACGGCCCGGCGGGTGTCCTCGATGCCGTAGCGCCCTTCGTAGTAGTCGGTATCGTTGGGCTTGCCGTCGGTCAGCACCAGCAGCAGACGGTGGCGATTGGGACGCTTGGCGAGTTCCTGGGTCGCGTGGCGAATCGCCGGTCCCATGCGGGTGTAGTGGCCCGGCTTGAGCGCCGCGATGCGCCGCCCCACCCGATCGCTCATGGGCTCGTCAAAGCTCTTGAGCGTATTGACCCACACCTTGTGACGGCGGTGCGAGGTGAAGCAGTGGATGGCGTAGTCGTCGCCGCAACCGGCCAGGCCGTGGCCCAGCACCAGCAGCGCTTCCTTCTCGACATCGAGAACACGCCGGTCCTCGAGCCACGCCTCGGTGGAGAGCGAGACGTCGATCAGGATCGATACCGCCAGGTCGCGGGCCTGCTGACGCGCCGCCATGTAGAGCCGATCGCTGGTCTCGCCGGTGGCCGCCAGATCGCAGCGCGAGCGGATCACCGCGTCCATGTCGAGCTCGGTACCGTCGAGCTGACCGCGCAGGATCTCGCGCCGCGGGCGCAGCGCTTCAAATTCACGGCGTACCTTGCGGATGCGGCGCCGGGTGGCCTCGTCGGGCTCCCACTGCTCGCCCTCCTCGCTCTGCACGTCGCTCAATACCACGCAGTGGTCGGGCAGATAGACCTGCTTGCGGTGATGCCATTCGGGATAGGTATGCCGACCGCTCAAACGGCCACCGCTGGCTTCGTCAGGCGCCAGGTCGAGGTCGAGCTTGAGCCGCGAGGCGGCCTGCTTGCGATTGGGACTGAGCACGATCTCATCGATCTGATCGGCGGCCTCCTTGGCCGTCTCCTCCTCCTCGTCCTCGACGTGACGGTTGAGATTCACCATCTCGGCCCAGGAGAGCATCTTTTCCGAGGCGTTGAGCATCAGCGGGTCGTCGCGGTCGGCCTGGTCCTGCTCGCGGCGGTCCGCCTTGCGCTTGCCGCCGTCGTCGGCCTGCTGGTCGCGCCGCACGGCGACGTCGGAGTCGTCGATTGTCTCGCGTTCGCCCTCGCGGGTACCCAACGCCACCACGTCGCCCCACAGTGGCACCGGCAGTGGCGGGCGGTAGCCGCGCGGGGCGTGGAAGCCATCCAGTGGCAGCGTGTCGTCGAGAACGGCGTCATACATGGCGAGCGCCCAGCCGGCCTCGGGCGCCGGGGCGCCAAGCTGGGCGAGCAGGGCCGCCTCGAGCGCGGTCTCCATGGGCGGCAGGCGCTTGCGCTGCGGGCGCACCGCGCGCAGTGCCTGGCACAGCCGGGCATAGCATTCGGTGAGGCCCGGGAAGCGTTCAAGCACTGCCTGGGTGGTGCGTCGAGCCGTGCGCAGCGCCGCGAGGTCGCGCTGGAGCGGATCATCGAGCCTGGCCGGAAGCTCGCCCAGGGCAAGATAGGCGGTCAACCACAGGTAGAGGTCGCGGTTGAGCTCGGCCTGGGGGAACAGGGCGATGCGCGGCGGCAGCAGCAAGTGCTCCTCGTCGCGGCGGGCCTGGTCCAGCGGCTCCTCGTCCAGCCCCAGCCGCTGGCGCAGCGATAGCCGGTGGCTCGAATTGCGCCGGGCGATGGCCGACACCTCGACGCCGGCCTCGCCGCCGCCGCTGCGGAAGAATACGCCGAGCATGGCGCGCAGCGAATCGAGACGCACCGCCGAGTCGGGATGGTCGGGGTAACTGGTCGCACTGGAGGCCCAGCGGTGCCAACGGCGACCGACGAATTCTTCGACCTCAAGAAAGTCCAGCATGCATCGTCTCCTGGGCAAATAGTCGGGGCTGATCCGGCGGCAGGCCGTCGAGGAGGCGCTGTGAATACATCCTTGTACGCTACCTACACCATCCCTGGCGTAGGACCTCCTCTTTGGCCTGCCCCCGGCGCCCCTCGCGTGGGCAGGTACCGATCATCCAGTGCCGCGGCAACAGTGTGGGTTAACCAAAGGTGGCTTTGATCGCTTCCATCAGGCCTTGCTGCACGTCCTCGTCGTCGGACAGCGGCTCGACCAGGGTGGCGCAGGCGGCGTCGAGGATCGGCATGCCGGCCTTGATCAGCGTGGCGCAGTAGACCAGCAGGCGCGTGGAAACGCCCTCTTCCAGGTCCTGCCCCTTCATGGCGCGCAGGCTGGCGGCCAGGTTGACCAGGGCGGCACAGCGGTCATAGGCCAGGCCGCTCTCGCGAGCGACGATCTCGCACTCCACCTTGGGCGGCGGGAAATCGAACGACATCGCCACGAAGCGCTGGCGAGTACTTGGCTTTAGCGACTTGAGAATGTGCTGGTAGCCGGGGTTGTAGGAGACCACCAGCATGAAATCGTCGGGTGCCTCGAGCAGCTCGCCGGTACGCTCCAGCGGCAGCAGCCGGCGGTCGTCGGTCAGCGGGTGCAGCACCACGGTGACGTCCTTGCGCGCCTCGACCACCTCGTCGAGATAACAGATACCGCCCTCGCGCACGGCGCGGGTCAGCGGGCCGTCGACCCAGCGGGTCTCGCCACCTTGCAGCAGGTAGCGGCCGGTGAGGTCGGCGGCGGTCAGGTCGTCATGGCACGACACGGTGAACAACGGTCGACCCAGCTTCGCCGCCATGTGGCTGACGAAGCGCGTCTTGCCGCAGCCGGTCGGACCCTTGAGCAGCAGCGGCAGGCGCTGCTGGTAGGCCTGTTCGAACAGGGCGCATTCGTTGCCGACCGGTTCGTAATAGGGCAGCTCCTGCTCGAACTTCTGGGCGGAAGCGGTAGCGATATGGGACATGGGCGTCACTCCAGGGGAAGGCTCGATGGGGCGCTCATGCACCCCATCGAGAGACGGTCACTCAACGGCGGCCAGCGGCCTGCTGGTAGCGGGCACTTGCTCGCGGGCGGGACCGAAGAACGAGTAGATCAGCATGATCGCGGCAATGGTCACGGCCACGCCGGTTCCCAGGCGCATGATGTAGAACAGATCGAGCTGGCTCTGTACCTGCATGTAGTTCATGCCCAGCACTCGCTGCAGGTGGGTCTGCACGACACCGGCGAAGGTCAGGGTGAAGGTCATGAAGCACATGGCCGAGGTCATGATCCAGAAGCCCCACATGTTCAGCACCTGGTTATACGGCTGGCTGCGGCGGATCTGCGGCATGGCGTAGGTGATCACACCGAGGATCAGCATCACGTAGGCGCCGTAGAAGGCCAGGTGGCCGTGGGCGGCGGTGAGCTGGGTGCCGTGGGTGTAGTAGTTGATGAACGACAGGGTGTGCATGAAGCCCCACACGCCGGCACCGAAGAAGGCGATGGTCGGGCAACCCAGTGCCCACAGCATGGCCGCCTTGTTGGGGTGATTACGGCTGCCCTTCCAGAACATGTAGAAGGCGAACACCACCATGGCGAAGAACGGGATCACCTCGAGGGTCGAGAAGATGCTGCCGATGGGCTGCCAGTAGCTCGGCGCGCCGATCCAGTAGTAGTGGTGACCGGTGCCCAGCAGGCCGGAGAACAGCGACAGGCCGACGATCACGTAGAGCCACTTCTCGATGACCTCGCGGTCGACGCCGGACATCTTGATCAGCAGGTAGCCGAGCAGCGAGGCCATGATCAATTCCCACACGCCTTCGACCCACAGGTGCACGACCCACCACCAGTAGAGCTTGTCCACCGCCAGGTTGGAGGGGTTGTAGAAGGCGAACAGCCAGAACACCGCCGCCAGCCACAGGCCCAGCATCAGCACCAGGTTGATGGCCGTCTTGCGTCCCTTGAGCAGGGTCATGCTGGTATTGAACAGGAAGATCAGGTACGAGATGGTGATCAGCACCTTGATCCAGAACGGCTGCTCGAGGAATTCGCGTCCTTCGTGAATGCCGAACTGGTAGCCCACCAGGGCCGCCGCACCGGCGAAGGCGAAGATGGCCAGCTGCAGGTAGGCCAGGCCGGGGCTGTGGATTTCCTGTTCGGCCTCTTCCGGCATCAGGTAGTAGGTACAGCCCATGAAGCCGATCAACAGCCACACGATCAGCAGATTGGTATGGCTGACGCGCATGATGTTGAACGGCATCAGCTCGGCCAAGAAGTGGGGGGACACATAGACCGTCGCTGCCAGCAGGCCGAAGACGATCTGCAGCGCGAACAGTGCCATGGCCACGGCGAAGAATGGCAGGGCCACCTTCTGGGTTTCGTATTTCATCGTATTCGTTCTCCTTGCCTCAACCCGGTATCACCGCCTCAGCCGGCGGGGTGCGGGGGCCAGTTCTGGTCGTCGATGGAATCGGTCCACTCGAGGAAATCGATCAGTGCGGTCATTTCCTCATCGGTCAGGTCGAAGTAAGGCATCTGGCGACGACCCGGCGCGCCGGTCGGCTGGGCTTTCATCCAGGCGGCCAGCGCCATGCGGGCACCCTCGGGGTTGCTGTGGCCGCCATAGCGCTCCCATACGTTGGCCAGTTCAGGAGCGAAATAGGCCCCCTCGCCCATGATGCTGTGGCAGTTGATGCACATGTTCTCTTCCCACACGTGCTTGCCCAGCTCGACGGACTCGGTGAGCCCCCCTTTGTCGGTGGACTTTGTCACCATGTACCAATGGCTGTGCGCCGTCAGTGCGGTGAACAACAGAAAGAAGAACAGCGAACCGCCATAGAAGATGTTGCGGGCCGCCGCCTTGGTGAGGCCTTCGGTCATGGCCATCCCCCCTTGCTCGTGTTGGCTTGCCTACGGGACCTGCTGCCGAGGTTGGCGCGTCCCACCCTTGTAAAGATGTATCTATGATGCATGTTTAGATTACAACCCCGGGCGGGGCAGGACATTGACGCCGGTCAATAGGGGGGCGATGAGGCTGAAAAGCGGCGGCAGGCGGGGGGTCAGGCGGGCTGTGTCGCAATGTCGCACGGCGGGTCGGAACGACCCGCCGTGCTGGCAAGGCTCACTTGTCGCGGTCGGTGATGTCCTCGATCCAGGTCAACGCTGCTACACCGGCCGGCAGACCCAGGGTGGGAATCGCCAGCATGGCCACCTGCTTGAGCGCCTCGGGCTCGATACCTTCGTCCACGGCGCGGCGCATATGCGAGTGCACGGCCCCTTCGGAGCCGCCGCCCACGGCCAGCGCCAGCTTGACCAGGCGCCGCGTGCGGGCATCCAGCGGGCCGGCCTCGGCGCATGCCTTGCCCAGCGTAGCGAAAGCGCGCCATACCTCGGGATAGTCGTCGGCCACCTTGCCGGCACCGGAGGGGAGATCGTGATTGGCCATGCGTGACTCCTCGTCTTGTCATGAATGTCTCGGCAGGCCTTAGTATAGAAGCCAGGCCCACCGGGAAAAGTGCCGCTCAGGTAGACGTCAGAAAGGCCAGAAGAACAGGGCGTCCTTGGTTATGGCCGCACCCAGCATGTAGCCGAAGACCACGACCGCCGCCACTGCCGCGATAGCGCGGGTCTGCGGCGTGCGTCCGCGCTTGATCGCCACCGTCCCCAGCAGGATATAGCCGAGCAGGCCCAGTAGCTTGGCGGCGAGCCACGGGTGCTGGTGGGGCCACATCGACAACATCACCATCAGCGTGACGCCAAGCGCGAGCAGCAGGGTATCGTTGATATGAGGCAGGATCCTGACCCAGCGCCGCTGCAGCAGCGTGACCTCACGCACCGACCACCATGCCCGTACGATAAAGAAGGTCACGCTCAGCACCGCCGTGGTCATGTGCAGGTGCTTGATCAGGAAATAGTGCTCGATCATCCTCTGGCTCCGTCTATCCCACTTGCTCGCTATCCATCCTGCCCGTCCACACGGGCGCTCAATAGCGGCAGCGTATAGTGAAACAGGAAGATGAGATAGGCGATACACCAGAACAGGATGCTCAGGTTGTAGATCCAGTGGGTGATCTGCGGGAAAGCGGCCAGCACCGGCGAACGCAGCACGGCGGCGCCGAACATCAGCGCCAGGGCCACGCCGATCCCCGGCAGGGTGCGTATCTGTCTTCCGGTATGACCGAGTGACACCCGCGCCATCATGGCCAGCATCATGGAACCGATGCCGCCGATGGCCAATGCATGCACGGCGAGTTCGACGCGGAAGGCCCCCAGCAGCGCCAGTGCCCACATCGCCAGCCCGACCGGCACGAAAGCGTAGCTCAGGTGAAGCCCCCACAGCAGCGGCTCGTGCAGCGTGCGATAACCCTCCCAGCGCAGCAGGCGCACGAAGCTGGCCACTGCCGCGACCAGCATCACCGCGGCGTGCAGGGCCGCAGGCACCGCCAAGCCGAGCAGCACGGCAAGCTGCATCAGCACCACCGCCAGCACCGAGCCCAGGGTCACCTTCTCCAGCAGCGGAACGGGAGCCGGCTGCGCCCGCCCCAGCTTGCGTGAGGTGAAGAAGGGAATCACCCGTCCGCCCAGCAGCACCATCAGCACGGCGATCAGCAGCACGCCGAGGTAGGCCCCTTCACGGATCAGCTCGACCCTGCCCAGGGCAACGCCGAAATGCATGGCCAGGTTGGCCGCGGCCAGCAGCAGCAGCACCGGCACGAACATCAGGTTACGCCACAGTCGCGCCGCGATCACCAGGCGACCCATGATCAGCGCCGCCAGCGGCAAAAAAGCCAGGTCGAGGGTCGCCAGCCACCAGGTGGGGAGGCCGAAGGGGTATGCCAGCAGTACTCGCGCCGCCAGCCACAGCGCCACCAGACCGAGCAGCGGCGTGCCGCTCAGGCTCTTGCGCCCCGTCCAGTTCTGCACCGCGGTGAGCAGGAAGCCCACCACCACGGCGGCGCCGAAGCCGAAGATCATCTCGTGCTGGTGCCACCACATCAGCCCACCGTGGGGCCGCAGCAGGATGTCGCCGTGCCAGAACGCGAACCACACCACCATCGCCAGCACGCTGAACAGCGAGGCCAGCAGGAAGAATGGACGAAAGGCCAGTCGCGCAAGGGGCAGGCGCGGCTGGCGGTCGACGGCAGGGGAAGTTGTCATGGCGTATTACCCGACTGGAATGCTTGGACAAGTCCATTATGGCGACTCACGCCGGGCGACTTCATGACGGATATCAAGAATGCTTCTTTCTAATGGCTCGTGCCCTCCTCGTATTGGGTCTTGTTCCAAACGTTATATTTGCCGGAGGGTTTCTTCATCGGCATGCGCCCCAGCTCCTCCCGGGTGTCGGCATCGAGCCACAGCAGGTAGCCGTCGTCGTCCCAGATGCTCAGCAGCAGGGTCTCGCCGCGGCGGTCGAACTCCACGTGGGCGGCGGTCTTGCCCGGCTCGGGAATCAGCGTCTCGACGATCTCCAGGCTCTGCTTGTCGATCACGTGGACGCGGTCGTGGTTGGGGCCGAAGAACACGTCGACCCAGGCGTAGCGCGAGTTCGCATGGCTGCGCATGAAGAAGCCGGGGCCGTCGGTCTCGATCTGGGTGATCAGCGACCAGTCGCTCATGTCGAACACCGAGACAAGGCCCCGGTCGATGTGCGGCATCGCCATCACCCGGCGGCCGTCCAGTTCCCAGGTGATGCCGGCGCCCAGGTGCGGCATGCCTTCCAGCGGCAGGTCGGCGACCTTGGCTTCGCTGTCCAGGTCGAACACCTGCCCGCCCTTGCCGCCGCGGGCCGCGCCCACCAGGTAGCGGTAGCCGGGATCGAAGAAAAAGTCGTCGAGGTAGTCCGGCGCCGCCATGCGGTGCAGGGCGAAGTCCCCCACCAGCGGCTCGTCGCCTTCGGCCCGCTCTTCCGGCCAGCGGATCTCCCACACCTCGGGTATGTCCTTCAGTGCCACGACGAAGCTGTTGCGTGGCGGTGCGGTATACACGGCGCTGACCCGAGAGGTGTCGCCCCCGAGCCCCTCCACCGGGATCGAGGCGATCAGCTCGAGGTTACGGGCGTCGAGCAGCACCAGGCTGTGGGGCAGGTAATTGCCGGCCAGCACGTAGTTGCCGTCGGCGGAGACGGCGATGTTGCGCATGTTGATGCCGGCGCGCACCTCGGCGGTAACCTCGAGGTTGTAGATATCGTACTTGGTCACCCAGCCGTCGCGTGAGCCGAAGTAGACGTAGCGGCCATCCGGCGAATACTTGGGCCCGCCATGCAGCGCGTAGCGACTGGGGAAACGGGCGATGCGCTCGAAGCGGTCACCGTCGAGCAGACTGACGTGGTGATCGCCGATCTCCACCACCAGGAACAGGTTCATGAGGTCTTCCACCTCGAACACCGGTTCGTCGGGGAGGGTGCCGTGGTAGTGATTGACCACGTGACTGGCGAGAATGTCCTCCTCGCTCCAGCTCGGCTCGACCTCCGGGCGCTCGTAGATCCACTCGGCCAGGGCGGCGACCTCGGCCTCATCGAGCAGCGCGTCGAAGGCGGGCATCTGCGTGGCCGGGCGGCCGTCGCGGATCACCTCCACGGCCTCGGCGGGCTTCAGGCGCGAGAGATTGTCCGGCAGCAGCGCCGGGCCGATGCCGCCCAGCCGGCCGACGCCATGACAGGCTGCGCAGTGCTGGTGATAGAGCATGCTCGGGTCGGGCGCGTCGGCCTGGGCCGACGACGCAACGGTCAGCGCCAGGCCGAGCACCGCGCCGAGCAACGTCGCAACGCCCCTCATACGGCCAACCTCCTCGCGTCGCCCGCTTCGACGTCGTGGCGTGCCATTGACGTCATGCCAGGCCCCAGGGTATCGGCCAGGCGTACCACCTCGCCCACGACGATCAGGGTCGGCGGTTTGAGCGCCTCGCGCTCGATCGCTGCTTCCAGCTCGCCCAGGGTGGTCAGCACGTGGCGCTGCTCGGGAGTGGTGCCACGCTCCACCAGGGCGACCGGATGCTCCGCCGGCAGGCCGTGGCGCTGCAGCTCGCGGCTGATCAGCGCGGCGTTGGCCAGGCCCATGTAGAACACGGCGGTATGGTGGGGCACCGCCAGGGCGGCCCAGTCCAGCGCCAGCTCGCCGTCGGCCTTGGCGTGGCCGGTGACGAAGGTCACGCTCTGGGCATGGTCGCGATGGGTGAGCGGAAAGCCCGCGTAGCTGGAGCAGCCCGAGGCCGAGGTGATGCCCGGCACCACGCGAAACCCGACGCCGCAAGCGATGAGATGTTCGGCCTCCTCGCCACCGCGGCCGAAGATGTAGGGGTCGCCGCCCTTGAGGCGCAGCACACGTTTTGCATTCCTCGCCAGCGTCACCAGCAGGGTATTAATTTCCTCCTGAGGCAGCGCGTGGTGGCTCGAGGCCTTGCCCACGTAATAGCGCTTCGCCTCTGGCCGGGCCAGGGCCAGTACCTCGGGCGACACCAGGCGGTCGAAGACCAGGCAGTCGGCCTGCTGCAGCAGCGACAGGGCGCGCAGGGTCAGCAGGCCCGGGTCGCCGGGGCCGGCGCCGACGATGGCGACCTCGCCGGGCGCCAGCGGCGCTTCGTCGAGAGTGAAACCCAGGTGTCGCGAATGGCAGTGTGTGGTCATGGTCGGCCTCTCCCCGAAGCGTCAACGGTCGTCCTGCTCTTTTTGGTCTGCACGGCTACAGCTCGATGGCTTGAATGCTGTCGTAGGGTGCTGCCACGCGACGCTCGCGATTCTCTGCGACGCCGATCTCCTGATTGCTGAGGTAGCAGCCGGGATCCTCCTCCCAGGGATCGCCGGTCACCTTCCATGCCCGCACCCGGGTATTGCCGTTGCAGATGGAAAGAAAGCGGCAGTCGGCACAGCGCCCCTTGAGCGGGCGCGGGCGTTGGCGAAAGCCCTGCATCAGCGCATCCTGGCTGTCGCGCCAGATCTCGGAGAACGGACGCTGTCGCACGTTGCCCAGGTCGTGGTCCCACCAGAAGGTGTCCGGATGCACCGTGCCCAGGTTGTCGATGTTGGCGATATGTTCGCCCGAGGCATTGCCGCCCCAGTGGATCAGGCGCCGCTCCAGCGCCTCGGCCTGGTCGGGAAAGTGCTTGCGCGCCCACATCAGCAGGAAGGGGCCGTCGGCATCGTTGTTGCCGGTGACGTACTCGCGTTCGATGCCGCGCTCGAGTTCGCTGCGACAGTGGTCGAACAGCCGCGTCATGGCATCGCGAGTCATCTGGTACCAGGCGTCCTGCTTGCGGTGGCGATGACCGCGGCCGCCGTAGTTGAGGTGCGAGAGGTAGAACTTGTCGACATCGTGCTCGTCGATCAGCGCCAGGATATCGTCGAGCTGTTCGTAGTTCTGCTGGGTCAGGGTGAAGCGCAACCCCACCTTGATGCCGTGCTGCTTGCATAGCTTGACCGCATGCATCGACTCACGAAACGCGCCCTTTCGGCGGCGAAACTCGTCATGGGTAGCCTCGAGGCCGTCGATGCTGATGCCCACATAGTCGTAGCCGCACTCGGCGATGCGGGCAATGTTGCTCTCGTCGATCAGGGTACCGTTGGTGGAGAGCCCGGTGTAGATGCCCAATTCGCGGGCGCGGCGGGAAATCTCGAAAATGTCCGGGCGCATCAGCGGCTCGCCGCCCGAGAGGATCAGTGCCGGCACGCGGAAGCGCTTCAAGTCGTCGAGTACGGTGAAGACCTCTTCGGTGGAAAGCTCCCCCTTGAAGTCGATGTCCGCCGATACCGTGTAACAGTGCTTGCAGGTCAGGTTGCAGCGCCGGATCAGGTTCCAGATCACGACCGGGCCGGGGGGCTTGTGGGCCGCTGGGACCGGTGAGGGTTCGAGCAGCGATTTGACGTAGCGGGTAACGCGGAACATGGAAACCTCCTCTGGCGCGGCGCAAGTTCAGCGCGGCGGGCCGGACCGGCGGCCGAGACGCAGGCCGGTCTTCTTGAGAATGCGGGAGCTGTACAGGATGCGATGGTCGCGGCACGCGTCGCCGAGCAGGGTGCGCAGCGCCTCGGCCTGGTGCTCCACTTCGACCTGGCTGCGCCCGTGCAGCATGACGAACAGGTTATAGGGCCATTCGGGCAGGTGACGTGGGCGCCGGTAGCAGTGGCTCACCCCGGGCACGCCGGCCACCTCCCGCCCCAAGCGCTCGATATGCGCATCGTCCACATCCCATACGGTCATGCCGTTGGCCACGTAGCCCAGGCGGTAATGATTGGGTACCGCGGCGATGCGGCGGATCACCCCGCTCTCTACCATGCGCTGCATGCGCACACGCACCTCGTCACCGGCCAGGCCCAGCGGCTTGGCCACCGCGCCCCAGGGATCCGGTACCAGCGGCAGGCCGGCCTGGGTGGCCAGCACGATGGCGCGGTCGATTTCATCCAGGCCGTTAGTGTCTAGGGCAGCCGCTGCCGGCTCAGACGGGCAGGTGGAGACGGACATGGAATTCCTCCTGCTTGGGCATATTGAATACCGCCAGGCCGGTGGTGGCCTCGATCGCCTCGATCACTTCGCTGATGCGCTCGGGGGTCTCGGTGGCCAGCACGAACCACATGTTGAGACGATGCTCGCGACGGTAGTTGTGGGCCACTTCGGGAAAGGCGTTGACCGCCGCCGCGACCCGCTCGAAGTCGGCTTCCGGGACTTCCAGCGCCGCCAGGGTCAGGCCGCCACCCAGGCGCTCCGCGTGATACATGGGGCCGAAGCGGCTCAGCACACCGGCTTCCAACAGCCGCTCCAGGCGGTAGAGCAGCTCGCCCTCGGAGAGCGAGAGTTCGGCGGCCACCGCGGCGTAGGGCCGCTCGCACAGCGGCAAGCCCTCCTGCAGGCGGTTGACGATGCGCCGATCGGCGCCGTCCAGGTCAGCCGGCTCGGGCCGTTGGGCAGGCACGATGCTCATGGCTGCGCCTCGCGGGTGTAGCGACCGCCGCACTGCTTGTAGGCCTTGAGGCTGAACAGCACGCGATGCGGTATTTCCTGCAGCTCCTGCCGCGCGACGATCTCGTCGAGCGCGGCCAACACACGGTCGCGCCGGGTGCCGTGGATCATGCAGAACAGGTTGTAGGGCCACTCGGGTCGCTGGCGTCGGCGCCGGTAGCAGAGCGTGACGGCGGGCTCCGCGGCCAGGCGCTGCCCCACCTCGGCCACGGCCTCGTCGGGCAGGTCCCACACCACCATGGCATTGGCCCGGATGCCCAGGGCGTGGTGACGCACGACCAGCCCCATGCGCTTGATCAATCCTTCACGCTGCCAGCGCTCGACCCAGGCCAGCACCTCCTGCTCTCTCATGCCGCACTGTTCGGCGAGCGCCTGCCAGGGCCGCTCGGTCAGCGGCAGGCCGCGCTCGAGCAGGGCCCGTAGCCGCTGCGGAGCGGCCCGGTCATGAGCCGTAGGGGCGGTAAGGGATGCCATCCGGTTCATGACGCCTCCAGGTCGGCCCAGGGTATGGGGAAGCCGAGATCGATGTGGTAGCCCTCGACCATCGGCAGGCGAAGCAGCGGCCGGCCCAGCGCCTCCTCCAGCGCATCGAGTCGCGCCTCGAGCTGTACCTCGTCGGCGGCGGTCATGACGAACCAAAGGTTGTAGGGCTGCTGGCTGGCCAGATCCTGGCGCGCATAGTTGTGGTTGACGCCCGGCGAACCATTGATCACCGCCGCTACGGCATCGCGCTCGGCTTCGGGTACCGCCACCGCCGCCAGCAGGCTGGCGCCGGCCCGGGCATGGTCGAAGACCGGCCCGACTCGGCTGAGCACCTCGCTCTGCTGCAGGGCCTTCAGGCAATCGAGCACCTGCGCCTCGCTCGTCCCCAGGCGCTCGGCCATGGCGGCGAAAGGCCGCTCGCAGAGCGGCAGGCCGCGCTGGAAGGCATCGATAAGGTGTCGGTCGAGGGCGGAGAGTGTGGCCATGGGCGGGTACCGGGCGGAACGAAGACGGCATGTCGTTAAGCGGTATATTACATACACCATCACGCGCGACAGCTCTCATCGCCGCTGCCGTTGACGTACATCAAAGATGTCATGCGACACGTCAACGTCTTGACGATGGTCAAGGCGGCGCATCGTCGGCGGCCCGACACTGCCGTGACGGGCCGCTCCCAGCGGTTGCCGTGACACATCGTTCCGCTAGTGCGAGGTTGCCCATGCGCCCGTTGGCCCTGATCCCGCTTCTTCTCGGCACCCTGGCCCTGCCTGCAGCCGCAGGCGACCTTGTGCCGGGGACCGAGCGCCAGGCCGAGCTCGAGACCCTGCTCTATCAGGACTGCGGCTCCTGCCACGGCATGACCCTGCGCGGCGGGCTCGGCCCGGCCCTGCCCCGTGATCGCATGGAGGGCTTCAGCGTCGAGGCGCTGGCCCACATCATCCGCCACGGTGTTCCCGGCAGTGCCATGCCGGGCTGGGAGTCCCTGCTCAGCGAGGCGGAGGCGCGCTGGCTGGCCGAGCACCTGCGCACCGACAACCGCCTGCAAACGTTGCAACAAGACTGATTCGGAGGCCTTGCATGCCCACCCCGTCGCGCCTTAAGACCCTGCTGGCCGCCGCCACCCTGACGCTGATGAACGGCAGCCAGGCACTCGCCGAACCGCCTGCTCTCCAGGCAGAACTTCGCGGGTCGGGCGACCTCGGCGTCGTCATCGAGCGTGCCACCGGCAGCGTAGCGCTGGTGGATACCACGGCGCGAACGGTGCTGCGACATATCGAGGGCTTCGGCGATCTCTCTCACGCTTCGGTCAAGTTCACCCGGGACGCGCGCTACGCTTTCGTCTTCGGTCGCGACGGTGGGCTGACCAAGCTGGATCTGCTCACCGGCGAAATCGCGGGCCGCATCGTCCAGTCGGGCAACAGTATCGGTGGCGCCATCTCGCAGGACGGCCGCTTCGTCGCAGTGGGCAATTACGAGCCGGGTGGCGTGAAGGTATTCGATGTCGACACCCTGGAGCTGGTGATCGACGTGCCGGCCAATTACGAGCAGGCGGACGGCAACAGCGCCCAGGCCAAGGTCGTGGGTGTGGTGGACGTGCCGGGCAACATCTTTGTCTTCAGCTTGTTCGAGGCCGGCGAGATCTGGACCCTCGACATGACGCCCGAGGCGCCGAAACTCACCAAATACCGCAACGTGGGCAGCATGCCCTACGACGCCCTGACGACCCCCAACGGCCGCTACTACATCGCCGGGCTATTCGGCGAAGACGGCATGGCCCTGCTCGACCTTTGGAATCCGGAAAACGGCGTGCAGCGCATCCTGCCCGACTACGGCCAAGGCGAGGAGCGCCTGCCGGTCTACAAGATGCCGCACCTGGAGGGCTGGGCCATGGCCGGCAACCGCGCGTTCTTCCCCGCGGTGGGGCGCAACGAAGTGCTGGTGGCCGATACCCAGGATTGGTCGCTGACCGAGCGGATCGAGGTGCACGGCCAACCCATCTTCGTCATGAGCCGCCCTGACGAACGCCAGGTGTGGGTCACCTTCGCCCATCCCAACAACGACAGGGTGCAGGTAATCGATACCCAGAGCCTCGAGGTGATCCAGACCCTCGAACCGGGCGAGTCGATCCTGCACAAGGAGTTCACGCCTCGCGGCGAGCACATCTGGATCTCGGCGCGGGACAGCGACCAGGTGGTGGTCTACGACACCCGCACTTTCGAGGAGCTGGCGCGGCTACCGGCGGAGTCGCCGAGCGGGATATTCTTCACCCACCGAGCCCACCAGATCGGGCTATAGACGAATGACTACGCGAGCGAATCGCTGTGTTGCGCCTTGCGCTTCATCTCGCTCGTTGATTTGTCCGGCGTCTTCGTGTCTTGACACGCTCTCGCTTCGCGGCTAAACCAAGGAAAACTATAATGATTTTCCTGACGCGAGAGCCTCTTGATGGATATCAATCATATCCTGCAACTCCCTTTCACCCGTGAGGGTGGCTGGCAGCAGCTGCGCCGCGAGCGCCCCTCCCTCAACGCCCTGATCCTGCGCGTGGTGCTGCCGCTTTCGCTGTTGCCACCGCTCATGCTGCACTACGCCATCCACCGGCATGGCGACACCCTGTTGAGCGGACTGGCCGAGCGCCCCTGGGCCATCATCGCCCCGGCGCTGTTCACTGCCGAGCTGCTCACCTTCCTGGTGATGGGCTGGCTGATTCACGGCGTGGCCCATGCCCACCGCCTTCGGCTCAACCGTGCCGACGCCTACCTGCTGGCTGCCATGGCACCGCTGCCGCTGTGGTTCTCCTCCCTGACGCTGTTCATCCCCGACATGCTGTTCATCGTCAGTGGCGTGCTGCTGGCCATGATGGTGTCGTGCGGCCTGATCTACCACGGGCTGGAAGCGCTCACCGAACGCGAGGACGACGACGTGATGGTGATGTCGGCGACCTATACGGTCATGGCGTTCGGCCTGATGGCGTGGGGAGTGCTGCTGGCCCTGGTGTGGGCGTTGTAGGCTATTCTCCATCTCCATGACTCGCATCAAAAGTCCTTTTCTCGTAGTCGACTAGCATGGTCGGGTTTATCCAGACTGCGAGGAGAGCGACATGGAGCTCGTCTGCCCGGCCGGCAACCTGCCGGCCCTGAAGCGGGCGGTGGATGAAGGCGCCGATGCCGTCTACTTCGGCTTCCAGAACGCCACCAACGCCCGGCAGTTCGCCGGCCTCAACTTCACCGACAAGCGCGCCCGCGAAGGCATCGACTACGCCCATGCCCGCGGCAAGCGGGTGTTTTGCGCCATCAACACCTATCCGCAACCCGACGGCTGGTCACAGTGGACCCGTGCGGTGGACCAGGCCGCAGAGCTCGGCGTCGACGCGCTGATCATGGCCGACATGGGCCTGCTCGATTACGCCGCGCGGCGCTATCCCGACCTGGCCCGCCATCTCTCGGTGCAAGGCTCGGCCACCAGCCATGAGGCGCTGCGCTTCTACCACGACCAGTTCGGCATCAAGCGTGCCGTACTGCCGCGCGTGCTCTCTATTACCCAGGTGCGCGATCTGGCCAAGCAGAGCCCGGTGGAGCTCGAGGTGTTCGCCTTCGGTAGCCTGTGCATCATGGCGGAGGGGCGCTGCTATCTGTCGTCGTACCTCACTGGCGAGTCGCCCAATACCCGCGGTGTCTGCTCACCGGCGGCTCATGTGCGCTGGGAGGAAACCCCGCAAGGACTCGAGTCGCGGCTCAACGGCGTGCTGATCGACCGCTACGGCGACGGCGAGCGGGCCGGCTACCCCACCCTGTGCAAGGGACGCTTCGAGGTGGGCGGTGAGACCTATCACGCCATCGAGGAGCCCACTAGCCTCAACACCCTCGAACTTCTGCCGGAACTCGCCGAGCTGGGCATCAGCGCGGTGAAGATCGAAGGCCGCCAGCGCAGCCCCGCTTACGTATCGAAGGTCGCGGGCATCTGGCGTCAGGCGCTGGACCGCCTGGCGAAGACACCGGATCGCTTCCACCCCGAGCCCGCCTGGATGGCCGGCCTCGGTGAGGTCTCCGAGGGCGCCACCACCACCCTGGGCGCCTACGAACGCCGCTGGAAATAGGAGCCGACATGCCGACTTCCGCAACCCTGCAGCTCGCCCTGGGCCCGGTGCTGTTCTACTGGACACGAGAACGCTACGCCGACTTCTACCGCGAGGCCGCCGACTGGCCGGTGGAGATCGTCACCCTGGGCGAGTCCGTCTGCTCGCGACGCCGCGACATGAAGCTCGACGACTGGCTCGGCATTGGTCGCGAACTGGCCCAGAGCGGCAAGCAGGTGGTGCTGGCGAGCCAGACCCTGATCGAGTCCGAGGCCGACCTACGCGACCTGCGCAAGCTGTGCGACAACGGCGAGTTTACCGTCGAAGCCAACGACCAGAGCGCGCTGCAGCGCCTGGCCGCGGCCGGCCTGCCGTTCGTCGCCGGAGCGGCGCTGAACCTCTACAACCCGGCAGCCATCGGCGTGATGGCCCGGGCCGGCATGCGCCGCTGGCAAGCACCGGTGGAGATGTCGCGACACGACCTCGCCCGCCTGCTTGCCGATTGCGCCGCCGAGGGGCTCGATTTGCCCTGCGAGGTGTTCGCCTACGGCCACCTGCCGCTGGCCTGGTCGTCGCGCTGCTTCACCGCTCGGCGCCACCAGAAGCCCAAGGATCGCTGCCAGTTCGTTTGTCAGAAATACCCCGAGGGCCTGGCGCTGCGCTCCCAGGAGTCGAAGGAGGTGTTCACCCTCAACGGCATCCAGACCCTCTCCGGCGCCTGCCAGGACCTGCGCCATGAGGTCGCCGACATGGCCGCGATGGGCGTGGCGGTAGCACGCCTGAGCCCGCGCGCCGAGGGCATGGCCCATGTGGTCGCCGCCTTCGATGCCGCCCGCCGCGGCGAGCTGCCCGCCGCCGACCCGCTGGCCCTGGCCGAAGCCGAAGTCTGCGACGGCTACTGGCACGGTCGCCCGGGCATGGACAACACCCGCCTGTCCGCGGACTGATCACTGACGTGCAAGGGAGATCGCCATGTCGCTGATTGCCATAGACGGAGTCTCGACACCACTCGACGGCATCCGCCTGCCGGTGGCAGGCATGACCCAGATGACAACGCTGGACTACCCGGATCATCTGGCCTGCGTGGTGTTCCTGCAGGGCTGCCCGTTGCGCTGCGGTTACTGCGACAATAGCCAGCGGATGCCGCCGCGACGTGGTGATGAGAGCGAGTGGCAGGCGGTACGGGAGTTTCTCGAGGAGCGTCGGGGGTTGCTCGAGGCGGTGGTGTTCAGCGGCGGCGAGCCGACACTGCATAACGCCCTGCCAATCGCCATTCGCGAGGTGAAGGCGATGGGCTTCAAGGTAGGCTTGCACACCGCCGGACCCTACCCGGCCCGGCTTTACCGCCTGTTGCCGCATCTCGACTGGGTGGGGCTCGATGTGAAGGGACGCGGCCGTGACTTCGACCGCATCTGCGGGCGGCCGGGCATCTGGCAGCGCAACAGCCAGAGCCTGATGGCGCTGCTCGACAGCGGCGTGGCCTTCGAATGCCGCACCACCGTGCACTGGCGCGACTTCGATCTGGCCGACGTGGAGCGTCTGGCGCTGACCTTGGCCGACTGTGGCGTGCGCCGCTACGCCATCCAGGTGGCCCGCACCCGCGACTGTCTCGACCCGACCTATTGCCAACCGGTGGCGGGCGCCCCGCCGCGTGCCATGCTGGCGGGACTGGTCAAGCGCCTGGCACCGCACTTCGAACGGATCGAATTGCGCGGTTGAGGCGGTGACATCACTCTACCAGGCTGACCACCTGGTATTGTCCGGCCTGCTGGTGTTCCTTGGTGATACCTTCTCGCGCTTCACTCTGGATGCGCTCGTAAATTTCCTCACGATGTACGGCGACGTTGGCAGGTGCGTGAATGCCGATTCTCACTTGGTTTCCTTTCACTGCGAGAACGGTCACGCTCGTATCGTCGCCAATCATTAGCGTTTCACCGACACGGCGGGTCAGGATGAGCATCTGTATATGTACCTCTTGAGAGTTGTCTAATTCACAAGCGCCTTACCCATGGTCTTCCTTAACGTAAGGTAAAGGCAAAGCGCCTGGTACGCTTATATACAGCTGGGTGTTACCCCTTGGATCACGTTGTATCTCTATCGACCCAAATGTACAAACGCCTGAATGACGAGGCATTGTCTTGTACCTGCAACCTCTGTGCCACAAAGCCAGGGCTTGGTCAGAAAGTAAAAAGCCTTTATATACCCACACTTGTATTTTCCTCTGTCGCCATGACCAACGCCAGGTTGCTCATGCTGGCCGTCAATGTGAAAATGACACGCGTCTAACAGACTCAGGAATTGTCAAAAACACACACGGATGACAACGATGGCGCCCCTACTTCTGGCCCTGCGAAAATTGCTGCATCAGCTAAGTGATGGGCTTGCCGGCAAGGAACTGCACGACACCTGGGCCAACTGCCTCGAGGCGCTCTCGACCTCCTTCGCTACCGATTACACCCTTCTCCTCGCTGGCGATGGCGAAAATTTGCGGCTGGCCGCCTCTCACGGGCTTGCCCCGAAAAGTCACCATCGACTGACCCAGGCGGCGCTCCCTCTGCCACCCGCCGTAACAGAACATCCGCAACGATGGCGACTCGACCTGCAGTCGCCACTATCGGAACCGTTCGGCCACTTGCTGGCAAAGGAGCTGACCGATGTCCGGGATGCTATCGGCATCGCCTTTCACGACGCCGACCGCCCCAACGGGGCGCTGGTATTGCTAAGCCGGACGCCTGGGCGATTCGATACAAACGACGATGAGCGACTCTCTGCCACGGCCGACCTGCTGGGTGCCTGCCTGCGTCTGGCCCATCGCCAGCGATTCGCCCTGCCCCATGCTTTCGAAGGCGATGGCGAAGCATCCGCGCGGGACCGGCACACCCATTGGCGCAGCCCTGCCATGTGCCGGCTCGACGAGGCCATACAGCTTGTCGCCCCGACCAGTATGGGTGTACTCCTGCTGGGTGAGACCGGGGTCGGCAAGGAGCGAGTCGCCAGGCAACTGCACAGGCGTTCGACTCGCCACGACAAGCCGTTCATCAAGATCAATTGCGCTGCCTTGCCCGAGCATCTGGTCGAGAGCGAACTGTTCGGCCACAAGCGGGGCGCCTTTTCCGGCGCCATCAAGGAGCATCGCGGCCATTTCGCCATGGCGGATGGCGGCACGCTCATGCTCGATGAGATTGGCGAATTACCGCTGACGCTTCAGCCCAAGCTGCTGCGAGCCCTTCAAGAGGGCGAGATACAGCCGCTGGGCAGCGAACATACCCTTAAGATCGACGTTCGCGTGATCACGGTGACCAACCGCAACCTTGCCGAAGAGGTGGCGGCAGGTCGTTTCCGCGAGGATCTGTACCACCGGCTGAGCGCCTTTCCTCTCCAGGTGCCCTCGCTGCGAGAACGCCAGGAGGACATTCCCCTTCTCGCCCGTGAATTTCTCGAGGACAACCGCATTCGCCTGAGCCTGGCCAGCCTGCGCCTGGATCATCACGCCGAGAAATCCCTGGTCGCCTGGCACTGGCCCGGCAACGTCAGGGAGCTGGAACATACCTTGAGCCGCGCGGCGCTGCGGGCATTGGGCGAGCAGCTTCAGGCGCAGCGGAGCGCCGCGGCAACCTATCCACGCGGTATCGTCACGATCACCGCCGAGCACCTCGACTTCTCCGGAGCCCTTCAGCCTACGCCTGATGTGGCCATCGCCGAGACGTCCGCGACGCCCGAAAAGTGGCTTGCCCTGCGGGAAGCGACCGAGAATTTTCAGCGCCAGTACATTCAGCATGCACTCACATCCCATGAGAACAACTGGGCGGCAACGGCACGCACCTTGGCCATCGACAACGGCAACCTGCATCGACTGGGGAAACGCCTGGGGTTGAAGTAGAGCCGAACACGCCAACATTCCATCACGACAGGCAGGAGCCCACGTGCAGCAGGCTATCAAGCGCAACATCATCAAGCGGAACAACGTCAAAGTCATGGGCTACGGCACTCAGGCCATGATTTTCGCCGCCGGCTTCGGCTGCGACCAGAACATGTGGCGCTACATCGTGCCTGCGTTCGCCAACGACTATCGCGTCGTCCTGTTCGATTACGTTGGTGCGGGGGAGTCGGACCTGTCGGCCTACTGTCCGGACAAGTACGGAAGCCTGCACGGCTACGCCCAGGATGTGATCGATGTGCTGACGGCCCTGGACATTACGGATGCCATCTTCGTCGGGCACTCCGTGGGTTGCGTCATCGGGCTGCTGGCCTCCCTCCGCGAGCCCGAACGCTTCGACCGAAGCGTCATGATCGGCCCCTCTCCCTGCTACCTCAACGAGGAAGGCGGCTATCAGGGGGGCTTCGAGCGGGCCTCCCTGGAAGGGCTGCTGGACATGATGAAGAAGAACGACCTGGGGTGGGCCAGCTTTCTCGCGCCGGTCATCATGCGAAACGAGGACCGCCCCGAACTGACCGAAGAGCTCAAGACGAGCTTCTGTTCGACCGATCCGGTCATTGCCCACAATTTCGCCAAGGTCACGTTCTTTTCGGACAACCGGGAGGACCTGCCGAAAGCGACCGTGCCCTCGTTGATACTACAGTCCGAGGAGGACGCCATCGCACCGATCGGTGTCGGGGAGTACATGCGCGACAATACGCCGAACAGCACCTACCGTCTTCTCGCCGCCACCGGGCACTGCCCGCACATGAGCCACCCCGAAGCGATCATCGCGGCGATGCGCGACTACCTGGTCGGACAGACACCCGCCGGCCGGCAGCGAACCAGCAGCGAACTTCACCAGCTTCCGTGCGGCTTCCTGTCGTTCACTCTGGAAGGCCGTATTCACGCCGTAAACGACCGGCTGCTCGGCTGGCTTGGCTTCACTTCCGACGAACTTCAGAATGCCGCCATCGACACGGTGCTCACGCCCTCCAGCCGGCTCTTCCATCAGATGTTCTTCTTCCCCATGATCCGGCTGCACGGCAAGGCGGAAGGGGTCCATATGACGTTGCTCGGACGAGACGGCACGGAACTGCCCGTGCAGCTCAACGGGGTGTGCCGCAACATCGAAGGTCAGCTGCTCGTCGAGTGCCTGATTCTGTCGGAGGAAGCGAGCGCCTGAGGCTCCTGGTGCGCGGACGCCACGCCATGCAGCCGGCTCAGCGCCCCAGGTTCTCCGGCCCAAACGCATCGGGCAACAATTCTTCCATGCGGTAGTGCCTGAGCGGTGCTCCTTGGGCGTCGAGCACGTGGATTCGCGTCTCGGCGTCGGCGAACTCGCGAATGCGCTGGCGGCAATCGCCGCAGGGCGAGCACAGGTGCTCGCCGGGGCCGATGACGTAGACGTGGCGCAGGCGTCGATCGCCAGCGCTGACCATAGCGGCGATGGCCGAGGCCTCGGCGCACAGCCCCTTGTAGTGCGCCACTTCGACGTTAGCGCCGGTATAGCGCGCCCCGCTCTCGCTCTCCACCAGCGCGCCGACCGGATGCTCCGAGTAGGGCGCGTAGGCGCGTCCGCGTACGCCGATCAGCGCCTCGACGATGGCCGGATCGATGCTCTGCCCGAAGGTCTCGCTCATGCTGCACTCCCCTCGTCGTCGCGCAGCACCGCCTCCAGCGCCACCTCGACCATCTCGTTGAAGCTGCGCTCGCGGGCCTCGCTGGGCAGCGACTCGCCCTTGAGGATGTGATCCGACACCGTGCAGAGGGTCATCGCCCGGCCGCCGAACTCCGCCGCCACGCCGTAGAGCCCCGCCGCCTCCATCTCCACGCCGACGATGCCGTAGCGCTTCATCAGCGTGAACAGCTCCGCCTGGGGGTTGTAGAACAGGTCCGCCGAGAACAGGTTGCCCACCTTCACCGCTACGCCCTGGGCCGCGGCGGCGTCCACCGCATGGCGGGTCAGCTCGAAGTCGGCGATGGCGGCGAAATCATGCCCCATGAAACGGGTGCGGTTGACTGCCGAGTCGGTGCTCGCGCCCAGGCCGATCACCACGTCACGTACCGCCACGTCGTCGCGCACTGCACCGCAGGAGCCCACCCGGATCAGCCGCTTCACGCCATAGTCGGTAATCAGTTCCTTGGCGTAGATCGACACCGAAGGGATACCCATGCCGTGACCCATCACCGAGATCTCGCGACCGCGATAGCGGCCGGTGTAGCCGAGCATGTTGCGCACGCTGTTCACTTCGCGCGCGTCCTCGAGAAAAGTCTCGGCGATGTACTTGGCGCGCAGCGGGTCACCGGGCATCAGCACGGTGTCGGCGAAAATGCCGCGTTCGCCCTGGATATGGGGGGTCGCCATCACGTTCTCCTGTGGCTGTCACTGTTCGGTGGCGGAGGAAACGCCGTGGAGGAAACTCTTTCCGTCGGCCATGGGCGAAAGGCCCAGGTGCGCCGCCACGCTCTGGCCGATGTCGGCAAAGGTGTCGCGCGCACCGAGCGAACCGGGCTCGAGCCCCGCTCCCAGCGCCAGTACCGGCACCCGCTCGCGGGTGTGGTCGCTGCCGTGCCAGGTGGGGTCGCAGCCGTGGTCGGCGGTGATCACCAGCAGGTCGTCGTCATGCAATCTTTCCAGCAGCTCGGGCAGACGGGCATCGAAGGCCTCCAGTGCGGCGGCGTAGCCGGCCACGTCGCGACGATGGCCGTAGAGGGTGTCGAAGTCGACGAAATTGGTCATGACGAGGGAACGTTCGCCGGCTTCCTGGAGGGCAGCCAGGGTGGCATCCATCAGCGCATCGTGGCCGCTGGCCTTGACCGTACGCGTCACGCCGCAATGGGCGTAGATGTCGGCGATCTTGCCGATGGCGATCACCTCGCCGCCAGCGTCCTCGAGCTTCTGCAGTACTGTCGGTGCGGGCGGCTCGACACTGTAGTCGCGGCGGTTGGCGGTACGGGTGAAGTCATCGGCGCCCTGCCCGACGAAGGGCCGTGCGATTACCCGGCCGATGTTGTAGGGCTCGAGCAATTGGCGGGCGATTTCGCACAGGGCATAGAGCCGCTCGAGGCCGAAGGTCTCCTCGTGGGCGGCGATCTGGAACACCGAGTCGCCCGAGGTGTAGACGATGGGCTTTCCGCTCGCCATGTGCTCCTCGCCGAGCCGGGCGATGATCTCGGTGCCCGAGGCGTGGCAGTTGCCCAGCACGCCGGACAGCCCTGCCTCGCGCTCGAGCGCCTCGAGCAGTTCGGGCGGGAAACTGTCCTCGAGATCGAAAAAGTAGCCCCAGTCGAAGCGCACCGGCACGCCGGCGATCTCCCAGTGACCGGAGGGGGTGTCCTTGCCCGAGGAGATCTCGCGGGCATGGCCGTAGGCACCGACTACCTCCGTGGGCGATGCCACGCCTTCGGCCCAGGCGCCGCTGCTTTCGCGGTGGGCGTGGAACAGCCCCAGCCGCGCCAGGTTGGGCAAGTACAACGGGCCACTGCGGCCGCTACCGTCGGCGGGGCCGGGCGCCAGTTCGGCCTTGCCCCGGGCACAGGCGGCGGCGATATGGCCCAGGGTATCGGCCCCGGCATCGCCGAAATCCACCGCATCCGGCGCGCCGCCGATGCCGAAGGAATCGAGTACCAGCACGATGGCACGGGTCATGGCGCCTCCCGACGTATCACGTCCTGAATGAGTGTAGGCAGTCTGACGCCGGCGGCCGCGACGTCGTTCACTTCGATGGCCGCTCGCAGCTGCACCGCGGCGCGCTCGGCCTCGGCGTCGCTTCGCGCGTGCACCCAGGCCAGGGGGCGCTCGCGGTCGAGGGCCTCGCCCAGGGCGGCGATGCCGGTCAGGCCGACAGCGGGGTCGATGGCATCCTCCGGCGCACGCCGCCCGCCGCCCAGTTCCACTACGGCCAGGCCCACGGCGCGGGTATCCATCCGCGTGATCCTGCCGTTACGCTCAGCGTATACGGGGCGCACGACGGGTGCCTGGGGCAGATAGCGGTCGTGACGCTCGAGCAGGTCGGCGGGGCCGCCCAGGCCCGCTACCATGCGCGCGAAGCGTTCGGCGGCGGCACCGCTCGCAAGCCGTTCGTCGAGCAGGGCCAAGGCCACAACGCGGTTCTCGACCAGCCGACCGGCCAGCAGCAGCTCAGCGGCGAGCTCGCGGGTCACCTCGAACAGGCGACCGCCCCGCTTCTCGCCACTCTTCTCGCAGGTCAGTAGCGCAATCGCCTCGCGCACCTCGACGGCATTGCCGGCGCAGGGCGCCAGCGGCTGGCTCATGTCGGTGAGCAGCGCCGTGGTCGGCGTGCCGGCCCGACTCGCCACCTCGGCAATCGTCAGCGCCAGCTCGCGTGATGCCTCGGGCGTGGGCATAAAGGCGCCGCTGCCGGTCTTGACGTCCATCACCAAGGCATCGAGGCCGCAGGCGAGCTTCTTGCCCAGGATCGAGCTGACGATCAGCGGCAGCGACTCCACCGTGGCGGTGACGTCGCGGATGGCATAGAGCCGCCGGTCGGCCGGCGCCAGCTCGGCGGTCTGGCCGACGATGGCCACGCCCGCCTCACGCACCAGGCGGCGAAAGCGCTCCCGCGAGGGGGCGATGTCGTAGCCGGGAATCGCCTCGAGCTTGTCCAGGGTGCCCCCGGTATGGCCCAGGCCCCGGCCGGAGACCATCGGCACGAAACCACCACAGGCGGCAACCCAGGGCCCCAGCACCAGCGAAACGAGGTCGCCCACGCCGCCGGTGGAGTGCTTGTCGAGCACCGGTCCCGACAGGTCGAGGTCGTGCCACGTCAGCACTTCGCCGGAGTCGCGTACGGCCTCGGTCAGCGCCACCGTCTCGGCGGCACTCATGCCGTTGAGATAGATCGCCATGGCCAGCGCCCCCACCTGGGCGTCGGAGAGGCTGCCGTCACTGATGTCACCAATCAGTTCACGGATCGCCTCGGGCGGGAGCGCCTCACCGTCGCGCTTGGCACGGATCCGCTCCTGGGGCAGGGCACCCGAGCGCATCAGTAGCCGCCATGCGGTGCGTTGCCGCCCGTCTCGCCGAGGGTGTCGAGCAGACTGCCCAGCAGGCCCGAGGCGCCGAAGCGGAAGTGCGCCGGAGTGATCCACTCCGCCCCCATCACCTGCTCGGCGAGCTGCAGGTAGGCGGCGGCATCCTCGGCGGTACGCACGCCGCCGGCGGCCTTGAAGCCCACGTCGCGCCCGCTCGCCTTGATCGCGGTGAGCAGGATCTTGGCCGCGTCCAGCGTGGCATTGACCTTCACCTTGCCGGTGGAAGTCTTGAGGAAGTCGGCGCCGCCTTCGATGGCGAGCATGCCGGCGCGGTCGATCAGGCCCGCCTCCTTGAGCTCGCCGGTTTCCAGAATCGCCTTGAGCACCTTGTCGCCGCACTCATGCTTGCAGGCGGCAACCAGCTCGCGGCCCACCTCGGCGTCGCCCGCCATCAGCGCGCGGTAGGGAAAGACCACGTCGACCTCATCGGCCCCCGCGGCGACGGCCGCGCGTGTCTCGGCCGCGGCACGCTCGATATCGGCCTCGCCGCGGGGGAAGTTGGTCACCGTGGCCACCTTCACCTTGCCGGCCAGGCCCTGCTCGGCCAGCGCGTCTCTTGCGGTGGCGATGAAAGCCGGGTAAATGCATATCGCCGCCGGGTGCCCTACTGGCGTATCGGCGCGAGCGCAGAGTTCGCGAATGACGGCATCGCTGTTGTCGTCGTTGAGGCTGGTGAGGTCCATCAACGCCAGGGCCTGGCGCGCGGCCTGCTGCAGTTCGGTCATGACGTTACCTGTCGCTACGGAATGGATTTGCGGTGGCCATCAGATCACCCCGCCTATGGAGAGGAAGAAGCCGGCGATGGCCGCCGACATCAGGTTGGAGAGCGTGCCGGCCAGCACCGCCTTGACGCCGAAGCGGGCGATGTCATGGCGCCGGCTGGGGGCGATGCTCCCCAGGCCGCCGAGCAGGATGGCAATCGACGAGAGGTTGGCGAAGCCGCACAGGGCGAAGGAAAGAATCGCCACGGTATGCCCGCTCATGGCCTGGCCGGTATTCATCACCATCGAGGTGCCTTCCACATAGGGCGACAGGTTGATGAAGGCGACGAACTCGTTGACTACCAGCTTCTGGCCTATGAAGGAGCCGGCCAGCGTCGCCTCCTCCCAGGGCACACCGAGGACGAAGGCGAGCGGGGCGAAGAGCCAGCCAAGGATCAGCTCCAGGCTCAGCTCCTCGACGCCGATCCAACCGCCCACGCCGCCGAGCATGCCGTTGATCAGCGCGATCAAGCCGATGAAGGCGAGCAGCATGGCGCCGACGTTGGCCGCCAGGCGCAGCCCCGAGGTGGCACCGGTGGCCGCCGCGTCGAGAACGTTGACCGGCCGGTCCTCCTCCTCGATGACCTGGTTCGCTTCTTCCGTGTCGTCCACCGGCTCCTGGGTCTCGGGCATGATCAGCTTGGCGAACAAGAGCCCGCCGGGAGCGGCCATGAACGACGCCGCCACCAGGTACTCCATCGGGATGCCCAGCGCCGCATAGCCGGCCAGCACCGAACCCGCCACCGAGGCCAGCCCGCCGCACATTACCGCGAACAGCTGCGAAGGGGTCATGCGGGCGATGAAGGGGCGCACCACCAGCGGCGCCTCGGTCTGGCCGACGAAGATGTTGGCGGTGGCCGAGAGCGATTCGGTGCGTGAGGTGCCCAGCGCCTTCTGCAGCGCGCCGCCGAGGATGCGAATCACCCACTGCATGATGCCGATGTAATAGAGCACGGCGATCAGGGACGAAAAGAAGATGATGACCGGCAATACCTTGATCGCGAAAACGAAGCCGATGCTCTCGACGTCGGCCAGGCCACCGAACAGGAAGTCGATGCCGTCATTGGCATACAGCACCACCTGGCTGACACCTGCGGAAATCGTCTGCAGCACCGCCTGGCCGAACGGCACGTAGAGCACGAAGGCACCGATGCCGGCCTGGATGGCGAAGGCGCCACCCACGGTTCGCAAGCGGATATCGCGGCGGTTGCTGGAGAAGATTAGAGCAATGACGATCAGTGTCGTCATACCGACCAAGCTCATGAGCGCCGTCATGGGGGTCCCTTCCGTACGTGCTGGGTTGGCCCGCGGTACGGACCACACCTGATTGTGGTTGAAGCGCGCAGGAGTCGCGCAGGAATGTTAAAGTTATAACATTCGTTGTGATAATTCCAACGTGGGCATCGCGCTCGCCTGCACGGTGCCAAGGCATGCAAAGGAACCGCAACGTCGGCCGAGCGGTGACAACGTAGAGCATGGAGGAAAGTGGAACATGAACGACCGCAGCGCCATGCGCCTGGCCCGTCTGCAACAGGCGCTCGCCGGCGGCGGCGCCCTTCGTCTCAGTGAAGCCGCCCGCCTCTGTGGCGTCTCGGAGATGACCGTCCGTCGTGACGTGGCCGCCAGCAACGGCGCCATGACGCTGCTTGGCGGTCGCCTGGTGCTGACGTCCCACCCGCGCTACGCGCCGGTCTACGATCTCGATATGCAGAAGGACAGCCACGCCCCGGCCAAGCGCCGACTCTGCGAGCGGGCCGCCGGCTTCATTGCGGATGGCGATACTCTGTTCATCGACTGCGGCACCACGCTGCCCCCGCTAGTCGGCCTGCTGGCTGCCCACAAGCGTCTCACCGTGGTGACGTATGCGCTCAATGTGGCTAATGCAGTGAGCCTGCTGCCCGAGGTGCGCCTGGTGCTATTGGGTGGCCTCTACCATGACAGCTCACACTCATTCAGCAGTGATGACATGAACGCCGCGATACGGCGCCTGGGCATCAACCGCGCCTTCCTGTCCGCGGCAGGCGTTCACGCCGAACGCGGCGTAAGCTGCTTCCACTTCCATGAGGTCGCGCCCAAACAGGCCGCCATCGCCTGCGCCGAGCAGCGCCTGCTGGTCGTCGACGCGAGCAAGATCGGCCAGGTCCGCCCCGCCTATTTCGCCCGTCTCGACGACTTCGACGTGATGATCACTGACGGCCCCATGCCACACTCCACCAAGAGCGGCGGCCCCAGAATCGTCGTCGCCTGAAGCCCGGACACGACGAAGCCGGAGCAAGTCCGGCTTCGGGGGAGGAGGTGGTGACCGAGCGCCGCCAGTTATCGTCCCAGCCTAGCCACACTTGGACCAGCCGCAGCCCGCGTAGCAAGTCGGACACCCATCCATCATGATCAGCTCGCCGCGACACTCCGGGCAGTGCCCCACCACCGTGGGGCCGTCGCCCTGCTCGGTCGTGGCCTCGCCCTGGCTTGCCTGCTGCACCTGCTGCTCAGCCTTCGCCTCCTCTTCAGGAGTGGGCGGCTGCCAGGGGTGGCCGTGGGCCAGGCGGTGGGCGTAGCGGCTGACCAGGTCCTCCACCGGCACCTGGTTGCCGTCCTGGTCGAGGAAGCCGCGGCGATATAGGATCTGTTGGATCGACCAGGCGATGGCCGCCACCTCAGAGTCGTGAAACATCGGCTTGCCCCAGCGGTTCATGCCGCAGCGCACCAGGCCCTTGTCCCAGGCCACCTTGCGCAGGTCGGCCACCGCCTGGGTGACGTAACCACCGCGGGCGGCCAGTGACAGGCTACGCATGGTGGCGGTGATCCACTGGTGTTCGCTGGAGAGCTGGCCGGACGGGAAGAAGAACTCCACCGGACGCTCGATCACCACCCGCTTGCCGTCGAGCACGCCTTCTACCGGCATGAACGACACCAGCAGGTAGACCTTCTTGCGGCCTTCGGCGCCGACGTAGGAGATCTTCTCGGAAACGGCTTCCAGCGTCCCTTCCGGGCGCGAGGGAATACGAACCGTGAGCGGATTCTCGTCAGCCAGCGGCGGCGCTTCCACCGCCTTCTTGACGCTGTAGGAAACGATCTTGGACTTGATTTCGACGGCCATCAGCAGGCTCCTGCGGAAAAGAATTCAAAGGCGCGAAGCTTCACTCGCTCGGGGCTTGTCCGTCGACAGGCCTGCGAGGAGGCGCTGTAAACCCCTCCTTGGGCGCTACCTTCGCCATCCATGGCGAAGGACCTCCTCTTCGGCCTGTCCCCGGCGCCCCTCGCTACCGGCAGTTGGGAGAGCAGAGGCTTACCATTTCCCATAGGTGCCTTCCTTCAGCGCGTCGTACAGGTTCGCCGCGTTGTGCTCTTCGCCGTCGTAAACCACCTTTTCGTCGCCGGAGAGCTCCAGCGTCTCGCCGTTCTCAAGCTCGAAGACGTAGGTGGTGTTCTTGAGGTCGTCCTCGCGCACCAGTACGCCCTGGAACGCCTCGGGGTTGAAGCGGAAGGTGGTGCAGCCCTTGAGCTTGCTCTGGTAGGCGTCCAGGTAAAGATCCTTGAACTGCTCGAAGGGGAACTCGGTGGGCACGTTGACCGTCTTGGAGATGGCCGAGTCGACCCAAGCCTGGGCTGCCGCCTGCACCGCCACGTGCTGCTGCGGCGTGACCGCGTCGGCCGTGATGAAGTAGTCGGGCAGGTCGCTCTCCACCGCATCGCTGGCGATGAAATGGCGGTAGGCGGCGAGCTCGAAGGAGACCACCTCCACCTGCTCCTTGGTCTTCTTGCCCGACTGGATCACGTTGCGGAAGTAGCGGTGTGAGAACGACGGCTCGATACCGTTGGAGGCGTTGTTACCCAGCGACAGCGAAATGGTGCCGGTCGGCGCGATGGAGCTGTGGTGGGTGAAGCGCGCCCCGTGCTCGGCGAGTGCGGCCACCAGCTCCGGCTCTACCTCAGCGACCTTCTGCATGTAGCGACTGTAGCGGGCATGCAGGATGCGCCCCGGCACCTTATCGCCGATCTCGTAACCGTCCTTCGCCAGCTCCGGACGCTCGCGCATCATCTTCGGGGTGATCTCGAAGTCCTCGGCGAGTACCGGCGCCATGCCTTTTTCGCGGGAGAGCTCCAGCGCCTGCTTCCAGCCCTCGAGGGCCAGGTTGCGGCTGACTTCCTCGGTAAAGGCGAGCGACTCGGGCGAGCCGTAGGGAATCTTGAGCATGGTCAGGGTCGAGCCGAGGCCGAGGAAGCCCATGCCATGGCGGCGCTTGGCCTCGATCTCGCGGCGCTGGCCCTCCAGCGGCAGGCCGCTGATCTCGACGACGTTGTCGAGCATGCGGGTAAAGATCGCCACTACCTGGCGGTAGCGTTCCCAGTCGAAGCGCGGCTTCTTGCCGAAGGGGTCGATGACGAAACGGGTCAGGTTGACCGAGCCGAGCAGGCAGGCGCCTTCCGGCGGCAGAGGCTGCTCCCCGCAGGGGTTGGTGGCGCGGATCTCCTCGCAGAACCAGTTGTTGTTCATGCGGTTGACCTGATCGATCAGGATGAAGCCCGGCTCGGCGAAGTCGTAGGTGGAACGCATGATGGTGTCCCACAGCTCGCGCGCCTTGATCACCTCGACGATGCGGCAGGCCACGCGGCCTTCGGCATCGACGCTGTAGCCGTCCTCGATCACCGGCCAGTCGCGGTAGATCAGGTCCTCGGGTTTGACGTCCTCCTTCTCGCCAGCGTGCAGCGGGAAGGCCAGCGGCCAGTCGGCGTCGTTCTTCACCGCCTCCATGAACTCGTCGGTAATCAGCAGCGAGAGGTTGAACTGGCGCAGCCTGCCGGCCTCGCGCTTGGCCTCGATGAAGCTCTTCACATCGGGGTGGCCGACGTCGAAGGTACCCATCTGCGCGCCGCGGCGGCCGCCCGCCGAGGCCACCGTGAAGCACATCTTGTCGTAGATATCCATGAACGCCAGCGGGCCGTTGGTGCCGGCACCGGCGCCGAACACGAAGGCGCCCTTGTGGCGCAGGGTGGAGAACTCGTAGCCGATACCGCAGCCCGCCTTGAGGGTCATGCCGGCATCCACCACCGAGGAGAGGATGTCGTGCATGGAGTCGCGGATGGTGCGCGAGACGGTGCAGTTGATAAGGCTCACCGCCGGCTTGTAGTCCTCGGCGCCGGCGTTGGACATGATGCGGCCGGCCGGGATGGCGCCGTTCTCCAGCGCCCAGCGGAACTTGGGCAGCCACTCCTCGGCACGCTCGCCTTCCACCGCCGCCAGGGCGCGTGCCACACGGTCCCAGGTCGCTGCCACGTCCTTGTCGACGGGGCGTCCATGACGATCCTTGAGGCGATACTTGGAGTCCCAGATATCGCGTGAGGGCGCTTGCATAGGCACCTCGTTGGATGTCTTGACGGCCTTGGTGGAAGTACTCATGCAGGGATCTCCAGTAAGGGTCAAAAGTTCAAATCGTTCAACGTTCCTGACGCGCCATGCGCTCGAAGCGCGCCAGCCATTCTCCGAGCCGGCCCTGGGCCAGCCCTTCCTCGCGACTGTCCAGCAAGTTCTTGACCATCAGGCCCAGCTCCGTGTCGCCCTCGATCACCAACCGGCGCTGGAAGAACAGCGCGTCGGGATCCTCGCGCCGGGTCGCGAGGCAAAGAAATTCGCGCCAACCGCCACGGATGGCGGCCTCTCCCGCTTCGGCCGTCAGCCTGAACCGCCCCCCCTCGAGGGTCAGCGTCAGTGCCACACCCAGGTCCTCGATGTGCAGCGAAATGCACCTCCCCTCGAGCGCATCGAACTCGCCCTCGGCCAGGGGTTCGGCGAAGGTGCGATTGAGCAACGGCTCGATCAGATGGCGCTTGAATGTGAGCGGCACGCGGGGATCGATGGCACGGATCAGGCGGGTCGGGGCGGGCGGACGTGGCAAATGCGACAAGGGCAGCGGAAACATAGCGACTCTCCGAAGAGCTAACCGTTGGATTCGGTGCGGCACAGGGCCACGAAAACCGTTCATCCTAAGCTCGACGCCGCCTGCCTGCACTGATATGCGTCAAGCTCGTGCCAATGCCCCGACCGGGGCCTCGGCCACCATATATAGACAAGCCTGGCGGATCAAGCACCACATGTAGCTTTTATTTTTAACGGTAGCACTTGCATTGCAGTAACTATTTGATCGCCAAGCGGCAGCTTCGGAGGTTGGCACGCCGGCTGCGTGACAGTGGCGGTAAACGGGCTCATCGAGACCCGCTGAATGAAGCTCAGGAACGACCGAGGGAGGGATTCGAGATTAAAGGAGAGCGGTATCGTGGCCGCTGAAAAGTAAAGCCGAAGCGCCGCGATGTGGCGCTTCGGCCCGTCCAGCCCCAAACAAAGGCGTTAGAGGTACTGGTAGCGCAGCAGGCGATACTTGATGCGCTCGAGGATGACCTGGTCGATCACGGCCGCGAGCACGGCGATTACCAGGATGTTGGTCATCACGCCAGTCATGTCGGCGATCTCACCCGAGTAGGCCAGCGACTTGCCGAGCCCGGCGCTGAAGCCGACGATCATCTCGGCCGAGATCAGCGCCCGCCAGGCGTTGCCGAAGGCGAGCTGGGCGCCGGTGATCAGCTCCGGGGTGACCGCCGGGAAGTAGACGCGCTTGAGCATCTGCGTGCGCGAGGCGCCCATGACCCTCGCGGCATCGATATGCACACGCTCGACGCTCTCGGTGGCGTTCATCACACTCAGCGCCGTGGGGAAGAAGGCGCCCACGGCCACCACCACGATAATCGGCATGTTGCCGAATCCCATCAGGATCAGGAACAACGGCACCCAGGCGATCGAAGGAATCGATTGCAGGATGATGATGGCGGCCTTGAGGGTGCTGCGAACCGGATTCAACGTACCGCCGACCAGTCCCAGCACGATGCCGGCCAACAGGGCCGCGCCGTAGCCCGCTCCCAGCCGTCCCATGCTATTGCCGAGCCCCTGGTAGAACTGGGCGCTGCCCAGCTCGCGCCACAGGCGCATCAGGGCCACATGCACGTCGGGCATGAGGAAGCTGGGCAGGAACCAGGCGGCGACCTGCCAGAAGAACAGGATGAAGACGATGGCCAGCACATAGGCACGCTTGCTGGCCACGCCGGTTGCGGTATTGCCCATGCTCAAAGTTCGCGCTCTTCCTGCCAGGAAAGGTCGAGCAGCGCATCGACGTCGAACACGGCCTCACCCTCGAGGATGCCCTGGGTCTGCATGATCTCGGCCAGCTCCTTCATGCGCGCAACGTCGTCTTCGGTGAGCTTGGCGCTGAAGTCATTGGTGGCGATCGCCTGTTCGATGACTTCCACGCTGGGAACCGTGCTGCCGTCACGCGCTTCGACTACTTCGTCGTTGATGAAGTAGTGGGTGATGTAGGGCGCCGCTTCTTCGGGCGAGTTCTCGAGCATGTCGATCGCTTCGCGCTGGGCGTCCATCGCCGCCCACAGCACGTCACGACGGTTCTCCAGGGTTTCGGCCGAGGTGATCACCACCATGCACGGGAAAGGCCAGACTTCACCGATCTCGTAGATTTCCTTGACCGGCGCCTGCAGCTGGGCGAGTCGGGCGTAGGGCTCGAACAGGAAGGCGGCGTCCACGCGGCCGCCAGCCAGCGACTGAACCGCCACCGAGGGGGCCACGCCCATGATGTTGAGGTCATCCTCGCTCAGGCCGGCGTCGGCCAGGGTCACGCCCTTGAGCACGATATCGGCGGTGCTGCCCTGCTTCTGCGACGCAAGGCTCTTGCCGGCGAGGTCAGCGACCTCGTCAATGCCCGCGTCTTCATGGGCCAGCAGGGCATGGTAGCCGCGCTGGGCGCCGCCGACGATGCGCAGGTCGGCTCCGCGACCGGCCCAGGTGAAGGCGTTGGAGAAGCCCAGCACGCCGATGTCGAGCTGGCCGCCAACGATCCCCTTGATCAAGTCGGTGCCCGAGCTGAACTCGATCAGCTCGGCATCGAGTCCGTACTTCTCGTAGAGTCCCGCCTCCTGGGCGAGCATGACCTGGGCGTCGTCCATCACACGCACGTAACCGACCCGGAACGGTTCGTTGGCGGATAGCGGGGCGGCGAGCAGCAGGGACAGCAGGGGAGCGATGAGCCAGCGTGTCATTGCACGTCTCCTTTCTCGGTTTGACGTTCGGTTTCCTGGGCCTGCGTATCGATGCCAAGCAGGGAGAGCACCTCCCGGCGAACATCGGCGAAGGCGGTGAGGTCATGGGTCTTGGGGATATGGCCGAGGGTGAACTCCTCGAGCACCCGCGCCGGGCGCTGGCTGAACACCAGCACGCGATCGGCGAGATAGAGCGCTTCGTCCACGTCGTGAGTGACCAGCACCACGGTGGGCCGCTCCTCCTCGATCAAGTCCTTGAGCACGCTCTGCAGCGTCAAGCGGGTCAGCGCGTCGAGGGCGCCGAACGGTTCGTCGAGCAGCAGCACCTTGGGCCGGGCAATGAAGGCCCTGGCCAGGGCACAGCGTTGACGCATGCCGCCGGATACCTGGTGCGGGTAGTAGCCCTCGAAGCCGTCGAGCTTGACCCGAGCCAGCCACTGGATGGCCTGCTGGCGCGCCTCGGTCGCCGGCCTCCCCTGGAACTCCAGCGCCAGGGCGACGTTCTCCTTGAGCGTCATCCAGGGGTATAGGGCGTGCTCCTGGAACACCAGGGTGCGCTCGGGAGCGGGACGCTCGACCTGACGTCCGTCCGCCTTTACCAGCCCCTCGGTAGCATGCTGCAGGCCCGCGACCATGTGCAGCAGGGTCGACTTGCCGCAGCCGGACGGACCGACGAGGGCCACGATCTCGCCGTCGCGAATGGTGGTGTCGAAGGAGTCGATGACCCTCAGGTCGCTAAAGGTCTTGGCAACCCGCTCGAACTGAAGCTGCATAGAAGCACTCGGAACAAGTATATATTCAAAAAAGGAATACTAGACTGTTCATTATATAACCAACTTGGCAGGTTTGAAAAGCCGAAGGCTACTTGATACCCAAGCGGCGGGCCAACTTGTGCAGGTTGCTGGGATCGACGTCGAGCCGCCGGGCGGCACTCGCCCAGCTGCCGTTGCAGGCCGCCAGGGCCTGACGAATGGCGCTTCGCTGGGCGGATTCGACCTGGCTGCGCAGCGGTTGCCCGCGGGCAGGGGCGGCGTCAGGCTCGCTCGCTTCGTCCTGCGTGGTTCTCAACGCTCGAGCATGGGGCAGATCGAGCCATTCCGGCTCGAGAGTGACGATGTCGTCGCGCCGGGCGCCGTGCCCCAGCGCCTTGATCGCCGCCCGGCTGATGACATGCTCCAGCTCGCGCACATTGCCGGGCCAGGCGTAATCGAGCAGCGCCGCCTCGGCCGCCGGTGCCAGGCGCAGGCTGCGTACGCCGAGCCGGGCACGGTTGATCTCGAGGAAGTGGCCGGCCAGTACCAGCACGTCGCTGTCACGCTCGCGCAGCGGCGGGATCGCTACCGGATACACCGACAGACGGTGATAGAGGTCGGCGCGAAAATGGCCGTCGCGCACGCTGTCGGCCAGGTGGCGGTTGGTGGCGGCGATGATACGCACGTCGACCCGCCGCGGGGTGTCCTCTCCCAAGCGCTGTACCTCGCCGTTCTGCAGTGCACGCAGCAGCTTGGCCTGGATTGCCAGCGGCAGCTCGCCCACCTCGTCGAGAAACAGCGTGCCGCCGTCGGCGGCCTCGAAGCGCCCCGCCCGATCGGCCGTGGCGCCCGAGAAGGCTCCCTTCACGTGACCGAACAGCTCGCTCTCGGCCAGTGTCTCCGGCAGCGCCGCGCAGTTGACCTGCACCAGTGCCTGCTCTCGTCGTGGTGAGCGCTGGTGCAGGCGTCGGGCGAAAAGCTCCTTGCCCACGCCGGTCTCGCCGCTGAGCAGTACCGGCAGGTCGGCCTCGGCGACCACGTCGAGCTCATGCAGCAAACGTTGCAGCACCGCGCTGTGGCCGAGGATCTCGCCTCCGTCCCCCGGTGCGGCATGTATGAGTGCGCCCTGGCGTGCCATGCGCAGCGCGCGTACCTCCTGCTCGAGGCGCGAGACCCGTACAGCGGCCTCGACCAGCAAGGCATAGCGCTCAAGCGACGTGCGCGACGCCTCGTCGAAGGTGCCGGCCACGAGCGCATCCAGCGTCAGCACGCCCCAGGGCTCCCCCTCGACGTGCAGGCTGATGCCCATGCAGTCGTGAACGTGCAGCGGTTCGTCCGGCTGCTGCTCGACCAGGCCGTCGTAGGGGTCGGGCAGGGTCGAGTCCGGCGGGAACAGCGTCGAGCGGCGGCTGGTGAGGATGGTGGCCAGGCGTGGATGACGGGCCACCTCGAAGCGGCGCCCCAGCGCCTCGCGTACCAGGCCGTCCACGGCGACCGGCGCCAGCACGCCTTCCTGGAGGCGCAGCAGACAGACCGCGCCGCAGCGAAAGCCCTCGCGCAAGGTGCGCACCAGACGCTGCAGGCGCACGGCACTGGGCAGGTCGGCGGCGAGATCGGCAAGCAGGGAGTGATCGAGCATGGTGTTATTTACCTCAAAGGGTCTAAACAACCCTACCCGACCAGGGTATTTATTACCATCGTAAAGTTAACTCTTTGAAATCAAAGCGGTCACATTCTTGGCACGGCGCTTGCTCCTACAAGATGTCAACCAACACCGAGGATTACCGCATGAGCCTGCTGGAACAGACCGTCGGCCGCATTGCCCTGTCGCTGCCCGGTGCCACCCGTATCTTTCATGGACATAATATCGACTTCTGCTGCGGCGGGCGCATCAGCCTGCGCCAGGCCGCCGAGCGTGCCGGCCTGCATGTGGATCGGCTGGTCGCCGAGCTCGAGGCGCTGCCGGCTGTCAGCAGCGAACAGCGCGACTGGCGCGAGGCCAGCAATGACGAGCTGATCGATCACATCCTGACCCGCTACCACGACGTTCATCGCGAGCAGCTTCCCGAGCTGATCCGCATGGCGCGCCGGGTCGAGCAGGTCCACGGCGACCGCGACAGTTGCCCCAACGGTCTCGCCGACCTGCTGCTGGTCATCTACCAGGAGATGGAGAGCCACATGCAGAAGGAGGAGCAGATTCTGTTCCCCATGCTGCGGCGAGGCATGGGCGCCCAGGCCCAGGGGCCGATCGCGGTGATGCGCCACGAGCACGACGACCATGGCGAGAACCTGGAGCAGGTGATGCAGCTGACCAACGACATCACCCCGCCCAAGGGCGCCTGTACCACTTGGCGTGCCCTTTATACCGGCCTGCGCGAATTCCGCGAGGACCTGATGGAGCATATTCACCTGGAAAACAACCTGCTGTTCGAGCGCGTCTGATTTCTGCACAGCGCCGCCCGCGCTAGAGATGAAGGGCGCGGCTTCGCCCCGGCAGGAAAAGCCCTGCTCGCTTCCCGCCCCCGCTTGAGACCACCGCGGTCTAACGCAAAACGGCGCCCCGTGGGGCGCCGTTTGCATTCGGGGAGGCGTTCAGACAGTGCGCGAGTAGCGGTTCTCTTCAGGCTTGAGGTAGGCGTCGAAGGCCATCGCCATGTTGCGCATCATCAGGCGCCCGGCGGGCAGCACGTCGATCGCGCCGCTGCGGATCGTCAGCAGGCCATCCGCCTGCATCTCCTCGAGCTGCTCGAGCGCATCGGCGAAGTAGTCGCGGAAGGCGATCTCGTGACGCGCCTCGATGGCGGCGAAGTCGATGCGTCCGTGACACATCAGGGCGTTGATCACGTCGCGGCGCAGGCGGTCGTCGTCGTTGAGGCGATAGCCACGCATCACCGGCAGGCGGTCGCCCTCCAGGCGGTGCTGGTACTGGGCGGTCTCCTTGACGTTCTGGCTGTAGCTGTCGCCCACCTTGCCGATGGAGGTGATGCCCAGGCCGATCATGTCGCAGTCGGCGTGGGTGGAATAGCCCTGGAAGTTGCGCTGCAGGGTGCCGTTCTCCTTGGCCAGGGTCAGCTCGTCGTCGGGCAGGGCGAAGTGGTCCATGCCGATGTAGACGTAGCCGGCCGCCGTCAGCCGGCGGATGGTCAGTTCCAGCAGTTCCAGCTTGCGCTCCGGTGGCGGCATGTCCTCGGGGCGGATCAGCCGCTGGGCCTTGAACAGCTCGGGCAGGTGCGCGTAGCTGTAGGCGGCGATGCGGTCGGGCCGCAGCGCGATGATCTTGTCCAGCGTGGCATCGAAGCTCGCCACCGTCTGCAACGGCAGGCCGTAGATCAGGTCGACGCTGACCGACTGGAAGCCGGCCTCGCGGGCTGCCTCGACCAGCTCCACCACCTGGGCCTCGCTCTGCACCCGGTTGACCGCCTTCTGCACGTCGGGGTCGAAATCCTGCACGCCGAAGCTCAGGCGGTTGAAGCCCAGCGCATGCAACTCGTGAATCTGTACCGGCGTGACCGTGCGCGGATCGACCTCCAGCGAGAACTCGCGCGCCTCGGGCTTGGCGAAGTGGAAGGCCTCGTCGAGGGCCGCCATCAGCTCGCCGAGCTGGGCGTTGCTCAGGTAGGTGGGCGTGCCGCCGCCCAGGTGCAGCTGGGTCATGCGCCGCCCTTCGTCGAACAGGGCGCCCTGTACGCGGATCTCCTGCTTCAGCCACTCGAGGTACTCGGCTGCCCGCTCGGTGTTGTGGGTGATGATCTTGTTGCAGGCGCAGTAGTAGCAAAGGCTCTTGCAGAACGGGATGTGTACATAGACCGATAGCGGCTTGGGCGAAGCGACGCGGTTGCTGCGCTCGGCGGCGGCGCGGTAGTCGTCCTCGGCGAAGGCCGCGTGAAATTGCGGTGCTGTCGGGTAGGACGTGTAGCGGGGGCCTGGGCGGTCGTATTTCTCCACCAGCGGGCGGTTGAACAGCAGATCATCTTGCATGATTGAAACAGCCTCTTGAAACGTCGGCGTGGCAAGCCATGCCTCATGCCCGACAGTATGACACTCGCTATGAATCAGCGTCTCGACAGCGCGCCCCTCTATTGTCCCCGGTCAAGTTTGCCCGGCTCGCGCAGCGCCAGGGGGCTCCAGACGGTCAGCCGCCAGGCCACCACCAGCCAGCCCAGGCTCCATGCCGCGGCCGACAACCAAAGCAGCACCAGCCAGGCGCTGCCGGCTTCGAACGCCCCCAGCCGTAGCATCGTCGCCACGGCAAACAGCCCGGCCAGCGGAAGCAGTGCCCCTTCCTGCTCGGGGCGTCGTTTTGCGCGCAGGATCGCGTGGCGCAGCATGATACCGCTGGCAAGCGTACCCAGCGCTCCCACGGTCAAGGCATGAAGCGTTGTGCTGGCGTGCTGCGATACCCACCAGTGGCGCGCCAGCAGAATGAGCCCGATGGCGATCCAGGCGTAGCCCAGCATCAGCATCTGAAGGTCCGGCCTGCCGCGACACAGCAGCGGCTTCCAGCCGCGGATGCGCCACAGCACGAGGAGCCCCGCCGCCAGGACCATCAGAGCCGCCAGCGGCCTCAGCGTCGTCCACAGCATCATCAAGGGCGCCAGCCCCAGCAGCACGATAAGCGCCCCCTCGATACGCGGCTGCACGCCGGCACTGGCCTGACGGGACGCCCGCATCAGATAGCCGTTGACCGCCGGTGCAATGACGCGACCGCCCATGAAGGTCATCAGCAGCGCCAGCCACAGCACGCCCAGGTGCATCAAGGGAGCCGTGTTCGGCATGCCGTCGAGATGGCGCCAGGCCAGGGTCACCACGGCGAGCAGGCATATCATGCCAAGAAGTGGCGAGAGCAGCCGATTGCGCCACTTCTTGGCGGCGATGAAGCGCGGCACCAGTTGCGCGGCCACCCAAAGCGCAAATAGCCCGTCGGCCAGCGAAGCCACTACCGCACCGGGCCAGTCCAGCACGCCCAGCCGCCCCATCAGCCACAGCGCCACCAGCATGCTCAACTGACGCCGCGGCACGGGCCCCAGCAGATAGCCGGCAATCACCGCAAGGGCGAAACCGAACAGCATTTCGCGCGCGTGCACGACAGGCGACGCCAGCTGCACCGGCTCCCAGCGGTGAAAGAGCGCCAGCAGCGAGAGCGGCGCCATCAAGGCGGCATGCAGCGCTGCCAGCGGGAACAGCCAGCGCCAGGCGGGGAGCCGATGAGTCGTAGGGCCGGCGGTTGCGTTATCGCCGGGCTTGGCAACCGTTCTAAACATGTATATAAAATACTACTTAGTATCGTTGCTGGAAACCGTCGCGAGGGAGGCATGAGAGAAGACCTGATTCGCCTGGCCTGGCGCACCCTGGCCTACGGCTGTATCGGTTTGGGGGCCGCTGGCGCCGTGTTGCCCCTGTTGCCGACCACGCCTTTCCTGCTGCTCGCCGCCTGGGCCGCACCCAAGGGCTCGCCGCGCCTGGCCCGCTGGCTGATGCAGCATCCGCGGCTGGGGCCGTGCCTGCTGGCCTGGCAGCGACAGCGCGCCATCCCCAGGCGAGCCAAGCGGATGGCGGCACTGATGCTGGCCCTGAGCTGGCTGATGCTGTGGCTGAGCGGGGCCCCCGGTCTTGTTCTGGCCGCGACGGCGGCGCTGTTCTGCGGCGTGACCGCCTTCGTGCTGACGCGACCCGATGCCACACCTCGGGACAGCGAACGCCATAAGGTGTGTACTGCTATGATACGAAGGTTTTAGCGTACTTTAACTGTTGCTTATCAAGCCATTGCTGGACTTGCCATGCACCTGACCCGCTACACCGACTATGCGTTGCGCGTGCTGATCTATCTCGCCGTCAAGGGCGAGGAGCGCTCAACGATCCATGAGATCGCGGAGAGCTTCGGCGTCTCGCGCAATCATCTGATGAAAGTGGTGCAGGATCTCAGCCATCGCGGCTATATCACCACCATTCGCGGCAAGAACGGCGGCCTGTTGCTCAATCGCGCTCCCGAGGAGATTTCTCTCGGCGGATTGGTACGCGACACCGAACACGAGCTCGGTCTGGTGGAGTGCTTTCGCGACAATAACGACTGCGTCATCACTCCAGCCTGCCGGCTCAAGCCGATCTTCAACGAGGCGCTGGGCGCCTTCCTGGCCGTACTGGATCGATATACCCTGGCCGACATGCTCAGCTTCCGACAGCCGCAGCTTGCCCACTTGATGCAGATCGCTACCAGCCCGGCCTGAATGTGCCAAAATCCACTTTGGCTCCTTATCGAGGCCAGGCGCCAAGTGGAATTCATTCGCTCCCTACTGGCTTCACCGTGACTAAAAGCATCTGGAGAACACCATGAAGAAGTTGACTGCCGCCCTGCTCGCCGGTGCCGCAACCCTGGCCTTCGCCGCTTCCGCCCAGGCGGACGCCGACGGCGAGGCCGTATACAACCAGGCCTGCATGGCGTGCCACATGACCGGCGCCGCCGGCGCCCCGATCCGTGGCGATGCAGACGCCTGGGCCGAGCGCCTGGACCAAGGCGTCGACACACTCTATGCGCACGCCATCGAGGGCATCGGCGCCATGCCGCCCAAGGGTGGCCACATGAACCTGAGCGACGAGGAAGTACAGGCCGCCGTCGACTTCATGCTCGAGCCGGTGCTTTAACTCTAATTACCCTACTCTGGCGGGACCTCCCGCCGACAAGGCGGGACGCAAAGTCGCAAGTGCGGCGAAGCGTCCCGCCTTTTTCGTTCCCCCCCCACTAGCGCCTCCCCTACTACTTAAGGGTTACTCCCTCCGCTTCGTGCCGTGCCGCTCGGCTCATGACCCATGTCAATTCCCGCCCCAGGAGCAACTGGCATGATAGGTCTCAGCAGCAAAAGTCATATTTCGCATACCTGTTAAACCATCGCTCGAGGTCATACAGGTTCGGCAACAAGGAAAGCCCATGCCTACCCGGCGCAGCGCCCCGTCTCTCCTGGCTCCTACCTGGCTGATCGGTCTGCTGATCCTGCTCTTCACCCTGCCGGCCTCGGCCATCGAGCTGGAGCAGGTTCGCCCCGGTTTCCCCGAAGCGACCCGGTTGAGCGAGGCCGAGGGCACCCTTCCCACCATGGCGGTACTGGATGACGCGGGAGAGCCGCTGGGCTACGTCTTCGAGAGTGTCGATATCGCCCCCATCCCCGCTTATTCGGGCAAGCCGGTCAACCTGCTGGTGGGTATCGACCTGGAAGGGCGCATCGTACTGGCCGATATCCTCGGCCACGAGGAGCCCATCATGCTGGTGGGTATCCCCGAGGCGAAGCTGGAGGGCTTCGCCGATGCCCACGTGGGCGCCCACGTCAGCGACCGGCTCAAGGTCGGCGACAACCTGGACGCCATCTCCGGCGCCACGGTCACCGTCATCGTGGTCAGCGATACTATCCTGCGCGCGGCGCGCCAGGTGGCCGCCGAACAGGGGCTGATCGACGATCCCTCCGCCATGCCGGCAGCCCGGGTGCTCGAGGACGTTTACACCCCTGCCGACTGGGAGGCTCTGACCGGCGACGGCACCATTCGTCGGCTGCATCTGTCCCACGGCGAAGTGGACGAAGCGTTTGTCGGAACCCCCGCCGAGAACTACCTGCACACGCCCCAGCCGGCGGAGCGCACCTTCATCGAGCTCTTCTACACCTACCTCAACCCGCCCACCGCCGGCCGAAACCTGCTGGGCGACGGTGGCTACGAGCGGCTGATGACCGAGCTCGACGAGGGCGAGCACGCCATCGCCGTGATGGGCCGCGGCGACTACTCCTTCAAGGGCTCGGGCTACGTGCGCGGCGGCATCTTCGACCGCCTTGAACTCAGCCAGGGCAACACCACCGTCAGTTTTCACGACAGCGATCACATTCGCCTGGGCAGCCTCTCCATCGAGGGGGCCCCCGACTTCGTCGAGCGCGACATCTTCATCGTGCGCGAGCATGCCGCCTTCGACCCGGGCCAGCCCTGGCAGCTGGAGCTGCTGGTGCGCCGCGCTTCCGGCCCGCTGGATACCGAGTTCAGCCGCTTCAGCGCCGACTACAGCGTACCCGAGGCCTATATCGAACGCCCGGAGCCGCCCCAGGAGGAACCGATCTGGGTCCAGGTGTGGCGTGACAAGGCCTTCCAGATTGCCGTGCTGGGCGCGGGCCTGGTGGTCCTGACCGGCGTCATGCTGTTCCAGGACGTGTTGGTACGCTACCCGCGCATCATGCGCCCGCTTCGCCTCGGCTTTCTCGTCTACACGCTGGTCTTCATCGGCTGGTATTCCCTGGCCCAGCTCTCCGTGGTCAACGTGCTCACCTTCACCAACTCGTTGATCACCGGCTTCAGCTGGGAGTCGTTTTTGATCGACCCGATGATGTTCATCCTCTGGTCGTTCGTGGCGGTGAGCCTGCTGCTGTGGGGCCGCGGCGTCTTCTGCGGCTGGCTGTGTCCCTTCGGCGCCCTGCAGGACCTGGTCAACAAGGCCGCGCGCAAGCTGGGCGTCAAGCAGTACGAAGTGCCCTTCGGCCTGCACGAGCGGCTGTGGGCCATCAAGTACATCATTCTGCTCGCCCTGTTCGCCGTCTCGCTGCATTCGCTGGGGCAGGCCGAGCGCTATGCCGAGGTGGAACCGTTCAAGACCGCCATTACCCTGCGTTTCCAGCGCGAGTGGGGCTTTCTGCTCTACGCACTGGGCCTGGTCGCGATCTCGGCCTTCACCCACAAGGCCTACTGCCGCTACGTCTGCCCGCTGGGCGCGGGGCTCGCCATTCCTGCCCGCCTGCGCCTGTTCGACTGGCTCAAGCGCCACCGCGGCAGCTGCGGCACGCCCTGCCAGATCTGCGCCAACGAATGCGAAGTGGCTGCCATCCATCCCGACGGCCACATCAATGCCAACGAGTGTCACTACTGCCTCGACTGCCAGATCACCTACCACGACGACCGCCGCTGCCCACCGATGATCAAGCGCCGCAAGCGCTACGAGAAGGCGGCGCGCGTATCGGGTGGCAAAGGTCACGTCGAGTTCCATGAACCCGCCAACGCCGTCGAGCGGCTGCAGCGCATACCGACCCACCAAGAGGACTGAAAAAATGAGTGACAAGAAGCAGATCGAGAATCTCGGCCGCCGGCACTTCCTGCGCAACAGCGCGGTGACCGGTGTTGCCGGGGCCGGCCTGGCCAGCGGTTTCGGCGCCAGCGCGCTGATGGGCAGCCGTCAGGCCCAGGCCGCCAGCGCCGCTGAAGGCAGCGTGGCACCGGGCGAACTCGACGAATACTACGGCTTTTGGAGCGGCGGCCACTCCGGCGAGGTGCGCGTGCTGGGCGTACCCTCCATGCGTGAGCTGATGCGCATCCCCGTCTTCAATACTGACAGCGCCACCGGCTGGGGCCTCACCAACGAGTCCAAGCGCATCCTGGGCGAGTCTGCGCGCTTCCACAATGGCGACACCCACCACCCGCACATCTCGATGACCGATGGCCGATACGACGGCAAGTATCTGTTTATCAATGATAAATCCAATACCCGCGTGGCACGCATCCGTCTGGACATCATGAAGACGGACAAGATCACTACCGTGCCCAACGTGCAGGCGATTCACGGCCTGCGCCTGCAGAAGGTGCCACACACCAAGTACGTGTTCTGCAACGGTGAGTTGCCGATCCCGCAGGTCAACGACGGTCGCGATCTGGAGAATCCGGAAAACTACTGGACCATGTTCAACGCAGTGGATGCCGAGAGCATGGACGTGGCCTGGCAGGTGATCGTCGACGGTAACCTCGACAACACCGACGCCGACTACACCGGCCGCTTCGTCGCCGCCACTTGCTATAACTCCGAAAAGGGCGTGACGCTCTCCGAAACCATGAGCGCCGAGCGTGACTGGGTGGTGGTATTCGACGTCGAGGCGATCGAAGCCGCTGTCGCCGCCGGCCAGTACGAGACCCTGGGCGATTCGCCGGTGCCGGTGCTCGACGGCCGCAAGGGTTCTCAACTGACGCGCTACATCCCGGTGCCCAAGAACCCGCACGGCCTGAACACCTCGCCGGACGGCAAGTACTTCATGGCCAACGGCAAGCTGTCGCCGACCGTGACCATCATCGCAATCGACCGCCTGCCCGACCTGTTCAGCGATGCCATCGAGCCGCGCGACACCGTGGTCGGCGAGCCCGAACTGGGCCTGGGGCCGCTTCACACCACCTTCGATGGCCGCGGTTACGCCTACACCACGCTGTTCATCGACAGCCAGGTGGCCAAGTGGCACATCGAAGATGCCATTCGCCACTACAACGGCGAGGAGGTGAACTACATCCGCCAGAAGCTGGACGTGCATTACCAGCCCGGCCACAACCACGCCAGCCTCACTGAATCACGCGATGCCGACGGCAAGTGGCTGGTGGTGCTGTGCAAGTTCTCCAAGGACCGCTTCCTGCCCGTGGGCCCGCTGCGCCCCGAGAACGACCAGTTGATCGACATCAGCGGCGACGAGATGAAGCTGGTGCACGACGGCCCGACCTACGCCGAGCCGCACGACTGCGTTCTGGCGCGTGCCGACCAGATCAACCCGCTGCGCGTGTGGCGGCGTGACGATCCCTTCTTCGCCGATACCATTGCCATGGCCGAAGCCGACGGCGTCAATGTCGAGCGCGACAACAAGGTGATCCGCGACGGTAACAAGGTGCGTGTCTACATGACCTCCGTGGCGCCGACCTTCGGCCTGACCGAGTTCAAGGTCAAGCAGGGCGACGAAGTCACCGTGGTGATCACCAACCTCGACCAGGTGGAGGATCTTACCCATGGCTTCTGCATGGTCAACCACGGGGCGCAGATGGAAATCGGCCCGCAGCAGACCGCCAGCATCACCTTTGTCGCCGACAAGCCCGGTGTGTACTGGTACTACTGCAGCTGGTTCTGCCACGCCATGCACATGGAGATGACCGGCCGCATGCTGGTCGAGAAGGCCTGACAGGCATCGCGATCAGGTAATCCCTGGTTGCCTTGAGGGGCGCCGGAACCAGGATCAGAAGGTGTTCCTGGTTCCGGCACAGCCCCATAGTATCTGGAGAAATGCATGACCCGACGACCGATTTTCGGCGTCCTGATCCCGATTCTTGCCGCCTGGCTGGCCATGCCGGGCGTGCTGCTGGCTGCCGACTGGCAGGCCAGCCCGGGCGAATCGCTGCAGCCGCTGGTCGAACGCGCCAGCGACGGCGACCGCCTGCTATTGCCTGCGGGCCGCTATCCTGGCCCGCTCACGATCGACCGCACCCTGACCGTCGAGGCCGAGCCCGGCGCCGTGCTCGACGCTGGCGGCAGTGGCCATGGCGTCATCGTTACCGCCCCCGGCAGCGTGATCGACGGCCTCACCGTGGAGAACTGGGGACGCGACCTCACCACCATGGACAGCGGCATCCTGGTGGAGCGCAGCGCCACCGGCAGCGTCATTCGCCACTCGCATCTCACCGGTCCCGGCTTCGGCATTCGTCTCGACTCCGCCAACGAGGTGGCGGTGCAGGACAACGTCATACGCGGCGACACCTCGCTGCGCTCGCAGGACCGCGGCAACGGCATTCACCTGTACAACGTGCAGGGCGCACGGGTGGAGGGCAACGACATCCGCGAGGTACGCGACGGTATCTACATCGACAGCAGCAGCCAGAGCCTGCTGCGACGCAACGTGATGCAGGACCTGCGCTATGGCGTGCACTACATGTACGCCCACGACAACCGCCTGGAAGAGAACCTGACCCGCAATACCCGCACCGGCTATGCGCTGATGCAGTCGCGCCACCTGACGGTAGTCGGCAACCGCTCCGAGGGCGACCTCAACTACGGCATCCTGATGAACAACATCACCTACTCGACGCTGAGCGGCAACCGCGTCGAGGGCGTGCGTGCGGCAGCGGACTCAGGCGGACAGGCGCTGGTCAGCGGCAGCGAGGGCAAGGCACTGTTCGTCTACAACGCCCAGTTCAACCGCTTCGAGGGCAACCGCCTGGCCGACAGCGACATCGGCATCCACCTCACTGCCGGCTCCGAGGATAACGGCGTGGTGGGCAACGCCTTCGTCGACAATCGCCAGCAGGTGATGTATGTCGCTACCCGCACCCAGGAGTGGTCGGAAGACGGCCACGGCAACTACTGGAGCGACTACCTGGGCTGGGACCTGGCCGGCGACGGTACCGGCGACACCCCCTACGAGCCCAACGACGCCATGGACCGCCTGCTGTGGCGTTTTCCCGCGGCGCGGCTGCTGATGCACAGCCCCGCGGTGCTGACCCTGCGCTGGGTGCAGCGCCAGTTCCCCGTCTTCCGCCCACAGGGCGTGAAGGACAGCGCCCCCCTGATGACAGAACCCGATTCCGGAGACACCGACACATGAACGCGGTGATCGAATTCCACGGCGTGACCCGGCGCGACGGCGACGTGGTGCGCCTCGACGCCCTCGACCTCTCGGTCAGCGAGGGCGAGGTACTCGCCCTGCTGGGCCATAACGGCGCCGGCAAGACCACCACCATGAAGCTGATCCTGGGGCTGCTCTCGCCCAGCGCCGGCAAGCTCTCCGTGCTCGGCGGCGCCCCGGACGGCGCCCATGCCGAGACGCTGCGCCGCCACCTGGGCTACCTGCCCGAGAACGTCAGCTTCTACGAACAACTCAGCGGTCGCGAGGTGCTCGATTTCTTCGCCCGGCTCAAGCGCGTCGACCGTCGTCAGGTCAACGAACTGCTCGACCGGGTGGGCCTGGGCGCGGCCGCCAAGCGCCGCGTGAAGACCTACTCCAAGGGCATGCGCCAGCGCCTGGGCCTGGCCCAGGCACTGCTCGGCGAGCCACGCCTGCTGCTGCTCGACGAGCCCACCACCGGGCTCGACCCCGCCGCTACCCGCGACTTTTACGACACGGTTCGAGAATTGCGCGAGCGCGGCTGCACGGTGTTGCTCTCCTCCCACGTACTGCCGGGGGTGGAGCCCTACATCGACCGTGCGCTGATCCTCGGCGGCGGACGGCGCCTGGCGCTGGGCAGCCTGGAGGCGCTACGCGCCGAGGCCGCGCTGCCGATGACCATTCGCGCCCGCGGCCGCCTCGAGGGCGCCGACTGGCAGCGGCCCTGGAACGATGCGCGCATCGAAGCGCGGCCGCTCAACGGCCACGAAGTGACGCTCTCCGTGCCCGGCGACGCCAAGCTCGCCGTGCTGCGCCATCTGTCGGCGCATCCTGGGGTCGAGGACATCGACGTGCTGCCGCCAACGCTGGAGCACCTCTATACCCATTTCTCCGCCGGGCTCGCGCCCCGCGAGGGAGGAGACGCCCGATGAACGCCATCCTGACGCTGGCCGGCAAGGAATTTCGCGACGGCATGCGCAATCGCTGGGTGCTGGCGATCACCCTGGTGCTGGCCCTGCTTGCCGTGGGCATTGCCTGGTTCGGCGCCGCCGCGAGCGGTGGACTGGGCTTCACCTCGCTCGCCACCACCCTGGTCAGCCTGGCCACCCTGGCGGTATTCCTCATCCCGCTGATCGCCCTGCTGCTGGCCTACGATGCCGTGGTCGGCGAGCAGGAAGCCGGCACCCTGCTGCTGCTGCTCACCTATCCCGTCAGCCGCACCGCGCTGCTACTGGGCAAGTTCCTCGGCCACGGCCTGATACTCGGTAGCGCCACGGCGCTGGGGTTCGGCATCGCCGGCGCGGTGATCGCCGTCGGCGCCGAAGGTGTCGCGCTGAGCGAACTGGCCGCCGGCATGGGTCTGCTGATCGCCAGCAGCGTGCTGCTGGGCTGGGTGTTCATCGCCTTCGCCTACCTGATCAGCGTCTGGGTGAGCGAGAAGGCCCGCGCCGCGGGCTTGGCGCTAGTGGTGTGGTTCCTGTTCGTACTGGTATTCGACCTGGGCCTGCTGGCGCTGCTGGTCAGCATCAAGCAGGGCGGCGACTGGCTGCCCTGGCTGCTGCTGCTCAACCCCACCGAGCTGTTTCGCCTGATCAACCTGGCCGGCTTCGAGGCGGCACGCAGCTACACCGGCCTGACTTCGATCGCCGAGGGCGCTGCCTTCCGCCCCACCGTGCTGCTGCCGCTGCTGGCCGCCTGGGTGCTGGTGCCCCTGGGCCTGGCGCTGCTGCGTTTCCGCCACCGTTCGGCTTGAGCCCGCTTACTGCTTTTGGAGTCCCCGCCATGCGCCGTTTCTTGCTGCTGCCCCTGCTCCTGCTGCCGCTGCTGCTCGCCGGCTGCGGCGAGTCGGAGCCCGTCGTCCTGGCCGCCGCCGAGCCCATCGAATCCGGCGACAGCTGCCACGTCTGCGGCATGCTGATCGACGAACACCCCGGCCCCAAGGGCGAGGCCTTCCTCGACAAGGGGACCTCGGCGTTGAAGTTCTGCTCTACCACAGAGCTGTTCGCCTTCCTGCGCCAGCCGGAGAATGAGAGCCGCCTCTCCCACGCCTACGTGCACGACGTCGCCGCCGCGCCCTGGCCCAGGCCCGACGACGGCGCCTTCATTCTCGCCAGCGAGGCGTGGTACGTGGCGGGCCACGACCAGCGCGGCTCCATGGGCCATACCCTGGCCTCCTTCAAGGAGCGCCACCACGCCGAGGCCTTTGCCGAGACCCACGGCGGCGAACTGTACAGCTTCGAAGAGATCGATCTCGACCTGCTGGCCCGCCTGAGCCGCGGCGAACTCGGCGGCGATACCATGGGTGGCATGAGCGGGCACGGTAACGACCATGCCAATCGCCAAGGGAGCCACGGCGGGCACTGAGCCCGACGGGACAGCCACCGCACCGCATGCTAGGCTCGGGCGCATCGATTTGCGAGGAACCCGCATGCGCCTCCCCTCTCCACTCGCTGCCATACTGGTCGGCTTGGCCCTGGCCGGGCCGGCCTTCGCCACCAACTACAATGTCAGCGATGCCGAGCAGCACGAGAATTGGCACTCCGTGACGCTCACGCTGGGCGAGGAGCGTCACTTTCGCGCCCTCGAGCAGACGAGCTACAGCGACGCGATCCTGAGCGTCAACTACTCTGCAGGCGTCTGCGACCTGCCGTGGCTCGAGGTGCGCGTCGAGCTCGACGAGCACCAGCCGGAGAGCCGCGTGGCCAACCTGGTCCCCGGCGACCTGCGAGTCGATTATGAGACCATCCACAGCGGCATGGCGGAATTCATCACCCAGCGCGGCGACCGTGGCTTCTACGTCAATTTCTACCTCGATACCCAGGCGCTGCTGCTCGACGAGATGCGTGGCGGCGAGACGCTACGGCTGCGATTCGACCGCGGCGACGAGGACTATTGGTTCATGAGCTTCGACCTGACGGGGGCCGACGCGGCCATGGCCCGGGCCGAAGGGCTGTGTGAGGCCGCCAACTGATGGCGACGCTGCTGTTCCGGCTGGCCAACGTCAGCGAAGAGGAAGCCTGGGAAGTGCGCCGGCTGCTCGACGAGCACGGCTTCGACACCTACGAGACCCAGGCCGGCTTCTGGCGCCTGGGCGTCGATGCCATCTGGCTGCGTGACGCCGCACAGTTGGAGGCGGCGCGAGAGGTCCTCGAGCGCTACCAGGCAGAGCGTCAAGCGCGCGAGCAGCAGGCGCACGCTGAACGGGTCGCGCAGGGTGAAGCACCGACCCTGTGGCGACGCCTGCGCCACCATCCCGTGCAGATGCTGCTGGTAGCCCTGGCCGTGCTTGCCATCCTGGCGCTCACGCTAGTGCCCTTCCTGGGGCTGATCGAGAATTTCGACAGCCACTAGAGGTTTTCCCCGCCAAGCAGAATGGTCGCCCCGAGGCGGCCATTGAAGGCGGTGGCATTCAACGAAACCGCTGCGTATCCAGATACTCGACCGAGAGATAGTCCTCGAACGTCCACAGCCGCACGAAGCGCCCGCGCTGTGTCGCCTCGTCGCCTTCGCCCCCCCACACCATCAGACTCTGCGGCGTTTCGGGCATGTCGCCCTGGAGCTGCTCGTACCACCAGGCAGACATCTCCTCCGCCCAGGGCTCGCCGTGGCTTGCCACGAGCTGTTCGACGATCCGCTCGCGCTGTGCCACGTCGGGATGGAACGACACCACCAGGGCGAGCTGGTCGCTGCCGGCAGGGAACACGTAGCGCAGGTCCGTTTCCGGCTCGTCCTGGGCTAGCAGCTCCCCGTCGATGATGAGATCGCCCGCTTCGGTCTCCTGGGCCTCGACCTGGGTCACGGCATCGCGCTCGAGTACGGCCATCACCTCCTCGGACGACATGCCGAACTCGGCGCTGCGATAGCCCGTGGGCGCATCCGCCGCCAGGGCGGCGGAGAAGACCAGGGCCGCCAGGCCGCCGCCGAGCCAGGTCGAGGCGTGAATGAATCGTCCCATTGATGTTACTCCAGGATGGTGGGGGCGACCGCCGTGCATGCCGGCGATCGCTCAGGTTGACGTATGCCTCGGGTCACTCGGCCGGCACCACCGTGATCACCCCCGTCATGTCGCGATTCTCATGGGGGCGGCAGCGGTAGGCGTAGGTGCCGGGCTCGTCGAAGGTGCGCTCCCAGCGCTCTTCGGGAAACAGTCGCTCCGAGCCGAGGTCTTCTTCATGGAAATAAACGTCGTGACTGGTACGTTTCTCGGTATTGACCCAGCGTACCGTGGTGCCGACTTCCACCTCGATGCTGGCGGGGTGATAACCGTAGTCGCGCATTTCCACTTCGACCACATCGTCGCCGGCCTGGACCACCCCGCCCAGCAGCAGGGTGGCCAGGGCGGTCGCGCCGAACGTTCGTCCGATACGCTGTTGCATGAGCGTTTCCTCCCTGGTCATCAGGTCAATGAGTGACGCGCGTGGCATTGATCTCCACCATGTCCTCGCCGAAGGCCTCCTCGGGGTTCTCGACACCGAAGGCCAGGCCGTACTGGAAGGAGACGTGGTGGAAGCGTGAGTCGGCATGGTCGTCGTGCAGCGCCACGTTGAGGCTGTAGAGTCGCGCCAGGTCGAGCGGCTTGTCGCCCTGCGTGCCGGTCTTGAGTGCACGCGTCAGGTAGGCGGTCCACACGCCGTCCTGTTCCTCGGCGCTGAAGGCGATAGCTTCACTATCGCTGAAGTGGCGCTCGTCGAGGACATAGCCCGATTCGACGGAGCCGTCGCCGCTGTTGTAGCGCGCCAGGTCGAGATAGGCGCCGCCATCGAGCAACTCCTGGATCTCACTCTCCTCCTTGAGCTTGTCCCAGCCGCCGCGGGCCGCGCCACGTCGTCCCTTGATCTCGATCTCGGTGCGGCTCTCGGAGAGGTACTTGGTGACGCCGTTGCCGCTCATGAAGTCGAGTCGTTCGGTGAGCTCGCTCGCCGCCAGCGCCTCGGCTTCAGGGGCATCGGGCATATAGGCGGAGTCGTGGTGGCAGCTCGCCCAGCAGCCCGCCCGCTCGGCCATGTCGACGCGGTCATCGGAGAGGCTGACGGTCAGCTTGAAGGGGTTGTCCGGATCCATCACGCCGCCCTCGACGAAGGGCAGCGGCGCATGCTCGCCGGCCTCCCACTGGAACTGCATGTAGAGGTATTCGTCGTCGAAGGCAGCCTTGACGCTCATCGGCACATGGCCGCGCTTGTCGCCCAGGTCGTAGGTTTCGATCTTCTCGCCGGCGACGGCCAGCGCACCGATGTCGGCCTCTTCGCCCTGGTGGCACCAGAGGCAGCGGTCGCCGAAGCTGAAGGCACGCCCGCCCCCGTGAGAGCTGCCGTCCTGGATCCACTCGATGGAAGCCTGGCCGGGCAGGAACAGCGTCAGGTCGATGGCCGGCACGTCATCCCAGTCGAGGGCGGCGGCAAGGTTCTCGCTGACGGAGGCGGCTTCGCCCAGATCTTCGTTCTCGAGCGGCGCGACAGGCGCTCCCTCGTCTCCCGCTTCCTCGTCGGCGACCTCGAAGCGGCCTGCCCAGACCGGTGATTCATCCCAGGCTTCAGGGAGCTGGTGGGCGATGCCCTGGTGGCACTCGATACACGTCATGCCCTGGTCGAAGGCGCGGGCATGCTCGCGGGAAGCGCGCGCAGCCTGCTGCTCCAGGTCCATCGCCGACCAGTCATGGCAGTTGCGGCATTCGCGGGAGTCGGTCTTGAGCATCGAGCGCCAGACGTTCTCGGCCAGGTGAATACGCTTGGCCTCGAACTCCTCCTGGGTATCGATCGAACCCAGCATCCAGTGCCACACCTCGCGGCTGGCCTGGATCTTGCGAATCATCTTGGGTCCCCAGGCGTCCGGTACGTGGCAATCGGAACAGGCCGCACCCACGCCAGTGGCGTTCTGGTAGTGCGGGCGCTCTTGATACTCCTCGTGGACCCAGCTCATCTCATGGCAGGAGGTGCTGCAGAACTTGTAACTGTTGGTCGCCTCCATCACGGTATTGAAGCCGCCCCAGAAGATGATGCCGGCGATAAAAAAAAGTACGGCGGCACCCAGCGATGCCCCCAGGATGGTGATTCTGCGCCAATTGCGTGGTCGCTCCCCCATGGTCTTTCTCCCAAGATGTCATGACGCGGTGCTTGCTCTCGACGGCCGCCGCCTGGTTGTGCTGTTGTGCCGGCCCCTTCCCCCGCCGCTCCACCAGGGCGAAACGGCGGGGGAAGAGGCCGGGCGCCCCACTGGGGCCCCCGGCGCTAGCGGCTGGTCCTCAGCCGACGTGCTTCTTGCGGTTGTAGACGTTGAACTTGCCGGTCGGCGTGTTGAGGCCCTCGACGACCGCCTTCACTTCCAGGGTCTTGTCGTCAAAGACGACAATGGCGCCGTCTTCCTGGTGGCCTTCACCGCGTGCCCAGATGGAGACCCATACCTCGGTGCCGGTCTGGTCGTACTCCATGTGCACCGCCACGGCATCGTGCTCCAGGGGACGATCGGCGACATGAATCGGCGTCAGCTCACGGGTCTCCTTGTTCATGACCATGACCCACTGGTTGACGTCGGGCTCGGGGTGCATGGCCTGGTCGATCCAGACGTTGTCGGAATCGGGGTGCGTGCGCACGAAGAGCCCGGGGCCGTCGGTCTCGATCTGGTCGCAGATCTGCCAGGCCTGGTCGGGATGCCCTTCGGGATCGTTGCCCCAGAAGGTCAGCAGGCCTTCGCCCAGGTGGGTGGTACCGGCCACCGGGCCGCACTCGGGGTCGACCCAGTTGGCACCCGGGCCCGGGTGCGGCTTGATGCCGGTTTCCAGCATGCTGATCAACTTGCGCGTCTCGGTGTCGATGAACACCATCTTGTCGCTCATGTTGGCGGCGATCTGGAAGTAGCGACCGGTGGGATCGAAGAAGCCGTCGTGCAGGTACTCGGCGGTTTCCATCTGGTCGATGCGCAGGTTGTCGATGTCGCTGTAGTCGACCTGCCAGACCTGGCCGGATTCCTTGACGTTGACCAGGAAGGTGGGCGCATGCGGGGTGTTGTAGAGCGCCGCGACGCGGGCCTCGTTGCGGAAGTTGCCCTCGGTGTCGTAGCTGCGGGTCGAGACGACCTTGAGCGGCTCCATGGTTTCGGCATCGGCGATCACGAAGTGCGGCGGCCAGTAGGCGCCACCAATGACGTACTTGTCCTTCCACTCGCCGTAGTGGGACACCGCCACGTCGCGGGCGTCGTAGCCGATGAACACTTCGGCGGTGACCTGCGGCGGGTCCATCCACAGGTCGATCTTGGAAAGACGACCGTCACGGCCCTGGACGTACCAGAAGCGGCCGTCTGAGCTCTCCTTGGCCACGTGCACCGCATAGCCGGTCTCGACTTCGGTGACCAGCTCCTTGGTGTCGCCGTCGATGATGCCCATGGCGCCACGGTCACGCAGGATGGTGACCATGAAGTTTTCCCAGTTGAGATCGTGCTGGGGCTCGGTGGGAAGATCCTCGGGCGCGACGAAGACCTGCCAGCGCTCCTTCATGTCCGCCAACGACATTTCAGGCGGGTCGACCGGATCGTGCTGGATGTACTTCGAGATCAACGTGATGTCATCCGCGGAGAGGATGCCATCGAAGTTGTTCATGCCACCCTCGGTGCCCAGCGTGATGATGCTCTCCAGGCGACGCTGACCCAACTCCTGCGTGGTTTCGGGCAGCAAGTTCGGGCCGGTGGCGCCGTTGCGCAGGGTACCGTGGCAGCCGGCACAGCGCTGGAAGTAGATGGTGTTGGCGCGATCCATCTCCTCATCGCTCAGCTCCGGTGCTGCGGCGTGGGCGGTTCCGATCATGGCGGCCAGTGGGAAGCTGAGGGCGAAGATCCCCTTGCTCAATGCTCTCTTGTGCATAACGTGCCTCGCTTGGTTTCCCCTTCGGGTAGTGGCTGGCGGGTGCCCGACATGACCTTTTCTTCTGTGCTCAGCGACCATGACTCTCAGCCACCCCCCACCTGGGGCCAGTAGAGCAGCTTTGCCTTTCGGCTCACTTGACCATTGTCAATTGATGCATCCGAGAGTTGACTTATGTCACAACTGCTTCGAGAAAAAGCCGTGGCCCATTGGCGTGGGCCGCGGCGTGGCGTAGGAAGGTAGGGAAGCCGGCGGATCAGCGGCAGGGGCGCAGGCCGGCGGCGGAGACGCCGCAGCTCGGAAGGATGACAGCCGCCTCGTCGGCGGCATTGGCGAAGCGCCGCAGGCCGGCGATATCCTCGACATGAACGAAGTTGCGCTCGCAGCTGACACCGACCTCGCGCAGCCGCGCCAGCGCGCGCGAGAAGCTTTCGGGCTTCATGCCCAGCCGGCCGGCGATCAGCAACTTGTCGCAGGGCAGGCAGACGCTGACCGGGCCGTCCTCGTCGGGACACAGCGAGACGATGAAGGCCGCGAGGCGCTGGTAGGTGGGCTGCAACGTCAACTGGTCGAGCTGGCGCACCAGGGAGCGCAGCATGCCGGAAAGGTTGGCCAGCAAATTGAGCGCCAGGCCGTGGTTGCGTTCCAGGGTGGTAAGGAAGTGCTCGGCAGGAAAGACCAGCAGCCGGGCATCCTCGGCCACCGCCGCATTGACCGGAAATCCCAGCCGGTCGAACATCGCCGCCTCGGCAAAAGACTCACCACGGGTGAACAGCCCCACCATGCATTCATTGCCGTCGGGGCTCTCGCGGAACAGCTTGACCCAGCCACCGAGCACCACGTAAAAGCGATCCGCCAGCTCGCCCTTGCTGAACAGCAGCGTGCCTCGGCGGTAGCTGCGCTCCACGGCCCCCTCGGTCAGCAGCGCCAGGGTCTCCTGCTCCAGCCCGGCGAACAGCGGCACTTGACGAACGGCCTGCAGGGACTCGCGACTCAGCGGCGACTTCATGCGATACCTCCTTCTCTGTCTTGTCTCATTCGGCAGCCGCCGTCTGGTCCAACTGCTTCAGGTTGCCCTCGATCACCTCCGCCTCGGGCGATCCCTGTGGCAGCACCCCGAGCAGGCGCTCCCAATAGTCCCGCGCCGCGCTTTCGTCGGCCTGCTGGAGGGCCAGCGAGCCCGCCAGCCACAGCCCCTGGACGTGTTCGGGGTCGATGTCCAGGGCGCGCGCGATCAGGCGCTGGGGCTCGCCGGCCAGGCTGCCCTGGCGCTCGGCGATGACGTCCGCGTAGCGCGCCAACAGGTCGGGGTCACGGTCGCCACCGTGCACCATGGCCTCGCGGAAGGCGCGCTCGGCGGCTTCAAGATCCTTCAGGAAGGCCAAGGTACGCCCCAGCAGGACCCAGCTCTCGACATCGCCGGGTTCCTGGGCCAGGCGCCCCTGCAGCTGCTGCGCCAAGTGCTGGAATTCGCGCTGCAGGCCGGCTTCGGAGCGCGGTTCGGATTCGACCTCGAGTGGCGGTGGCGTACCCGCCGGTATCTGAGCGGCGAAGACGTCCTCGGCATGGCCGACCGTGAGGTAGAGCCCCGTGGCGAGGAACGGCAGCGCGGCCACACTGAGGCAGGCGGCGACCAGCGGGGCTCGCCGTACGCCGAGCCCCGCGGCGGCCCGCGGGTCGTCGGGGTCCACGGCACCGCTGTCGAGCAGTTCGCGCTCCAGGTCGGCCAGGGCGGTGTCGTACTGGGCCTGGGTCAGGGTGCCCGCCGCCAGGTCCTGGTCCAGCTCGCTCAACCTGTCCCGGTGCAGCGCCAGGGTGAGCGCCCGCGACGACTGTCCCTGCTCCCGGGGTGAGGTACGCAGCAGCGGATAGAGTACGAAGCCTAGCGCCAGGGCGCACAGGCCCATGGCCAGCAGCAGGAACAGTCCGTTCATGGTTGTCTCCCGGTGTCATCGCCCGTATGGAATCGGTCGAGCAAGGCGCGCTCCCGCGCGGTGAATTCGGGGTGCTGCGCCACCCTCGGACGGCCCGCGACGATGCGCCACCAACAGATGACGCCGAACACCAGCAGCAGCAAGGGGCTGGCCCAAAGCAGCGCGGTATTGGCCTGCAGCGGCGGCCGGTAACGCACGTAGTCGCCGTAGCGCTGGACCATGAACTCGACGATGGCCTCGGCGTCATGCCCGGCCAGGGTCATGTCGTAGACCCGACGACGCATGTCGGCGGCCAGCTCGGCATTGGATTCATGGATGGTTTCGCTCTGGCACACCGTGCAGCGCAGCTCGCGCACCAGCGAGTCGTACTGGCGCTGCTGGGCCTCGCTGGCGAACTCCAGCGGCTGTCCGATGGCCAATGCCATGGCCAGGCCCGCCGACAGCCACAGCGCGATGCCTGCCATGAGGGGGAGGATGCGTCGCGTCATGATTGCGCCACCCCCCTGCCTTCGCCGGCACGCTGCTCGGCGCGCAGTGTCTCGATCAGCGGCAGCACCTCGTCGAGCAGCAGCTGGCGCGTAAGTGGGCCGATGCGCTTGTAGCGAATCACGCCCTCGGCATCGAGCACGTAGGTTTCCGGCGTGGCGTAGACGCCCCAGTCGATACCGGCATCGCCCTGGGGGTCGTAGGCAATGGTGCGGTACGGATTGTCGCTGACGCTGAGGTAGCGCAGCGCCGAATCGCGCTCGTCACGGTAGTTGAAGGCGTGGATGGGAATGCCGCCTTGTGCCAGTTCCATCAGCAGCGGCTTCTCGGAGCGACAGGTGCTGCACCAGGTGGCCCAGACATTGACCAGGGCCACCTCGCCGATGAAGTCCTGCTCGGTGAGGGTAATACTGGCGTCCTGCAGCGATTCCAGCATGAATGGCGGGGCCGGCTTGCCGACCAGCGGCGAAGGCAGGTCACGGGAGTTCATGCCCAGGCCCACGAACAGCAGGCCGAGCAGGGCAATCGTGGCTACGAGCGGTATGATCAGGCGAAGTTTCATCAGCTTGTCACCTCCCGTGGCCGACCGGCGGCTGGTGCTTGCTGCGGGCGGGCATGGCGCTGCCTGGCCAGGCGATAGCGCTTGTCGGCGGCGGCCAGCAGGCCACCCAGGGCCAGCAGAATGGCACCGAACCACATCCACAGCATGTAGGGCTTGTAGTAGAGCCGGAAGCTCCAGGCGTCGCCCTCCAGCCGCTCGCCCAGCGAGACGTAGACATCGCGGGTGGCGGCACGATGCAGCGAGGCCTGGTTCATGGGCATCTGGGCATGGGTCTGGTAGTAGCGTCGCTGCGGCTGCAACACGGCGACCGAACGACCCTCCTTGGTCACCTCTACCACCGCCTGATCGGCTTCCCAGTTGGGGCCTTGCACGCGCTCCATGCGCAGCAGGGTAAAGTCGAAGTCTGCCGCCGAAGCACTCTGGCCCGGTGCCAGGCGCACGTCGCGCTCGACCTCGTAGGTGTTGACCATGGCGATCGCCACCACCACCAGTGCCAGCCCCATGTGGGCCAGGTGCATGCCCAGGAAGCTCGGGCGCGTCACCTTGCGCAACCGCGCTCGCAGCGGCTGCCGCGCCGACCCCATGCGCTTGTGGATATCCAGTAGCGCGGTCAACACGATCCAGATGGCCAGCATCAGGGCAAGCGATGTCATGGGATGCCAGGCGCCAAGCGCAAGTGGCCATACCCCGCCGGCCACCACGCTGACCGCGAGTGCCCAGCGCAGCTGGCGGAAGGTTTCGCCGGGGTTCGCCAGTTTCCACGTCACCGCCGGAGCGAGGCCGACGAGCAGCAGCAGCGGCAGCATCAGCGGGGCGAACACCGCGTCGAAGTAGGGCGGGCCCACCGAGATCTTGCCCAGGCCGAAGGCGTCCAGCGCCAGCGGATAGAGCGTGCCGATAAACACCGCCGCGCAGGCCACCGTCAGCAGCACGTTGTTGGCCAGCAGCAGCGACTCGCGCGAATACCAGGCGAAGGCGCCGCCGAGCCCCACCCGGGGCGCCCGCCAGGCGTAGAGCGTCAGCGAGCCAAGCAGGGTCAAGGTGAGCATGCCGAGAAGGAAGACGCCACGCTCCGGGTCGGTGGCGAAGGCGTGTACCGAGGTGATCACGCCCGAGCGCACGATGAAGGCGCCGAGCACGGTCAAGGCGAAGGTGATGATCGCCAGCATCAGGGTCCAGACCTTGAAACCGCCGCGCTTCTCGGTCACCGCCAGCGAGTGCATCAGCGCCGTGGCGGTGAGCCAGGGCAGGAAGGAGGCGTTCTCCACCGGATCCCAGAACCACCAGCCGCCCCAGCCCAGCTCGTAGTAGGCCCACCAGGCCCCCACCGCGATGCCCAGGGTGAGGAACACCCAGGCCACCGTGGTCCAGGGCCGCGACCAGCGCGCCCAGGCAGCATCAAGCCGGCCGCCGAGCAGCGCGGCAACGGCAAAGGCGAAGATCACCGCAGTGCCCACGTAGCCCATGTAGAGCAGCGGTGGGTGCAGGATCATGCCCGGGTCCTGCAGTAACGGGTTCATGCCGCGGCCGTCCATGGGGCCGGGGATGACTCGCTCGAAGGGGTTGGAGGTAAAGAGCGTGAAGGCGATGAAGCCCACGCCGACCATACCCAGCACGGCGAGGACACGCGCCAGCATCTCGCGGGGCAGCGATTGGCTGAAGCCGGCCACGGCCGCTCCCCAGGCTCCCAGGATCAGGACCCATAGCAGCAGCGAGCCCTCGTGCCCGCCCCAGACCGCCGTGACCTTGTAGATCAACGGCTGGCCGAGACTCGAGTGGCCGGCCACATAGCGCACCGTGAAGTCGCCGACGACGAAAGCCCAGGTCAGCACGGCAAACGAGAGCGCGAGAAAGACGAACTGGCCCGTCGCCAAGAAGCGGGCGCTGCGCATCAGGCGGGCATCGTCGAGCTGAACGCCGAGCAGCGGCAGCACGCTCTGGGCCAGCGCCAGGCACAGCGCCAGCACGAGGGCAAAGTTTCCGAGTTCCGCTATCATGGGCCGACACCTCACGCCTTCGCGGCACCGGCGCCGAGCGCGCCTGCCGGTCAGTGAATCCGGTTCGTGGCCGAGGCGATCAGGCTGATGAAAAAAGGCGACCTCGGCCGGCATGAGCGAATGGTCCGGCCGGCGCCGTAAAAAGACCATACCCCATACTTCTTTTCCCGAGCCGGGTGTGATCCATGTCAAACAATTCGGCGTGGCGGGATGTCGCGGCCCGGACCGAGCAGCGAATGCCTGACAAGAAGGGAAACTGAACGTAATCTAGGCACACCGTTTTTCTTGACGCCCCTCATCGCGAACAACAGGAGCCTTCCGTGCTGAAGCGAACCCTTATCTCCCTGCTCGCCGCCCTCGCCCTGCCGCTGGCTGCCGCCAACGCCAGCGCGGCAGACGTGGTGCTGCATACCAACCACGGCCCCATTGCCATCGAGCTGTTCCAGGAGCAAGCCCCCGAAAGCGTCAATAACTTCCTCACCTACGTGCAGGAGGGCCACTACGACGGGACCCTGTTCCATCGCGTGATCGACGGCTTCATGGTCCAGGGCGGCGGCTTCGATCAGGACTTCCGCCAGAAGCCGACCCGCGCGCCGATCACCAACGAGGCCGACAACGGCTTGCGCAACGAGCGCGGCACCCTGGCCATGGCGCGCACCGGCGACCCGCACTCGGCTACCTCGCAGTTCTTCATCAACGTCAATGACAACGGCTTCCTCAATCACCAGGGCACCCACTCCGGGCAGGCCTGGGGCTACGCGGTGTTCGGGCGCGTGGTGGAGGGCATGGACGTAGTCGACGCCATTAAGCGGGTGCCCACCGGCAACCGCGGCCCCTTCCAGGACGTGCCCCGCGAACCCGTGATTATCGAGCGCGCCGAAGTGCAGTGAGCACACCGCCGGCCAGACACAACGACGCCCCGTCTCTTTCGATGACGGGGCGTCGTCGTACTGGCGGCGGTCTCGAGCCGGCGCTGCGTTAGCGTCGCCGTATCAGCCAGCGGCGAAGGGCGTGAAGCACCAGCACCGCCGCGGCCGCGCCCAGGCTATTGGCCAGGATATCGGCCCAATCGCCGCCGCTGCGCCCGGGCACGGGAATCTGCAGGTATTCGATGCCAATGCCGAATAGCACCACGGCGATGAAACTGCGTGCCAGTGGTAACCCGGCCAGGCCGACCAGACCTGCCAGGCCGGCGTAACCCACGAAGTGGTTGAGCTTGTCCCACGGCAGGGAGCGGGGCATCTCGTCGCCCGGGGTCAGGCTGCCGACGGCAATCGCCACGGCCGCCAGAACGGCCACCACCGCCCACAGGCGGTGTTGCTTTCTATCCTCACCCCAGGCCAGCCGCCGCAGCCAGCCGGTATCAGGCATTCTGGTACTGGATGGCACGATGGTAGCGTGGGCTCAGCTCGTGCAACGCCTCCATGAAGGCGGTGACATTGTCGGGGTCGGTGAACTGGCTGATGCCGTGCCCCAGGTTGAACACGTGCCCCGGCCCGTGACCGTAGCTGTCGAGAACGCGCCCCACCTCGGCACGAATGGCCGCGGGGCGGGCGAACAGTACGTTGGGGTCCAGGTTGCCCTGCAGCGCTACCTTGTGGCCCACCCGGGCGCGAGCGTCGGAGAGCTCGGTGGTCCAGTCGATGCCCACGGCATCGGGGCCTGCCAGGGCGATGTCCTCGAGCCACTGGCCGCCGTTCTTGGTGAACAGGATCACCGGCACGCGCCGCCCGTCATGCTCGCGAATCAAGCCGGCGACAATCTGCTCCATGTAGCGCAGCGAGAACTCGAGATAGGCCGGGGTGGAGAGCGCGCCGCCCCAGGTATCGAAGATCTGCACCGCCTGGGCGCCGGCGCGGATCTGTGCATTGAGGTAATCGGTCACGGCGCCGGCCAGGATGTCGAGCAGATCGTGCATCACGCTGGGCGTGTCGTAGAGCATGGTCTTCACATGGCGGAAGTCCTTGCTCGAGCTGCCCTCCACCATATAGGTGGCCAGCGTCCAGGGGCTGCCCGAGAAGCCGATCAACGGCACCCGGCCGTTGAGTTCGCGGCGGATGGTCGACACCGCCCGCATCACGTAGTCGAGGTCGCGTTCGGCATCGGGCGCCGTGAGCGCCGCGACATCCTCGGCGCTGCGCACCGGCTTGCGGAACTTGGGCCCTTCACCCGTCTCGAAGTAGAGCCCCAGCCCCATGGCGTCGGGGATGGTGAGGATATCCGAGAACAGGATGGCGGCATCCAGCGGGTAACGCTCCAGCGGCTGCAGCGTCACTTCGCAGGCCAGGTCGTGGTTGCGGCACAGGTCCATGAAATTACCGGCTTCGGCGCGGGTGGCGCGGTACTCCGGCAGGTAGCGGCCGGCCTGGCGCATCATCCATACCGGGGTGCGGTCCACCGGTTGACGCATCAGGGCGCGCAGAAAACGATCGTTCTTGAGATCCATGCAGGCAGTCATCCACAGGAAATGTCGGCCCATTGTAGCGCATGATTTTTCGCGCGGCTTGACCTCGGCCAAGATCGGTGGCGCCGCACATTCGTGAGCCAGGCCGGCGTTCCTGCTAGAATGCGGGATTCACTTCCGGCATCGCCGTGGTCTTGACCGAGGTACCCCGTGACGATTCGATTCATCGCCGCCTCCCGGCTGCCCACCCCCTGGGCCACCTTCACCATGCACGGCTTCGAGGACGAGGCCACCGGCAAGGATCATATCGCCCTGACGCTGGGCGACGTGGCCGATGGCGAGCCGGTACTCGGCCGGGTGCATTCGGAGTGCCTGACCGGCGACGCGCTGTTCTCCATGCGCTGCGACTGCGGCTACCAGCTGCAGGAAGCGCTCAAGCGCATCGCCGACGAAGGCCGTGGCGTGCTGCTCTACCTGCGCCAGGAGGGCCGCGGCATCGGCCTGCTCAACAAGATCCGCGCCTACCACCTCCAGGACCAGGGCGCCGATACCGTGGAAGCCAACGAGCAGCTCGGCTTCGGCGCCGACTTGCGCCGCTACGACCTCTGCGTGCCCATGCTCGAGCACCTGGGCATTCACGGCCTGCGGCTGATGACCAACAACCCGCGCAAGGTCGATGCCCTGGCCAAAGAAGGCATCATCATTGCGGAACGCGTACCGCTGACCACGGGTCTCAATCCTCATAACGAGCAATATCTCTCCACCAAGGCCGGCAAGCTTGGCCACATGATGGCGCTGGGCGATTTCACCCAAGCCGGCGACGTGGATATCGAACGCAAGCCCTGAGCGACAAGGCATCGGGGCGCTCCTGACGGAAACAGCCCATGCCCTACCGCGACCCCACAGCCGGACATCGCCGCCACCTCATCGAGGAACTGCTCAACAGCATCAGCCACGGCATCGGCGCGGCGCTGAGCCTGGCCGGGGTGATCGTGTTGCTGGTGCTGGCCAGCATGGCCGTACATGTCGATCCCTGGAAGATCGTCGGCATCAGCCTCTACGGCGTGACCCTGGTGCTGCTCTATACCGCCTCGACCCTCTACCACGGCGTGCGTCATCCGCGGCTCAAGCGCGTATTCCGGCAACTGGATCACTGCGCCATTTACCTGCTGATCGCCGGCACCTACACGCCCTTCCTGCTGGTCAACATGCGCAGTCCCACCGGCTGGACGCTGTTCGCCATCGTCTGGAGCCTGGCGCTCGCCGGCATCGCCTGCAAGCTGGCCTGGCCGCACCGCTTCAGCGTGTTGCGCGTCGCAATCTACCTGATCATGGGCTGGATGATCGTCTTTGCCAGCGGCGAGATGAGCGCCAGCCTGCCCGCCGCCGGCATCGCCCTGCTGGCTGCCGGTGGCATCACTTACACCCTGGGCGTGGTCTTCTTCGCCATCAGCGCGATTCCCTTCAACCATGCCATCTGGCACCTGTTCGTGCTCGGCGGCAGCACCTGCCACTACTTCGCGGTCTATGCCGCGGTGTTGCCGTTCGGTACCTGAGCGCCACCAGGCACAGCCCCCTCACGGGGGTCTACCCCGCGCCTCTTCCCTTCCCCTGGGCCCCTCCAGGGAGATGGCGTTCCGCCGACACCCCTCCCTGCCCGGCCTGTTCGTAAGATATTTCCTACAAAACGCATCGACTATTTCTTACGCGGTGCTTGCCACAAGTTAACGTCGGAAGCCCCTTCGCTTGGCAAAGTAGAGGCGTACTGAGCACGGAGGCTCAGCCAGGGATGACCGAGTCAGGAGGACTCACTATCCAAGGATGCTCGAGCGGAAGGATGCTCGAGGTGGAGGTAAGGAAGCGAAGATCCAGCCCGGCCGCAAGGCCGGGCTTTTCGTTTCCGCGCCACCGGCTGAGCCAAGGCCATGCGCCTACGTGCTGTGTCGGCAATCTCTTACACGTTTCGATATCCCAGGTTAATTCGTTCCCGGCTCAGGTCTGCCACCATACACACATCGGGCGACGGAACGCCCTACAGGGAAGACCGAGCAAACGGATTGCTCAGAACCAAGGATGCTTGGGCAGGAAGCCCAAGGGTAGTCAGATAGGGAAGCATCGATAAAGAACCCGGCCCCAGTGGCCGGGTTTTTTATGGCTTGTGGGTTGCCCGACCGACCAGATCATTGAGAGACGACCTCTCTTACAGACATTGTCGGCAATCTCCTACACGGGAATTTACACAGGTTATGTCGTGACCCGCTCAGGGCTGTCATCCTACACGCAACGGGCTACGGAGAGCCCTACAGGGAAGACCGAGCAAAGGGATTGCTCAGAACCAAGGATGCTTGGGCAGGAAGCCCAAGGGTAGTTGGATAAGGAAGCGTCGATGAGAAAGCCCGGCCCCAGCGGCCGGGCTTTTTTTGGTATCAGTCTAGGCATGGCTCTTTAAGGTGAACCCTGAGGCCTGCCCTGACTGTTTTTTCCGCCCCTGGAATTTCCCATAACAGCGGGGATAGGGCCTTCCCCGTAGCGACACTGAGGATATCCGACATATCTCCCGACATCTCTGTCAGCGGCACTGTATCCCCCACGCTACCGCCGAGGCTGACACTCAATGCCCGCCCTGAAAAGGATCTTTTTCCGCCCCGCTGCGCGATTTCAGGCAACAGGGGGCCAAGGCCTTCTTGGTGAAGGCCTGGTGATGACTCAATGACTACGCCTTAGCGCATATGCTGGCTCTGGTTTTCCTCGCGCACTCTACGCACCTCGGCGGACAGGCGTACCAGCTCCTCACCGGGCTTGGCCCACGGCTCCTTGGGTAGGGGCTTGGACAACTCTTCCAATTTCGCCGGACGCAGCTTGGGGCGGCTCTTCTTCAACCGCTTGGCCTCCCACTCCGTCAAGTAGCCGGTAAGGCTCCATAGCTCGATGACATGTAGGCATACCAGAAGAAAGTAAAGATGGGGCCAACTTCGCCGTTGGCCCTGCGCTCGTGGATCCGGCGACGTGCATTGCGCAGCGTATGCACGCCTTCCCAAGGTGGGTCGTCCGAATTAATCCACCGCAAAGGCACCATCCGAGTCGACATCTAGCTTGCATTCACGGTAAGGGGTGTTAGGAAGCTTCTCTCGAAGGAAATCGATGCGCTCATCGAATTCTTTCTTGTGGCAATAGAGTGTCTTGTAGGCTTGATAGCTAAAACCGTCTTCGTTGTGGTAGGTAAAGCGCAAGCCGATAACAGACCGCTCCCGCCATACGGCGATTTCCTCGGCATTCTTCCAATCAATTTCATAGTGCTGATCGTCACGCACCATCGACCGGTAGTTTTCCGACGTGCCCATCAGCGCGGCGGCAATCCCGATACCGACGGGGCCGATAGCGGCAATGAGAAAGGCCGGATCGATGAATACCAAGAAAAGCACCACCACGCCCGAGCCGATGGCAGTCGATGTCATCATTGGCTTGACCGAATCGATCTGGGGTTTCCAGGAAAATACCTCAATGCGCTTGTCGGTAAGACGGTAGACGATAATGGCGGTCTGGTGAGTCATACTCATGGTAATGAGTACGCCAAACAAAAAAACCCCACCGCCAGCAAGAGCTCTACCTAGTATCGATTCAATCCCCCACCCAAATGCAAACCATAAGCCAGCTACCATAGAGATGGCGGTCATAACCACCAAGAGTAAGTTAGCTGCAAGCACATAGTAATTTCGAGCGCGAATCTGCCATGCTATCAAAGCCGCCTCATCGGCATGCTTCCATGGCAGCTGCGCCACATAGTCCTGCTTGGGTTGGATAAACCACATGATCGTCATCTTCTCCTAGGGGATCGGCACGGTCAGCTCGACGGTGGCCGAGGAGCACAACCCACGATATCGGTCATCGACCTCTACCTCGTACCGGCCTCGCCTTGGCTCGGCCTTGTACAAGGTAAAACTGAGCCCACCGCTGCTATTGCCATACACGGCGTCGTCATAGGTTACCTTGAAAAGGAAGGGCTGGCCGTCCGGCAGTTGATCGGCAGACAGCCAGGCTTACCACCCCGCAGCAAGCCTAATCGACCGCAAAGGCACCATCCGAGTCGACATCTAGCTTGCATTCACGGTAAGGCGTGTTGGGAAGCTTCTCACGAAGAAAATCGATGCGCTCATCGAGTTCTTTCTTGTGGCAATAGAGTGTCTTGTAGGCTTGATAGCTAAAGCCGTCTTCGTTGTGGTAGGTGAAGCGCAAGCCGATAACAGACCGCTCCCGCCATACGGCAATTTCCTCGGCGTTCTTCCAATCGATTTCATAGTGCTGATCGTCACGCACCAATGATCGATAATTTTTCGACGTGCCCATCAGCGCGGCGGCAATCCCGATACCGACGGGGCCGATAGCGGCAATGAGAAAGGCCGGATCGATGAATACCAGAAAGAGCACCACCACGCCGGAGCCAATGGCCGTCCAGGTCATCACCTGGTTTGACCGAATCGATCTGGGGTTTCCAGGAAAACACTTCGATGCGCTTATCGGAAAGGCGGTAGACGATAATGGCAGTTTGGTGTGTCATACTCATGGTAATGAGCACGCAAAAAAGAAACATTCCCCCCCTCCTAATAGAGAGGGGAGTAATTTTTCTTCAGCCATGAACAATAAAAACCCGACAATCAAGCACACAAACAACATAATAAAAAAAAGCACATTGGCAACAAAGGTATTGTAGTTCCTTGTGCGTATCTGCCACGTCATTAGGGTCTGCTCACCAGCACATTTCCATGGCATCTGCACCACATAGTCCTGCTTGGGTTGGATAAACCACATGATCGTCATCTTCTCCTAAGAGGTAGGCACGGTCAGCTCAATGATGGCCGAGGAGCACAACCCACGGTACCGGTCATCGACCTCTACCTCGTACTTACCCCACCTTGGCTCGGCCTTGTAAAAGGTGAAGCTGAGCCCACCACTGCTATCGCCATACACGGCTTCGTCATAGGTTACCTCGAAAAGGAAGGGCTGGCCGTCCGGTAGTTGATCGGCCGACAGCCAGGCTTGCCACACCGCAGCAAGCCTAATCCACCGCAAAGGCTCCATCCGAGTCGACATCTAGCTTGCATTCACGGTAAGGGGTGTTGGGAAGCTTCTCTCGAAGGAAATCGATGCGCTCATCGAGTTCTTTCTTGTGGCAATAAAGCGTCTTGTAAGCTTGATAGCTAAAGCCGTCTTCGTTGTGGTAAGTGAAGCGCAAGCCGATGACAGCCCGCTCCCGCCATACGGCGATTTCCTCAGCATTCTTCCAATCGATCTCATAGTGCTGATCGTCACGCACCAATGATCGATAATTTTTCGACGTGCCCATCAGCGCGGCGCCGATACCTATACCGACGGGACCGATAGCGGCAATGAGGAAGGCCGGATCGATGAATACCAGAAAAAGCACCACCACGCCGGAGCCAATGGCCGTCCAAGTCATCACCGGCTTGACCGAATCGATCTGGGGCTTCCACGAAAACACCTCAATACGCTTATCGGTAAGACGGTAGACGATAATGGCAGTTTGGTGAGTCATGCTCATGGTGATAAGAATGCAGAAGGTGAACATCCCCCCCCCCCATAGAAGAGAAGCCAGCAGAGAGTCTTCTCCAGCATGTGAAAGCAAATAGCCCGCTCCGAGCGAAATCGCCAGCATCACTACGAAAAGTATATTCGCAGGCAAGGTGTAATAATTTCTCGTACGTATTTGCCATGCCTCCAAAGCCGCCTCATCGGTATGCTTCCATGGCATCTGCGCCACATAGTCCTGCTTGGGTTGAATGAACCACATGATCGTCATCGTCTCCTAAGAGGTCGGCACGGTCAGCGCGACGGTGGCCGAGGAGCATAACCCACGGTATCGGTCATCGACTTCCACCTCGTGCCGGCCTCGCCTCGGCTCGGCCTTGTAGAAAGTAAAACTGAGCCCACCGCTGATATCGCCATACACGGCTTCGTCATAGGTTACCTTGAAAAGAAAGGGCTGGCCGTCGGGCAGCTGATCGGCAGACAGCCAGGCTTGCCACACCCGCAGCGGGTCACCCTCGAGGTAGGTTGCGGCTTCAGGTAATTCCCGATTGATCTCGGTGGCAGGGCGCTCAGTAAAACTATCCGACGGTGCCCAGAAGCCTCCCATAGCGCTCTGGGAAACCGAGACTTTTTCGCCGCCCAGGACGGCTGGCAGGGCCAGTTGAACCCAGTAGCCCTGCAGCGTTTCCACCCTTCTGCCAGGCGAGAACTGAGAAGACGTTCGAGACACATCGAACTCGGTCCTGACAACCGGCGTCAGTTTGAGCGAGGGAGCAAGAAGAGCTTCATTGAGCGCACGCAGTTCCGCGGCCCGATCGGCATCGCTATCGGACCACTTGTTGGCCTTGCCCCAGGTACTTTGGTAAAGCCATAGACGAACGCCCTCTCGTCGATAGTGCTCGGCCAGCATGGAAGCAATCAGATAGCCAACGCTTAAAGCCAGAAGGGCCCAGCTGGCCCAAGGAGCCAAAATCCAGCCAAAAGCAAACCAGCGACCTAGCAGCGCCCCACCTAGCTGAGCACTACCAATCACAGACATACTCACTGTCGCACCGAGTTTTGCCCACAGGGCATTTTTTTCCTCCGAGCTAGTGGTTCGACTGGTTTGTTGCCAAATCTGCCATGACTCAACTCCCGCCCCGATAGCAGCAAAAACGGCCATACCCGCGACACGGCTGGATAGCTTGGCGGCGATTCGTGCCGCGCTGGCCTGCCCGGCAGCTTGCCACCTGGCTACACCTACCCCGGTTATGCTTCTCGTAGTCCCACGCAGCGAGGCCGTCTGATTGGCATGCCGCTGCCAATAGGGCATGACCCATAGCGCCATGACCGCGGCAGTGGCGTAGCTGGCCTGGCTGGCGAGCTTTTCCAGGTCGGCCTGGTTCATGCCATCCCGCTGGGCGTTGCGAACGCTGTCGGCCACGTTTACCAGGTTGAGCGCGGCGATAAGCAGCGGCAATCCACCGATTCCTCGGCTCTCCATCCACTGAGCCATGCGCTGACGAGCCGCCACGGCACTACCTGCACCATGCTGCATTCTAAGGCGATGCTGCTCGCGTAGCTCTTCGAAGCCCAGTGTGGCGAGCGGTGCCGCAGCGCCTTGAGCAGGGCCTGCGGTAAAGCGCTTCGGCTCTTGCAGTGCCAGGGCCTGATAGTCGTTTTCGAGCGAGCTCAGCGTGCGAAATACCTCGGCACGCCGGCCAGACGACATAGGTGCACGTAGCAACAGCTGCTGGGCCTTGATCTGCACCGACAGGCGGAGCATACCGGCACGCCAATGGCGCTGCTGGGCCAAGGCCCCGTCGTTGCGTTGCAAGAAAGTGCCCTGATTATCGGGATGAACGAAGGCCGCCAACATGGCAATCGAAGCCCCCCTGGCAATTTGCTGAGCAGCCACCTGAGCCCCAGCGCCTGCGGCAGGCAACGCCTGATAGGCAAGCGCCTCCCAAGCTTGCCTGCCGGCGCCGGCTGCCACCTTCTGCAAGGTGGCAAAGGTGTCTTGCACAGGCTGGGCCAATGCCAGGAATAGTGCCGATTCCTGCACGTGCTCCAACCTCAGCACGGTATCGACATGACCGGCAAAGCCGGCCACATCGCTTGGCATGACGCCAAGCCCGCCAGCGCCATCCGCTCCTCCCTCTAGCCACTGCAGAGCGATACCATCAAAGGCCGCAGCCAACGTGGGGGAGAAGTTGAAAGGTCCGGTACCGATCAGGCTGTCGCGCTCCCGGAAGGTCCCGGTGAGCCATTGCCGGCCTTGTGCAGTGGCCCCCAGGGCTTCACTGACCAGAGCGGCGAACTCCAATAAAGTCTGCGATTGTGCTTCGTCGCAAAGATCGAAGCAGAGACTCTCACCATCGGTGGGCAGTCTCCCGAGCCAGACTATGACGTCCTCAAGACTGGCTTGAACATGGGCTTGCAACCGTTCCAGCCGCGGCTGCTCAGTGTTGATGAAATTTACCACGCCGGCGTAGTCGACATCGTCTCGCCAACGCCGTTTGCTACGCCATGCGTCCCGAGCATCGCGACTCGGCGGCTCGATGCCCATGGCAGCCAGATTGGAGTCGATGGCAGCGATGCATTCCTCATGCTGGCGCTGCAACGAAGAGCCAGCGCGACCGAAGGGAGAGCCTCGGTTCATTGCGGTGGAGAACTCTTGCGCCTCCTGCGCTTCCAAACGCTGCTGGAGAAGTCGTTGAGCCTGACGGTACCTCTCAGGGTCGTCGCGAACCGCCTCCGGTAGGTCGCTGTCGTCAGGACCGCACAGTGCCTGGGTCACCTGGGCTGTTTCCAGCTTGTGCCCATGCTCGTCGAGGAAAGCTTCCAGCTCCGCTTCTCGGCCTAACAGCGCCATGATCAGATCGTTGACGATGCCTAGATCGTCATCCAGCGCGACGAAGAGCGCTTCGTCATGACGCTCCACTTGAGCCAGTACGCTGTCCTGGGTGATTTCCGGCCTGACGGAGAGGACTTCGTAGAGAGTGTCATCCTCCTCCCCCATATCCCCTTCACGCTCGGACGTCGAGACGGTGGTCGTGGTGAACCCATCGACGGCGCCGTTGGGTGTGATATCCGCCACATGCTCGGCAAGCTGGGTGATGGGGCCAATATGGGCGGGAAAGGCGCCACCCGGCTGCGCCGTGCCTGTCAATGCGGCCAGCAGGTCGACGGATCGCATCACGCGCTGACGCACCTGCGCATCGGCAAGCATGTAGGCCTGGATACGTTCGGTCCATTGCACCGGGGAATAGGCCAGGGCAAGCCGCGCCTGGGTGGAATAGGTCAAATGGGGTTGCCCGCCGAAGGTGGCGCCTTCGACCCGATGCTCATCGATGCGCTGCTCGCCCTCTTCCTCGACCCAGACGTACACCCAACCGTCACGGAGTTGGCGCAGTGTGTAGCTGCAAGTCTGAAGCCCAGGATAATCCGGGCCCTGCCAGGGTGATGTCAGGGGATGCGGTGCCGGCTCGCCGGCCTGCCTCGGCGCTTCATCGATGGCGTAGCGAACGGGAAAGATAGCGACATCGAGCAGTAGCGGACACATGCCACTGCCCAGCGGTGACTCATCGAAGCGAGCGTCGCGTTGTTGGCACTGCACGTCCCTGTCAGTCATGAGAAACCTCGTTTACGGATATTGTTTGTGAGTTCGCTTTGCACTGCAGAGCCACGGCCTCAGGCGTACGGCTCCAAGCGTCCAGCGCATAAAGGCGCTCCTGCCGCGGTAGCGGCTCATTCTGTTCGGTGCAGGCAACCCAATGCCGATAAAGACCGTCATTGGCACTCATGAAGCCCTCGCCCCAATGCAGGCTCAGGTCGAGCCAGATGGCTATCTGCCGCTCGGTCGAGGCTCCCCACGCCATCGCATCGTCGATACGCGCATCCATCCACTGCCCCCGACCTTCGGCAGGCAACGCCTGCCAGGTTTGGCTGGCATTGGCCTGGAAGTGCTCGGTCAGACGCGCCTTGAACTGCCAACGTGTCACCGCTTCAAGCGCCGCAAGCTGAGGCGCGCCCATGAAGCTCTTCAGTGGAGACTCATCGTACTCGCCGAACCGGGAACTCTCGTCGGGCAGGAAGGCATTCCAGATAAGGACCGAGTCCGCAGCCCAGCTAAGCGGCCATTCCGCTACCCACCAGGTTCGAATGGGCCCCATGACGTCAGCCGGCACCGCATTGCCATAGCTGGCCAACCAATGGCGTGTCACCAGAGGGTCGGCAAAGCGCAGCAGCTTTTCCTGGCCCGCCGCTTCGAGCGTTACGAACTGGCGCAGATGCTCGGCCAATTCCGTGCTGCTCACATCGCTGTGCAGCCATGTCAGAGCCCGTGGCCACTCGCCTTGAGTTTCGCGCAGTACTTCATCTCGCAGCCCCGCGCCCTGCAGGCGCACCAGAATGGGCCCTTGTTCTGCCAACGACGCCCAGCGGGTTGTCAGATACAGCGGCTCGATATCGGCGATATCGTCCCGGTCGTATAGGCGCACAAAAGCTCGGGGATAGCGTACGCCGTCTACCAGCGCATGGGTGACTTCCCGTAAATCGCCCATTTCAGCGGCCTCTTTACCCATTGGCCGCTTCTTCGCAGATTTCACAGCTGGCCGGGGCCTTGAGCAGGGCCTTGAGCTGAGCCGGGCGATTGATCGGGGCGACGATCTCATGCATTTCCCCCACCGCCTCCCTCGGCAGGGCCGGCCCCTGGGCGGCCTGGCCTGAGCCGGAGCCGGGGCTGCCTCCGGAGTTGATCTTGACCTGGGCGCCAACAATGGTGACCCCGCTGGGGTCGAGCTTGACGAAGCTGCCGCCGGCCTTGAGGGTGATCTCGGCGCCGGCTTCGATCACCACCTTCATCCCCGCCTTGTGGTGGATCTCCTGACCGGCTTCGACCAGTTGGGCGCGGCCGTACTTCTCATGCCGGCTGGCGTCGACGATGAGGTGGTCGTCGCCGTCGATCTGGGTGTGGCAGCTTCTATGCACCGTCAGGTGGTCGTCGGCATGAATCTCACCGATACGGTCGTGGTGCACGGTGAGGAAGCTGTCGTTGCCGATCTCTTCGGTGCGGTCGTTGTGGGTCAGCAGCTCCAGGTCTTTCTGGGCGTGCAGCCAGATCTGCTCCTGGCCGGCCTCGTCCTCGAAGCGCAGCTCGTTGAAGCCGTCGCCCTTGTGGCTCTGGGTGCGGATGACGGTGCGGGTCTTGTGCGCCGGAAGCTCGTAGGGCGGCGTATTCACCGCATGGTAGGTACGCCCGGTGATCAGCGGCTGATCGGGGTCGCCCTCAAGGAACGAGACGATCACCTCATGGCCGATCCGGGGGATGGCGATGCTACCGTAGCCGCCGCCGGCCCAGCCCTGGCTGACACGCACCCAGGCGCTGGCCGTTTCGTTGGGTTCGGCATAGCGATCCCAGGGGAACTGCACCTTGACCCGGCCGTGCTCGTCGCAGTAGATCTCTTCGCCCTCGGGGCCGACCACGAAGGCGACCTGGGGGCCGTCGACGCGGGGCTTGGGGTTGGGCTTGGGCTGGGGGCGCCAGGCCTGATCGGCGGGGGTCAGGATCAGTTCGTTGTGATAGCGAGTCATCTGCCCCATGCCCACCGCATCCCCTTGCGTGATGCCATCCTCTTCCAGCGCCTGGGGCTGGCTGCCGCGGTGCGTGACCTTCACCACCTGCCAGTCGCGGTTGAGCTCGCTGAGATCGTGATCGGTGAGGGTGAAGCGGATGCCGGGGGCGAGTTCGGGCAGGTCGCTCTCGGCGCCGCAGGTCAGGGCGTCGTTGCGCAGGTGTTCCAGGCGGATGCGGGTGAAGGCGTCGCCGGAGGCGTCGGCCTTGTAGCGGCCGGGGTAGTCGTAGTGTTCGTAGTCGTCCCGTTGAGCGTGTTCTTCCAGACCGCCTGCGGCGTGTTCGTGTAGCTGCGCATAGGCCGGGTTCTTGAACGAGTAGTCCTTGAGCGTGACCGAGGCCGGGGCGACCCGGGCGAGCTGTTCGAGCTTGCGCACGTGGCGGCTCGGCGGGGTGCCGCCGGCGCGACCGTGGTAGCTGCGCTCGCCCAGATGGGGCAGCGCCTGGGGCGCATCGGCGAACACCAGGCGGTGGGTGCCGTTCGGCGCGTCTTCGAACTCGTGGAAGTAGAACAGCCCCTCTTCCGCGGCCAGGCGCTCGACGAAGGCGAGGTCGGTTTCGCGGTACTGAACGCAGTACTCCCGCTCGACGGGTTCGCGGGTGGCGGCGAAGGCCACGTCGGTGAGGCTTCGCTCGTCGCACAGTGTGTTGATGACCGTGAGCGGCGAGACCTCCTGGAAGATGCGCGAGTTGTGTCGCAGGCCCAGGCGCCACAGCGCCGGGCGGGCCAACAGTGAGTAGAGCGTGCGGCGGTGGCCGCGGTCGCCGCGACCGAACTCGGTAACCACGGCATGCACCCGGCGCAGTACTTCGCCGTCCTGCCAGATCGTCAGGCTCACCGGACGATCGAGCAGTGCGGTGGCGGAAAGGCTGCCGTCGCGGCTGGCGAAACGCACCTTGAGGGTGAAGGGCTGGGAGAGCGCCTCTTCCAGAGAGAAATCGACCACGGCCAATTCGGCGCTGTCGGCTCCGGCGAGCTGCAAAGTAAACTGTAACCCATTCATATTTAGCGTCCCGTATGTGAGCTCCACCGAGCCAGAAGCCATGCTTAATTTACCGTGCGCTCAATCGTGAGTAACGCGTTTCATTCGATAGAACCAGCCATCTGAAAAAAACCACAACTCATCCTCAACGATTTCAAAAATAATGCGCGGGCCTTCTTGTTTCGAGGGAAATATACTAAACACCTCAATAACATTCCTATCCATTCCGTAGCCATAAAAGTTTCCCCACCTTTCTGTAGGTAATGGAACCTCTCCCTCTTCTTGAGGTACAGGATGACAATCTATTTTATAATTAGGAGAATCATATCGAAGCTCATCCCAAAGCGAAAAATGGTCATGAGATATTAAAGCCTTCTTATCAATTCGCTCTACGGCTTCTTCGCGAGGTGTCAGCCCTCCTCCATAGCGACTTATTTCGACTGTAGTATACTCGCCTCGTACTTTTCGAAAGTCAGAGCAAGCGCAATCTGCTAGTGCAGCGGCCGGCATAAACAATAATACGCCGATCAATCGTACCAAAAAATCCCTCATTACCATTTTTCATACACTCCGTTGGAAAACATATTCCATTCTGCAGCACGTCGATTAACCAAGCCTCGGTTTTCCACGCCTTGCGATCTGTTCCAGGCTTTCCACGCCGCTTCTAGATTAGAATATGGCGTCACCGCATCGGCATCATTTATCAGCTTGACTACGGATGATGAAGCAAAAGCATGCAACCCAATGTTGTATGCTAAAATGACAGCCGCATCGAATTGATGTTGCGCCAAAGCAGCCTCAATTTCTCTTTTCACAGCCTCGACATAAGCTTCCAGATGCTCTTCAAATATATGCTCAGCCTGCTCGCGATTGATACCGTGCTGATATAAAGGCCACTTGGATGCGGCAATGAGATGCCCATAGCCAATCGTGGCCCCTTCTACCCATGATGTAATCTCACGTCCGGTCTGATCGTCATAAGGCATCAAGCGCAGCTGTTCGACCTCCTTCAACCACTGTTTTCCCGCTTCGCTCATGGTGAGCTCCGTTGGCTGGCCACCAGCTAGCCCAGCGCTATCTGGTGCTGCAGCAGCCGATGAAGCGGAAGCCTGCGGGGCTGTAGCGGCCAATGCCGTAACCGCAGAGACAAGCGGGCCTCCTCCCGACTCACCGCCAACAGCGCTCGCCCCTCCTATTACCACGCCACCACAGCTCACTGCGTGACCGGTGAGTGCCGCCGGCTTGCCGTCGATCAAAATAGTGCTTGAGCCTTCGGCTATGGCGCGTGGATGTGAAGGGTGGTTGGGCTTGTCGTGCGGAACCAGGGGGTCGCCCAGGCGAGCCGCGGCCTTGCCGTCGATCAGCACGGTCGGGCTACCGGCGGTGACCGGCGTCGGCGGAAAACCGTCATGGTCGGTGCCGATGTCACCTACGAGTACGAAATTGCGTCCCATCAGTCGCTCTCCCTGTTCTGGCTTAGTCCCACTCCGCAGGCGCCTCGAAGCTGGCCACGTCGAAGGCGTTGACATGCATGCGCGCGAAGCCGGCCTGCTCCAGGCTGCGTACCGCCGCCTGGCAGGCCAGTGGCAGCCGGGCATTGAGCGGCACCCCATTCAGGCTGAGGCGCGCCGCCTCTAGCAGCCGGGCGCCGTGGCCGCTGCCCTGCCACTCGGGCTCGACGAAGAAAAAGCGCAGCTGCCAGGCCGCCTCGTCATCGGGCCGGCACGCCAGCAGCATGCCCAGCGTGGGTCCTTCGCGATGTCGCAGCTTGAGCAGACGGCCCTGCCAGCGGGCAACATTGCCATCGTCACGCTGCAGCCACTGGCTGCGTTGCACGGTGAATTCCAGTGCCCGGCGCAGAGTGGTCAGGCGGGCCTCGTCGCGCAGCACCCAGGGCGAGTGCCCTTTGGTATCGGCGCGCCGGGCCGCCTCGAGAAAGGCGCCGATGTCTTCCATCGAGGCCTCCTCCAGCCCTTTTACCGCCTCGCTGGCGCTGGCAGGCGCCGCCGCCTTCCGGCTTTCTCCGCTGAAAAGGCGCTTAACGGCTGCCAACATCGAAACCTCCTTCGGCGTATAGCGCAGTGGGCAGCTGGAACCCAGCGACCAGCGGGCGGGTGAATGGATTGCGCGAGCCGGTAGCATGCAGTCGATAACGCGCCGTCCCGCCATCCACCTGGAAGCGCAGCTCCAGATCGCGCTCGCCGGCGCTGGTAATCTCCGCCTCGTCGAGCAGGCGGAACCAGGCCCAGGCGCCGTCGCGGCTAAGGCTGCGCGGCGAGCGGTTGACTTGGCTCGGCACCAGGGTGATGCGACTCTCGTTACCGCCGCGTAGGGCATTGGGCCAGATCATCGATACCCGCGAGCTGGCGCTATGGGCGTAGTCGATGATTTGTCCGTCGATGTTGATCACGCTGCGCCGCTTGTCAGCGCTCAGGCTCACCGGCTCCAGGGCGAACTCCACGTCGAGTACGCCGTCGCGGCCGAAGTAGGCCTGGCGGATCTGCTCGGCGCGCTGGAAGGCGGTGAACACGCTTTGACGCAGTAGCGGTGTGCCTTCGGCATCGACCAGGAACTCGGGCGCCTCTTCGACAAAGGGGCGCAAGTTGTCCTGGTAGAAGCGATCGAGAATGCCGCCGCCGGCGAAGAAGGTTTCGAAGTCAGCCAGCGCCACCTCGCGTGAGGCGCTGGGCACCAGCGGGTAACGGCCCGCCAGGCGCTCCTGGAACGGCCCCACCACCTCGTCGAGCCACTGATGCTCCAGGTGACGAATGGCACTGGCCATCATCAGCTGCCAGCTCTGGTCGGCCAGGCTGTCGAGCATGCGGCCCACCGGGGCCGGGGTGTTTTCGGCGATGCGCTTGAGGTTGTGGATGGGATCGCCGCCGCGCAGCGCCAGGCGGTCGCGGGCGTTGACGAAGGCCGCACGGCCCGGATCGCTGGCACCCTGCACCTGGCGCAGGTAGTCACGCAGTTCACCGATGGCCATCTTGATCTCGGCGATGTCGGCCGGACTGCCGCCGCGGTCGTCGAGTAACCCGTTAAGATCGCGGAAGTGACGCTCGATCTCGCCGGCCAGGCGGTAGCGCGGTGAGCGCTCCAGGGCCTGACGCGCGGTCTCGTCGTCTTCCGGCAGCTCGGGGTAGAGGCGGGTGTGGCGCGCCACTTCGCCGAGCAGGCGATCCAGCGGTCGGCTGGCGCCGAGCAGGGTATCCGCGACGAAGACAGCCTGGTCGATGTCGGGCAGCGGCACCAGATAGAGGTCGTCGAGCACCTGACGCCAGGTCAGGTGGTAGTCGCTGACGTAGCGCTCGTGCAGGGCATCGCGCAACTGGCGCTCGTCGGCGGCGCTGAAGGCGATGTCGTCACGCTGGCCCAGCACCCAGAGATCGATCATCGCCAGTTCGGTGGCTTGCTCGATCTCCTTGAGGAAGTAGCCTTCGAACCCGTCGCGGGTCACCAGACTGGGTAGCTGCAAGCGCTCCAGCTCGTCACCGCGGGCCATGAACACGGCGTTGAACGACGGCCCCACGCCCTGCGGGAGTTCGAGTACCGCACCGCTGCGCGTGGAGCTCTCCGCCTTGAGGGTGGCATAGACCCGCTCGTCCATGGGCTGACGCGAGAGCTCTTCCTGAGCGGCCTGCAGACTGCCGCGCAGTGCCGCCATGGCCTGCTCGGCGTGACGATCACTGGCGGCTACCCGGCCCTCGAGATCGGTGTGCACCATGGCGTAGGCGAGGTGGTCGAGCAGGCGCTCCTGCACGCTGCCGCGCTGCGGGAAAGCGCGTTGCCAGCGCCGCGCCATGTAGGCTTCGACCCGCTCGGGCTGCCGCCCGCTGGCGTCGGACATCATGCGTAGCACGCGTAACAGGGCCAGCTTCTCGTTACTGCCGGCCTCGGCGCGGTTCATATCGTCCATGATGCCGATCATCAGCGAAGGCAAAAAGTGGTAGCTGAGCATCGCCAGGTAGGCATTTTCCACCTGGCGACCCACGGCGTGTCCTTGGTAGAGGCCCATATCGGCCAGCCACGGCAAATGCTCGCGGTAATCACCGAACTCCAGGGTGGTGGCGCGCAGGCGATCGAGTGGCTCCAGTAGCGCATAGCCGGTCGGGTCGTCGCTGCGCAGTTCGTCGGGCTGGGCCGCGAGGAACGCTTCGGTCTTCTCCTCCACCGCCGCCAAGGCCTGGGTGTTCTTCTGGTAGAAGTGGCTCCAGCCGCCCACCAGCGCCAACCCGGCCAGCAGACAAGCAAAAGCGCTGGTACGCCGCAAGCGGCGCCGACGCCGGGCGGCACGAGCGTTGTCGCCGGCCAGTCCTGCCTCGGGGTAGATCACCTTCTCGAACAACTCCTCGGTAAAATAGAGCGCGCTGCGCGCGGCACGATGAGCCGGCTGTGTAGTGTCGGCCATGCCGTAGCGCCGCGCGGCAGCATCGACGAAAGGGTCCTCCGGCACGCCCTGCTGATACACCGAGGTGAAGTAGGTGCCGCGCACCATGGCCGCAGTGGAGTAGCGGTCGCTGGAGAGCGCTTCGCGCAGGAAGCCCAATAGTACGTCCCGCAGGCCGGCGAGCTGGCGCACGAAGCGGAACACCGATTCACGCTCCTCGCGGTCGCGGCACTCGGCCAGCAGCGTGGGCAGGCTGCGGTTGAGCCGTTCGAGCATGGCATCGTAGGCGTTGGCGAACTCGTCGGCCCACTGGTCGATACGCTCGACGCTCTCCGGGCTGAAGGTGAAGCCCAGCGGCGCCCGGCGGGCGGCGCGGGAGTAGTGGCGGAAGAAGTCGTCGAAGCCGTGCAGTAGGTCCATCTTGCTGAAGGTGACATAGACCGGCAACCGCGTGCCGTGGCGCTCCATCAGCTCGCGCAGGCGGGCACGCAGCAGCGAGGCGTAGGCCTTGCGCACCGCCACCCGGGCATCGCTCAGCCGCGCCAGATCGAGTACCAGTACCACGCCATCCAGCGGACGCTGGGCACGGTTGCGCTCGAGCCAGCCGACGAAGTGGTCCCACAGCCGGCTCTGCATCTCCTGGGGTTCGCCACCTTCCAGCGCACCCTGGGTCAGCAGCTCACCGTCGGGGTCGATCAGCACCGCCTTGTCGCCGATCCACCAGTCGAAACCGAACTGATTGCCCTTCTTGCCCTGGCCGGATGCCTTCATCACCTGGGTCAGCGAGAAGTTCTGTCCCGAGCGGTTGATCAGGCTGGTCTTGCCCGCGTTCTCTACGCCCATCACCAGGTACCAGGGCAGCTTGTAGCGCGCCCCGAGGCCGGCACCGAGATTGTCGAGCAGCTCGTGCAGGGTGGCATTCAGTGTCGCTTCCTGCTGCTCTACCTGGGCTAGCACCGGGTCGAGCTGAAGCTGTTCGTTGTGGTGATGCTCATTGCTCACTTCACGCAACCGGCGAGCGAGGCGAACCCCCCATACCACCGCCACCAGGGTGGCTAGGGCCAGGGTGGCCAGCAGGCGGTTGAGCCAGGGCGCCAGCGGGTAGCTATCGCGGACCTGCCACATTGGCCCCAGCCACCAGATGGCGACGACCAGCGCGGCCAGCAGCAGCCACCAGAGCACGGCGGTTAGCTTACTCGCCTGCTTACCGATGCCCTGGGCCTTGTTGCCATGCATCTTGGCCCGGTTGACGTTGCTTTGTGCCCGAGAGACGCCGGGTACCCAGCGACTCAGACCGGACTTCACACTTTTCCACATGAGCCTTAGCCCTCGTCCCTGTCGATGTTGATGGTGATGCTGCTGGCGGCCTTCTTGGGGTGCCGATCAGCTCGTGTTCGTATCGCCGTCATGCACCCTTCCCCACCGCCCGCTCGAGGCGCTCGAGCAGCGCCGGCTCCCACTGTTCCAACCCAAGGCCTGCCAGCGAGTCGTGCACCGCGCGATAGTGCTGGCCGGCCATCGCCGCCAGTCCGGCATCGCGCAGCAGATCGGCGCTGGCCAGCCGCCAGTAGGCGACCTCCCGCGGCGAGCGGGCCTCGGCCAGGCCGCGATCGAGCCCCGCCAGAGCCACCTCGAGGCCCTCGGCATCGAGTTTTTCTCGCGCCTCGCTGAGCCCCTCCTGCCACGGATCGCCGACGCCTTGCTGAACGCCCCCGCCGCTACCGCCCGCGGCGGCCTCCAACCATTGGCGGGTCTCCGCGTCGACGAAAGCGCTGCCGTCGTTGAAGGTCAGCGCTTCGATGCCGGGCAGTCGCTCGACGAAGCGGCCCGCCTCGTCGCGAATGGCCGCGGCGCAGCGCGGATGACCGAGCCGTTCGGCGGCACTCGCGCTGAGACGATGCCCCTCCAGCCAGTAGGGGCTAACCGCCAGGCTGTTCTCGATGCGCTTCCACAGCTCGGCATCGGCACCGCGTGAGAGCGCCTCGCGATACTCCGCCACCCGGTCGGCGGCGGGGGGTGCCAGCTCGGAGCGGACGCCGTCGCGGGTTGCCGGCAGCGCCTGGATGGCATGCCAGATGGCGTGGCGACGAAGCCGAAAGCCGAGCGGGTCGCTCGGACTCTGCTCGTTGAGGAAGTCGGCCATCTTCAGCAGGGCCTGCCGGTTGCCGCGCTCGTTGCCCGCTTCCAGGCGCATTTCCGGCAGCTTGGCCGCAGGCGTAGAGACACCGCCCGGTGCGGTTCGTGGTGAAGCCTCATCCCGTGTCGGCGCGGCGGTGGCCGCCACGGCCTGGCTGGGGCGGGCCTGACGCAGCAGGCGCTGCAGGTCCACCAGCGGCTCGTCGGGCAGCTCGAGCCCCCGGGCCGCCGCCAACAGCGCCTCGAGGGCAGCCTCGCAGGCCTGGTGCTCGTCGGCGGCGTTGTCGAAGTCGAGGGTTTCCGCCAGCGTCAGCGCACGCTGGGCGAATTGGCGGAACAGCCGCGGCCGCAGCCGCTCGCCCTGCACGCCGCCGTAGGGGTAGGCCTGGTTCCACCAGCCTCCGAGACTGCCGGCGAACAGGCGCAGCGAGAGGGCGAAGCGTACGCCGTCGCCGCCGCGCTGTAGGCAGTGCAGCAGGTGGCCCAGCACCTTGAGGTCCTTGCCGGTTTCACTCAGCAACCGCACGGCGCGGATTTCGGCGCCTTCCCAATCGACTCCGCCATGCTGCAGCGAGCCGATCTTCATCATCTCCTCGTCGAGCCAGGCATAGTCGGGGCTGTCGACTACTGATCTACCCACACCCTCCGGGGGGAGCGCAGCCAGCAAGCCTTTCAACTGTGCTTCGTTGACGATTCGCATCTCTACCTCACCAGCGACAGGCGTCGCGCAGCGGCTGAATCGCCTGGCGCAGCCCGGCGGTTTCGAAGCGCAGGCCGTCGAGGACGGCCTGGTCGCTGCCCAGCGCCAGTTCGTCGGCGTCCAGCAGCTGCTGCAGCGTAGCAATGGCCGGCAGGCCTCGGCCGCCGCTGACCACGTAGCCTCCATCGCGGGCCTGCCACACCTGTTCCAGCTCGCGTCCACCGGCTCGCAGACGCACCTGCACCCGCGGGGCATGCAGCGCCTGGGGCAGGTGGAACTGGAAGCGGGTAATGGTCTTCTCGCAAGCGATCACCAGCTGTGGTCGCGGCGGCACACTGCCCAGCGCCGGCACGCTGATTTGCACTCCCCCGCCGTCCTCGCGGATCAACAAACCCATGTCATCGCCGTCGCGCTCGGCCTCCTGTGCATTGATCGCATGCCACAGCGCGGGACGAACATCCTCGCTTGCCGCCGCTTCGACGTGGGCAAGGAACAGGGCGTCGTAGCAGCCCAGCCGCTCCAGGCGCGAGGGCTCGGCGGCACACTCGTGGGCCTGGGCCACTACGGCCTCGGCGGCATCGCCCCAGGCGTCGGCGACTGGGATCAAACTCATGGCCAGCGCCAGCCACGGCGCAAAGAAAACAGTGGTCGAACTCATTTGGCGTCCAGTTCCAACAAACGGCACCTGTGTGCCAGGGTGCGCTTGGGCAGGCCGAGGCTCTCGGCCGCCAGGGCGCGGTTGCCGTCGAACAGCTGCAGCCGTTGGCGGATCAGTTCCGCCTCGTATTCGCGCAAGGCACGACGCAGGTCCTTCACGCTTGCGTCGTTTGCCTTGGTGGGCGCTGTCGCGGCACTGACATCGTCATCGGTCTGAGCCTCGGCATCGGCCTGGGCGGGCAGCGCCTCGGGGGCGACATCCTCGCCGGGGCGAGTCATGGCGCAGGCGTAGTCGATCAGGTTCTTCAACTCACGCACGTTGCCCGGGTAGTCGCGCTCACGCAGCTGGCGCAGTGCGGCCGGGGTGATGCCCATCTCATCGCGCCCCTCGCGGGTACAGAAATCGGCAATGAAGGCTTCGGCCAGCTCGGCAATGTCCTCGCTGCGTTCGCGCAGCGGCGGCAGGGTCAGCGGGAACTGTCCCAGCCGGTAGTAGAGATCGGCGCGGAAGCGCTGATCGCGAATGCGTTCGCGCAGCGGCTGGTGCGTGGCGGCCACCAGGCGCAGGTCGGCACGGCGCTCCTCACTCGATCCCAGCGGCCGATAGCCGCCGTTCTCCAGCACCCGCAACAGCTTGGCCTGCAGCGGCAGCGGCATGTCGCCGATCTCGTCGAGGAAGAGGGTGCCGCCGTCGGCCTGGCTAATCAGCCCTTCCCGGGCCCGGTCGGCGCCGGAGAAGGCGCCCTTGGCGTGGCCGAACAGCTCTGATTCCAGCAGCGACTCGGGAATTGCCGCGCAGTTGATCGCCATGAAGGCGCCCTCACGCCGTCCCGAGAGTTGGTGAATGGCACGCGCCACCCGGTCCTTGCCGGTGCCGGTTTCACCCTGAAGCAGCACCGCCAGGTTGGTCTCCGCCGCCCGTACCACCTGGCTGCGCAGCGCCTGCATGGCTTTCGAATCGCCCAGTAGATCGGCGGCCAACCGCGCGGCCAGCGCCTGTCGACGAGCGCCGTCACTCAATTGGGCCAATGAGTGCCGCAGGCTCGCCTCACGCTGACGCTCGCCCTGGTGGCGGGTTAGCCCCGCCCACAGCCGGCACAGCAGCGCCTCGAAGGCAGCGAACTCGCCATCCGCCTCGAGCACGGCCAGGCGTTCGGCTTCCCCGGCCATGGCCAGGGCACCGAGCCACTCACGCTTCCTGTCCAGCGCCCGCAGCGGACGCACCACCAGCTGCAGCCCGCCGGGAAGCCTCCCCACCTGGGCCTGGAAATCGGCGTGGTCGAGCCGCGAGCGCGCCTCCAGCAGGCCAAGACGCAGCGGCTTGCCCTGGCGAATGGCATAGGCATAGGGATGGCGGAAGTCGTCGCAGTCGAAGCGACTATCAATGCCGTCACCGCCCAGCCAGCGGCCGCTGCCGTCGAGATAGAGACAGCTGACCCAGGCCAACTGGTGGCTGGCCTGGAGAATGCCGCTGGCGCAAGTGCGCAGCTCGGCGGGCGAGGCGCTTTCGACCATCGCCAGCGCACGCGCCATGCCGTCGAGGCCGGGCGCCGTCGGCAAGTCGCCCTCGCACCAGCGCGTGTCGAACACCTTCGCCGTCATTGCCTACACTACCTCCACGGTAAAGGCGCCCGCCTCGTCGACGCCCAGCGCCACCCGGGCCACCGTCTCGCGCCGCGCCATGCGGTCGAGCAGCGCCCGCGACACCGGCGGCAGCAGCTCGCCGTCGATCACCGACTCGAGCATACGCGCGCCGTTCTCGCTGCGGGTGGCACGGATGCAGATGGCGTCGCGCAGGGCCTCGTCGAGCACCACTTCGGCCTGGTGATGGCGCGAGCGGATACGCTCGGCCAGGGTGTCGAGCTTGGCCGCCACGATGTCGCGCAAGGTGTCGGCGCCCAGCGGGAAGTAGGGCACCACCTCCATACGCGCCAGCAGCGCCGGCTTGAAGAAGCCCGCCAGCACCGGGTAGAGCGCGTCGTCCAGCGCTGCGGGCTCCTCGGCGTGGGCGACGATGGCCTCATAGCCCAGATTCGAGGTAAGGAAGAACACCACGTTCTTGCAGTCGATCAGTCGCCCTTCCCCATCGGCTAGCTCGCCCTTGTCGAAGGCTTGGTAGAACAGGTTGAGCACGTCCGGATGGGCCTTCTCAATCTCGTCGAGCAGCACCACCGAATAGGGTCGCTGGCGGATCGCCTCGGTCAGCAGGCCGCCCTCGCCGAAGCCCACGTAACCCGGCGGCGAGCCGATCAGCCGCGACACGGTGTGCTTCTCCTGGTACTCGGACATGTTGATGGTGGTGAGGAACTGACGACCGCCGTAGAGGCGCTCGGCGATCTGCACCACGGTCTCGGTCTTGCCCACGCCGCTGGGGCCGACCAGCAGGAAGGCGCCCAGCGGGCGACCGGGGCGACGCAGGTCGGCGCGGGCGGTGAGCAGGTGGCGATGCACGCGCTCGATGGCCATCTCCTGACCCTGCACCAGCCGGCCGAGATGCTCAGGCAGCTCGGTGAGACGGGTCAGCTCGTCGCTGGTCATGCGCTCCACCGGCACGCCGGTCCAGTCGCCGATGACCTGAGCGATCTGCGCCTCCTCGACGCTGGCGTTGACCAGGGCGAACTCCTGCTGCAGCTCGGCCAGGCGCGCCTCGTGGCGGGCCAGAGCTTCGTGCGGGTCCTCCGCTGCGACGGCGGCATCCGCTGCCGTCACGCCTTCGCTAGCCACGTCGGTCTCGGCAGCCGCAGGCTCGACTTCGGTGTTGCCCGCTTTGAGCAGCTGACGATGCAGGGCGATGATGGCGTCGACGCACTCGCGCTGGTCGACCCAAGCCGCCTCGAGCCGCTCGACCTCTTCCTCCAGACGTGCGAGACGGGTGTCGAGCTCGGCTTCGCGGGCCGGGTCGGGGCTGCGCCCCAACAGACGCTCACGATCGAGCTGCTCCCGCTCGCGCCGGGCGGAGATGTGCTCGCTCTTGAGGTGACTGAGCCGGCGCGGTGGGGTGTCCAGCGCCTGGGAGAGACGTGCACAAGCGGTGTCGAGTACGTCAATGGCCTTGTCAGGCAGTTGGCGGCCGGCCAAGTAACGCGCCGAAAGCTCGGCGGCAGCGCGCAGGCCGCTGTCGCCGACCAGCACGCCATGGGCGTTCTCGTAGGTGTCGCGCAGGCCGCGCAGGATCACCAGCGCCTGGTCGACGCTGGGCTCGGCCAGGGCCACCGGCTGGAAGCGCCGCGACAGCGCCGGGTCCTTCTCGAAGTATTTCTTGTACTCGCGCCAGGTGGTGGCGGCAATGGTGCGCAGCTCGCCGCGGGCCAGGGCCGGCTTGAGCAGGTTGGCGGCGTCGCCGCCGCCCTCCTGGTTGCCGGCGCCGATCAGGGTGTGGGCCTCGTCGATGAACAGCAGGGTCGGCCGCGGCGAAGCCTTGACCTCCTCGATCACCGCCTTGAGCCGCTTCTCAAATTCGCCCTTCACCGCGGCACCGGCCTGCAGCGCGCCGAGATCGAGGCTCATCAGCTCAACGTCGGCCAGCGCCGCCGGCACGCGGCCCTCGACGATGCGCGCGGCGAGGCCCTCCACCACGGCGCTCTTGCCCACCCCGGCATCGCCGATGACGATGGGGTTGTTCTTGCGCCGACGACCGAGGATGTCGAGCATCTGGTCGATTTCCGGGTCGCGGCACAGCACCGGGTCGAGCTCGCCGCGGCGGGCCTGCTCCGTGAGGGAGGTGGCGAATCGCGCCAGGGCGCTGTCGCCCTGGACGGCCTGGGCCGGGCGGCGACCGGCGTCACCGGACTCGGCGCGGGGCGCCTCGGCGGAGTCGGCGGCCAGCCGCTCGAAGCCACGGCGCAGCCCCTCGCGATTGATCTCGGCCAGCAGCGCGGCGCTGCGCGGCCCCACATAGCGCCCGGTGTTGTGCAGCAGGGCGGTGAAGATCAGGCCGCTGCGCAGGCTGTCATAGCTGAACTCGGTCGTGGCCAGCAGCCAGGCGTCCTGCAATAGCTCGACCAGCAGCGGCGAGAAGCTCGGCGTGGTGACGGCCAGGTCCCGCGGCGGGCGGGTCTCCTCGGCCAGTCGCGCACGCAGCTCGTGAAGGTCGACGCCCTGCCCTTCGAGCAGACAACGCAGGTCGCACAGCGGCTGATCGATCAGCGCCAGCAGCAGGTGGCCGGCGGTGACCTCAGGGGCCTGCTGCTCGGCGCACAGCACCGCAGCCTGCTCCAGGCCTTGACGGGAAACGGTATTGAGACGGCCGATGAGCGCGGGAAGCTCTACCCTGAGCATGGGATCTCCTAACGGTAAATCTGATCGAGAAGGGTACCGACCTGGGCCGCTTGCTGATCGAGCGTCCAGGCGAAGCCCAGGTAGGCGCCGACCATGGCGACGGCGAACAGCGCGAACACACCCCAGACCGGCATGCCGCGACCGCGGTGGCGTCGCCCCGGCATGACGTTGTCGAGCGGCCGGGTCAGGCTGTCTTCCGGTGTTTCGCTGAGGGCCGCCAACTGGTCGCCGAGGCTGCGCACGATGTGCTCGTACTCCTCGCGGCCGTGGTCCATGACCTTGTAGCGTCCTTCGAAGCCGAGGCACAGGCAGAGGTAGATGAACTCGAGCATGTCGCGGTAGCGCTGCGGCTCCTGCTGCAGCCGGGTGAGGATCGAAAAGACCTTCTCGCCGCCCCAAGTCTCGTTGTGGAAACGCGTCAGCAGCGAGTGCTCGGCCCAGCTGCTTTGATGCCCCCAGGAAGTGGCCATCACCGCCTCGTCGACGAACGAGCAGAGCACGTAGCGGAAGGCCAGCAGCGTGGGTCGATCGTAGCCCTGCTCGGTGAGCTCCACCTCGATGGCCGCGATTTCGTCGACCACCTGGCGGTAAAGGCGGTCGAGGTCGCTCATGCCGTCGAGCTGGCGCACCCGTAGCACCATGCCTAGCAGCGAACTGGCGGCGTCGGCCAGCGGGTTGAGGTTGTATCCGCGCAGGCGGAACCAGTACTCCTCGTCGGCGTCGAGCTGTTCGGCATGGCTGTGGATCAACCGCTCCAGCCCACGCTCGTCGATGCGGTCCTCATGGCGGGTGGGGGCATAGCGCGCCACGGCGCCAGCCTCGGGTTCGTATCGCGTGGTGGCAAGTTCTTGCATGGCTTAGCTCCTGATCGCCCAGAACTGCATTTCGAGCCCGGGAAATTCGCCCGCCACGTGGAAGGCGAAACCGCTGGCACCGTCGAGCATGCTCCAGGCCTGGCTCTGCCGGTCGAGGCGGAAGTAGCTGTAGCCGGCGTGGTAGGGCAATTCGCGCGGGGCCACCGGTAGCGGCTCCAGCGGCACACCGGGCAGCTGCAGGCTGATGAGGTCGCGGATGCGCTCCACGCTGGCCACCTTGGTCTGCTGCAGAAACAGCTTGCGCAGCCGCTCGTGGGGCATGTCGGCACGCACCGCAAGGATGAAATCGGCGTTTTCGAGTAGGGCCGGATCGGCCAACGGTGCCACCAGCAGGCCGTAGCGTCGCGACTGCAGTTGGATCGCCAGCGCACGCGGCTCGAGCACGGTGGAGAGCGATTGACGCAGACTCTGCATCAACAGCCGGAAGGCCCGCTCGGGGTGGTCGTGGTCGTAGGCCGGGCACTCAGGCGGTAGCCGCGACTCGTCGGTGAAGGTCGTAAGCTCGCTGGCGGTTTCCAGCATGGTGGCGAACAGTCGCTCCGGGTGCAGGTGGCCCAGACGCGCCAGGTGCTGAAAGCGCGGCTGGGCGCGGTTGAGCAGCTGCAGCAGCATGAAGTCGGAAACGTCGGCCACACCGGCCTGGTGCGGCGAGGCGAGGCGATGGGCGATGTTGCGCGCACGTTCCCGCATTAGCCCGGCCATCTCGCCGACGAAGCGCTGCAGCACCGGCGCCGCCTGCACGTTAAGCAGCGTGGGGATGAACTGTTCATCGAGCACCAGACTGCCGTCGGGGCGCCGCTCATGGATGCGCGCCACCGCCAGGCAGGTGTAGGCGCTGCGATCGTCGCGTTCGAGCAGCAGGCGGGGGGCGACCCGGGCGACATCGAGAACCGCGGTATCACCATCGCGGGAGTGCAGGTCGCGAACGCTGCGTTGCGCCAGGCGGTAGCGAGTCGGCAGGTCGTCGTCGGGCCAGCGAACCTCGCCCACCGCATCGGTGGCCAGCGGCAGGCACAGGTAGACGAGCTGGTTGGCAATACCGGCGTCGTCGATCTCCAGCGGCTTTGGCTCGATGTCATCATCGGGCAGTAGAAAGGCCGTACCGTCGGGCAGCACCCCGCTGGCGCGACTGATGGCAATGCGCCCAAAGCTCAGGTATTCGGCGTTAAGCTCCAGGGTCTGGAAGCCGTACAGGGCGTGACTGATGCCCCGCAGGCGCGCCTCGAGCAGACCTTCGAGGCTGCGCTGCTGCTGCTGGAAGTGCTGCGGCTTGATGAACAGGCCTTCACTCCAAACCACTCGGTTGCGGCTGGCCATTAGTCTTCCTTCCTCAGCTCGGCCTCGCCGGCGCGCAGGTGCACCAGAAGGTGGTAGTCCTCGCTGCGCGAAGCGACCCGAACCACCTTCTTCCACTCGGCCTGGTCGGGATTGCTGTAGAAGGCGATCAGCCCGATGTAACGAGTCTCCTCGTCTATCTCGAACGGCTCGTAGAACTTCCACTGACCCGGCAGCAGGGTGAAGTCGTCGTGAGTCAGGTAGTTGGTTCCCAGGGCGCCTTCCAGATCGTTACGCAACTGGTAGTGGTCAGCCGCCATCAGCATCGAGTCGTCCTTGAGCTGCAGAATCTGGAAGCGCAGCGGGGTGCCCTCGCCCTCGAAGTTGGGGTTGACGTCGGGCTCGGCGAGCATGGCCAGGTCGACTCGGGTCGGTCGCTCTTCGGGATGGCCCACCGGAACCGAGGGGTCACGGATCACTTGCCAGGTCTTGCCTATGGTGGTGCAGCCACTGAGCACCAGCGCCAGCAGCACCACCGGCAGCCACGTCAAGGAGCGCGCCGGGGTTTTGCTTGTGCGCCAAAATCTATCGTTCATGTTTTCTGCGCCCCGTCTTGTTGTGTTCACTTGGCTTCGCGCTGCTGACGACGTACCGACTGGTCGTACGCCTGTTCGAACACCTCCCAGAACAGCTTGGCGAAGCCTTGCTGACGGCCTGAGTTGAGCTCCTGGTAGTAGTGGCGATACATCTCCCATGCCCAGCTGCCCTCGTCGTCGAGGCGGTTGCCGGCGCCGCGATAGGCATGAAAGCGCTTGAGCAGCGCATCAGGGGCGAAGGCATCGAGGATCGCCTGCAGTGCCTCGCCAATGGCCTCCTCCACCGCCGCCTGGTGCTGTCCTTGGTGAGTCAGGCACTCGGCCACGGCCGCCGGCGCCGAGAGATGGACCGGGCTGCGTCGAGCGGAGAACAGCGTCTCGACGGTGTCGCGATAGGGCTGTCCCAGGCGCAGCGGGTTGTCTTCGATCGGCTGCAGGCGCCGGTCGCGCAGCGGGTAACGACTGTCGTCCTGGGCGCGGTGAAGCGCCTGCAGGCCTTCGATGGCGGCACGCAGGGTGTGGCCGGCCTCAGCCAGGAAGTTGAGCTGTTCTTCACTGTCGGCAAAGCGCAGCTCGGCGCCCAGCGCGCGCAGCAGCGGATCGCTGCTGCTGGAGCCGGCGCCAGCCGGCACGCTGTCCTGCCAGCGCTCCTCGAGCTGCTCGCCTACCGAGCGTTCCAGATCCTCCAGCAGGCCTTGTTCCATATCCCGGTTCATCTTGGTCGCCTCCTCGTATCGTCGATTAGTCGTCGCCGCTTCGCGCCACTCCAGCGAGTGGCGCTGCCCCGTGTCGCCATGCTGCGGCTCGGCCAAGACGCCGAGCAGCGCATCGTCATCGCCTGGTGCTGCCTCGTGCTCATGAGCCAGAGCCGTGAGCGGATCGCGCTGGCTGGCGCCAGGTGTCGCCTCGCCCAAGGCCTCCAGCGGGTCGTCGCGGCGCGGCGGCGCAAAGGGGGCCGAGGACGCGTCCCGGTAAGGCATCACGCCCTGCTCCGCCAGTCCGTCCAGGTCGTCATCGACCAGGGCGGAGAGCGGCTGGGCACCGGGCAAGCCGGCCTGGCGGTCGCCCAGGTGTACGCGCACCCGGTATTCGCCGACAGCCAGCTCGTCACCGTCGCGCAGGGCGACCCGCCGGTCGCGGCCCAGCGGCAGCGTGGCGTGATTGATGAAGGTGTGGCCGCTGCGGTCGATCAGGCAGAATTGTCCGTCGAGCAGGCGTATTTCGGCATGGGCGGGGCGGATTCGACCAGCAGGGTCCTGCAGCAGCCAGTCATCGCTCGTGGCGCTACCCAGGGTGCCTCCCGTGGCCGCAAATACGTAGCTGCTGGTGGAACGCCCCTCCAGCCGTTCGCTATTGAGCACCACCAGGGTGACGGCACTGGCGGCGGCTTGTTGAGGGCGTGAAAGATACGTCATCGCGTTACCCTGTCATCTGAATGCGCACCCGGCGCCGCTCGGAAGCGGCTCCGGCTCGGGGATTGACGAAAGTGGTCCAGCCGAGCTGACAGCAGCCGTGGTCACCGAGACGCATGGGCTGTACCGCGCTCTCCAGCAGCTCGAGTTCGAGGTCGTAGGCCAGCGGCTCACGCAGCACGAAGCTAACCAACGTCTTGAGCGGGGCATGCTCGCGGCCATCGGGCAGGAAATCGCGAAAGCGTGACAGGCTGAGCCCCTGCAGGCAGAGGGCGAACTTACCGCCCACGTCGGCCACACGTTCGCCGGCGATCATGTCCTCGCCCAGGGTCATGCCGCCGAGGCCGGTGCGGCTGCGCTGATCTTCGGGAATCTCGACCCAGCGGTGCACCCACTGTTCGACGCTCACGTCGTCGAGGTCGAAGCAGTGGCCAACCACGCTCTCGACAACCTCGGGCGAGCGCGAGCGCCCCGCCAGCAGCCCGGCATAGGCCAGCATCTTGCCCCAGTTGATCGGCGTTTCGCCGCGCAGCTCCTCGTCGGCCAGCCCCACCAGAGCGAATACCGCGGCGGAGAACCGATCGCTGGCACCATCCTGGTAGCGCACGTAGTGGCGATACTTGCGCCAGCTGCGATGCACCAGGGTCAGCAGGCGGTGGTTGAAGAAGTCGAGGAAGTCTCGAGCCACGCCTTCGTGGTGAGCCGCCTCGTGGGCCAGCGACTCTAGGTAGTAACCGGGCAACGGTGACTGGGATCCCTGCAGGCCGAAAAAGCTGACCTCAAGGGCGTATTCACCACTGGAGCGAGGCTCCAGTGCCACCACGTCGCTGCCGGGAAAGCCCAGTGACGCCGAGGCGCTGAAGCGCACTCGCTCGCGGCCGGGATGCACGTCGACCACGCGCTCGAGATCGTCATCATGATGACGATGCAGCAGCTCGACGAGCTGGTAGAAATCGTAGCGCCGGGCCCCCTCGATCAGGGCCAGCGGCGCTAGATCAGGGGTTGTTGGCCCGACTGCAAGGTCCATGCGTAACGTTCCTGGTTGTGACGATTGACGACGTGGAGTTCATGGAACGAATTGATGCTGGCGTAGAGCGAGAAGAATCGTGCCAGCACGCTGCCGAACAGATAGAGGCTGCCCTCGTCGCCGAAGGCTTCCTGGTCCAGGGTAATGACCGAGCGCAGCCCGCGTACCGACAGACCACGCTTGAGCCGGTCGATGGAGCGGGTCTCGATGTTCAGCACCCCGGCCAGACGCTTCTGCGACACCCGCTCCGCCTGGCGGTCGACTAGGGCGCGGAAATCGTAAGCACGCAGCACCGAGCACAGCGCATCGCGCTCGAGCAGCGACAGATAGTTGAGCGAAAGGTTGGAGATCAGGGTCCACAATAGGCTGCCATCCAGGGTAGGACGCAGCGCCGGGGTGGGCCGGGTGATGTTGCGAAAGGCGGCGAACGCCGGGCTGGTGTCGGTGGAAGCGATGATGTCGCCCACCGCCAATCGCTCGGGCAGGGTGCGGTTGCTGCAGGTCAGGCGCAGCGAGATGGTCTCGCGCATGCCGACGCAGGCCTGCTCGTCGCCGCGCACGAAGGCGATATCGTGATCGAAACCGTCGCCACGCAGGCTATCGCGCACCCGCACCCGGAAATAGCGTGCCTCACGGCCGCGGTCACGCTCGATCTGATGCTGAAAGCTCTCGAACGGCACGTACTGACGCGGCTCGCCGCGCATCTTGCCGCTGTCGCTCTCGAGCCAGCCCTGCACCGCATCGACGCTGAATACCTCATAGTGCTCGGCTGCACGGCTGCTGGGGCGAATGCGGTACTCGCTGCGCTCGCCGTTGAGATCGATGGGGTCGGCGTCGTGGCTGAATAGGTTGATCGCTGGGGCACAAAACAGTGCCAGATGCTCGTCGCGCACCTTGGCGTCCGCCGGCAGCGTGCGCGAGAAGACGAAGCGCAACACGATGCCCGAGGCCTGACGCGGCGGCAGCAGCCGACCCAGCCCCACCAGATCGACGAAGTGGAAGGCCTCGGGAAAGCAGAGGTACTCCTGCAGGATGCGATAGCCCTGGTGCACGTTGCGCGGATAGGGCAGCAGCGCATGCTCGCGCTCGAAACCCACCGGCGAGAGCATGTCGCGGGGCAGCGGCACCACCGCACCGTCGATCTCCAGCTCCAGGCGCGACAGATAGTGGCCCAGCCACAAATAGAGCGTGCGAGCGGTATAGCCACCCCCGCCCAGATGCAGGCGCAGGTCGTCGATGCCCAGCGCATCAAGCGACTGGTCGCCGTCTACATCGAGCGTGAGTTCGACGATGGATGACTCGCGCGAATGGCGCGCCTCCACGCCGGCATGGATCAGCGGATAGAGCGCCACCTCATGGCAGATACGAAAGCGACAGGCGGTGCCGTCGATGGGCCGAGCCGCCAGCGTGGTGCCGGCGGTCACTTCCTGTCGACCGCTCAAGGCCCCCTTGTTGGGCGTGAACTGCATGATCGTCATGCTCGGCACCGGGCGCAGATAGTTGGGCCACAGCATGGAGATCAGCGAATGCGTCAGCTCGGGGAACTCGTCCTCGACCTTCTCTCGCATGCGTCCTGTGAGAAAAGCGAAGCCTTCCAGCAGCCGCTCGACGTCCGGGTCCGTGCTGCGCTCGGAGAGGAAGCGGCTGAGGCCGGGATTGGCCTCGGCGAACTCCCGTCCCTGCAGCTTCAGGTAATCGAGCTCGTCCCGGTAATAACGATTGAGCATGCGCGCCTCGCTTCCTGGCTGGGGCTAATCGGCTTGGGTACTCAGTTCAGGCACTGGTAACGCTTGTCGTTGAGCAAAAGATCAATGGTGGCCTGGCCCTGGTCGCGACCGAGATCCACCGTGGCGTGCACCTGGAAACGCAGTTGCAAGGGGTCGCTGCCACGCGGCAGCGACTCCACTTCCACCTGCCGCACCCGCGGCTCGAACCGCTCAATGCACTGGCGTATGGCGCGCTGAATATTGCGCTCTAGGTCGAGCACACCGATGGTCGCGTCGTTGAAGTCGAGAAGTCCCAGCGCCGGGGCGCATTCGCTGTGCCCCGGGTGGCTGTTGAGCAGGTCGACAAGATGGCGCTTGATGGACTCGACGATCTCGGCAAGGCTCACCTCGGCACCACCACCTTCGGCGCCCTCGGGAGTCGCCAACCGTTCGAACAGCCGGTTGCCGAGCACGCCACCACGGTGAATCGTCATGGCCGCGCCCTCCCCTTACTCCTTGTCCAGACGACCCACCAGCGACAGCTCGAAGTTGGCACCCATGTACTTGAAGTGCGGACGCACGGCCATGGAGACCTGGTACCAGCCCGGATCGCCCTCGACGTCGGAAACCTGGATCGAGGCGGCTCGCAGCGGACGGCGGCTACGCACCTCGGCCGGCGGGTTCTCCTGGTCGGCGACGTACTGGCGAATCCACACGTTGAGCTCGCGCTCGAGGTCCTGACGCTCCTTCCAGGAGCCGATCTGCTCGCGCTGCAGCACTTTGATGTAGTGGGCCAGGCGATTGATGATGAACATGTAGGGCAGCTGGGTGCCAAGCTTGTAGTTGGTCTCGGCGGCCTTACCTTCCGGGGTGTTGGGAAAGACCTTGGGCTTCTGCACCGAGTTGGCCGAGAAGAAGGCGGCGTTGTCGCTGCCCTTGCGCATGGTCAGAGAGATGAAGCCCTCTTCGGCCATCTCGAACTCACGGCGGTCGGTGACCAACACCTCGGTGGGGATCTTGGCCTGCAGTTGGCCCAGCGCCTCGTAGGTGTGAACCGGCAGGTTTTCCACCGCACCGCCGCTCTGCGGGCCGATGATGTTGGGGCACCAGCGGTACTTGGCGAAGCTGTCGGTGAGGCGCTCGGCGAGCAGATAGGCGGTGTTGCCCCATAGATAGTGCTCGTGGCTTTCGCTGACCGTCTCGCGGTAGTGGAAGGTCTTGACCGGATTCTCCACCGGGTCGTAGGGCATGCGCAGCAGGAAGCGCGGTGCCGTCAAGCCCAGGTAGCGGGCATCCTCGGACTCGCGCAAACTCCGCCAGCGGGCGTACTTGGGCCCTTCGAAAATCGCCTTGAAGTCCTTGATATTGGGCAGCTCCTGAAAGCTGTCGATGCCGAAGAAGCTCGGCGCCACCGAGGAAAGAAACGGCGCATGGGCCATGGCGCCCACTGCGGCAGTGAACTGCAGCAGCTTGACGTCGGGGGTCGCAGGCGAGAAGTCGTAGTTGCCGATGATGGCGCCAACCGGCTCACCGCCGAACTGACCGTACTCGGCCGCGTAGACGTGCTGATAGAGCCCGCTCTGACTCAGCTCTGGCGCGAACTCGAAGTCTTCCAGCAGCTCTTCCTTGGTGGCATGCAGCAGGTCGAGCTTGATGTTCTGGCGGAAGTCGGTACGGTCAACCAGCAGCTTGAGGCCGCGCCAGGCCGATTCGATCTGCTGGAAGCCGCGGTTGTGCAGGATCTCGTCGACCTGACCGCCAATCTTGCGGTCGAGCTCGACGATCATGCGATCCACCACCGCCTTGTTGACCTGCGGTGCCGCATCGTCGCTCCGCAACAGCTCGGCAATGAAGGCGGCCACGCCCTGCTTGGCGATGTCGTAACCGTCCTCGGAAGGCGCCAGTCGGGTCTGCGCCATCACCTGATCGAGAAGGGAGCCCTCGGCCTGGGCCTCGGCGGCCTGCCCCTGTGTCTGTGCCATTTCGCTCATTGTACGTGCCTCGTATCCTTTGCCTGACCGGCGTTCAGCGCGCTACCGTTTGATGCGCCCACGCTGCGTTGTCGATGGATCAATCCCGGGATTCGTCCCGGGGCTCCAGCAGCTCGAGCTCGGCCAATAACTGCGCGCGAGCTTCGTCGCTCTCCATCAGCTTCTGCAGCCGGTCACGGAATGCCGGCACGTTGCCGAGCGGTCCTTTGAGCGCCACCAACGCTTCGCGCAGCTCGACCAATTTGCGCAGCTCAGGCACCTGGCGAGCCACGCTGTCCGGGGTGAAGTCATCGAGCGACTTGAATTCGAGATTGACCGCCAGGTCGCCGGCGCCCTCGCTCTCGTCAAGGCGGTTGGGCACGCTGGCCGTCAGGCCGAGACCGGCCTCGCGCATTACCGACTTGAAGTTGTTCTTGTCCACCGAGAGTTTTTCCCGCGCCTCGATCGGTGTGGCTTCGGCGCCCCCCTTGAAATCACCCACCACCAGCAACTTGAGCGGCAGCTCGGTTTCCGCCTGCTGGTCACCGGTAGCAGGTACGTACTTGATGTTGATGCGCTCTTTCGGCGCAACGGTTCCTTCCTTCGCCATTGGAAAAAGCTCCCTGTGGACCGCCCTTGTTTGAAATCACACTTGCGTTGGCAATGCCCGATGCCCAATAGGCATCGACCCGACTCATGCAGGCTGATGAGAGAGACAGTCAAGTGAGAAGCATTGTCGCCCCGACTCGTGAGGCGAGAGAGTAAACAGGCGCCAAAGTTGTGCCAAACGGCGCAACCGGTCAGCGAGACGGTTACGAACCTGCTACTCGCTGCCATCTTTGCTTACACGATTCCGCCGCCACCCCCGAAGCGGCGCGGATCGCGCTTCCATGAAAGCTGCGACCGACACGGAAAAAAGCGGATGGACTACATTCCACGTAGGAAATTAGCTACAGCAATATAAGCAATATAAGGCAAGCCGATGCGCAAAATACCTCAGCGGAATCTCATACCGTGGGTCGACATCGATAGGAACATTTAGGATGTGGGAAAAGCAGGGCCGGACAGGATGCCCGGCCATGTGAAGGGATCAGCCTAATCGCGCCCTTATCGCCGCCTCGATGCCGGCGGCGTCCAGGCCGCATTCGGTCAGCAGCTCGGCGGGCTTGCCGTGCTCGACGAAGGCGTCAGGCAGGCCCAAGTGGAGGATGGCGGCCTGCACGCCTTCGGCGGCGAGCAGTTCCCCCACGCCGCTGCCGGCTCCGCCGGCCACCACGTTCTCTTCGAGCGTGACCAACAGGTCGTGACCGGTGGCGGCGGCAAGAATCGCCTCGCGGTCGAGCGGCTTGACCGAGCGCATGTTGAGGTGGGTGGCGTCGAGTGCTTCTGCCACCTCGGCCGCGGGGCCGTTGAGGCTGCCGAAGGCAAGCAGGGCAATGCGTTTGCCCGCCTCGGCGCCGCTCTGGCGGCGAAGCTCGGCCTTGCCGAGTTCCAGCGGCTCCAGGTGCGCGGGGATCTCGGCCCCCGGCCCGGTGCCGCGCGGGTAGCGCACCGCGGCGGGGCCGGGATAGTGGTAGGCGGCGCTGAGCATGGCGCGGCACTCGGCCTCGTCGGCGGGGGCCAGAATCACCATGCCCGGCACGCAGCGCAGGTAGGTGAGGTCCATGCTGCCGTGGTGGGTGGGGCCGTCCTCGCCCACCAGGCCGGCGCGGTCGATGGCGAAGGTGACGTCGAGCCCCTGCACCGCCACGTCGTGGATCAGCTGGTCGTAGCCGCGTTGCAGGAAGGTGGAGTAGATTGCCACCACCGGCTTCATCGCCTCGCAGGCCATGCCGGCGGCCAGCGTCACCGCGTGCTGCTCGGCGATGGCCACGTCGAAATAGCGCTCGGGGTACTGCTTGGAGAAGCGGATCAGATCGGAACCTTCGCGCATCGCCGGGGTGATGCCGATCAGCCGCTCGTCGACGGCGGCCATGTCGCACAGCCACTCGCCGAAGACGTTGCAGTACTTCAATTTCTTCTTGGTCGGTGCGGTGGGCTTGCTGGTCGGCGCGACGCCGTTCTTCTCCGGCTCGCTCTTTTCCAGCTTGGTGATGGCGTGGTAGCCGATGGGGTCGGCCTCGGCGGGCAGGAAGCCCCGCCCCTTGCGTGTCTTCACGTGCAGGAACTGCGGGCCGTCCAGGTCGCGGATGTTGCGCAGGCTCTGGATCAGGTTGGGCAGGTCATGGCCGTCGAGCGGGCCGATGTAGTTGAAGCCCATCTCCTCGAACAGCGTGGCCGGGCTGACCATGCCCTTCATGTGTTCCTCGGTGCGCCGTGCCAGTTCCAGCGCGCCCGGCAGGCGGGAGAGCACGCGCTTGCCCTCCTCGCGGAAGGTGAGATAGGGCTTGCTGGCCAGTATGCCCGCCAGGTAGCTGGCGATACCGCCGACGTTCTCGGAGATCGACATCTCGTTGTCGTTGAGCACGACCAGCAGGTTGGCGTCCAGGTGGCCGGCGTGGGCCAGCGCCTCGAAGGCCATGCCCGCGGTCAGCGCGCCGTCGCCGATCACCGCGCACACCCGGCGCCTGTCGCCGCGGGAGGCGCTGGCCAGCGCCATGCCCAGCGCCGCCGAGATGGAGGTACTGGAATGGCCGACGCCGAAGGTGTCATAGGGCGATTCGGCGCGCCGCGGGAAGGCGGCCAGCCCGCCGTACTGGCGAATGCTGGGCATCGCCTCGCGACGGCCTGTGAGGATCTTGTGGGGGTAGGCCTGGTGGCCGACATCCCACACCAGCCGGTCGTGGGGCGTCTCCAGCGCGTGGTGCAGCGCCACGGTGAGTTCCACCACGCCCAGGCCGGCGCCGAAGTGGCCACCGCTGCGCCCGACGCTGTAGAGCAGATAGGCACGCAGCTCGTCGGCCACCTGCAGCAGTTGGGCACCGGTCATGGCCCGCAGTGCCGCCGGGGTATCCAGCGAATCGAGCAGCGGTGTCACCGGGCGCTCGACTGGGATTACGTCGTAGAGCTTCATGTGCGATTCGGTCGTCCTGGCTGTCATGCCATGTGGCTAGTGGTCGCGCTCGATCATGTAGCGGGCCAGCGCTGCGAGCGGCTCGCCCGCCTCTCCCAGCGGGGCCAGCGCCGCCAGCGCCTCTTCGGTCAGCTCGCCGGCCTTGCGGCGGGCGCCTTCCAGCCCTAGCAGGGCCGGATAGGTGGGCTTTTCCCGCGCTGCGTCGGCCCCCGATGCCTTGCCCAGGGTCTGGGTGTCGCCGGTGACGTCGAGAACGTCGTCGTGAATCTGGAAGGCCAGGCCGAGCGCCTCGGCGTAACGGTCCAGCGCGGCGACGCATGGATCATCCTCATCCACGGCGGTCAGCGCCCCCAGGCGCACCGCCGCGCGGATCAGGGCGCCGGTCTTGTGGGCGTGCATGGTGGCCAGGGCCTCGACGTCAGGGTGGCCGCCAACGGCCGCCAGGTCCAGTGCCTGGCCGCCGACCATGCCATCGCGGCCGGCGGCCGTGGCCAGGGTGAGGATCATGGCCGGCAGGCGCGGATGGGCGGCACGGGCCAGTACGTCGAAGGCCAGCGTCTGCAGCGCGTCGCCGGCGAGTATCGCCGAGGCCTCGTCGAAGGCGCGGTGGACCGTGGGCTGGCCGCGGCGCAGGTCGTCGTCGTCCATGGCCGGCAGGTCGTCGTGAACCAGGGAGTAGGCATGGATCAGCTCGACGGCGGCGGCGGGCGCATCGAGCGCCGCGTCGGAGGCGCCGAGCGCACGTCCGGCCAGATAGACCAGCAGCGGGCGCAACCGCTTGCCCCCCACCAGCAGGCCGTAGCGCATGGCCTCCTCCAGCCGTGGCGCGGCGGGTCGGCGTGTCTCGAACAGCTGCGCCAGGCAAGTGTCGATACGCGCCCGGTCGGCAGCCAGTCGCCCCGCGAGAGCGTCAACGCTCACTCTCGTCCTCCCCCGCCGGAGCGTCGAAGGGGGCGAAGTCGGTATTGCCATCGGGACGCTCGATCAAGGTACGCACGCGCAGCTCGGCCTCGTCCAGGCGGCGCTGGGCGTCGCGGGTCAGACGCACGCCCTGCTCGAACGCGGCGAGCGAGCCCTCCAGCGACAGCTCGCCGGATTCCAGCCGCTGAACCAGCTGTTCCAGTCTTTCGACGGTCGCCGCGAAATCGACCTCGGCATCCCCGCTTGCCGCCGTCTCGCCCGCCGCTTGCTTGTCACGCTCGGCCATGACACCTCTCGCTCATCACCGCGGTTTCCAGGAGGCACAGTATACACGCACTGCCCCGGGGGTCGTCTGCCTGCGCCGTGCAACGTGCAGCGCGCTCATCTTCGCGACGCAGCAATTTCATCTTCGTTCGTATCGCCTGTGTTAACATGAGCCCCCTGTTTTCAGCACGCGGCGCACCAAGAAGGGGTTGATTCGACCATGGCCAAAACGTCCCTGGACAAGAGCAAGATCAAGATCCTGCTGCTCGAGGGCGTCCACCAGAGCGCGGTGGACAATTTCCTGAATGCCGGTTACACCAACATCGAGCACCTGCCCACCTCGCTCGATGAGGAGTCGTTGATCGAGAAGATCCGCGACGTGCACTTCCTCGGCATTCGCTCGCGTACCCAGCTCAACGAGCGGGTGTTCGCTGCGGCCGAGAAGCTCAACGCCGTAGGCTGCTTCTGCATCGGCACCAACCAGGTCGATCTCAATGCGGCCCTCGCTCGCGGCATTCCGGTCTTCAACGCGCCCTACTCCAACACTCGCTCGGTGGCCGAGCTGGTGCTGGCCGAGGCGATCATGCTGCTTCGCGGCATCCCCGAGAAGAACGCCCGCGCCCACCAGGGCGGCTGGCTCAAGAGCGCCAAGAACTCCCACGAGGCCCGCGGCAAGACGCTCGGCATCGTCGGCTACGGCAACATCGGCGCCCAGCTCTCGGTGCTCGCCGAGTCGCTCGGCTTCAACGTCATCTTCTACGACGTGGTGACCAAGCTCGGCATGGGCAACGCCAGCCAGGTGGCGAGCCTCGAGGAGCTGCTGGCCCGGGCCGATGTGGTCAGCCTGCACGTGCCCGAGCTGCCGTCCACCAAGTGGATGATCGGCAAGGATCAGCTGGCACTGATGAAGCCCAGCGGCATTCTGATCAACGCCTCCCGCGGCAGCGTGGTGGTGATCGAGGATCTCGCCGAGGCGCTCGAGGCCGGCCGGCTCTACGGCGCCGCCATCGACGTCTTCCCGGTGGAGCCCAAGGGCAACAATGAGGAGTTCGTCAGCCCGCTGCGCGGCATTCCCAACGTGATTCTCACGCCGCACGTCGGCGGCTCCACCCTCGAGGCCCAGGAAAACATCGGTATCGAGGTCTCCGAGAAGCTGATTACCTACTCCGACAACGGCACCACCGTCACGGCGGTCAACTTCCCCGAGGTGGCGCTGCCGGCGCACCCGGACAAGCATCGCGTTCTGCACATTCACGACAACGTGCCGGGCGTGCTCTCCGAGATCAACCGGGTGCTCTCCGAAAGCGGCATCAACATCTCCGGCCAGTACCTGCAGACCAACGAGAAGGTCGGCTACGTGGTCATCGACGTGGACAAGGCCTACGGCGAGCAGGCCCTCGAGGCGCTGCGCAAGGTCGAGCACACCCTGCGTGTGCGGGTACTCTACTCCGAGACTAATTTCGAGGGGTGATTCGCGGCCCGCTGCGGCCTGAGGCTGGCCGTCACGCTTACCCGGCGTGGCGGCTTTTTTCTTGCTCCACGATGCAGGCTTAAAGGCTGCGTATCTCGATCAGGTAGCCGATGATCGGGTAGCCGGCCTGCTTGGCGGCCTTCTCGGCTTCGAGCTGAGCCTCCAGCTTGGAGATGCTGGTGGAGCGATGTTCGAAGACGGTATCGGTCTCAAGTTTACGGGTTCGCACGGCGAGCCGGACCAGGTGGCCGGTCTTGTAGGATTCGGCGGATTCCCCGACTGCCGGCTTGGTGCCTTTCTGCCTGGCTGGCTTGGCGCTCGGCAGCTCACGTGACGGCGACGGCTCGTGGCCGGGCTTCATGAAGGCATCGATCTCGCGTTTTACGCTTTGTTCGAACTCGCTCAGTTCGTCGCTCATTCATCCTCCAGTGACAAATATTCCCGCCCCGTTCGGAACATATCAGAACTCCTCGAGGCTCTGTCTTATCGCAGGTTATGGCTTCGTTACAGTGCAGCCCGTTCGGTACTGCCTGTCTCAGGCGTCATGCCCGTGCCTCAGGCCTGGGGCAGCGACACATCGGCCAGCGCCTGAAGGTAGCGAGCCGGGCCGCCGGGCCACTGCAGCATACGCAGCCCCGCCCACAGGCTCACCTGGTTGGCTGTCAGTACCACCCGGCCGGCCTCTCGATTCATCGCCTCGACCCGCTCAAGGGTATTGATCGCCGTGTCGGGCACCAACAGGGGATGGCGTGCTTGTCCATGCTCGGCGACAAAGTCGCGTACCGCCGCGACGATGTCGAGCCGGTGGGAATCCGCCGCGTAGGGGCAATCCAGCACCCGAACGTTTTCCACCGCCACGTCGCTGTCGTGCAGGAACTGCACCAGCGCTTCGGTGACCTCCGGCGGGTAGGGGCTGAGCAGATCGACCCGACGCTGGCCGAGGGCGGCCAGGGCATCGCGAAACGCCAGGGCGGTGCTGGTGGCGGGTACGCCGAGCCATTGCGAGAGTTCTCGCGACTGGGCGAAGGACCACTCCAACCCGCCGATGAAGCTGCCGCTGGTGCAGGCCCAGACGAGGGCCTGGGCGCCCTGCACCTTGACCAGGGTCTCACCCACCGCGGCCAGGCGGTCGGTGGCGCCGAGCGACATCAGGGCGGTATGTTCATGGTGGCCGTCACTGACGACCTTGCCCACCTCGATGACGGGCAAGCCTTCACCGAGGCCGGGGCGCTCGTTCAGTTCATACCACTCGTAATCGGGCGGTCCGTCCTCGGGCAGCAGGAGTCCCAGACAGGGTGCGTCAAGCATCGATACCTCTCGGTCGGTCATATCGGTTATCGCAGCAGAAAGCTAGAATCCGGGACAGGTCGGCGAAAACGTTCGGGTTCGAGCACGGCCCCCCATGACAAGCGAAAGGGAGTGTTTCCATGTCCGGCAACGTACCCGCCGCCTATCAGGCCACTCGCGGCTCGATCCTGGATGTCGACAAGGCCTTCTACGACAGCCTGACCGAAGCGCATTCACAACGCCAGCTCGTCGCCCAGCATACCGTACCGCTGCGCGACGGGCTGGCCTGGCGCGTCCCGGCGGGCCATGTCTTTCGGGTCAAGATCATTGAAGGCCCCCAGGTCGGCGATTTCAACCTGTGGAGCCTGCATAACCCGCGCGAGCGCATGTGGGCCTCACGCACGCGCCAGCTGCAGCGGGCTCATGTCAGCACCTACGACAGGCTGTGGTCGACGCTGCCCTATCTGCGCCCCATGGCGACCATCATCGACGATACCCTGGCCGACTACGGGGTGGACGCCGAGGGCGGGCGCGTGCATGACCTGCTGGGCACCCGCTGCGATCCTTACGTGAATCGCCTGTTGACCGGCGAGGATTTCGACTTCCATTGTCACTCTAACCTGGTGCGTGCCGTGGAGCCCTGGGGGCTGACCGAATTCGACGTGCATGACGTGCTGAATATCTTCCAGTGCACCGGGCTGAACGACGACGACCAGTACTTCATGAAGGCCTGCCCGGCGCGTCAGGGCGACTACCTGGAATTCTTTGCCGAGATCGACCTGTTGTGTGCGCTCTCCTGCTGCCCCGGCGGTGACCTCTCCGTCGACCTGTGGGGTCCCGAGGCCCAGGACCCGCTGTCGACCTGCCATCCGCTCGGGGTTGAGGTGTATGCCGTGGATGAAGCGCGTCTGGCAGGCTGGCAGCCTCCCCAGCCCGCTCCCTATCGCGGCCGCCACGGTCGCCAGGGGCCGTCGACCGATTGGTCCGAGATCAAGCGACAGCGCTGCTGTTGATTCCCCTAGCAAGGATGGGCATATGCCGACCGCCGCCGCCTACCTGATCGTGGTGCTGGTCTGGGCCACCACGCCGCTGGCCATCAAGTGGAGCGCCGAGGCGGGCGCACCGGTGGGCAGCGTCATGCTGCGCATGTTGATCGCGTTCGTGGCCGGCCTGGTGGTACTCGGGCTGATGCGTCGTGGCCTGCGCCTCGACCTGCGCGCTATGAAAAGCTATGCCGCGGCGGTGCCCGGCGTATTCGGTGCCATGGCACTGAGCTATCACGCCTCGATGACACTACCTTCGGGCATGATGTCGGTGATATTTGGCATGGCACCGCTGGTCTCGGGGCTGATCCTGCAGTTGCTGCCCGGCGCCGTGAAGCTGCGCCGCTGGCACTGGTTCGGCTGTTCGCTGGGCGTGGCGGGCCTGGCCGTGGTATTCGCCGACAGCCTGGTGCTGGGCAGCGACCAGCTACCGGCACTGCTGATGATGCTGCTCGCCGTGACCCTGTTCAGCGCCAGCGGCATCACCGTGCAGCGGGTGGCGGCCGGCCTCGGCCCGCTGGAGCAGACCCTGGGCGCGCTGGGACTGAGCCTGCCGTGCTTCTTCCTCCTGTGGCTGACCAGCGGTGAGCCCTTGGCGGTACCGCTGAGCCCTCGCGGGATGTGGTCGGTCATCTACCTGGCGCTGTTCGGTTCGCTGCTCGGCTTTCTCTGCTATTTCCTGATTCTTTCGCGTCTGACCGCCGCCACCGTGGCGCTGGTCACGCTGATCACGCCAGTGTTGGCCTTGGGCCTGGGGATGACGCTCAACCAGGAGCAGCCGACCTCCTCGATGCTGATGGGCGCCGTGCTGATTCTGATTGCGCTCGGCGCTTACCTGTTCGGCGATAGATTGGCGCGGCTCAAGGCCGAGCGCAGCCAGCTGTAGGCAAGACCCTAGAAGAAGGTCTGCATCACCTCGACAACATCGAGCCGCTCGTCGACGCGGCAGATACGCCGCCACTTGTCGAAGGTCAGGCAGGGGTGGGAGGTACCGAAGGCGACGATATCCCCTACCTTGACTCGTCCATGGCGGGTACCGGGTTCCTCCTCCTGCTCGGGCAGGCGGAGAAAGGCGTGCTGATCCATCAGCTTGGTCACCTGCCAGCCTTCGACCGACAGGACACGCGCCTTGTCGTCGCCTTCCCGATAGCGACGCAGCGGCTCAGGCAGTTGGTCGTGTCCGATGTCGCGCTTGCCCATGCCGACGATGGCAAGCGCGGGTTCGGGCAGCGAGATCACCTGGGCAAAGACCTCGAGGGCCGGCTTCAGCCCGCGTTCGAGGTCGGGCCTGCGCTCGAGGACCCCGCGCTGGGCCTGACGATAGATGCCATGATCATGCACCACGTAGCAGCCGGGCCGCAGCACGGGCCTGAACTGCGGCCCCAGGCGCGCCTCCCTGAATACTCCCGCGACCAGGTCGTACCACGCCGAGCCGGAAGCCGTGATCAGCGGCTCGGGACTCTCGATCAAGGCGTCGCGCTCGAGCGCCTGTGCCGCCTCGACCAGTTGCCAGGCGTAGCCGCGTACGGCGCGCTCAGGATCGTCGCCAGGCACCACGCCCTCGTAGCCTGCCAGCCCCGACAGTACCAGCGCCTGCTCGCTGTCGATGCGCTCGGCCAGCGCCATGACTTCGTCGGTGTCGCGACAGCCGCAGCGCCCGCCGGGCACACCCAGCTCGATCAGTACCTTGAGTCGCAGGCCACAGGACTTGAAGTAACGGGCCAGCTGGTCGACGTTCCCGGCACTGTCGACCATACAGTAGAAATCGGCCCCTGCCTCGATCAGCCCGGCGACGATCGCCATGTTGGCCTCGCCGACGAGCTGGTTGGCCATCAACAGGCGATGGATGCCATGGGCGAAGGCGGCGCGGCACTGCGGGGCGGTAGCCAGCGTGATCCCCCAGGCGCCGGCGGCGAGCTGACGGTGGAACAGCGACGGGCACAGGGTGGTCTTGCCATGGGGCGCGAGACGTGCCCCGTGGTCGTCGCAGAAGCGCTGCATCCAGGCCAGGTTGTGGGCCAGCGCCGGCTCATGCACCACGGCGGCGGGCAGGCTGACGTCGGCCAGCAGCCGCCTGCCGGTCTGCGGTATGCCTTTATGCAAGGCCTCGGTTACGGGTGGGGAAGAAAGGTCGTCGTTCATGCTTCGCTCTCACTGGAGGTCGCGGTGACGGGCCACGGCGATACCGTCTTTGGTCGCAGGGGTGATGAAAAGCGTGCGCGACAGGCTAGGCTGGTGGCGGGCACGTTTCTACAGGATACGACAATGACTACAACCGTCGACGAGCGCCCGGTGATACGTCGCGACCGGGAAGGGGTTGCCACCCTTACGCTGAACCGCCCACGCCAGTTCAATGCCCTATCGGGCGACCTGCTCAAGGCACTCGGCGGCGAGCTTACCCGCCTGGCCAATGATGAGTCGGTGCGCTGCGTGGTGATCGCCGCCGAGGGGCGTGCCTTCTGTGCCGGGCACGACCTCAAGGAGATGCGCGCCACCCCCGACAAGGCCTACTACCAGGCGCTGTTCGCCCAGTGCGGCGAGATGATGCAGCGCATCGTCGACCTGCCGGTACCGGTGATCGCTCGCGTGCAAGGCCTGGCCACCGCTGCCGGCTGCCAGCTGGTGGCCAGCTGCGACCTGGCGGTGGCGGCCCGCTCGGCCCGCTTCGCGGTTTCGGGCATCAACGTGGGGCTGTTCTGCTCGACCCCGGCGGTGGCGCTTTCCCGCAACATCGGCCGCAAGCGCGCCATGGAGATGCTCTTTACCGGCGAGTTCATCGACGCCGACCAGGCGCTGGAGTGGGGCCTGGTGAACCGCGTGGCCGACGACGAGGCGCTGGACGAGACGCTCGGCGAGCTCACGGCGAGCATCTGCGCCAAGAGCCGTGTGGCGCTGCGCACCGGCAAGGCCCTGTTCCAGCGCCAGCTGCAGATGCCGCTGCGCGAGGCCTATGCCCTGGCCGGCGAAACCATGGCGTGCAACATGATGGCCGAGGATGTGGCCGAGGGCATCGATGCCTTCATCGACAAGCGCAAGCCCGAGTGGCGACATCGTTGACGGCACCTCGACAGACGCAACACAAGAAGAGTGGAAGCCATTTCCGCAATCGAGACAAGCCAGCGCTTAGGGGGTATCCTATGGCTGGCCTCCGTGGAGGCCAGCAGATCAATAGGGAAGGATAACGCAGGTGAGTGAAGTCAAACGCAGAACGGCAGGGCGCCCGCCCGGCCCCGGCAAGAGCGCCAGCGGCCACAGTCAATCGCTGGTACGCGGACTCAACCTGCTCGAGCGGCTGGCGGCCACGCCGGGGGGCCTGGCGCTGTCCGAACTGGCCGAGATGGTCGACCTCGCCCCCTCCACCACGCACCGCCTATTGCAGGCCCTGCAGGGCCAAGGCTTTATCACCCAGGACGGTGAACTCGGCGTGTGGAAGATCGACGTCAAGACCTTCCGCATTGGCAACAGTTTCCTCGAAGCACGCGACTTCGTCGCGACCAGTCGGCCCTTCCTGCGTCGCTTGACCGCCCAGACCGGCGAAACCGCCAACCTGGGGATCCGCGATGGCGCCACCGCCGTGTTCCTGGCCCAGAGCGAATCGTCGCAGATGATGCGCATGATCACCCGCCTCGGCTCGCGCGCCCCGCTGCACGCCTCGGGCGTGGGCAAGGCGCTGATGGCCTGGCTGCCCGACGACGAGTTCGAGCGGGTCGTGGCCGAGCGCGGCTTGTCCCGTGTCACCGAGAACACCCTGCATTCGCCCGAGGCGCTGCGCGCGAACCTCGCCGAGGTGCGCCGGCAGGGTTTCGCCTGCGACCGCGAGGAGCATGCCATCGGCCTGCACTGCGTAGCCGCGTGCCTGCACGACCAGCACGGTACGCCACTGGCCGCGATTTCGGTGTCGGGCCCGGTGGCACGCATCCCTGAAGCGCGATTACTGGAGCTGGGCGAACTGGTGCGGGAAACCGCCGCCGAGATCACCGCCCGCCTTGGCGGACGCGTCCCCAGCGCTCAGGAGCAGGTGGCGGAAGCGTGAAGCGAGCGCTCCTGGCCATCCTGGCCCTCACCCTCGGTACGCTCGGCCCGGGCCACGCCGGGGAGCGTTTCAGTTTTCCTGCAGAGACGCTGGTCGAAGACAGTGCCAAGGGGCTCGTGTGGATGCGCTGCAGCCTCGGCCAGCGCTTTCATGAGGGCCGCTGCCTCGGCGAGGCCGAACGTCTGTCCCTGAACGACGCCGAAGCCCGCCTCGACACCCTGGCCACGGCGGCGTGTCCCTGGCGGCTGCCACGCTTCTTCGAAATGCGCAGCTTGTTACAGGCCGACGAGAGCCGGAACGTGGCGATCGACAGCACGGCCTTTCCGGATACGCCCTCGGGCTGGTACTGGAACCAGGTCAGCGCAGGCGGCCACTCGCAGCAGGACTGCTTCGTCGATTTCGGCGGCCAGGGCCGCACCCGCTGCAACATGGCCGGGCAGTTTCACCTGCGCGCGGTGATGGATGCCGATGCCTCTCCGGGCTGTCGCCTTAGCGAAGGCAACTAGCCCTTCTCCTGCCCGATCCGCTCCAGCTGACGTTCCAGCTTGCGCATGACGTTGAGCAAGTCGCGGTATTCGCCCGCGGTGAGGGTCGCCACCAGTTCCGCCTCCCAGGCCTGGGCTTCGGGAATCAGTTTGGCCAGCAGCGCCTGACCGGCGGTGGTGAGATGAAGATCCTGCAGGCGTTGGTCAGTGGGCGAGGGTGTGCGGCTCACCAGCCCACGCTCTTCCAGCGCCTGGATCGCGCGTGAGACGCGGGCCTTGTCCATGTTGGTGTAGGCGCAGACCTTCTTCGCCGTCAACTCGTCGCAGTGGCTGAGCCAGGCGAGCACTCGCCACTGGGCGATGTTGAGCTGGTAGCGCTCTTCATAGAGGTCGGCCAACGCCTGGCTGATGCGGTCGGCCAGGCTGTTGAGCCGGTAAGGCAGGAACTGGTTGAGGTCCAGCTCCGGCTTGGTCGATGGTTCGGCCAGGCCCTCGTCGCCTTCCCTGGCAAGGCCGGCCCGGCCCTCTTCCGTGTTCATTTCAAGACTCCTCACCCTAGGCTCTGGCAGCGGTCAATAGAGCAGTTGCGGCAGGAACAGCACGATACCCGGGAACACCAGCACCAGCAACGCGCGTGCCATCCCGGCCACCCAGAACGGCGTCACGCCGCGGAATATCGTTCCCGTGGAGACATCCGGCAGCACCGCCCGCAGCACGAACACGTTCATGCCCACCGGCGGGGTGATCAGGCTGATTTCGATCACGATCACCACCAGGATGCCGAACCACACCAGGTCGAAGCCCAGCCCCGCCACCACCGGGAAGAACACCGGCACGGTGAGCAGCAGCATCGACATGCTTTCGAACACGCAGCCGAGCAGCACGTAGATGGCGAGTATCACCAGGATCACCATGAACGGCGCGATATCGAGCCCGTTGACGAAGGCCAGCAGGTCGCCCGGCAATCCCGCCCGGTTGATGAAGTTGGCGAAGATCAATGCGGTGAGCACCACGGCGAACAGCATGGCGGTGGTGCGCACGGTATCCATCAGGACGTTCATCAACACTTGCGGCGTCAGCGCACGCCGCCACAGAGCGATCAGGAAGGCCCCCATGGCACCGATGCCCGCCGCCTCGGTGGGGGTGAATACGCCAAGGTAGATACCGCCGATCACCAGCACGAATAACGCCAAGGTATCGCCCACGCTCTTCAGCGCCTTGATACGCTCGGGCCAGGTCGCCTTCTCGCCGGCGGGGCCGGCGTCGGGGTCGCGCCACAGCACCCACTTCACCGACCCGAGGTAGAGCACGATGCCGAGGATGCCGGGAATGAAGCCGGCGGCGAACAGTTCGCGAATGCTGGTCTCGGTGAGGATGCCGTAGATCACCAACATCACGCTGGGCGGGATCAGGATACCCAGCGTGCCGCCGGCGGCGATGGAGGCCGAAGCCAGGGTGTCCTTGTAGCCGTACTTGCGCATCTGCGGCATGGCCACCCGCCCCATGGTGGCACAGGTGGCCAGGCTCGAGCCGCAGATGGCGCTGAAGCCGCCGCAGGCAACGATGGTGGCCATGGCCTGGCCGCCCTTGCGATGCCCGAGAAAGCCGTTGGAAGCGCGGAACAGCGCATCCGACAGCCCTGCATGCGATACCAGGTTGCCCATCAGGATGAACAGCGGGATCACCGACAGGCCATAGTCCATGGCGGTATCGATCACCCGCCGCGCGGCCATGGACTCGGCGGCGCTCCAGTTGCCGGTCAGGTAGTAGAAGCCGGCGAAGCCGACGATGCCCATGGCAAAGGCCAGCGGCACCCGCAAGAACGCCAGCAGCAGCAGGGCGGCGAACCCGTAGAGCGCTTCTATCACGTGTCACCTCCCTGACCTTTCTCCGGGCTGAGCGGGCCGCCGCGCTCGATGATTCCTACCCCTTCGAGCAGGTAGAACAGCGCACGCAGCAACGTCAGTGCGGCCGACGCGGCCAGCATGATGGCCATCAGGTAGATGAGATAGCCGTTGGGGATGCGCAGGAACTCGGTCACGTCCCCCCACTGCATGGCGCGCTCCCCCAGCGCCCAGACCCGCCGGGCCATCACCCACAGCGCACCGGTGACGATCACGTTGACCAGCACCTGGCGAACCCAGATCAGGCGCGGCGGAAATACCGTGTCAAGCAGGTCGACGCTGACGTGCTCCTCGCGCCAGCACACCACCGGCAGCGACAGGAATACCAGCGCCGCCAGCATCAAGCGGGTCAGCTCGACGGTGCCGAGAATCGGGGAATTGAAAAAGTAGCGTCCGGTCACGTCCGCCGTGGTCAGCAGCATCATGGCGAAGAGGGTGGTGCCCGCCACCCCCTCCAGCGTGAGCTGCATGACACGGCCGACCCGCAACAGCGACGGGGACGAGGTCGGCATGGTCAAGCCTCCAGGAAATGCGGCCAGTTACTGCTGCACCACCCGCTCGGCGATGCTCTCCTGCTCGGCAGCCACGTCGAGCTGCTCACGGAAATGCGCCAGCGCGGCTTCGGTATCGATGCCTCGGCCTTCCACGGCGTCGCGCCATTCGGCGATCAGTTCATCGGTCACCTCGCGCAGGCGCGCGATGTCCTCCTCGGAGGCCTCGGTGAAGGTATTGCCCTGCTCCTCGGCAAAGGCGACGCCGCGCTCGTCCATGGCATCCATCATGTAACCGAACAGACGCGACAGGTCCTCGCCCGATACGGCCTCGATCGCCTCGCGATCCTCGGGAGAGATCTGATCCCAGAACATCGGGTTCATGACGATGGCGAAACTGCCGCGATAAAAGCCACCATCTACCGTCAGCGTATGCGGCAGCACCTCGGCGACGCGGAAGCTGCGCAGCCCCTCAAGGGTCAGCATGGCGCCGTCGATAACGCCCTGGGAAGCGGCTTCGTAGACCCCAGTCGGCGGCAGCGCCACCCCCGAAACCTCCATGGCACTGGCCAGGTCGCTCATCACGCCGCCACCGACGCGTACGCGCTTGCCGGCCAGTTGGTCGAGGGTGTCGACCTGCTCGGCAGTGAAGATCTGGCCCGGGCCGTGCACGCCCATGGCCATGACGTCGACGCCGCGATGCTCTTCCGCCTGGGCCAGGTACTCCTCGTAGGTACGCCAGTAGGCCGCCGAGGCCGCCTCGGAAGAGAACGCCTCGAAGGTGGGGAATTCCGGAAGCTGGGTCAGCTCGAAGCGCCCCGACATATGACCGTGGAAGATCCAGCTGGCATCGGCGATACCGTCGGCGACGATCTCCATCTGTGCCGCCGGCGGGCCCATGTCGTGCACCACCTCGACGGTGACGCGCCCTTCGGTCGCCTCTTCGATCCACGCCTTCCAGGTGGGCCAGACGAGGGTATTGATGCCGTGATTGGGGCCACCCCAGGTGCTGACGGTGATCGTTTCCTGCGCCAGCGCGGGGGCACCGAGGCCAAGGCCGAACGCCGCTGCGGCGCCCAGCATCAGGCGGTTTGTCTTTTTCATGGTGAGCTCCTCGTCGTCACGGGTTGCTTCGTGCCGAATTTGTTATGTGCCGTGATGCCCTCTCGTCGAGAGATGAGGACAACGGTCAAGGCGTTTACGACGCCTTCACCATGCCGCCAGTTACTCTCCCCTGCAACTAATTTGAGCCCAGCCGGCATTAGACTTACGTCGCAAAATCGCGCTAAAAGCATGATCCCTAGCAAATTTCTGCCACTTGTCCGGGGCTTGCCAGTCAAGCTGGTCCGTGATTTGCTGGACATATAGTTTCAGCAACAACTATGCTCGCTTCATCCCGCACATCGAACAAGGCCGAAGCCGGCCATGACGTCGCCCACCGTGACGCACCCCGACGACGACATTGGAGGAACCATGAGCAAGAAGTTCGCTTCCCACGCCGACACCGAAGAAAAGCAAATCAGCTTCACCAAGTTGGCCGAAGGGCTCTATGCCTATACTGCCGAGGGTGATCCCAACACCGGTGTCGTCATCGGTGACGACAGCGTGATGGTGATCGACACCCAGGCCACGCCGATCATGGCCCAGGACGTGATCCGCCGCATACGCGAAGTGACCGACCTGCCGATCAAGCACGTGGTGATGACCCACTACCACGCCGTGCGCGTGCTCGGCGCCTCGGCCTATGACGCCGAGAACATCTACGCCAGCCAGAACACCTACGACCTGATCGTCGAGCGCGGCCAGCAGGACTACGAATCCGAGGTCGGCCGCTTCCCGCGCCTGTTCAAGGGCGTCGACTCTGTGCCCGGCCTGACCTGGCCCAACATCGTGTTCCAGCAGGAGCTGACGGTGTACATGGGCAAGCGCGAGGTGCGCATCATCCACCTCGGCCGCGGCCATACCAAGGGCGACACCGTCGTCTGGCTGCCCGAGGAGAAGGTGATGTTCTCCGGCGACCTGGTCGAGTACGGCGCCACCCCCTATACCGGCGACGCCTACCACGAGGACTGGCCCGCCACGCTAGACCGCCTGCAGGCCATGAACCCGCAGAAGCTGGTGCCGGGTCGCGGCGAGGCGCTGCAGTCTCCCGAGCAGTGCCAGGAAGCCATCCAGGGCACCCGCGACTTCCTCGCCGACATGTACGAGAGCGTCAAGGCGGGCAAGGCTGCCGGCAAGTCGCTCTCCGAGTGCTACTCCGAAACCTACGCCAAGCTGAAGCCCAAGTACGGCCACTGGGTGATCTTCGACCACTGCCTGCCGTTCGACATCACACGCTGCTATGACGAGGCCGGCGGCGAGTACCCCGACCCCCGGATCTGGACCGCCGAGCGCGACACCGAAATGTGGCACTCACTGCAGGAAGCCGTCGAGAACCAGTAAGTCGTCAACCACTCGCCTCGCCCAGGCCACGGCCCGGCGAGCGGCACCGACGGCAGGTCGCATCGAGGGTGCGACCTGTCGCGGCCGGAGGAAGCATGCCAACCACTTACAACAATCCCGTCTACCCGTATCGACGCCCGCCCGAGCTCGACCGTGAGGACGTTCGCCACTGCCCCGTGGTGATTGTCGGTGCCGGCCCCACCGGCCTGGCCATGGCCATCGACCTGGCCCTGCAGGGCGTCGAGAGTGCCGTGCTCGACGACAACAATACTGTCAGCGTCGGCTCGCGGGCGATCTGCTTCGCCAAGCGCACCCTGGAGATTCTCGATCGCCTGGGTTGCGCCCAGCCGATGGTCGACAAGGGCGTGACCTGGCAGCGCGGCCGCGTATTCTTTCAGGAGCGCGAGGTCTACAACTTCGACCTGCTGCCGGAGGAGGGCCACCGCATGCCGGCCTTCATCAACCTGCAGCAGTACTACTTCGAGGAGTATCTGGTCGCTCGCGCCGACGAGCTCGCCGAGCGCATCGACCTGCGCTGGAAGCACAAGGTGATCGACGTCGACAGCCGCCCCGGGCACACCGACGTTCGGGTCGCCACCGAGGATGGAGATTACCGCCTCACCTGCGACTACCTGCTGGTGGCCGACGGGGCCAACAGCAAGATCCGCGACATGCTGGGCCTGGAGAGCAAGGGCCAGGTCTTCCAGGATCATTTCCTGATCGCCGACGTGATCATGAAGGCGGATTTTCCCACCGAGCGCTGGTTCTGGTTCGACCCGCCCTTCCACCCCAACCAGTCGGTGCTGCTGCACCGCCAGCCGGACAACGTCTGGCGCATCGACTTCCAGCTGGGCTGGGATGCCGACCCGGAGGAGGAGAAGAAGGAGGAGAACATCCGCCCCCGGGTGCAGGCGATGCTGGGCGAAGACGTTGAGTTCGAGCTGGAGTGGGCCAGCGTCTATACCTTCCGCTGCCGCAAGATGGATGACTACATCCACCACCGGGTATTCTTCATGGGCGACGCCGCCCATCAGGTCTCGCCCTTCGGCGCCCGCGGCGCCAACGGCGCGCTGCAGAGCACCGAGAACCTGGCGTGGAAGCTGGCACGCGTGCTCAGGGGAAAGGCCCCCGAGGCACTGCTTGCCACCTACAACGACGAGCGCCAGCACGGCGCGGCCGAGAACATTCTCAATTCGACCCGGGCCACCGATTTCATCACGCCCAAGAGCCGCGTCAGCCGGTTGTTCCGCGACACCACCCTGGAGCTGGCCGAGCACTACCCCTTCGCCCGGCATCTGGTCAACAGCGGCCGGCTGTCGATGCCGTGCCGCTACGACGGCTCACCGCTCAACGGCCACGAAAGCGAGGGCCTGCCGCTCGAACTGCGCCCCGGCAGCCCGGCCAAGGATGCCCCGGTGCGCCTGGCGGGCCAGCCGGCCTGGCTGCTCAACCAGCTGGGCAATCGCTTCGTGCTGCTGCTCGACGGCCGCATCGACACCGCCCGGGCCGAGGCGCTCCAGGCCGAGCTCGAACCGCTGCTCGCGCGCCGTGATGATCTCGGGCTATTGATCGTCGGCCCCGCGCCCCATGCCCTGACCGAGCTGCCGCGCGCCACGCTGGTGGAGGATGCCGAGGCGCTGGTCGGCGAACGCTACGGCCTGACCGGCGGAACCGGCTACCTGATCCGCCCCGACCAGCACGTCACCGCCCGCTGGCGCGAGGTAACGACCGGCGCCGTCGAAGAGGCGCTGGATCGCGCCCTGGGCCGCCCTCTTGCTGCCGAGGAGGTGCGACATGCCACGGCTTGAACTGAACCCCAACTTCACCGACCCGGACGCCTTCTACGCTGCGCTGACCGAGCTGCATCGCGAGCGCAGTGAAGCCGAGAGCGAACGCATCAACGCCCGACTGATCCTGCTGCTGGCCAATCATGTCGGCGACCAGCAGGTACTGGAAGAGGCCCTGGCCATCGCCGGCCAGGCCCCCGGTGCGGCATCCCCCGACAGGCAAACAGGCAAGTGACAAGAGGGATCGACCCATGACGAACGAGACACTCGAGTACCAGAGCGGATTTCGTAACCACTTCGCCACCGAGGCGTTGCCCGGCGCCCTGCCGATAGGGCAGAACTCGCCCCAGCGCTGCGCCTACGGCCTCTATGCCGAGCAGCTCACCGGTTCGGCCTTCACCGCGCCGCGCCACGAGAACCTGCGCAGCTGGCTCTACCGCATCCGTCCCTCGGTGGTGCAGAGCGAATACCAGCCACTGGAGAACCGCCGCGTGGCCACGTCGCCGTTGGCCAAACCGGCCGCCGACCCCAACCAGATGCGCTGGGATCCGCTGCCGATTCCGGCCGAGCCCACCGACTTCGTCGACGGCCTTCTGACCATCGCGGTGAACGGCGACGCCGGTACCCAAGCCGGCTGCGGCGTGCATGTCTACGCCTTCAACCGGGACATGACCGAGCGCTTCTTCTATAACGCCGACGGCGAGCTGCTGATCGTGCCGCAGCAGGGGAGCCTGCGCCTGCGCACCGAGCTCGGCGAGCTCGAGGTCAAGGGCGGCGAGATCGCCGTGATCCCGCGCGGCATGAAGTTCCAGGTACGCCTGGCACAAGGCAGTGACGCCGCCCGCGGCTATATCTGCGAAAACTACGGTAGCCCGCTCGAGCTTCCCGGTCTCGGTCCCATCGGCGCCAACGGCCTGGCCAACCCGCGTGACTTCGAGAGCCCGGTGGCCGCCTATGAGGACGTGGTGGGCAACTTCGAACTGGTGGCCAAGTTCTCCGGCCGCTTCTGGGCGACCCGGCTCGGTCACTCGCCCCTCGACGTAGTGGCCTGGCACGGCAATTACGCGCCCTACAAGTACGACCTGGCGCGCTTCAACACCATCAATACGGTGAGTTTCGACCACCCCGACCCGTCGATCTTCACCGTGCTGACGTCGGCCTCCGACACGCCGGGAATGGCCAACATCGATTTCGTGATCTTCCCGCCACGCTGGATGGTGGCCGAGAACACCTTCCGTCCGCCCTACTTCCATCGCAACCTGATGAGCGAATTCATGGGGCTGATTCACGGCGAGTACGATGCCAAGGCCGAGGGCTTCCTCCCCGGCGGCGCCAGCCTGCACAACTGCATGTCACCCCACGGTCCGGACGCCGATACTTTCGAGAAGGCCTCGAATGCCGAGCTCAAGCCGCAGCGCCTGGATGCCACGCTGGCCTTCATGTTCGAGAGCCGCTACGTCTACCATCCCACTGAGGCGGCGCTGAACGCAGACATTCGCCAACGCGACTATGTGGACGTGTGGTCGACCCTGCGCTCGCATTTCGATCCGAAGCAGCCTTGAGCCAAAAACCGCCCTGACGAAAAGGATTCAACGACGATGAAACTCGCTACCCTCAAGAACGGCCGCGACGGCGAACTGCTGGTGGTCTCCCGCGACCTGAGCCGCGCCGTCTCCGCCAGCGACATCGCGGCCACCCTGCAGCAGGCGATCGAGAACTGGGACGCCGCAAGCCCCAGGCTGGAAGCGCGCTATGCCGAGCTCAACGACGGCAGTGCCGCGGGGGCATTCGACCTCGACCAGAGCAAGCTGCACTCGCCGCTGCCGCGTAGCTACCACTGGGCTGACGGCTCCGCCTACCTCAATCATGTCAAGCTAGTACGCCAGGCCCGCGGCGCCGAACTGCCCGAGAGCTTCTGGAACGACCCGCTGATGTACCAGGGCGGTGGCGATCATTTCCTCGCTCCCACCGAGGACATCGAGGCGGTCAGCGAAGAGCACGGCATCGACTTCGAGGGCGAGATCGCCGTGATCACCGACGACGTCCCGATGGCGGTGACGCCCGAGCAGGCCGCCGGCCACATCAAGCTGATCATGCTGGTCAACGACGTCAGCCTGCGCGGGCTGATCCCCGGCGAGCTGGCCAAGGGCTTCGGCTTCTTCCAGGCCAAGCCGGCCTCCGCCTTCTCGCCGATCTGCGTCACCCCCGACGAGCTGGGCGACGCCTGGCAGGAGGGGAAGGTCCACCTGCCGCTGACAGTGCATCTCAACGGCGAAAAATTCGGCGAACCGGAAGCCGGCCCCGACATGATCTTCAGCTTCCCCGAGCTGGTCGCCCATGCGGCCCGCACCCGCTATCTGGGTGCTGGCGCCATCGTCGGATCGGGCACCGTCTCCAACCCCGATCCCGACGGCGGCCCCGGAAAGCCGATTGCCGACGGTGGCGTGGGCTATAGCTGCCTGGCCGAGGTGCGCATGGTGGAAAAGATTCTGCACGACGAGATCAAGACGCCATTCATGCGCTTCGGCGACCGGGTGCGCATCGAGATGTTCGACCGCGAGGGCAAGAGCATTTTCGGTGCCATCGATCAGCAGGTGGTGCCCTACCAGCCAAAGTAAGCCAGCCCAAGTGAGCGCCAGGGAGACGACCAATGACCACGCTATACGGCTATTACCGCTCATCGGCGGCCTACCGGGTGCGCATCGCACTCAACCTCAAGGGTCTGGCCTATGACCAGGCCCTGGTGAACCTGGTCAAGGGCGACCAGAAGCGCGACGATTTTCGCACCCGAAACCCCCAAGGGTTGGTACCGGTACTCGAGACCGATGACGGCGCTCAGCTGACCCAGTCGCTGGCGATCTGTGAGTACCTCGAGGAGCGTCACCCCGAGCCGCCGCTGCTGCCGGCCGACGCCGAGGAACGCGCTCGGGTTCGCTCGCTGGCCCAGCTTGTCGCCTGCGAGATTCACCCGCTCAACAACCTCAAGGTACTCAAGTATCTGGTCCACGAGCTGAAGCTGGACGACGAGGCCAAACTGGCCTGGTATCGCCATTGGATTGCCGAAGGCTTCACCGCCCTGGAAGCCCGGCTGGCCACCGAGCCCGCCACCGGCGAATTCTGTCACGGCGACAGACCGAGCCTGGCGGATGTTTGCCTGGTGCCGCAGGTGTTCAACGCCGAGCGCTTCGAGTGCGACCTCACAGGGTATCCGACGATCCGGCGCATCGCCGAGCGCTGCCGCCGCCTGGAGGCTTTCGCCAGGGCCGCCCCGGGGGAGCAGCCCGACGCCGGTTGAATATCGATAGCATGCCTGTCAGGCACGGTGTCTGACAGGCGAATGATCCCGTCGAGAGAAGAGGTCACCATGAGCCAGGCCTGGCAGAACTACCGCAGCGCGCCTGCCCCGGGCACCCGGGTCGTCAGGCAGGAGGACGTGCCCACCGATAGCGCCATTGGCGTGACGGTGCAGAGTGAGAAAGGCGCCTTCCCGCTCCTGCTGGTCAGGCTGGAGGATGAGTGGCGGGCTTATGTTAACGCCTGCCCGCACCAGTACCTGCCGCTGGACCAGCGCGGCAAACGCATCCTCAGCGAGGACGGCGAGCTTCTGCGCTGCACCAATCACGATGCCAGCTTCTCGGCCCGCACCGGGCAAGGGGTTGGCGGCTTTGGCGAAGGGTGCGCCCTGGATCCCGTACCGGTAAGCCTCGACCGGGAAGGCTGGCTGGTGATCGCAGGCCCCGTGTAACGCATCGACACCACCCTTCTTCTTGCCGCCGCGCCGATAACGCCTGCGATTCCATTTCATAGACGCTCGCCCCACCACGGTGGGACGGGCTGGGATCGTTTTGGCGCGCCTGGATACCCATTGTGAGTCAACCTTGCCGCTTGCGAACCACTCGTGAGTGGTCAAATCCCCGTTCATTCACTGGCTTTACAGCAGCAGATGGCGCAGAAAATGAAATTAAATACACATGCCTACATAAGCAGAAACTTTTGTTGGCATGGCCAGGCAAAATCCCGCAACACAAGTTCTTACGTAAAACCCCAACCTTAATAAATAAATTAAAACAAAAAAATACTTTGCGGAATTTAATCCTTACATAGATGGCAGCTAGCTTAACTGTTGTGTATCGAGTTCGACACCATGCTGAACTCTGCATACCCAAGATCGAGCTTAATAAACAACATCTAAAGGAGTTAGAGATGTTTAAAAAGCTGCTAATTACAACTGTTATCTCGGCTGCGCTGGCAACATCAGGATCCCTCATGGCCCAACAATCGGGTCAAGGCAGCCAGTGGAATGAAACCCAACGTTACCAACAGCAGGGCCAGGATGATTGGCGCGGTCAGGATCGTGACCGCTATAACCAGCAGGGCCAGGACTATCAGGACGATCGCTGGGACGATCGCAACCAGGGCCAGTTCAACCAGGGTCGCCAGGACGATCGCTGGGACGACCGCAACCAGGGCCAGTTCAACCAGGGTCGCCAGGACGATCGCAACCAGGGCCAGTTCAACCAAGGCCGTCAGGACGATCGCTGGGACGACCGCAACCAGGGCCAGTTCAACCAGGGTCGCCAGGACGATCGCTGGGACGACCGCAACCAGGGCCAGTTCAACCAGGGTCGCCAGGACGATCGCAACCAGGGCCAGTTCAACCAAGGCCGTCAGGACGATCGCTGGGACGACCGCAACCAGGGCCAGTTCAACCAGGGTCGCCAGGACGATCGCTGGGACGACCGCAACCAGGGCCAGTTCAACCAGGG
>NZ_JBMIQI010000020.1:143334-173871 GCF_052584175.1 Billgrantia hypersalina
CGCAACCAGGGCCAGTTCAACCAGGGTCGCCAGGACGATCGCTGGGACGACCGCAACCAGGGCCAGTTCAACCAGGGCCGTCAGGACGACCGCTGGGATGACCGCAACCAAGGCCAGTTCAACCAGGGCCGTCAGGACGATCGCTGGGACGACCGCAACCAGGGCCAGTTCAACCAGGGCCGTCAGGACGACCGCTGGGACGACCGCAACCAGGGCCAGTTCAACCAGGGCCGTCAGGACGATCGCTGGGATGATCGCAACCAGGGCCAGTTCAACCAGGGCCGTCAGGACGATCGCTGGGATGACCGCAACCAGGGCCAGTTCAACCAGGGCCAACCAAATGACCGCTGGGACGACCGCAACCAGGGCCAGTTCAACCAGGGCCGTCAGGACGATCGCTGGGATGACCGCAGCCAGGGCCAACAAGACGACCGCTGGCGCGATCAGGACCGTTATCGCTCCAACTAAGTGCAGCGGTGAAGGCTCGGCGGGCCATGCAGCACAACATCGATTCTGAGTTCATTGGAGGAGCCAATGTTTAAACGGATGCTTATCGCGACGGCAGTTTCGGCCGCTCTTGCTTCAAACCTGGCGTTGGCGCAGCAGCAGGAAAACCGGGGAAGCTACGATTATGACAATCGTCAAGGCCCCCAAGGCAGCCAGCAGTGGGACGACAGAGGCAGCCAGCAGGGAGGCGGCGGTAACCCGTACGGGCGCCAGGGTGGCCAACAGTGGGACAACTCCCCTCAGCAGCAATACCGTGACGACAGCCAGAGGGATTGGCAGCGCAATCAGGGACAAAGTGACTGGGATCGACAGTCTCAAGACCATGGCCGCGACCAGGGAAGCCGCTGGGACGACCGTGAGCGTCAGCAGTACCAGGGTGAACGTTACCGTGACGAACGCGGACGCCAGGGCCAGTCACAGTGGGACGATCAGCAGCGCGGTTCCGATAGCCGTGACCAGCAGGATAGCCAAGCGGCCCACAGTCTCTTCATGCAGGGCTACATGGAAGGCCGGATGGAAGGCTTGCAGGAAGGAGCCATCAGGGGTTATCGCCAAGGCTTCGTGGAAGGGCTGCAAGAGGGACAGAGCGGCCAAGACGATAGCCAGGGTAACTTCTCGGGTCGTAATCGGCAGGAGTCCTCGAGCCGGAGCGACACATCCGACTCGGATGGCCCGGCGAACGTCCTGAGGAACAATAACCGGGATACGGACGATTCCGACGATACCGAGGTGAACAGCCCGACCACGCAAGATCGGGAGGAGGAAGACGAGACCGACACGGAATCGAACTGACAGCACAGCGGTAGGGCGCCAAGGGGAGCGAGCACGCTCCCCTTGGCTGACCCGCGCTTCCTCATTTCTCCTACCTGCCGCACCGTATCATCGACGCTCGCCGCCTTCCTTCATGGCATCTCAGCCTGTGGTAAGGTCTCATTTGCAATTATCTGGCAATAGCGAAACCGCTGTGAGCGGCAACAGCGCAAACGCAAGACATTTCCGCTATATTAAGCAAGCTAACGACTAGCAGGACCGCTCCTTCTGAGCTGCAGGACTCGAGCCGGAAGAAGAGCGCCGGCTGGTCGTTGTTTGTCTTTCCAGGAGAAACGATGTGCTGAGGCTGAAGTCCCCCGCCACGGTGGCCACGCTAGCCGCGCTGACCGCGCTGGGCCCGCTGGCAACCGACATGTATCTGCCCGCCATGCCGGCGATGGCCGAGGCGCTGGATACCGGACCCGACCAGATTCAGCTGACGCTGAGCCTGTACATGGCCGGCTTCGCCGTGGCGCAGCTTTTCTGCGGCCCGATCTCCGATCGCTTCGGCCGCAAGCCCGTCATGGTGTTCGGCTTCGGCCTGTTCCTGCTGGCGAGTCTGCTGTGCGCCTTCGCCCCCAGCATCGAGTGGCTGCTTGTTGGACGCTTCCTGCAGGCGCTGGGCGGCGCCGCAGGCCCGGTGCTGGGGCGTGCCGCGGTGCGCGACATCTACGGCCCCATCGAGGCCGGGCGTATGCTCTCCTACATGGCCAGTACCACGGCGCTGGCACCGGCGCTGGCGCCTATCGTCGGTGCGGGGTTGCTGCTGTTCTTCGGCTGGGATTCGATTTTCCTGCTGCTGGCGTTTTATGCCGCCGCCATGCTCCTGGTACTGGCCTTCCTGATGCCCGAGCCGCTGGCGCGGGAAAATCGCCAGTCGGTGCATCCCACCGCTATCCTGCGCAACTATCGCATGCTGATCACACAGCGGGCCTTCCTGGGCTATACGCTGGTCAACGCCAGCGGTTTCGCCGGCCTGTTCGCGTTTCTCTCCGGGTCCTCCTTCGTGCTCATCGAATTCATGGGCATGTCGCCCTTCGAATACGGCATCGGCTTTACATTGATCGTTGCCGGTTTTTTCAGCGGTACCCTGTTCAGCGGCCGCTACAGTCATCGCCTGGGCCGCGACCGCTTGCTGCTGCTGGCAACGTCGATCTGCGCCGTGGCCGGTCTCACCATGGCCGCCCTGGCAGCGGCCTCGGTATACACGCCATGGGCGGTGATCGGCCCGCATATTCTGTTTCTGGTCGGTTTCGGTATCGTGATGCCGCAGAGCATGTCGGGGGCACTGGCCCCCAACCCGCAGTGCGCCGGTGCCGCTTCCTCGCTGTTCGGCTTCCTGCAGATGACCATCGCTGCTCTGGGCGGGGCCTTGGTTGGCCAATTCCATGATGGCACTTCGCTCACCATGACCCTTTCCATCGGCCTCGGCGGTGCCTTCTCCCTGGTGGCCTACCTGATGCTGGTCCGCCCCGCCAGCCGGGCTGCGGCCGCCAGCCAGGCCCAGCCGTAACGATGAGCGTTACCGCGCCCTCGCGCCGCGTCATCCTGCTGCTGGCCCTGGCCGGCTTTGCCAGCATGGCCTCGATGCGCGTGACCGACGCCATGCTGCCGGCGTTGTCGCAGGCTTTCACCCGGCCGGTATCCGACGTGGCGCAGAACATTACCCTGTTCGCCATCGCCTACGGCGTGATGCAGCTCTGCTACGGTCCGATGGGGGATCGCTTCGGCACCCTGCGTGTCATCGGCCTGGCCACCCTGGCCTGTGCGTTGGGTGCGCTGGGCTCGGCGCTGGCCGAGTCGTTACCGATGCTGCTCGCGTTCCGCACCCTGAACGGCGCCACTGCCGCGGCTATCATTCCGCTCTCCATGGCTTGGGTCGGCGACAACGTTTCCTACGCCCAGCGTCAGGTAACGCTGGCCCACATGCTCACGGGGGCGGTGCTGGGGCTGATTGCCGGTCAGGTCGCGGGCGGTTTTCTTGCCGATACACTGGGCTGGCAGGCAGCATTCGGCCTGCTGACGCTGCTGTTTCTCGCGGCGGGCGGCCTGCTGCTGGTAACGCTTCGCCAGCGCCCCGCATTGTCGCCGGCCAAGGCGAACCAAGGGCGTATCGCCTTCTTCTCGCGGATACGCGAGGTGGCGACCATCGCCCGTGCCCGGCGCATCCTGATGCTGGTGCTGCTTGAGGGAATTGCCGCCTTCGGTGCGCTGGCCTTTGCCGCCACGCATCTCTACGAGCGCCTAGGTACCTCGCTGACGCAGGCCGGCTTGATGGTAGCGCTATTCGGCGCGGGCGGGCTGGTCTTCGCCGTGCTGGCGCGGCCGTTGGTGGCCCGCTTGGGCGAGCCGGGCCTGGCCGCAGGCGGCGGCGTGTTGATGGGGCTCGGCTTCGTCAGCCTGGCGCTGGCCACGCTACCGGCCCTGGCCAGCGCCGGTGCCTTTGCCGCCGGGCTCGGTTTCTACATGATGCACAGCACGCTGCAGATCAACGCCACGCAGATGGCGCCCAGCATGCGTGGCACCGCCATGGCAGTATTTGCTGGTTGCCTGTTCCTGGGGCAATCGATAGGCGTCAGCCTCGGCGGGCTGGCACTACGCCTGGCCAGCAGCACTTGGCTACTGGCCGGAGCCGGGCTGTGGCTGCTTGCCCTGGGGCTGATCTTCGCCTGGCTGCTGCGCCAGTGGCACAGCGAGCGGGCAGAAGCCACGGCGCTGTCATGACCCGCCGGAGATCAAGTCGTCGCGAAAACCGGCGACCCAGCGCATGGCCTCTTCCAGTTCGCCATGATGAAACACCCGCATTTCGATCTGGGGAAATAGCCGGTCCGCCAGCTTGGTGGTGGTCTCGACCCAGCCTTTGTCGGAAATCACCGCCGCACGCCTGAAGCGGCTGTATTCGCCCAGCTTGCTCATGGCGTAGCTCAGATCGCGCTGCAAGGCTTTCGCCGTCATGTGCTCGAAGTGGGTCAGGTCGGCCAGCACGCCGATCCGTTCATTGTGTTCGAGCTTCGCCTCGATGGCAGGGATTAGTTCGTCGTAGTCCTCGCCGCGCAGTGTGCCCGAGATACGGAACGCCGCCACGTATTCGGGAGAGGGGATGATCTCGATCATGGCTTGCTCCTCCTTGGCTGGCTCGAGTGCGCTCTCCTTTCCCTGTGGCAGCACGCAGCTGTAAGGGTTCCCGCCCTAACCTTGCCGTCATTGCCAGAAGCGTTTGTTCACCTCACGTCTTACGGTGTCCCGATCCAGCCCGATATCAGCTAGTAGATGATCGTCGAGATGCCGCAGATCACAGCGGGTACGGTGGCGCTGCTGCTGATCCCGTAACCAACGAGACAGTCCTGCCAGGCGTTTGAACATCGTGATGGCCTCTCCTGTCGGTGCGTTTTGACAGGCTATGGCCATATGAAATCTCAATACAGATTCAGAACAAAAATAGTTTTACAGTACAGATAAAGCTATTCTTCTTCTGTGACGGGGAAATTGGCGGCTTCTGTATTGTGCGAGTCAAAAGAAGGAAAATCTGTCATGAAACGTTACGACTGGGTAGCGCAGACCCTGACCCAGCGCATCGAGCAGGGTCAGTATCGTGTCGGCGACCGGCTGCCCTCCGTGCGTACGCTTTGCCGGGAACTGGCCGTCAGCATTTCCACGGCGCAGGAAGCCTACCGGCGTCTTGAGGAGTCCGGCCTGGCGGAGGCGCGCCCGCGCTCGGGCTACTATGTGCTACCCCGGCCAGCCCCTAGCGTATTGCCGAAAGTGTCGCGCCCCGCCCAGCGTCCACTGGACGTCTCCCAATGGGACCAAGTGCTGGAGCTAGTGGAACGCTCCCCGCAGGAAGACCGCCTGCTGATGCTGGGGCGTGGCATTCCCGATCTCGCCGCCGCCAGCCTGCGCCCGCTGCAACGTCAGCTGGCTACGCTACATCGGCAGGTGGCAACCCACGGGCTCAACTACGACAGCCTGCAGGGCAGCCTCGAACTACGTCGTCAGGTCGTGCGCCTGGCGGACAAGTCGGGCTGCCTGCTGCATCCCGACGATGTGCTGATCACTACCGGCTGCCAGGAGGCCCTTTCGCTCGCTCTGCGCACCCTGACCGAGCCCGGCGACGTGGTCGCGGTGGATTCGCCGAGCTTCTACGGCACCATGCAGATTCTCAAGGCACAGAAGCTCAAGGCGCTGGAGATACCCACCGACCCCCGCAGCGGTATCAGCCTCGAGGCGTTGGAGCTGGCCCTCGAGCAGTGGCCGATCAAGGCGATCCAGGTCACCCCCACCTGCAACAATCCGCTCGGCTACACCATGCCCGAGGCACGCAAGCGCGCCCTGGTCGCCCTGGCCCAGCGCTTCGACGTGGCCATCGTCGAGGACGATATCTACGGCGATCTGTCCTTCGACACGCCCCGGCCGCGCACGCTCAAGAGCTTCGATGACGACGGTCGGGTACTGCTATGCAGCGCCTTCTCCAAGACCTTGGTGCCGGGCCTGCGGGTCGGCTGGATGGCCCCGGGGCGCTATCGCGACCAGGCACTGCACATGAAGTACGTCTCCACCGGCGCCTCGGCCACCCTGCCACAGTTGGCGGTGGCCGAATTCGTCCAGCACGGCCATTACGAGCGCCACCTGCGTGAGATGATTCGCCAATACCGGCAGCACCGCGACATCATGATCGACTGGGTGACCCGTCACTTCCCCGCCGGTACCGGGGTCAGCTACCCCCAGGGGGGCTTCCTGCTGTGGTTGGAGCTGCCGAGAAACATCGATTGCGTACGTCTCAAGGAGCATCTGGTCGGCGAAGGGTTGCATGTCACGCCGGGTTCACTGTTTTCCGCCTCGGGCAAGTTCCGCCACTGCCTGCGCCTGAACTATGCCGCGGCGATGACGCCCGCCGTCGAGGCCGGCGTCAAACGCGTCGGCGAAGCGGTAGCGACAATGCTGAGCGAAGAGGCCTTGGCCTGATCACGCCCCGGCGGTTGCCTGAACCGCCGCGGTTTCGGGCACGCGACCCTGCAGCGCCGGCACCAAGTAGCGCTGCCATAGGGCCTGCTCATGCTCGGCGCGGAAGAAGCCGAAGTGTCCGATGCGGGTCAGGCCCGCTTCCTGGGGACGAATGCGAAGCTGGGTACGCGGAGCATGGGTGTAAAAACCGTGCAGCGATTCGGTGTTGCGTGCCGACATGAAGTCGTCGTCGCTGAAGGAGAGCGAGACCACCGGCACGCGCACGGCGGCGAAACGTTCGCGCACGCCGGGCTCCGCCCCCACCGCATATTCGGGATGCAAGCACCAGCGCCGCCACTGCTCGACCACACCGCGGGGCAGATCGCCGACCATGTTGAGCCGCTTGCCGGGAAAATAGCCCAAAAGAGGCGTGAGCAGCGGCACCGCACCGAACCAGAACAGCCAGACACGCCGCTTCAGTGCCGGGGCGTTCTCGCGCCAGTAGCCACTGCCGCTGGCCACGGTAACGATGCGTGTGAGCCGCTCTTGCCCCGGCACCAAGGGTGGGATCTGGCCACCCAGGCTGTGACCCACCCAGTAGAGTGGCAGCCCAGGTACATGGCACTCCAGCGCTTCGAGCATCGCGGCGGCATCGAGTTGTGCCCAATCCATGATGGTGGCTTCGAAGCCGCTGAGCCGTGGCGGACGCGAGGCGCCCATGCCGCGGTAGTCGAAAGTGGCCACGGCCATGCCCTGGCCTGCCAGCCACTGCGCCAGTGGGGCATAGAAACGCTGGGGCACGCCCATGGCCGGGGCGATCAGCATCCCGCGAGGCATCGTGGCGCAGCGCCAACCAGCAGGTCGCGACTTTCGGGCAGGCGCTGCACACGGTACGCAGGGCATGGATGGACGGGTCGCGACCGCAGGCGACCGGATCGAGGCCGAAGCATCGCATCATCGCGGGTAGCTGGGAGGTGGCGGGAGAGAAATCCACTAATTCCCGTCCGGCCAGGCAGCGTGCGATCGCCTGCTCGAGCGAGGGGCTCATGGGGTGCGCCAGATCATGGATCAGCGCGCTCAGCGCCTTCGGCTCGCAGCACTTGAGTTCGAGCAGGGCCCGCTCGCCCTCGAGATAATCATGCAGCTGCTTCTCCTCAGACGGCAGCGGGCGGGATCTTGGTGGAGGTCGAGGTTGACTCATCGTGGCGTTCCTCTACGGCCAATTCTTACCCTAGCCCACCCCCAGCATCACGCCTTGACCTCGCTCAACTCCAGGTTGACGAAGTGGGCTTTCGCTCACCCCAGGCCGCCCGCAGCCATTAGCCGGAAGCGTTATCCTCCACCCCCCGTCGTGCCTCATCGATAGCCGCCGTCACCCGTTCGGCGTCGCCCACTCGGTGGGCCAGCGCCAGCGCCAACTGGGCCAGGAAAAGCCGCTCCTGCGCCTCGGGCAGTGCATCCAGGGTCTCGGCCAGCGTTTCGTAGACGCGCTCAAGGTCGTTGAAGGGCAGTGTCGTCTCGGTCATCTTATTCTCCTCCCAACGCGGTCAAGAGAGCGGGTTCGAGGTCGGCAGGCTCGAGGTGCTTCCAGCGCGCGGCTACGTGACGATCGGGACGCACCAGGTAGGCGCTGCCGGGGTCGGCGCCGTAGGCAGTGAACAGGCTATTGTCGCCATCCACCAGTCCGCCCTCGGTGCCCGGCCGGCGGGCCATGGCCAGCAGCTCGATCGGCTGGCCCCCAGACTGCAATGCGGCCAGGCGCTCGGCCAGCTCGGCCTCGACGTCACTATCTGCGCAGAAGTACAGCAGGGTGAAACCTTGGCCCAGGCGGTCGAGCAGGAAGTCATTCTCGCCCAGGCGATGGTTGGCCAGCGGCGCACCGGGAATCGGCCCGGCAGCAAAGCCGGCATCATCGCTCAGGGTCAACGGGCTTTCAGCATAGGTGTAGGGCGTAACCTGGCGCGGATTGGCGAAACCGCTGGCATAGTCGTGGTGCAACGCCAGCGACAAAGCGGCGTCGCGCATCAATCGGTAGCCGCGGCTAGGCGGGGTCATGAAGCGGGTACTCTTGCCGGCATTGGCGAAGACGTCGAGCGTGGCGCCACGCCGCTCAGGGCTGTAGCTGTCGAGCAGCCGCTCGGAGGCGCGCCCCTTGAGCACCCAGGCGAGCTTCCAGCCGGCGTTGGCGGCATCAGCAAAGCCGTTGTTGAGGCCGCGCACGCCGAAGATCGGCACCAGGTGGGCACTATCGCCGATGAACAGCACCCGGCCATGGCGGTAGTCGTCCAGCGCCAGGGTGTATGCCTTGTAGAGGCTCCACCACTCCAATTCCCAGTCGTCGCCTTCGTCCAACACCTCGCGCACGATAAGGCCGACCTTTTCTCGGATGTTCGCTTCCTCCACCGCGGCGTCGGGATCCTCGCCGGGGCCGAGCTGGTAATCGATGCGCCAGATGTCGTCGGGCTGCTTGTGCACGAGAATCGTCGAATCGGGCAGTGCCGCGGAGTGAAAGAAGGCGCGCCGCTCGGTGGGAAAATCGGAGCGCAGGCGGATGTCGGCGATTACGTAGCGCCCCTCGTAGGCCTCGCCGTGCAGTGCCAGCCCCAGCGACTTGCGTACCACGCTGCGCGCGCCGTCGGCAGCCAGCAGGTAATCGCACTCGAGGCGATAGCCGCCCTCGGGTGTGGCCACGTCGAGAGTCACACCTCTACCGTCCTGGCTCACGCCGGTTACTGCACTCTGCCAGCGCAGCTCGATGCACTCGCTCTCGGCGGCCTTGTCGATCAGGAACCGTTCGATGTACTGCTGCTGCAGGTTATACATCGGCAGGAAGCGTTCCTGCTCGGAGTGGGGCATCTCGAAGCGGTAGATCTCGCGGTCGCGAAAGTAGGTGCGGCCCCGGGTCCAGCCCAAGCCCTTCTCCACGAAAGGTCCGTCGACGCCGAGCTGCTGCAGGATCTCGAGGCTATGGCGGGAAATACAGATTGCCCGCGAGCCGTCGTTGACGGTGGCCTTGTCGTCCAGCACCACGCTTGCGATGCCATGGCGCGCCAACTCCAGCGCGGCGGTCACGCCCACCGGGCCGGCGCCGACAATGGCCACGCGATGGCGCACCGGCCTACCCTCCCGCTCGGGAGGACGAACGAACGGGAAATGCGGATAATCGAAATAAAGCGAGTCGGTCTCGGCGCGTCCGGCGGGTCGCATGGGCGGCTCCTGTTGGCATTGTCATCTGCTCATAGGCTACCCCGAACCAGGCAAAGCGACTGTCCCGCAAAAGCCGGGACACCGAAACACACGAGGCGAGGACGAGATGAGCGAAGCCAAGGCGGCGATGCATGACTGGCCGAGCCTGATACCGGCCACGGCGGAGTGCGTGGCTCGGCTGGGCGAGGCAGATTTCGACGCGGCCCTGCTCGCCCTGCTGCGCCTAGCGGTGAATATCGAGCAGTGCATGGTGTTCGCCTTCGACGGTCGCGACGAGGTCGATTGCCTGCTGGCGGCCAACGAGCGAGCGCCGCGGGTGGCCGGGCGGCTGGCCGAACTCTACACTGGCGGCCTCTTCCGCCAGGACCCCAACTACCCGCGCCTGCGCCGTCGGCTCGACGAAGGCGATGACCTTGACGCAGCGGAACTCATGCCCATGCAGGCAGAGGCCATGCCGGACGCTTACCGCAACCACCTGTTCGCCTTTCCCGACCTGGTCGACAAGGTGTCGCTGACCCTTCCCGGACACGACAGCGTCTACTACCTGAATCTCTACCGCGGCAGCGAGGCCGGCCCGTTCATCGCTGACGACCTGGCCCGCCTCAATGCCCTGGCGCCGCTACTGGCCAGCCTGATCAGGCGCCACTACGGCCAGGCCCGATCGCTCTCGCAGCGCCCCAGCGCCGAGGAAGCCGCCGTGCTCGCTCCACTTTCGGAGCGCGAACGTCAGCTCTGCCTCTACCTGCTGCGCGGTCATACCCTCAAGACCGCCGCCGCCGAACTCGACATCGCTCTCTCCACCGCCGAAACCTACCGTAAGCGTGCCTACGCCAAGCTCGGCGTGCCCTCCAAGGCGCGGCTGGTGGCGCTTTGTCGTCAGCGGGGCTGACCTCTGGCCCCTCAGGCCGTCTCGCTCAGCCGCTCGAACGCCGCGGCATTGGGGCAGAAAGCACGACACTCCTCGATGCCGGCATCGCGGCGCATGGCCCCCCAGCAGTGGCCGGCCACCGGGCAGGCATTGCAGGTGCCGCGCAGGCTCGGATAGCTGGCGTGCTGGGTGACGCTCGCCTCCAAGCCGAAGCGCTGGAGCATGGCGGGCATCAGCGTTTCGGCCGGCACGAAGGCCCGATAGCCGCCGCGGTCCAGATGGCGCGCCATCTCACGCTCGAAGGCGGGCTCCAGTGGCGTCGTGAGGTCTTGAAGCATCTCGCTGTAGACGCTGGGCGATTTTGCCTCGATTTCGCGGACCAACCGCCGCGTGGAGGCGCGATAGCTGCCTTCGCAGAAGCGCTCCCAGAATGAGGTTTTGGCTGCCTGGCTCATGTCTCGCTCCATTGCCGATACGTTTGCGTCAGTATCGGTGCTTCGGCACCGGGCAGCTTTGATCGAGGTCAACATAGTTTCAAATGAAACGAACAGAGCACGGCCAGGGCCGTGCTCGCAGAGGGCAGCTTCGGGTTGACGCTTCAGGCTTCGGGATCGATCACCTCGTCGGGGGAGAGCCCTTCCTCTTCCTCGGCAACGCTGAGCTGCTCGAAGAAGTAGCTGTGCGCAGCCTCGCCATCGACGCCCTTAGCAGCGGCCATCTCCATCCACTCCTCGGGTAGATCGGCCACCCTCTGCTGGAAGTGCTCGATTTCTTCCGCCGGCAGCTCGACGAAGGTGTTGCCCTGCGCTTTTGCAAACTCGATGCCACGTACGTCGACCACGTCCATCATGTAGCCGAACAGGCGCGAGAGCCGCTCACCCGAGACTTCCTCGATGGCCGCCCGGTCCTCCTCGGAGAGCGAGGCCCAAGTGTCGGGGTTCATCACCAGCGAGAAGCTGCCGCGATAGAAGCCGCCCGGCATCTGCACGGTATAGGGCAGCACCTCGGCCAGGCGGAAGCTCTTGAGGCCTTCCAACGTCAGCATCGCGCCGTCGATGACGCCCTGGGTCGCGGCCTCGTAGGTGCTGGCCGGCGGCAGCGCCACGCCGGTGAGCGCCAGCGCTTCTGAAATGTCGGACATCACGCCGCCGCCGATGCGCACGCGCTTACCGTCGAGATCGTCGAGGCTCCCGATCTCTTCGTCGAGGAACAGCGAGCCCGGGCCATGCACGCCCACGCCAATCACTTCGACGCCGCGATATTCGCCGGCCTCGGCGAAGTATTCGTTATGCGTGCGCCAGTAGGCCACCGAGGCGGCCTCCGAAGTGAATTCCTCGAAAGTCGGCAGTTCGGGCAGCTTGGTCAGCTCGAAACGCCCCGGCATCAGGCCGTGGAACAGCCAGGTGACATCCGCCACACCGTCGGCAATCAGCTCCATCTGGGCGTTGGGCGGCCCCATGTCGTGGACCACATTGACCGTGACCCGCCCTTCCGTGGCCTCCTCCACCCATTTGCCCCAGGTCGGCCAGACAATGGAATTGACACCGTGGTTGGGGCCCGCCCAGGTACTCACCGTCAGTTCGGTGGCCGCGGCGCCCTGTAAGGCGCCGAGCGAGAGCGCGGTGAGCGCGGTCAGTGTCGCGAGCTTGTGCATTTTCATTGTCGTTCCTCGTGAGTCCCGGTTGTCAGGGTTGCGTACGTGTTGTTATGGCAAGTGAAAAGGGTCAAGCGAAGCCGTTTCAAAGCGCCAAGACAAGTTTCTTGCCTCTGGCTCTCGAACAGCAGCTCATCAGCCGGTCCTGACCGGCCCGTTCGGCGGCGGTGAGCACCTTGTCGCGATGGTCGATTTCCCCCTCCACCACCTCGACCTGGCAGGAGCCGCACAGGCCCTCCTCGCAGTCGCTGGGGACGTCGACGCCGGCGGCGCGCAGCGCCTGCAGCAGCGTGCGATCCGCCGCCACCTCGACGACGAGCTCGGAGTCGGCGAGCTCGACCTCGAAGGCATGCTCGTTTTCGGGGTCCAGCAGTGCGCCCTCGGCCGTGAAATGCTCCACGTGCAGGCTGCCCTCCGGCCAGTGGTGGGTGCCGGCCTCCAGTGCCGTGAGCAGCCGCTCCGGCCCGCAGGCGTAGAGCAGCGTGCCTTTACCTGGCGTGGCAAGCAGCGCCGCGAGATCGAGCCGTGCGCCTTCATCCTTGGGGTAGAGCCGCAGCGCCTCGCCGTGGTCGCGCTCGAGGCGCTCGACGAATGCCATGCTGGAGCGCCCGCGCCCCGCATAATGCAGCTCGTAAGACTTGCCCAACTGCTTGAGGCGATCGGCCATGGCGACGATCGGCGTGATGCCGATGCCGCCGGCAATCAGCACATGATGCCTCGCCGATTCATCGAGGCGGAAGTGATTCTTGGGGCCGCGAACGCGCAGCTCGGTACCCTCGCGCACCGATGCGTGCATCCAGCGCGAGCCGCCGCGTCCTGCCTCTTCGCGCAGCACCGCGATGCGCCAGTCGCCGGCATCCGCTGGGCCGCACAGCGAGTACTTGCGCGACTCGCCGCTAGGTAGCACCACGTCCAGATGCGAGCCCGGCGTCCAGGCGGGCAGCTCGCGGCCGGCCGGGTCGGCCAGGGTCACGCCGAGCACGCCTTCGGCCTCGGGCTCGGCGCGGGCGACCGTGACGCGGCGTACGATGTCACGCGCTTCCGGCGCTCCCACCGGGAAGTCACGCTGAGCGCTGCGCACCGCCGGGTCGCGGCGCTCCGGGTTGCGTGCCGGATCCCAGCGCACCCACAGCGCCTCGGGGCCGCGGAAGGAGGTATTGGGCAGGAAGGTGAACTCCTGCTCCTCGAGCTCGAGGTGCGGCAGGCGCCGGGTGAACTCTTCTAGGAAGATGCGCATCTCCATGCGTCCGAGGTTCTTGCCCATGCACTGGTGGCTGCCGTATCCGAAGGTGAGGTGGTCGACGGCATTGTCGCGGTAGATGTCGAGCGCGTCGGGGTTCTCGAAATGGGCCGGGTCGTGGTTGGCCGAGGCGGTGACCATCAGGATCCTGCCTCCCTCGGGTATGGTCACGCCGCCCACTTCGACGTCGCGGGTGGCGATTCGCCGCCAGGCCACCACCGAGCCGGAGTGGCGCAGGCACTCCTCGGCCGCCGCGGGAATCAGCGAGGGGTTGTCGCACAGCTCGGCCCACACCGCAGGGCGCGAAAGCAACTGGCGAAATGCGTTGGCGGTGGCCAGCGCCGTGGTCTCGTGGGCGGCGACGATGATCGCCATCATCATCGAGTGCAGGTAATTGTCGGTGACCACGTCCGGCTTCTGCCGGTTCTTCTCGATCATGTCGTACATCCAGCCGTGGCCACGCGGCTGGGCCTGCATCTTCTTAAGCACCTCGCCGGAGTACTGCCAGAACTTGCCCACGCCCTCCGCCACCTCGACCTGCTGCTCGGGCGAGGGGCGCCCCCAGGTATTGAGGGTATGCGCCACCGAGAAGCGGCGCAGCTGCTCCATGTCCTCCTCGGGCACGCCGAGGAAGTGCAGCGCTACCGTGAGCGGCACCTCCCAGAACATCTCGGCGACCAGGTCGGCGCGGCCTCGCTCGACGATGGCATCGAGCTTCTCGCGCACCAGGCGACGCACCATCGGCGCGTGGGCCTCGAGGGCCTCGGGGCTGAAGGCGTCTAGCAGCTCGCGTCGGCGCGCCATGTGCGCCGGCTCGTCCTCGTTCACCAGGGTGCGGTTCATGCCGTAGTCGTAGCGCTTGAGCACCGCCTGGGCCGCGTCGCTCGCCGGGGTGATCTTCTCCAGGGCGATCGACGGCGAGAAGGTGATGTTGTCGCGAAAGATCGCCTTGATATCGTCATAGCGGCTCACCACCCAGTAGCCGAGCTTGGGACTGTAGAACACCGGCTCCTGTTCGCGCGACCAGCGCAGCGCCTCGGCGGGGTCGAGCTGGTAAGGGCGATCGAAGGGATCGAAGGCCGCCGCCTGGGGTGACACGGGGCAACCGGTGGGCGCCAGCGGCCGTTCATCGGACGCCTGGAAGGGGCAACCGCTCGCGCCGTTGTCGTTGCGGTGAAAGGGGGTCGTCATGGGGCCTCCCGCGGGGCTGTCATCCGCCATCGTTGCTGTCATGCGTGGCCGCGCCTGTTGTCTTTTGCGCTATATTTACTTTTATCGCACACTTGTTATCGTTCAGCGAACACATGGCTGACCATAGGCAGTTTCCCCAAGGACGTCAATCCCGGTCAGCTGCTACCATCCCAGCCATCACTCGATTCGAGGAATTCCGTTCGATGGCCACCACCCTGCAAACCCTGGATCGCGGCCTGCACGCGCTGGAGCTCGTCGCCGAGCACGCCGGGGGGATCAGCGTTGCCGAACTCGCCGAGAGACTCGACGTGCATCGCGCCATCGCCTATCGCATCGTCACTACCCTGGAGCAGCATGGGTTGGTGGCACGCTCTGCCGAGGGTACGCTGCGCCTGGGCGCAGGTATCTCGTTGCTGGCCTCGCGTTTCGAGCCGCAGCTACGTGCCGTGGCGCAGCCGCTGCTGCAGGCATTGGCCAAGGCGACTCGGGCCACTGCCTTCGTCTCGGTGGCCCAGGGCGAGGAATGCGTGGTACTGCTGGTGGCGGAGCCCGACGAGGGGCTGTTGCGGGTGGGCTACCGGGTCGGCAGCCGTCACCCCTTGACTCGCGGGGCGGCGGGCATCGCCATCCTCTCAGGCCGCGCTCCGCGCGATGACGACAGCGAGGCAGTGCGTCAAGCACGTGCCGACGGCTTCAGCCTGACCCGCGGCCAGCTGCAGCGCGGCGCCGTGGGCGTGGCGAGCCCCGTCGCCACGCCGCAATTTCGCCCCGGCGTCGAGGCCTGTGTGGGGGTGGTCGCCATGGACGACCTGGATACCGAGCGGGCCATACGTGAAGTCAAGCATCACGCACGAAGGCTGGCCGAGCTGGTCGGACGCTGAACGCGCGTCATCGCGCCCCGTGAAGCCACCGACCGGGAGGGTTACACTACGGGCCATCCTTCGCTGCCACTTCCGAGGCCTTCGATGAGTCCCCACCTGCTCTCCGTCGATTCCCTGTCCCGCGATAGCGTCAACCACCTGATGCGCGTTGCTGCCCGCATGGAGCCCATCGCCCAACGCCGCCAGGTGACCCGGGTACTGGAGGGGGCCGTGCTCGGCAACCTGTTCTTCGAGGCCAGTACACGAACCCGGGTCAGCTTTCATGCCGCCTTCTGCCGCCTGGGCGGCAGCGTGTGTGACACCACCGGCTTCACTTTCTCCTCCATGGCCAAGGGCGAATCGCTCTACGACACCAGCCGGGTGATGAGCGGCTACTGCGATGCCATCGTCATGCGCCACCCTGACCAGGGCTCGGTGGCCGAGTTCGCCGCCGCCACCCACGTGCCGGTGATCAACGGCGGCGATGGCCCCGGCGAGCATCCCAGCCAGGCGCTGCTCGACTTCTATACCATCGACAAGGAGTTCGCCCGGCTGGGCAAAAAGCTCGCCGGGGCGCACGTGCTGCTCACCGGCGACCTCAAATATGGCCGCACCGTGCACTCGCTGATCAAGCTGCTCTCGCTCTACGACGCCATGCGCATCACCCTGGTGGCGCCGCCGGGGCTGGAGATGCCGAGCCACCTGATCGACCTGGTGACCTCACGCGGCCACCGCGTCGAGGAGCGCACCAGCCTGGACGACGACTATTCGGACGTGGACGTGGTCTACACCACCCGCATCCAGAAGGAGCGCTTCACCGCCGAAATGAGCGAGGGCTTCAGCCTGTCGCGCGACTTCACCGTCGACCGTGCCTTCATGGACAAGCGCTGCGGCCGCGATACCATCGTCATGCACCCGCTGCCGCGCGACAGCCGCCCGGACGCCAACGACCTCGACGTGGACCTCAACGGCGACCCGCGCCTGGCGATCTTTCGCCAGACCGACAACGGCATCCCGGTGCGCATGGCGATATTCGCCACCTTGCTCCAGGTGGAGGCGCTGATCGAGAAGGACCTGCGCCCGGTACGCTGGTTCGTGCCCGAGCGGGTCGGGGTCGACGACCCCACCTTGTAACGATGCAGCCAACGCTTGGCATCGCTATGCTGTTGACGAGCGGAGGCTGATGATGAACGAAGAGTATGCGAAGCTGTCCCGGCGGCGGCTGGCCGCCATCCCCTGACGACATGGCTCGACGAATCTGCTGACTCGACCTACAAGCTCGAATAACAATGGCGTTGCTATCAAGGCAACCGGAGAAAGGAGATGTGACGCATGACCCTGGAAAGAGCGTACATTTTGCTTGCGGTGTTCTATAGCGCCCTGGTGGCGATCGGTGTCATTGCCCTGCTGGTGGGCGGTGGCCCGGTCTGGGGAGTGCTGACGGTGGGACTGGGCGCCCTGGTCGCCGCCGGCCTCTGGGGCCACACCATGGGCAAGCCGGTAATGAATCCGCGCATGTGGCGACCGTTGGCAGGCATCCTGGTGGCCGCCTTCGTGATCCAGGTGTTCGCCGTGTTCGCGCTGCACCCTCCCGGCGCCGAGCTGACCTGGCTCTTGACCGGTGCCATCTTCTCGGTTCTCCCGGCCATCCTGCTGTTCCAGTACGGCGAACGCGACCAGGAGGTTTGGGCCACCCCGGAGGAGCGCGAAGGCGGCAAGATGCTCGACGAGCTGCTGGCCCGACAGCGCGAGCTGGTGCTGGAGAAACAGGAAGCCGACCGCCAGGCCACGGTCAAGCTGACCAAGGCGGGCAACACCTATCGTGCCAGCGTCATACGCGAACGCGGCGCCCAGGTGGAGCGCTTCGAGGAGAGTTTCACCTGCCCCGCCACGCTGGCCTTCTTCGTCATCAAGTACACCTGCATCTCGGTGAACGACATCGCCGCGCAGTATGCCGAGGACCGGGTACTGACCACCTGAGCACCCTGGCATCCTGCTTGTCCCTTCGCCAGCCGAACCCTGCCGGGTTCGGCTGGCCTGTAGGTTTCCGTCCGGCCCATTCATTGGTCGCTCCAACCGTCTGTGCTTTTTGTATGTGCTTTTCGGATAGCCACACGTGCCCTGCAGCCATGGCGCGGCCGTTCGCCCGAGCCGACACTGAAGCCGACGGATGGAGTCGGCCCGTACCGGCGCGCTCCGTCACCGAGACCAGACCAACGCACAATAATAAACGGCGGAGTACACGATGGCGGAGGCAATCATCGAGACCCGGGGCCTCACCAAGAATTTCCGGGGCTTCACGGCAGTCAACGACATTTCCCTGCGGATCGAGCCCGGCATCATCCACGCCTTGATCGGCGCCAACGGGGCCGGCAAGACCACCTGTTTCAACCTGCTGACCAAGTTCCTCGAACCCAGTGCCGGCAACATCCTCTACAAGGGGCACGACATCACCCGCCTCAAGCCGGACCAGGTGGCCAGGCTGGGCATGGTGCGCTCGTTTCAGATATCCGCCGTGTTCGGCCAGCTCAGTGCACTGGAGAACGTCAAGCTGGCACTGCAGCGCCAGCGCGGCGAGTCGTATGACTTCTGGGCCTCGCATCACCGCCTCGACCATCATCACGAGCGCGCCATGGCACTGCTGGTCGATGTCGGTCTCGAGCAATGGGCCGACACCCCCGCCACCGAGCTTCCCTACGGACGCAAGCGTGCGCTGGAGCTCGCCACCACCCTGGCGCTCGATCCCGAGGTAATGCTGCTCGACGAGCCGTTGGCCGGCATGGGCACCGAGGATGTCGGTCGAACCGCCGATCTGATACGCCGTGTGGCCGAGGGCCGCTCGGTGCTGATGGTGGAGCACAACCTGGGCGTGGTGGCCCAACTCTGCGACCGCATCACCGTTCTGGCCCGAGGCGAGGTGCTGGTCGAGGGCGACTACGCCACTGTCTCGCGAGACTCACGCGTGATCGAAGCCTATATCGGAGGGGCCCGCCATGACTGAAGCCGCCATTGAGCAAGTCCTCGACCCGATGCTGGCCATCCGTGACCTGCATACCTGGTACGGCGAAAGTCACGTATTGCACGGTATCGATCTGGAGGTACCGCCGGGGCAGGTGGTCACCCTGCTGGGCCGCAACGGCGCCGGCAAGTCCACGACGTTGAAGTCGATCATGGGCATCGTCCCGCGGCGCCGTGGCAGCATCCGGCTGGCGGGCACCGAAACGATCGGCATGCGCCCCTTCCAGATCGCCCGGCACGGCGTGGCCTTCTGCCCCGAGGATCGCGGCATCTACGCCACGCTGGACGTCAGGGAGCACCTCGAGTTGCCGACCCGGGTCAACGACAGTGGCCTGAGTACCGAGCAGGTGCTCGACCTGTTCCCCCATCTGCGCGAGCGACTGCGCAGCCCCGGCACCAAGCTCTCCGGCGGCGAGCAGCAGATGCTGGCCATCGGCCGCACCCTGCGAACCGGGGCCAGGCTATTGTTGCTCGACGAGCCTACCGAGGGACTGGCGCCAAGCATCGTCGAGCATATTGGCGACACCCTCCATCATCTCAAGGCACAGGGCTACACCATCCTCCTGGTGGAGCAGAACCTGCGTTTTGCCATGAGCGTGGCCGACCACTTTTACCTCATCGACCACGGCCAGGTAGCGGCACGCTACGACCGCAAGGGCATCGAACAGGATGCCGACGCTTTGCTGGCACGCCTGGGTGTGTAGCAACGCGTTCAGTCGCGTGAATGCAGGCGAAAGCGCGAGGGCGAGACGCCGTTCATGCGCTTGAAGGTCTTGGAAAAGGCGAAGGGACTGCGGTAGCCCACCCGCTCGGCGATCGCTTCGATCGGCATGTCGCTGGTCGCCAGCAGATGGGAGGCGTGCTGCATGCGCAGCTGCGTGAGCTGCTGCATGGGGCTGCGCCCGAAGACCTTGCGGCTGATGCGCCGCAGATGCTCGGTGCTGACGTGAGCGATGTCGGCCATGTCCTCGATGGTCCAGTGCCGTTCCAGGGTCGGTATCACCGCATCGAAGACCGCCACGATACGCGGGTCGCGCCGCCAGGGATCGGCAAAGCGCGAGATGTAGCGCTCGATGGTATCGACCCACATCACGCAGCTGGCCGGATCCCCCTGGCCGTGAAACACCTCGCTGTAGAGGCCCAGGATGGCGTGCTTCATCGGCTCGGGGTCGAAGTGCTGCATGATCGGCGCGATGGTCCCCACCACCGAGCGCGGTGCGCTGGGCAGGTAGCGCAGCCAACAGTACTGCCATCGCTTACCGGGTACGGCATGGAAGGCATGGAGCGCGTGGGCCGGGGCAAAGGACATCATGCTGCGGCGCATGGTGCGCCAGCGGCCATCCAGCAGCATGCGGCCTTCACCGCTCAGCGAGCCGTGGATGTAGGCGCCGCTCAGGCGGGTGCGCACGATGCGGTAAGGCACCGCGGCATCGCCGAAACCGACATGAGAGATATGCCGTTGCTCGAGTGCATCGCAATCGCTGGCACGCACGATCCACTGGCGGGTGTCATCGCCGACGATGTGGGTTTCGGATAGCTGTTCGTGCGCTGAAGCCATGGCGCATTCGCCCGTGTTGGCCCTAACTATGAGAGGCAGGAAGAAAACAAACCGTTCGAATCAGAGCAAATTACAACAATAGCTCCCAAAGAGAACAGGAGAAAAAACAATGCCAGCCAAGAGCTCCTACAAGACCCTGGTGGTCGCTTCCGCCGTGCTGAGCCTGGGAGGCGTCTCCGGCGCCCTGGCCAGCGAGGGCTACAGCGACGATGTGGTGCGTATCGGCGTGCTCACCGACATGTCGGGCATCTACACGGATCTCTCCGGAGAAGCCGCGGTGGAAGCCGTGCGAATGGCCGTCGAGGATTTCGGCGGCGAGGTCGGCGGCGTGCCCATCGAAGTGATCCACGGCGACCATCGCAACCGCGCCGACACCGGCGCCAGCCGTGCCCGTGAGTGGTACGACAGCGAGGGCGTGGACATGATCAACGACCTGTCCAACTCCGGGGTCGCGCTGGCGGTGGCGGCCGTCGCCGATGAGCAAAAGCGCCACGCCATCGTCAATTCCTCGTCCAACATCGGGCTGACCAACGACTACTGTTCGCCCTATGTGACCCACTACACCTACGATGCCCATTCACTGGCGCACGGCACCGGCAAGTCGATCGTCGAGGACGGCGGCGATACCTGGTTCTTCCTTACCGTGGACTTCGCTTTCGGCATCGGGCTCGAGGAGCAAGTGTCGGCAGTGGTGCGCGAAGCCGGGGGTCAGGTCGTCGGCGCCGCTCGCCATCCACTCGACACCACCGATTTCTCCTCCTACGCCCTGCAGGCCCAGGCCTCCGGCGCGGAGATCATCGGCATCGCCTCCACCGGCGCCGATGCGATCAACGCCATCAACGCCCTGGCCGAGTTCGGCGTGACGCCAGAGCAGCGTCCGGCCGCGCTGCTGCTGTGGTACGACGACATCGTCAGCCTGGGGCTCGAGACCGCCCAAGGATTGATGCTGACCAATGCCTTCTATTGGGACGCCAACGACGAGACCCGCGAATTCTCGCAGCGCTTCTACGAGCGCACCGGACGCATGCCCAACATGGCCCATGCCGGCAATTACTCCTCGACCATGCATTACCTGAACGCTATCGAGGCCGCCGGCAGCGACGATCCCGATGCGGTATCCGAGCAGATGCGCGAGCTGGAGATCAACGACTTCTTCGCCTCGGGCGGCTACATCCGCCCCAACGGCCGCATGGTCCACGACCAGTACCTGTGGGAAGTGAAGGCCCCCGACGAATCGGAGTACGACTACGATTTCCTGCGCCTGGTGACCACCATCCCCGGCGAAGAGGCCTTCCAACCGCTGGAAGAGAGCACCTGCCACCTGCTCGACAACGATTGATGCCGCTCTGTGCCCGGCTGCGGCCGGGCACCGCGCCTTCTCTCTCCGTTAGCCTCGTGAGCAAGTGATCATGGATATATTCGGCATTCCCATTCAGGCCCTGCTGGGGCAGCTCATGCTGGGCATCGTCAACGGCTCCTTTTATGCCGTGCTCAGCCTGGGCCTGGCGATCATCTTCGGCGTTCTCAAGATCGTCAATTTCGCCCATGGCGCCTTTTTCATGCTGGGCGCCTTCACCGCTTTCCTGCTGGCCCAGTACATGGGGGTCAACTACTGGCTGACGCTGGCCGTCGCCCCGCTGGCCGTGGCGCTGTTCGGCATGGCTTTCGAATTCCTGTTCCTGCGCCGGCTGTATGGGCTCGACCCCATCTACGGCCTGCTGTTGACCTTCAGCCTGGTCCTGGTGCTGGAAGGAGGCTTTCGCATCGCCTTCGGCTCCTCCGGCCAACCCTTCGCCACCCCCGAGCTGCTGCGCGGCACGATCAACCTGGGTTTCATGATACTGCCGCTCTATCGTGGCTTCGTGATCGTTTCAGCGCTGCTGCTGTGCCTGACAACCTGGTTCATCATCGAGCGTACCTCGCTGGGTGCCAGCCTGCGCGCCGCCACTGAGCGCTCGGAGCTGACCCAGGCCTTCGGCATCAACGTGCCGCGCCTGATCACCCTGACCTATGGCGTGGGCGTGGGCCTGGCGGCTTTCGCCGGCGTGCTTGCCGCGCCCATCTTCCATGTCAATCCCTCCATGGGTTCCAGCCTGGTCATCATCATCTTTGCCGTGGTGGTCATCGGTGGGCTGGGGTCGATCATGGGCGCCATCGTTACCGGTCTGGGACTCGGCGTGGTAGAGGGCCTGACTCGGGTGTTCTACTCCGAGTTCTCGTCGACCATCGTCTTCCTGGTCATGGTGCTGGTGCTGCTACTGCGCCCGGCCGGACTGTTCGGCCGCGAGGAGGGCTGACCATGCGACCCCTGCCCTCTACCCTGATCGCCCTGGGCCTGCTGGCACTACTGGCGGTTCCCTTCTTCCCGCAGGTGATCTACTCGGTGTTCGTGATGAAGGCGCTGTGCTTCGTGCTCTTCGCCTGCGCCTTCAACCTGCTGCTGGGGCATACCGGTATCCTCTCCTTCGGTCACGCCGCCTTCTTCGGTACCGGCGCCTACGTGACGGGCCTGCTGGTCAAGACCTACGGCCTTCCCACTGAACTGGGGATCCTTGCCGGTGGCCTGGTCGCGGCCCTGCTGGGCACCCTCATGGGAGCCCTGGCGATTCGTCGCAGCGGCATCTACCTGGCCATGATCACCCTGGCCCTGTCGCAGCTGGTCTACTTCTTCTTTCTCCAAGCCCCCTTTACCGGGGCCGAGGACGGCCTGCAGCGGATTCCCCGTGGCACCTTCCTGGGCATCGTCGATCTGCGCAGCAACACGGCACTCTACTATGTGGTGCTAGGCATCGTCGGTGCCGGCCTGTGGCTGGTATGGCGAACCGTCAACTCCCCCTTCGGCCACGTACTGCGCGCCATCCGCGAGCACGAGCCGCGCGCCATCTCGCTGGGCTATCCCGTGGCCCGCTACAAGGTACTGGTATTTACCCTCTCGGCCAGCCTGTCGGGCATCGCCGGCTCGCTCAAGGCGATCGTGTTCCAGCTGGCGGCCCTCAACGACGTCCACTGGCACACTTCCGGCGACGTCATCCTGATGACACTGCTGGGCGGCATGAGCACGGTCTTCGGGCCGGCAGTAGGTGCCGCGCTCGTCGCCTCGCTCAATCACTATCTGGATCCTTTCGGCGCCTGGGTCACGGTGATCACCGGCCTGGTGTTCATGACCTGCGTGCTCACCTTCCGCCAAGGCGTGGTGGGCCAGCTAAGCCAGGCGCTTCGTTCACGGCGCTCCACTTCCGCAGCCAAGGTCGAATCCCGACCTCGCCCCCATCACCACTGACTCGACCCCAAGACAAGGAGAATCCCCATGCCCCCATTCACGCGCCAGGAGCTGGTGGCCCGCTTCCAGGACATGGCCGCCCGCGGCCAGCCGATCATCGGCGGCGGCGCCGGCACCGGCATCTCGGCCAAGTGCGAGGAGGCCGGCGGCATCGACCTGATCGTGATCTACAACTCCGGTCGCTACCGCATGGCCGGGCGCGCCTCTTCCGCCGGCCTGCTGGCCTACGGCAACGCCAACCAGATCGTGCAGGAGATGGCGCTGGAGGTACTGCCGGTGGTCAAGCACACCCCGGTGCTGGCCGGCGTCAACGGCACCGACCCCTTCGTGATCATGCCCAAGCTGCTGCGCGAGCTGAAGGAGCTGGGCTTCTCGGGGGTGCAGAACTTTCCCACCGTGGGCCTGATCGACGGCACCTTTCGCATCAGCCTGGAGGAAACCGGCATTACCTACGGCAGCGAGGTCGACATGATCCGCCTGGCACATGAGATGGACATGCTCACGACGCCCTACGTGTTCTCGGCCGACGAGGCCGTGGCCATGGCGGAGGCGGGCGCCGACATCATCGTGGCGCACATGGGCGTTACCGTGGGGGGCACCATCGGTGCCGAATCGGCCAAGAGCCTCGACGAATCGGTACGCCTGATCGACGAATGGGCGGAAGCGGCCAGGCGCGTGCGCAGGGACGTGATCATCCTGTGCCATGGCGGCCCCATCGCCACGCCCGACGACGCCACCTACGTCATGCATCAGAGCGAACACTGCAACGGTTTCTACGGCGCCTCGAGCATGGAGCGCCTGCCCACGGAGATCGCACTAACCGAGCAGATTCGCCGTTTCAAGAGCATCGCCTGACTCGCGAGGAGACATCACCATGACCCGGGTTTACGTCAGTACCGCCATGCCCATCACGCTCGAGCAGGCCTGGAGCAGGTTGCGCGATTTCAACGGCTTGCCGGACTACCATCCTTTCTTTGCCAGAAGCGAAATCGAGCAGGGCAAGCCCGCCGACCAGATCGGCTGCGTGCGCCACTTCCACGATCATGACGGCAACTTCATCCGCGAGGAGTTGCTCACGCTCTCGGATCGCGAGCATCGCTGCTGCTACCGCATTCTCGAGGCACCAGCCCTGCCGGTGCGGGGCTACGTGGCCGAGATGCGACTCAAGCCGATCACGACCACCGGCCACTGCTTCGGCGAATGGTGGGCCGAGTTCGAGGTAGAGGAAGCCGACCGCGAGGACGTGGTGCAGCGGGTTTCGGATACTTTCCGGCTTGCCTTCGAGGGGGCTGTCGAGCGCTGCCAAGGCTGACGCCCAGAGCGATAACAATCAGGCCGGCGCGACGCATGCCGGCCAGGAGGCACCATGTCATTCAAAGCCTTCATCATCGGAACCTGTGACACCAAGGCCGTGGAGTTAGGCTACCTGCGCGACCTGCTGCGGAAGGCAGGCGTCGAGGCCTTGATCGTCGACGTCGGCACCAGCGGTGATGCGGCTCCCGACGCCGACATAACCGCCAGCCAGGTGGCCGCCTGCCACCCCCAGGGCGCCGAGGCGGTCTTCGTCAACGACCGGGGCCGCGCCGTGGCGCAGATGGCCGAGGCGTTGCGCCGGTTGCTGGCGAAACGTGACGACGTCTCAGGCGTCATCGGTATCGGCGGTTCCGGTGGCACCGCACTGATCACGCCAGCCATGCGCGACCTGGACATCGGCGTGCCCAAGGTAATGGTTTCGACCATCGCTTCGGGCAACGTGGCCCCCTATGTGGGGCCCAGCGATATCGCCATGATCTACTCCGTCACCGACGTGGCGGGGCTCAACCGGATCTCGCGCCGCGTGCTGGGCAATGCGGCCCATGCCCTGCTGGGCATGCTTCAGGGCACGTTACCCGAAGTGGATGAGGACAAGCCGGCCATTGGTCTGAGCATGTTCGGCGTCACCACGGAGTGCGTGAGCCGGCTGACCCATTCGCTGTCAGGGGAGTACGACTGTCTGGTCTTCCATGCCACGGGCACCGGCGGACGCTCGATGGAGAAGCTGGCGACGAGCGGCATGCTGAAGGGGCTCTTGGACATCACCACCACCGAAGTCTGCGATCTGCTGATGGGCGGCATCTTCAGCGCAGGCGAGACACGACTGGACGTCTTGGCGCAGGCCGACCTGCCTTACGTGGGTTCATGCGGCGCCCTCGACATGGTCAACTTCGCCGGCCCCGAGACGCTGCCCGAGCGCTATCGTCAGCGACGACTCTACGAACACAATCCCCAGATCACCCTGATGCGAACGACAGCCGAGGAGAACGCGCTGATGGGGCGCTGGATCGGCGAAAAGCTCAACCGCAGCCGTGGGCCGCTGCGCTTCCTGCTCCCCGAAGGGGGGGTCTCGGCCCTCGATGCTCCCGGCCAGCCGTTTCATGACCCGAAAGCCGACGCCGCCCTGTTCGATGCGCTGGAAGCCACGGTACGGCAAACCGCCGAGCGTCGCCTGATTCGCTGCCCGTGGCATATCAACGACCCGGAATTCGCCGCCACGGCCGTCGCCGAGTTTCACAAGGTGATAGGTGCGCAGCCATCGCCACAGGAATGAGGCCATGGGCTACCCGCTCAGCGTGGCGGCAGGCCCTCCTGGCGGGCGAACCAGCTCTCTAGGATCAGTACCGCCGCGATGCCGTCGACGCCCTCGTCGCGGTAGCTCTTGCCGGGGTTGCGCCGCAACCTTGATTCATGCGCGATAGCCTTGGCCTCGCGGGTGGAGCCGCGCTCGTCGACCATTTCGCAGGGCTTGCCGAAGCGGCCATAGAGTCGCTTGCCGAATTTTCGCGCCCGCGTGCTCATTTCCGACTCGCTGCCGTCCATGTTGAGCGGCAGCCCCACCACGAACAGGTCCGGCCGCCACTCCTCCACCAGGCGTGTGACGACGCTCCAGTCGGGAATGCCGTCGCGGGCCGGCAGCGGCTCGAGCTGGCGGGCGCTGGCGAGCAGCTCGTTGCCCACTGCCACGCCGATGCGGCGGGTACCGAAGTCAAAGGCCAGGATCAGGCGCTGGCCGGGCATCAAGAGTGGCCCGCTTCCCGCGACATGAGATTGAGGTCCACCCCGAGGATGCCGGCTGCGGCGCCGAGGCGCTGCTCGGGCGGCACCTTGAACAGGATGTCGGCCTCAGCCTCGACGGTAAGCCACGCATTTTCCTTGAGCTCCTCTTCGAGCTGGCCCGCTTCCCAGCCGGCACAGCCCAGGCATACCAGAAACTCCTCCGGTCCCTTGCCGGCGGCCAGCGCCAACAGGATGTCCATGGAGGTGGTCAGGGCGATGTCGTCGTCCACCTGGATGCTCGAATCCCACGCCTCGCTGGAGCCGCGATGGAGGATGAAGCCACGATCCTTATGGGTCGGGCCGCCGTAGTAGACCGGCGCGTTGCGATGCGGGCTCTCTTCACCATCAAGCTCAAGCTGTTCGAACAGCGCCTCGAGGGTGATCTCCAGCGGGCGGTTGACGATGACACCCATGGTGCCGTTCTCGTCGTGGTCGCAGAGATAGCTCAGGCTGCCGGCGAAGTTGGGATCTTCCAGGTGCGGCATCGCCAGTAGAAAATGATCTCTCAAGCCTAGGTTTTGCACGGATTGCATGGGACTCCCGGGCGGCAGGCAGTGGCCCTAACGCACGCCGAAATGATTGCCTTGCCCGAACCGCCAGACGCGGGTGATGGAGAGACTGTCCAGCTCTCCCAGGGTGCTGTCGAAGGGCCGGTAGGGCCCGGCACCGTACACGGTATCGAGTGCCGCCTGATCGAGTTCGGTATGTCCTGAGGATTGTACCACCTCCGCCTGCCGAAGCTGACCATCGCGTCCGATCACCACGCGAATGCGCAGCTGGCCGTGCAAGTGGCTCGGCGCGGGGTGGATGCGGTTGCCGTAAGCCTCCACGCGGCGGGTCCAGTCGTCGATGTAGCGCGCCTCGGCGGCACGACGGGCCGCCAGGCGCGGCTGATCGTCGTCCGGCCCGGCGAGACCGGTATCGAACCCTTGTTGACGAAGGCTACTGGTGGCCTGGGCCATCAGGTCGCGACCCAAGGCGGCGGGTGCCACCGCAGCGGGTGCCGAAGGCAACTCAGCTGCCGGGGGTGTACTTGCTCGAGGCTCCGCCAGCGGTTGAGCTTCCCTGGCCTGCTTTGCTTCGACCGGCTCCGGCTCGGTGTGAGGCCGTTCGGCCTCGGCGGGCGTGGTCGGGGCCACGTCGCTGGCTGGCGTCGTGGGGACCGGCAGCTCGTCCCGCGGCGCCGCTCGCCGCTCGGCAGGGGCCTCCTCGGCCTGCTCTCCGGATGCCTGCTGATCCGCCTCGGCAATGGCCTCGGCTTCACTTGGCGCCGGGGCCGGGCGTGTCACCAGTACCACATCCAGGCGGGTGGCCTCGGCAGGTGCCGGGGCGAACTGCCGGCTTGCCATCACACCAATCAGCAGCGCATGCAACAACAGCGCAACCGACAGCGCCAGCCAACGGCGGTACGACCGTGTGACCGGGGCATACTGGATCGGGTCGCTGATGGATGCCATGGGCGAACTCGTCTTCGTTACGCGATAACTAGTTGCGCGAGGCCAGACGCCGCACGATGGCATCCATCAACAGGCCGGCGATGTCGGTGCCACGCTGGTCGTCGATCTCGCGCACGCAGGTGGGGCTGGTCACGTTGATTTCGGTGATGTAGTCGCCGATCACGTCGAGACCGACGAACATCAGGCCTTTCTCGCGGATCATCGGCTGCACCTGCTCGATCAGCCAGTGGTCGCGGGCGGTCAACTCGCGGCTAACGCCGGTACCGCCGGCGGCGAGGTTGCCGCGGGTTTCGCCGGCCATCGGCACACGGGCCAGGCCGAAGGGCACCGGCTCGCCGTCCACCAGCAGGATGCGGGTATCGCCATCCTTGATCTCGGGGATGTAGCGCTGGGCCATGATCTGTCGCTGGCCACGCTCGGTCAGCGTCTCGATGATGGCCCCCAAGTTGCGACCTTCGGGCTGCACATGGAAGATCCCGCTGCCGCCCATGCCGTCCAGCGGCTTGAAGATGACGTCGCGATGCTCGGCATGGAAGGCCCGCAGCACCGGCTCACTGCAGGACACCACCGTCGGCGTACAGCACTGCGGGAACTGCTGGGCAAACAGCTTCTCGTTGCACTCCAGCAGGGCCCGCGTGGGGTTGACCACCAGCACGCCCTCGCGCTCCGCGAAACCCAGCAGGTGCACGGCATTGAGGAAGTGCGCATCGACCGGCGGATCCTTGCGCATCAGGATCACATCAAGCTCGGCCAGCGGGCGCTCCTCAGGCGCCCCCAGCGCGTACCAGTCGTCGGGGTTGCGGAAGGCGGCAAGATCGCGCATGCGCGCATGAGCCCGGCCGTCACGCAAGTAGAGATCCTCCTGCTCCATGTAGTGCAGCGACCAGCCGCGCTCCTGGGCCGCCCACAGCATGGCCAGGGTAGTGTCCTTCTTGTAGGTGAGGTGGGCGATGGAATCCATCACTACCCCCACGCGCAAGGATCGTTCGCTCATCAGTTGGCTCATCGGCAGCGTTCCATCGTGATACGGGAAATGAGCGCAGTATGACCCAGGGTTTCCGGCAACACCAAGGCAGCTTGACAGGGCACGCCGGGCCCCTCTATTTTAGTTTCAAATGAAACCAAAATAGAGGCTGAAAAAGCCCAAGCAGGTCCCTGGCGCTCCTTAGGCCACCCTACGAGACCCGTCATGATCGAAATCCAGCAGATTCACCACGTCGCCTACCGCTGCCGAGATGCGAAGGAAACCGTCGAGTGGTACCAGGACAAGCTCGACATGGAATTCCTGGTCGCCATCGCCGAGGACCGCGTGCCCTCCACCAAGGCGCCCGATCCCTACATGCACCTGTTCCTGGATGCCGGCAACGGCAACATCCTGGCCTTCTTCGAACTGCCCAACTCGCCGGAGATGGGGCGCGACCCCAATACCCCGGAGTGGGTCCAGCACATCGCCTTCCGCGTGGCCGACGAAGCCGCCCTGCTGGCGGCGAAGGAGCAGCTCGAAAGCAAGGGAGTGGAGGTGGTCGGCCCCACCGAGCACGGCATCATCCGCTCGATCTACTTCTTCGACCCCAACGGCCACCGCCTGGAGCTCACCTACGTGAAGGGCACGCCGGAGCAGATGCGCCAGCTCAAGGAGGTGGCGCCGGCCATGATCGAGGAGTGGTCCAAGACCAAGCGGGCGCCGAAGCATGCCGCCTGGCTGCACGAGGAGGAGTTCCAGGCGCTTGATTGAGCGCCCTTCCATCCGGCGTGCCTCGGGCTATGTCGTGTTACCCGAGGCGCCGGGCGCCAAACGTATGCCGGTCTCTTCAATAATGATCTGGCGTTGCTTGTAGAGCCGGCCGATGGCCTGCTTGAAGGCGCTCTTGCTTACCCCCATGCGCGCCTTGATCTCGGCCGCATCGCTCTTGTCGCCCAACGGCAGATAGCCGCCGCTCTCGCGCAGCGCCTTGAGCACCTTCTCGCCCACCACGTCGAGGCGCGCCGGCCCCGGCGGCAACAGTGACAGATCGAGCCGGCCATCGTCGCGTACACGTTTCACGTAGCCCTTCACCCGTTGGCCTCGACGCAGCGGGTGGGTGATGTCGTCGCGAAAGAGCAGGCCCCAGAAACGATGGTCGACCACCGCCTTGTAGCCAAGGTCGGTGGCATCGGCAATCACCAGCTCCACCTCGTCGCCCGGCGCCAGCCCCGTCGCTTCGTCCTGGACGAAACGATCGAGCTTTTGCGATGCCACTGGCCGCCCCTGCTGGTCCTCGTAGAGGCGCACCAGCACCCGCTTGCCGGGCGTGGGCCGAAAGCGCTGCTCGCCAAAGGGCAGCAGTACGTCTCGTGAATGGCCCCAGTCGAGGAACGCACCGGTCTCGTTGACCGTGACGACCTCCAAGTAGGCCACCTCGCCGACCTGAGCCTTGGGCGTTCGCGAAACGCGTTCGCGCTGGGAGCCTGACGGGGGGCGCGAAGGATTCGGTCGGCCCTGGCGACGGTCATTGGGTGAAGAGGCCATGAGCGGCTCCGCAGGTGTGTGTGGGAGAGGACGGGAGCCATTATGGCAAAGACGGCAGAAAAAAGGCGGCCCGAAGGCCGCCAATGGTTCAAATAAAGACTGTTGGGCTACGCCTCGCGCTTGCCGTCCACCAGTCGCGACACGCCCCACGGGTTGCCGTCCTTGAGCGGCTCGGGCAGCAGCCCTTCCGGCAGCGCCTGGTAGCACACCGGGCGCAGGAAGCGGAAGATCGCCGCACTGCCCACCGAGGTGGTGCGCGAATCCGAGGTGGCCGGGTAGGGGCCGCCATGAACCATGGCGTGACACACCTCCACGCCCGTCGGCCAGCCGTTGGCCAATATCCG
>NZ_JBMIQI010000021.1:0-1321 GCF_052584175.1 Billgrantia hypersalina
CCTGCTTGATAAAGGTGGACTGGGCGTTCTCCACCACGACATCGACGTTCTCGATGCTGGCACCGCCCCCTTCGCCCACGGCGTCGAAGCCGGTCGAGCGCACGGTGATCACCTTGAGCGGATCGGCGCTCTTGACCGTGGCGATGGCGTTGCCGGCATAGATCGGCCGCTTGAAGGTGTCGGCGTCGACCACCTCGAGGATCTCGGAGATCTGCGAGACGTCCTTGAGCGCGGCGACCCGCGGCAGCACGTTCTTGCCGGTGGTGGTGGCGGCGGCGAGCACGTGGCTGTAGTCGCCGGCGAGCTCGGCCAGCAGCGCACCCAGGGGCTCGGCGAGCTGGTGGGCGTAGACGGCGTTGTCGGCCACGCGGACCTTGCTCACGCCGTCGAGCCTGGCGGCGGCGTCGGCCACGGCGCCGACGTGCTCGCCGGCGACCAGCACGTCGATATCGCCGCCGATGGCTTGGGCGGCCGCAACCACGTGGGCGGTGGCGCCGGCGAGTTGGCCGTCGTGATGTTCGGCAAGTACCAGAATGCTCATATAATCAGCTCCCTTCAAAGCGCCGTTTTCAAAGCACTTTGGCTTCGTTCTTCAACTTGTCCACGAGCTCGTCGACGGAGCCCACCTTGATGCCGCCCTTGCGCTCGGCCGGCGATTCGACCTGGAGCAGGGTCACCTGGCTCGCCACCTCGACGCCGAGATCCGCCGGGCTCTTGACGTCGAGCGGCTTCTTCTTGGCCTTCATGATGTCGGGCAGCTTGGCATAGCGCGGCTCGTTCAAGCGCAGGTCGGTGGTGACGATGGCCGGCAGGGTCAGCTCGACGGTCTGCAGGCCGCCGTCGATCTCGCGGGTGACCTGGACCTTGTCGTTCTCGACCACCACCTCGGAGGCGAAGGTGCCCTGGGGCAGGCCGGCCAGGGCGGCGAGCATCTGGCCGGTCTGGTTGTTGTCGGTGTCGATCGCCTGCTTGCCGAGGATCACCAGCCCCGGCTGCTCCGCTTCCACCACCTTGGCCAGCAGCTTGGCCGCGGCCAGCGACTCGACACGCTCCTCGGTCTCGACATGCACGGCGCGATCGGCGCCCAGCGCCAGCGCGGTGCGCAGTTGCTCCTGGGCGGCCTTGGGGCCGATGGTCACGGCAACGACCTCGCTGGCCACGCCCTTCTCCTTCAGCCGTACCGCCTCTTCCACGGCGATCTCGCAGAAGGGGTTCATGGCCATCTTGACGTTGGTGAGATCGACGTCGGAGTGATCCGGCTTGACGCGGATCTTGACGTTGTAGTCGATGACGCGTTTGACCGCGACGAGTACTTTCATGG